>DASXSP010000056.1:0-198184 GCA_036505865.1 Casimicrobiaceae bacterium
GTTCCAGGGCCCGGCTGAGCGATTCGTCGAAGTGAGCCGCGAAGGCTGGGACAAAGGCGTCAGCATCCTGCATTTTCTGGGCGGCTCGTCGATCGATGTCGCGGGGGAGCGCGCGATCGCGCAGACGAAGATGACGATCTCGCAGCGCGCGGCGATTGACGGCGTCGTGTGCGACGTCGTCTGCACGGGCCGTTTCTACGACTTTTTCGAAAAGCGCCGCGATGTTTGGGCGATCGTGCTGCGACAACCGATCTACGAAAAGGACCGGCTCGATCCTGTCGACCCCAATGCCCAACTTCAGCTGGACGCCGACCTACTCGGCCAATTTCCGGAAGGCTATCGCCATCTCGCGTACACGCAGACGAAGAACGGCTTCACGGTGAAGCGCGACATGCCGACGCTCAAGGGCACGCAAGTCGAGGCGCTTTATCGCCGCGGCGCTGCCTGGCTTGCAGGCCAGCCGCTCGACGCCGCGGTCTAACGATTGCTCTAGGGCGATCGAATCAAGAACCATGCGCTTGCCGCACCGCCAAGCGCCAGCGCCGCAGAGATGATCATGATCGCGCGGAATCCAGCGACAAACGCGTGGGCGATCACGTCCTGCGCCGCCGCCTTGCTCTGCGCATCGATGTCGGCGGGAAGCTCGATAGCCGCAAGTCGGCTGCGCTGCTGATCGATCGCGGCGATAACCGGTAGCGCGAGCGAGGCGCGTTCGAGGGCAATGTCGAGCGAGCGGTTGAAAATCGGCGTCATGATCAAGCCGAACACCGCAACGGCGATCAAGGCGGAGACCCGCGAAGCGGCATTGTTGATACCTGAGGCAGCACCTGCAAAACGACCGTCCACCGCGTTCAGTACGGCCGTCGTGAGCGGCGCGACGCTTACCGCCATACCGAGTCCCAACACGACGGCCGCCGGGAAAAACGTGAACCAGTAGTTGCCAGTCGTTCCCGGCACGGCGAATAGCGCAAAACCGACGGCGACGATGATCGGGCCGACGATCAGCGGTCGACGGGCACCGTAGCGATTGATAAGTCCGCCCGACCAACGCGAGAGCAGCGACAGCAGCAAGACGAACGGCAACAGCGCAGCTCCGGCAGCCGTGGTTGAGTAATGGTGTACTTGGATGAGATCGAGCGGCAGGAAGAACAGACTTCCGCCAATAGCGCCGTAGAGCAAGAACGTGAGCAGATTCGCGCCGCTGAACGTGCTGGAGCGAAACAAATCGAGTGGCAGCATCGGCGTTGGCTGCCGTTTCTCGACGCTGAGGAACGCTGCAAGTGCGGACGCACCGGCAATGAGCGCGATGATGACGGCCGGATGCGTCCATCCCTTCAGTGGCGACTCGATCATGGCGAACACGATGCCGCCAAGTACCAATGTCACCAGCGATGCGCCCCGCCAATCGAGATCGCCGTGCGCGTCGGCATTCGAGCTTTCCGGCACGTAGCGAAGCGTGAGAAACAGCACCGCGGCCGCCAGCGGGACGTTGATGAAAAACGCAGCGCGCCACGTGAGATGGTCGATCAGCCAGCCGCCGACGACGGGTCCCAGTGCTGCCATCAGTGCAGAAGCGCCCGACCACGTTCCGATCGCTTTGCCGCGGCTCTGTTCGTCAAATGATGCGCTGATGATGGCAAGACTGCCGGGCACTAGCAGGGCGCCGCCGACACCTTGGACCGCGCGCGCGGCAATAAGCTGACGGACGCTCCCGGCAAGGCCGCACCACACGGATGCCGCGGCAAAAAGCGCCACGCCGATCACGAACACGCGGCGGCGTCCGAATCGATCACCTGCCGCGCCGCCAACCAGTAGCAGTGCGGCGAGGAACAACGCATACGACTCGACGACCCATTGCACATCGACCAGGTTCGCCGACAGTTCGCGTTGCAACGCCGGCAGCGCGACGTTCACGACGGTGCCATCGATGAACGCCATGCTCGATGCAATGATCGTTGCGGCGAGGATCCATCGTGCCGTGCGAGGCGCAGCCGGCGAAGGGCAGGGCGCCGCGCGGATGACGCCCGCGTCGCACGGTGACGCCGTGAACGTGGTCATCTATGATCGACCGTACGAACCTAGCAGTCGTTCCAATCAGGACGCGTAACGCAATCCCGCCGGAATCGCCCAGCGTTCACCGATTCGAAACGCGCCTTCGATCAACAGCGCGAGCGCTGCGGCGGGGACGGCACCGGCGAGCAACATCGCGTTGTCGTTGAGCGCGAGACCGGTCACGATGCGCTCGCCATACCCGCCCGCGCCGATGAATGCCGCGATGGTTGCGGTACCGACGTTTATGACGGCGGATGTCTTGATCCCGGCCAGAATCGTCGTCGCAGAAAGCGGCAACTCGATCTTGTTGAGAATCGTGCCCGCAGTCATCCCGAGCGAGCGGGCCGCATCTTTCATTCCGCGCGGGATTTGGGTGAGCGCCGCAAACGTGTTGCGCACGATCGGCAACAACGCGTAGAGCGCAAGCGCGATGAATGCTGGAACGGTGCCGATGCGACCGGTCAACGGAATCAGAAATGCAAGCAACGCGAGTGAAGGGATCGTCTGGACAACGCCGGTCGTACCGAGAATAAGCCCCTCGCTGGCCGGCCGCTTCGCGCAAAGAATGCCGAGCGGAATGCCCACGACGATGCTCGCGGCGAGCGACACAAACACGAGCGCAACATGCTCGAGCGTCAGGCGGCCGAAATCAGGGCCGGTCAGCTTCGCCCAAAAGTCGGCGGCAAAATTGACCTTGTCGCGCGAGTCGCGGGCCCGCGGCGTGGCGCTGGGCGCTTGTGACAGAAAATTGGCAGCGATCGAAGCGAAGTCCTTTCCATCCAGCTCCGCCGCGGCGTTCATCCGCCGCATCGATGCTTCGTCGATCTTGCCTTCGAGCTGCTTCAATGCAGCCCACGTCTTCGGCAGACGCTGCGGAAGATCCGCTCGATACAGCAGCACGGCGTCGTACGGCGGAAAATAATGCCGATCGTCCGCAAGCACCGTGAGGCCATATTTGTCGATCTTGGCGTCGGTCGAATAAATGTCAATCGCGTCGACCTGCCGCTGCGCAATCGCTTCGTACGCCAATCCATGATCGAGTCCCCGCGGCGTGGCGAAGGGCAGGTCATACGTTTGCTTGAGCCCCGGCCAGCCATCGGCGCGACCGATGAACTCTTGCGATAGGCCGAGACGCAGTTCCGGATGCGTCTTCAGGTCGGACAATCGAGCGATGCCTTTGGCCTTCGCATCATCGCCGCGAAGCGCCAGCGCGTACGTATTGTTGAACCCCAGCGGAACCGCTGCCGCGAGTCCCATCGATGCGAGTTTTACATTGAGTTCGGGCAGCGACGGCACGGCATCGAGCTTCAGGATTTCCTTCGCGATCGTTCCCGTGTATTCGGGATAGACGTCGATGTTGCCGGACGTGAGCGCGTTCAACACGATCGCGGTATTGCCCAAGCCCTGTTGATGGGTCGCTGTTGTCTCGCCGGCGGCGTCTCCCGTCTGCCGCAGAATTTCACCGAGGATGTACGACTCGGTAAAGCGCTTCGAGCCGACATTGAGCGCAGGCGTCGCAGCGGACGCTCCAGCGTCGATCAGTGCGACGACGACAAGCGGCAGCACAAGTCGCCTTCGTGCGGCCATGCATTTTGCGTTCATCGGCGAATTCAATCGGGTTGAATGTTTGCGTCGCGCACGACCTTGGCCCAGCGCTCGAGATCGCTCTTCGTCAGCTGTTCCAGTTGGCCGGGCGTTCCTCCCGTAGGCTGCAGTCCCTGTTTCATCAGAATGTCGCCCACATCCGCCCTCTTCAGCAGCGCGTTCATCTCGCCATTGAGCTTCATCACGATCTCACGCGGCGTTGGCGCGGGTGCATAAAGCGCATACCAGATGTCAGTGTCGATCTCGCGCACGCCGGCTGCTTCGGCGAGCGACGGCACATTGGGTGTCGCGCTTGCGCGTTCCAACCCGCCCGCTGCCAACATATTGAGCTTGCCCGCCTCGACAAGCGGCAGGGCGACGTGCACCGGAAGGAACATCACGCCGAGCTGTCCGCCGACCAAGTCTTGCACGGCGCCCGCGGTGCCTTTGTACGGGACGTGCACGACTTCGATGCCGCTCGCGGACTTGAAGAGCTCCATCGCGAGGTGATGCGGCGTTCCGTTGCCCGGCGATCCATAAAACAGCTTGCCGGGATTGGCCTTGGCGAACGCGATCAATTCCTTCACTGTCTTCGCGTTGACCGACGGATGCGTCACGAGCGCGAGACGTCCAATCGCTAGCGGCGCAACAGGCGCGAAGTCCTTGACGGGATCATAGGGAATGCTTTTGAAGAGACTGCGGTTCAGTACGATTGTGCTCGCCGTCATCAGCAGCGTATATCCATCTGGTGGCGACTTTGCAACGGCTTCCGTACCTATGTTTCCGCTCGCGCCCGGACGATTGTCGACGACGACCCCGGTCTTCCAATCGTCGCTCATCTTCTGACCTAGCGTGCGCGCGAGAATGTCGATACCGGTGCCGGGTGTGAAGGGTACGATCAGTTTGATCGGCTTGCTCGGATACGACTCCTGCGCGGTCGTGATCCACGGCCAGGCGGCCGTTGCAACCAGTGTGGCAACGATCAATGAGCGGATGCTTCGAGTCATGCCAACCTCGTCACGAATGTTGCGAAACGATCGGTGCAGACGCTTGCAACGATTCCCTGTCGAAACCGGCGACGCGCTTGTAGCCTTCCGACAATGCGACAAGCTCCGCTTCGCTGATAACGTCTTCAATTCGCTGAAACGGTTTGTCGCCAGTACGCTCGAAAACTTCGCGGAGAATTGCATCGGGCGGGTTCTTGCGGTTCATCCGCACGACTTCGGCCGTGAACGGCAGCCGTTTGGCCTCGTAAGCCTTGAGCGCTGCGACAGAATCGGCGTGCGAGGCGAGCGCATCGGACAGGACACGCGCATCAAGAATCGCTTGCCCGGCACCGTTCGAGCCGCGTGGATACATCGGGTGAGCGGCGTCGCCCAACAAAGTCACGCGACCTTGCGACCACCACGGTAACGGATCCTGATCGACCATCGGGAATTCGAGAATCGTCTGCGCTTGCCGGATAAACGCCGGTACATCGAGCCAATCGAAGTGCCAATCGGCGAAGGCGCCAATGAAGTCGTTGATATCGCCGGGCCGATTCCAATCGCGCTTCTTGTGCTGACGGGTTTCAAGCTCGGCCACCCAATTGACAAGCTGCTTACCATTGCCGTCGACGTTGTCGCGGATGGGGTAGATCACCATCTTGCCGCTCGAGAGCCAGCCTGCGCGGATCATGCTCGCACCCGAAAGTATCGGCGGCCATATGCTCACGCCGCGCCACATGTTGACGCCCGAGTAGAGCGGCGGGCCTTCTCGCGGGTGCAGCGCCTTGCGGACAACGGAGTGCAAGCCATCGCATGCCACGACGACGTCGGCACGCTGGGAAGGAAGCGCCTCATTCGTTGTGCTGTCCTCAAAATGCGCGATCGCGCCGCTCGCATCCTGCTCGACACCGGTACATTTCCAGCCGGTAAAGATCCGGTCCGCACCGAGACGCGCGCCGGCCGCTTCGACAAGCACTCTTTGCAGCTCGCCGCGATGGATCGAATACTGCGGATCGGCGTAGCCCGCATAGCGGCCGAGTGCTTCGCGATAGATGAGCTGTCCAAAGCGATTGAAGAACACCGCCTCGCGGGTCAGGACGGAAATACGAGCGAGCGCCGATTCGAGTCCGACCTCCCCAAGCTCTCTGGACGCGTGGGGAAGAATGTTGATGCCGACGCCGAGCGGACGAAACTGCGGCGCGAGTTCGTAAATACGACAAGCGATTCCGGCGCGGTGCAAAAAAAGCGCCAACGTGAAACCGCCGATGCCCCCGCCGACGACGATGACGTTCACGAGCGTCCTCCGGTGCGGCACATCGTACCTCCAAAACGGCCTCACCCATTGCTGCGCGCTTTGAATCCGTAGAACGCCGGTGGTAGCGATCGAGCCGGTGCCGTAGAGTAGCGGTTTACCATTGCTGCCAGCCTCCGGCGTGCCTAATCCAAGCTCGCTTAGCACTTTCCTCTTCACCGACATCGAGGGCAGCACCCGACTCTGGGAGCAGGAGCCCGAGCGCATGCGGCATGCGCTGGCACGTCACGATGCGCTCGCCCGAGGGGCGGTAGAAACGAATCGCGGCGTCGTCGTGAAGATGACCGGAGACGGTGTGCATGCCGTCTTTGATGATCCGGTGGATGCGATCGGCGCGACGTTACAGTTGCAACGCGCGCTCATCGATCCGCATTCAACAAATGGCATTGCGCTGCAAGTCAGATGCGGCATACACGCTGGTGCTGTCGAACGTCGCGACAACGATTTCCACGGCAGCGCGGTCAACCGCGGCGCGCGGATCATGAGCGCCGCGCACGGCGGCCAGGTGCTTGTTTCGCATGCCGTCGCAACGCTCGTCGCCGATCGCCTTCCAACGAGCATCGAGCTCCGCGATCTCGGTAGCGTACGGTTACGCGATCTCGCGCACCCCGAGCGACTCTATCAGGTCATCGCTCCCGACATGCGGCGCGAATTCCCGGCGCTGCGTTCGCTCGAAGCCACGCCGAACAATCTCTCGCACCAGTTGACGCCGTTTGTGGGCCGCGAGCACGAGCTCGCAGAGATCAAGAGCCTGCTCTGCGAGGCACGACTCGTGACATTGCACGGCGTCGGTGGGCTCGGAAAGACCCGGACGTCGTTGCAAGTCGCCGCCGACGTGATCGACGAGTATCCCGACGGCGTATGGTTCGTCGAGCTCGCGTCGCTTGCCGATCCGCGGTTGGTTCCGCAAGCTGTCGCGTCGGTCCTGGGCGTCAAGGAAGAAGCCGGACGTCCGGTGGCGGAGGCCCTGGTCAAGTTCGTCAAGGATCGACGACTGTTGCTCATACTCGACAACTGCGAGCATCTGACGCTCGCGTGTGCTGAGCTTGCGAGACAGCTGCTGCAAGCGGGCCCGCTCGTGAAGATTCTCGCGTCGAGCCGCGAGAATCTACGCGTTGCCGGCGAAGCGCTGTACCCGCTGCCGCCGCTGGCGGCCCCCGATCCACAAGCAAGCTCGGTCGCGGCGTTGAGCCGCTACGAAGCCGTTCGGTTGTTCGTCGACCGAGCGACCGCGGCACAGCCGCCTTTTCGTTTGACGGACGAGAATGCGACGGCGGTCGCGCAGATTTGTCGTAGCTTGGACGGAATACCCTTGGCGCTCGAGCTCGCGGCGGCACGCGTGCGCGCGATGTCCGTCGACAACATCGCCGCGCGGCTGAACGATCGATTCCGGCTGCTGCGGGCGGGCGATCAGACAGCACTCCCGCGACAACAAACACTGCGGGCTTTGATCGATTGGAGCTATGACTTGCTCGACGAGCCGGAACGGATCATGTTCCGGCGTCTCGGCGTGTTCGTTGGTGGATGGACGCTCGGCGCCGTGGAGGCGGTGTGCGCCGGCGGCGAGTTGAACGGCGCGGACATCGTTGATCTTTTGACCCGCCTCGTCGAGAAGTCGCTGGTCGCGCTGGACCCTTTGACGGGCCGATACCGTTTGCTCGAGACCGTTCGCCAGTATGCGCAAGAAAGGCTCGCGAGCGCCGACGACGAACCGCTCACGCGCAATCATCATCTCGCGTACTTCGTCGAATTGGTCGAGAAGGCGCGGCCCGCTCTGTTCGGTCCCGAGCAAGGTGCGTGGCTCGCTCGGCTCGATCTCGAAGGAGAAAACCTGCTCGCGGCGCACGCGTGGTGCGACAAGGCGGAAAACGGGGCCGAGCTTGGATTGCGCCTTGTCAATGCCGTCAAGCAATATTGGGTCTATCGCGGCTATCTCGCACTGGGATACGCGATCACCGTCGAAGCGCTTGGGCGCGCCGACGCGCAAAAACGCGATGCGTTGCGAAGCCGCGCGCAGTTTTGCGCAGGGCAGCTTTGCTCGTTGATGGGCCGTCACGAAGAAGCCCAGCAGCATCTCGAGGAAAGCCTCGCGATCGCGAAGGAAATCGATGACCGCAACAGGGTCGCGGCGGTTTTGCAGCCGCTTGTGTGGGCGGCGCTCGGCAGAGGGGACATTGCGACGGCCCGCGGTTACTCCGATCAAGCGTTGACGCTGGCGCGTGAAGTCGGCAGCAAGCGCGACGTCGCCGCCGCCATCAACCTGCAGGCACAAATCCATCGCCTCGAAGGCGACGTCGCTGCGGCCGAGCCACTGTACGCCGAGGTGCTTTCGCTTGGACGCGAGCTCGGCGACCAGAATACGATCTCGATTGGCCTTCTAAATCTCGCAATGGTGGCAATCGTGCGCGGCTCAATCGATCGCGCCGCCCGAATACTGATCGACGTCATCGCGATCGCTGAGGAAGTCGGCTCCAAATCGGCTGGGCAGAGCGTGCTCGAGGTATCGGCCGGTCTTGCATCGCTACGCGAGGATTGGCAGCGCGCTGCACGCTTTTACGGCGCGGCCGAAGCGCACATGGATTACACGGGCATCGCCCGCGATCCCGCCGACGATGCATTCCTCACGCCGCTCATTGTCAAAGCGCGCGACACGCTCGGCGAAGCGGGCTTTTCCGCTGCTGAAGCCGCCGGCCGCAAGCTGTCTTACGAACAGGCGATGGACGAAGTACGCGGGTGGCTCGAAAGCAGCCGTTGATGTCGCCGCGTCAGCCGTCGTTGACGATCACCGGATCGAGCGTGCATGTGTTGTCCGCCGCATCGAAAAGGATCACGTCATAGGGGTATTCGTTA
The DNA here is from genome assembly GCA_036505865.1 of Casimicrobiaceae bacterium. GTDB lineage: Bacteria > Pseudomonadota > Gammaproteobacteria > Burkholderiales > Casimicrobiaceae > VBCG01. The sequence goes on from DASXSP010000056.1 coordinate 8,785, forward strand.
TTGTCGACGACGATGTTCGCGTCGAGCCATTGCATCTTCTTGCCCTTCTTGAGAGTCGGATCGGGCTGGTCGTTTGCGCCGAGTAGGAACTTGCCCGAAAACTGCCCGGTCGGATCGCCGCGAGGATTCTTGAGTAGGAGACTTCTCCCCAAGCGAAATTCGTAACGGGCGTGCTGAACTTCCCAGACGATCTGGACGTTCTTGTTGCCCTTGATGTGAATCTTGCCGATATCGACCGACGGGCGCCCGCCGGTTTCACATGCCGACGCATCGACTTTGATCTTGCATGACCTTGCCTGACACGTCGCCTCTGCGAGAGGCGGCTGCACCGGTTGAGCGGCGCAGCCTGCCATGGTCCAGGTGAAAACCAAAACGGAGAAAACCGTCTTCTTTTCCATGCTGATCTCCGTGCAGAAAGACGCAGATTTTGTGTTGAAGCTGCAGACGCGAAACATGCGTTATCAATCATTCACGATATAGGGGTCTTTCTCGAGATTATTAGGGCCGCTCAGCTTGACCGAGTATTTGTAGACTTTGACCCCGCCTTCCTTATTGTCAATGCAGACGTACTGGCGCTGACCGTTCGCCATGCAGCGGAATACAGAGCCACCGCCGATGATGTCGATCTTGATCGTATAGGGGCTACCGTTAGGCAGATTCCAGCGGATGCTTACCGGCTGTTTGACAATGACGTAATCGACGACAACGATGTCATTGCCACTTACCAAGACGTCGACGTCGCACGTGGCTCCGCGACACTCCTGGCTTGTCGGCGCCGTCGTGTCGATGCGCTGCATCGGCGCGCAGCTCGTCAACGCGAAACAGGCAAGGACGACGTACAGCAGTGTTCTTCTTTCCATTTGGCTTCTCCCTGATTTCGGACCTGACGGTGTGGAACACGGTTGGTCGACGGTCAAGTCGCATTCGCTCCCTCGGGGGGTTCGAATCGAAAGCACCGCGATCTTGCGACGTTCCCCGAAGCGCCGCAGGAAGCGAATAATAACCAACGGGAATGGATTCCGAGCGGTTCGAATTGTGAATAGTCGACAAATCGCTGCGTTATTCTTGCCGTCTCATGGATAGAGCATTTTGCGATCCCCATGACCGGCTACGCGAACGTCCTCGACCTGATCGGCAACACGCCGCTCGTTCGCCTGCGCAACTTCGATACGGGGCCCTGCGAGCTCTATGCCAAGCTGGAATCGCAAAACCCGGGCGGCTCGATCAAGGACCGGATCGGGTTGCGGATGATCGAGGCGGCCGAGGAGGACGGCAAGCTCGCACCCGGTGGGACGATCATCGAAGCGACGGCGGGCAATACCGGGCTCGGACTCGCGCTCGCCGCGATTCACAAGGGTTATCGGCTCCAGCTCGTCATCCCCGACAAGATGAGCCAGGAGAAGGTATTTCATCTGCGCGCGATGGGCGTCGACATCGTGATGACGCGATCGGACGTCGGCAAAGGCCATCCCGAGTACTACCAGGACATGGCAAAGCGGATCGCGTTGGGAACGCCGGGCGCCTTTTATATCGATCAGTTTTCGAATCCGGCGAATCCCCGTACGCACGAAACCTGGACGGCGCCGGAAATCTGGAAGCAGATGGAACATCGGATCGACGCGATCGTGTGCGGCGTCGGTACGGGCGGCACGTTAACCGGGGTCGGACGCTTCATGCAGCGCGTCGCGCCGCACGTGCAAATGATCCTTGCCGATCCGAAGGGTTCGGTACTCGCGGAAGTCGTCGACACCGGCACGCATGGCGAGGCGGGATCGTGGCTCATCGAAGGCATCGGCGAGGATTTCGTGCCGCCGAACTGCGATTTGGGCTTTGTGGCGAAGGCCTACACGATCTCCGATGCCGACTCGCTCCTGACCGCGCGCGAGCTCTTGGCAAAGGAGGGCATCTTCGCAGGATCCTCGGCCGGCACGTTGCTGGCCGCAGCGCTTCGCTATTGTCGTGAGCAGTCCGAGCCGCGCCGTGTCGTGACGATCGTGCCCGATGCCGGCGGCAAGTATCTTTCCAAGATGTTCAACGACTATTGGCTGATGGAGCAGGGCATTGTCGAGCGCGAGCACAAGGGCGACTTATCCGATCTGATCGCACGGAAGCATCGCGAGCGCGCGACGGTGACGATCAGCCCCGATGACATGTTGATGACGGCGCTGGCGCGCATGAAGCTCTACGATTTTCAGCAGCTGCCGGTGCTCGACGGCGACAAGGTCGTCGGCATCATCGACGAATCCGATATCCTGATGGCCGTGTTCGGGCGCGAGGACCGTTTTCGCGATCCGGTGCGAAGCGCAATGAGCTCACGAATCGAAACGGTCGCGTCCGATGCCGACGTCGATGCATTGCTGCCGATATTCAACAAAGGACACGTTGCAATCGTGATGGACGGTGACAAATTTCTCGGCTTGATTACGCGATACGATTTGCTCACCTTCCTACGCGGGCGCACGAAATGAGGGTGATGGATAAGGAACACAAATTCGGCACCCGCGCGATCCATGCCGGCCAGGAGCCCGATCCTTCCACCGGCGCCGTGATGACGCCGATTTACGCGACGTCAACGTACGCGCAATCGAGCCCGGGCGTGCACAAGGGCTACGAATACGCGCGCACGCAAAATCCCACGCGGATGGCGTTCGAGCGATGCGTTGCCGATTTGGAGAGCGGTCGTCACGGGCTCGCGTTCGCGTCCGGACTCGCCGCCTCGGCGACACTGCTCGATGCTCTGCCGGCGGGAAGTCACATCGTGGCGTTGGACGACTTGTACGGGGGAACGTATCGGCTGTTCGAGGGAGTGCGACGAACGTCCGCCAATCTGACATTCACGTTCACCGACATGCGCGAACGCCCGCAACTCGAGGCTGCGATCCGACCAGAAACGCGAATGATTTGGGTCGAATCGCCGAGCAATCCGCTGCTAAAGCTCGTCGATCTCGAAATGGCGGCCGCGGTCGCACGAGCGCGCGGCGTGCTTGCCGTTGCAGACAACACATTTGCGACACCTTGCGTGCAGCGTCCGTTGGAATTCGGCTTCGACGCCGTGCTGCATTCGGTCACCAAATATCTGAACGGCCATTCCGACATGGTCGGTGGCGCGATCGTGATCGGCGACAACGCCGGCCTCGGAGAACGGCTTACGTTCCTGCAAAACGCTGTCGGTGCAGTGCTATCGCCATTCGATAGCTTCCTTGCGCTTCGCGGACTCAAGACGCTGCACCTGCGCATGGCGCGGCATTGCGAAAACGCGCTGACGATTGCGCAGCGACTCACGCGTCATCGCAAGATCAAGCGGGTGCATTACCCGGGATTGCCCGATCATCCGCAGCACGCGCTCGCGCGGCGGCAAATGAACGGATTCGGCGGGATGGTGACGCTCGTTCTGCACGGCGGGCTGGACGATGCGCGTCGATTTCTCGAACGCCTGCGCATATTCGTTTGCGCAGAAAGCTTGGGCGGCGTCGAAAGTCTAGCCGAACATCCTGCAATCATGACGCACGCGTCGTTACCTGCCGAAATTCGCGCCACGCTCGGCATCGATGACAGCCTCGTGCGCTTGTCGATCGGCGTCGAGGACGTCGACGATTTGATCGCCGACATCGAACAAGCACTCGGTTGAAAGCGCTGTAGACGACATCGTTGTCGATGCGTCGGCGGATTTGACATCTGCGCCGCTGGTGGCCGCTAGTGCACGTGCAAATGCTTGATTCTTACACCATTCTTTCGGGCGGCAAGCATTTTGCATCGATCGCTGCAGCGGGCGGGGTGCAGCGCAGTGTCAAACGAAGAGAGACTTGCGTGAAATCGATACTCGACAGTTCCTTCCGTTACACCAACAGCGTCGAAACGGATTTGCGGAAGACGTTCGCCCGCATTCGCCGCCAACAACGCATGGACCAGCAAGTCCAGGCGAAGGCCGAAGCTGAATCGCATTTGAAGGTGCGCCTACTCCGGCAAAAGGCCGTCTAAACTTGACTTTGCTTCTGCCGCGGGGGCTCAATTAGAGCTCCCTTTGTGCGGAAGCGGTCATGTCGATACGATCGATTCGCTCCATCGTCGCGGGGCAAACGCCAATAAGTGCGACGAAAACCACGACGGTCGTTGACGCAGCGCGCCTGATGAAGCAGCAAAACATCGGCGCACTGCTTGTCATCGATAGCTCACGACTCATCGGAATCTTCACCGAGCGCGATGCACTTTTTCGCGTGCTCGCCGCAGGTCGCGACCCGAACACGACGCGGCTTGCCGACGTCATGACCGCACAGCCACAGACGATCGGGCCGGACGAGCCGTTTCTCCACGCGCTCCGAATCATGTACGAGGGCAAATTCCGCCATATGCCCGTCGTGGAATTCGGACGTCCGCTCGGTATGGTGTCGGTGCGCGATGCCCTCGACGACGACTTGTACGCGCTTCGCGTGGACCTCGAGCAACGACAGGAAATGGAATGACCCTTCGGCGTTGGACGGTCCGCAAGTTGTCGTAAACTCCTCGCTGAAAGCAACGAGGCGCCCTTAGCTGATTCAGCTTGAGGCGCGAGGAGGCAACCCATGGAAGCTACGACGACACCGCCGCGCCGTGCCGGCACGACGGCTGTGCATTCTCTTCACCGTTTCGTATTCAGCGTTCCCGACCTCGACAAGGCGGTGGATTTCTATCAGGCCTTCGGCCTCGACGTGCGGCGAGTGGACGGGCGCGTCGATCTGTATACGTACGGTCATCCCCATCGGTGGGGATCGATCTATCGCGGAGCGGAAGCAAAGCGGTTGGAATACGTGAGCTTTGCCGCGTATCCGGATGATTTTGAAGCGTTGACTAAACAGCTCGAGGCGAAACAAATTCCACTGTCCGAGCCGCATCGACTCGCGGATGAACAGGGCGTGTGGGTGACCGACCCGGAGGGCGTCGCGGTCCAAATCGTCGCCGGTTCGAAGGCATCGCCCGCCACAAAGGAGCCAACGTTCATGCCGATGTCGACGCCGGGAAAGGGTGCTGCGCCGAGTCGCTCGAAGGTCAATCCGGTGCGTCCGCGGCGGCTTTCGCACGTGCTGTTGTTCAGCTCCAACGTGCCGCGTTCGGTCCGTTTTTATACCGAAGCGCTCGGCTTGCGGCTCTCCGATCACTCGGGCGAGGTGATCGCGTTCCTGCATGGCGCCCATGCGAGCGACCATCACATGCTCGCATTCGCAAAATCGGACGGCCCCGGCCTTCATCATTCGAGCTGGGACGTCGCGACGTTGGACGATGTCGGCCTCGGCATGCAGCAGATGATCGACCGCGGCTATCCCGACGGCTGGGGCGTCGGGCGGCACGTCATCGGCTCAAATTATTTTCGTTATGTCCGCGATCCTTGGGGCAGCTTTGCCGAGTATTCGTACGACATCGACTTCATCCCGGCAGACGTCGAATGGAACGCGGCCGATCACGCGCCCGACGATTCGTTCTACGTCTGGGGTCCGCCGGTGCCGGACTACTTTATCGTCAATCACGAGAGTGCTGCACGCCAACAAAAAGCTGCTTAACAGGAGGGGGTCGTCATGGCAATCGTTCGCGGTGTGGCAGCGCGTCTCGCTGCATTGGGGCTCGCATGCGTATTGGGCGCGTCGGCTGCGTTGGCCGCAACGTCGGGTCCTCCGGTACGAATCGGCAGCACGCTCGCGTTGACCGGGCCGCTCGCGTCGACGGCGCTCGTCCATCAAATCGTCGGCGAGATCTATGTCGAGCAATTGAACAAGAAGAACGGTCTGCTTGGCCGCCCCGTCGAATGGATTGTCAAGGACGATCAGTCGAAGCCCGAGCTCGCAAGAACGCTCTACGAGCAATTGATCACCGTCGACAAAGTCGATTTGTTGATGGGCCCGTACGCCACGGGCGCCATTCTGTCGGCGATGGGCGTCGCACAGCGGTACAACAAAGTTCTGATCCATCATACGTTCGGCATTCCCAGTCTTGCGAAATACGACGCGCAGTTTCCGACATGGTCGCTGGGCCCGGACCCCGCAACGACGTTCTCGAACACGGTGTTTGATGCGCTCGCAGCGCAACCGAAGCCGCCGAAGACAATTGCGATCGTTACGAGCAAGTTTCCATCGGTGCATTTCATGTCGCTCGGCGCGCGCGAGATCGCCAAGAAACGCGGCCTGCAGGAGGTGCTTTTTCTGGAATGGGAATTCGGCAACCGCGATTTCGGGCCGATCGCGGCGCGTTTGAAAGATGCGAAGCCCGATTTCGTTTGGGTCGGCGCGATCGGGCTCGAGGGAAACCAATTACTCGATGCCGCGAAGAAGATTGATTACGCACCGACGTATCACTTCTACATGTATCCCGCGCCCGGTCCGATGGTGCAAGCGCCGGAGGCAAAGAATGCGCTCGCGGCGACGATTTTCGAGGAGCATCCGCCGTTCATCAACAACCCGGGCGCCGCAGAATTCGTTGCTGCATTCCATGAGCGCGCGGCGAAGGCCGGACTTCCGTACACCGGTGTCGAAACGCAAGCGGCGGCGTCATATTCAGCGTGGCAGGTGCTCGAAGCCGCCGTCAACGCAACGAAGAGTCTCGATGACAAAGTTCTTGCCGAATGGCTGCGCAAGAATCGCGTCGATACGATCCAGGGCAAGCTCCGCTTCGACGGTCCGTCGAACTACGGCGACGATTTGATGCGCGTCAAGCAGGTTCAGAACGGACGCTGGGTTACCGTGTGGCCAAAGGAAGCGGCGGCGCCCGGCGCAGCGTTGGCGGGACCGTAAACCCGGACGGCGTTTTGTCATTCCGAGCGCAGCGAGGAACCTGCTTTTCAATGGTTTGAGCAACAGCAGGTCCTTCGCTCAGGATGACAAATGACGCGCTGCTCGGGATGACAAATGGCGCGTGGTCGCTACGCTCAGGATGACATAGTGAAAGTGAAGCAGATCGCTTCCTGATGCAATTCCCGAGTGTCGCGCTCCTCGCGCAATCGGTTCTATCGGGCGTTTTCGTCGGCGCGCTGTACGGCTTGCTCGGTCTCGGCTTGACACTTTCATGGGGCATCCTGCGGCAGATCAATCTCGCGTACTTCGCGCTGACGTTTCTCGCCGCATACCTCTGCTATCAGCTTTCGATCGCGGGCGGTATCGATCCGCTCACGACGCTATTGGTGATCGCGCCCAGCTTCTTTGTGATCGGCGTTGCATTGCAGTGGGTATTCGCGCGGTTTCGCGTCAGTCCCTTCAACTCGCTCCTTGTCACGTTCGGCTTGACGGTGATTGTCGAAAGCGTGATCCAAGCGATCTGGACCGCCGACTTCCGCCGGCTCGAGTCGGTGTACGGCGCGGCGAAATTTCGACTGGGGCTGCTTTACGTCCCGGCGCCTGAACTGATCACGCTCGCGTTGTCGATCGCGTTGTCGCTCGGACTCTATGCATCGCTCCGGTACACCGATCTCGGCAAGGCGATGCGCGCCACGGCGGAGGATGGGCCGATGGCAAGCGCGTTCGGCGTCAACCGTCGCTTCATTGCGCTCGCGCTGTCCGGCGTATGCGCAACGTTGTCTGCCGTAGCGGGCGTGTGTCTCGCGCTGAGCTACACGCTGGCGCCGGCACAAATCTACGCGTGGATCGGTGTCGTGTTCGCTGCCGTGCTGCTGGGTGGCATAGGACGGCCGCTCGGTCCGCTGATCGCCGGAATCGCCATCGGTGTCAGCGAAGCGCTCACGATGGCCCTTACCGCGCCGTCATGGGCGCCGCTCGTATCGTTTTCGCTTCTGATTCTGTTGTTGCTCGTGCGACCGGACAAGACATAGACCGGTGGGGCGAATTGCGCACGGTTACCGAACGCTCGGGGCGATCGTTATCGCGGGAATCGCGCTCGCGACGCTTCCGTGGTTTGGTTTGCCGCTGTTCTACGAGTCGTTCCTTTACCTCGTGCTGCACTGGGTCGTGCTCGCGACGTCGTGGAACATCCTTTCGGGCTATTCGGGTTACTTTTCCTTCGGCCACGGCGCGTTCTTCGGCGCAGGCATATACACGACTGCCGTGCTCGCTTCGCGTTTCGGGATGCCATTTCTGTGGACGTTGCCGGCGGCGGCATTTGTGGCGGCAACGCTCGGTCTTGCGCTTGGCGCAGTCGTCTTCCGCGTCCGTCGCCTGCGCGGCGAGCTGTTTGCGCTCGTAACGCTGGCGGTCACGTTCGTCGTCGGCACGATCGTTCTCAACACGTCGATTGACGGTGGACCGGGCGTGTATTTGAGCGCCGTACCCGTGCCAGCAATTGGCCCCTCAGCAGCGTCGTCGTTCTACTTGCTCGGTCTGGCGATCGCGGTCATCACGCTGTTGATGGCACGGTGGATCTACTCGGCGAAGCTTGGCGCGGGCTTGTTTGCGATCCGCGACGACGAGGACGTCGCCGAGGTCATGGGCGTCCCGACGTTTCAATGCAAGATGATCGCGCTCGGCCTCTCGTGCGCCCTCGCCGGCATCGTGGGCGGCGTCCATGCGTTGTTCATCTCCTACGTTACCGCCGGAGAGACGTTTTCGATCGTTGTTCCACTGACTGTCGTCCTGATGAGCGTGCTCGGCGGTACGCGGCATTGGGCGGGGCCTGCCGTGGGCGCCGCGATCATCACGACGCTTTTGTATGCCTTCACCGCCGGTGATCATCCGGTGCTCGGCAAAGCGGTCTTTGGCGCAATGCTCATCGCCGTCATCCTGTTCTTGCCCGACGGCGTGCTGGGAAGATGGGTGACGCGGCGGCCACGTCGGTCGACCTCGGAAAGCACAATGGCGATGTCCGAAGCGATGGTTGCCGGACCGCCTCGTGCCTCTGCCAGCGCAGGGCGTCCGTTGCTCATCGTTCGCGACGTGCGTAAGGCATTTGCCGGCGTACAAGCGCTCGCGGGCGTGAGTCTGGAAATCCGCCAGGGCGAAATTCTGGCGTTGCTCGGACCGAACGGATCGGGCAAGTCGACGTTGATCAATGTGATCAGCGGACATTATCGTCAGGAGGCGGGCACCATCGCGTTCGAAGGACACGACCTGCGCGGTCTTTCGCCGCATCGAATCATGCACGCCGGCATCGCGCGCACGTATCAAATTCCAAGGCCATTCGGCCATCTTTCCGTGCTCGAGAATGTTGCATTGCCGGTCATGTTCGGCGCAGCGGCGTTCGACCGCAATGCCGCTGAGCGCGAGGCCGCGCGCTGGCTTGAATTCACCGGATTGTCCAGCAAAGGCGACGCGCTGCCCGACGCTCTCAATCTTCACCAGCGAAAGTTCTTGGAGTTGGCGCGTGCATTGGCGTCGCGCCCGCGGCTCGTGCTGTTGGACGAAGTTCTTTCCGGGCTCACGCCGGGGGAAATCCACGACGCGGTACGGCTGATCCACTCAATTCGCGACGCGGGGACCACGATCCTGTTTGTCGAGCACGTGATGCGCGCCGTCATGGCGCTGGCCGATCGCGTCGTCGTGCTTGATCACGGCGTCGTCATAGCTGAAGGCAAGCCGACGGACGTCATGGAACAAGCTCACGTCATGACGGCGTTTCTCGGAGCCAAGCATGCTTGAGCTCAACGCCATTGTGGTGAAATACGGCGCCGCGACCGCGTTATCGGATATCTCGTTGACGATTCACGCAGGCGAGCTCGTTTGCGTCGTGGGCCCGAACGGCGCGGGCAAGACGACGCTCATCAACGTCATTGCGGGTCTGCACCGCATTGTCGGCGGCGGATTTCTGTTGGACGGTGATGATGTGTCACGATTGCCATCCTATCGATACTGCGCTCGGGGCATCGCCATCGTGCCCGAAGGACGGCGCTTGTTCACGTCGATGACGGTGCGCGAGAATCTGGCGCTTGGCAGCTACTGTCGCGATGCCAAGAAACAACGTCGCGAGACGCTCGAACGCGTATGCGCAATGTTTCCTGCGCTGGTGGAAAAGCTCGATCGGCCGGCGGGATCGCTTTCCGGCGGTCAGCAACAAATGGTGGCCATTGCGCGCGCGCTGATGGCGCAGCCGCGTCTGCTGCTGCTCGACGAGCCGTCGCTGGGCCTCGCTCCGGCGATCGTGCTCGACATGTTTCGCGTCATTCGGGACATCAACGCGGAGGGCGTCGCCGTGCTGTTGGTCGAGCAGAACGTCGCCATGGCGCTCGACATCGCGAGCCGCGCGTACGTGCTCGAAGAAGGACGCATCGTGGCGGAAGGCGCCCCGGCGGAGCTCGCTTCGCAACCGGAGATTCGCCGCGCCTATCTGGGTAGGTAGGTGAGCCTTGCGCGCAAGGTAATGATCAGCCGATACTTGAACGTCTCCGGGCTTGGGGTTAAGACATGACGGTTGATTGGACATCCTTCACGCCATGGTCGGCGTTGATCGGCGGATTGATCATCGGAATCGCCGCCGCGATGCTTGCGCTGTTGAACGGCCGCGTCGCGGGTATCAGCGGCATTGTCGGCGGGCTGCTGCACCCGTCGTTTCCCGACGATAACTGGCGTGCGGCGTTCATCGCGGGCTTGGTCGTTGCGCCCGTTCTCTACGCGACGTTCGCATCGCTTCCGCCGATCATCGTCGAATCGGGTTATCCGATGCTCGTTATCGCAGGACTTTTGGTCGGTGTGGGAACGCGTTACGGCGCAGGTTGCACGAGCGGTCACGGTGTGTGCGGCCTGTCGCGATTGTCGCTCCGCTCGATCGTCGCGACGGTGGCTTTTATGCTCGCCGGCTTCGCGACGGTCTATGTCGTGCGGCACGTCATCGGAGCGTAGCGTCAGCATGTTCGCCGCATCCGCATTCCTGGCAGGCTTCATATTCGGCGTCGGACTTATTGTTTCCCGGATGGTGAGCCCTGCGAAAGTACTCGGTTTTCTCGATGTCGCCGGGCGCTGGGACCCGTCGCTCGCGTTGGTCATGGCCGGCGCGATCGCGATTGGCGTTGTTGCGTTCGGGTGGGCACGCAAGCGAAGCGTGACATTGCTCGGGACGCCGATGTTGTTGCCGCAGCTCGGAGCGGTCGACCGACGTCTTATTGGCGGCAGTGCGCTCTTCGGCATTGGCTGGGGGCTTGCCGGTTTCTGCCCGGGTCCGGCGCTCGTGGCGGTGGGCGCGGGTCAACCGAAGGCTCTGGTTTTCGTTGTTGCAATGGTCGCCGGCATGCTGCTGTTTGAATTCGCCGAACGAATGCGAGTGCGCGCAAAAACGCCAGCCATAACGCCGACGGCGGCCAGCGAGTAGGGGCCGTTCGGTGCTCATCTTTCGACAACTGTTCGACCCGCAATCGTCGACCTATTCGTATCTGTTGGCCGATCATCGCAGCAAGGCGGCAGTCATCATCGATCCGGTTTTCGAGCAGGCACGCCGCGACGCGGCGCTGATTCATGAGCTCGGCCTGAAGCTCGTCGCGACACTCGACACGCATGTGCATGCCGATCATGTGACGGGCGCGTGGTTGCTAAAGACGCTATGCCGCAGCGAGATTGCCATTTCGACTGCAAGCGGCGCAACCGGTGCCGACCGCTATCTCGCGCACGGCGATCGCGTGCAGTTTGGGGGGCGCTATCTGGAGGTTCGCGCAACGCCGGGTCACACGCAGGGTTGCACGACGTTTGCCCTCGACGACGAGAGCGCGGCATTCACCGGCGATTGCCTGTTGATCCGCGGCAGCGGACGAACCGATTTCCAGCAAGGCGATCCGCGCGCGATGTACCGATCGGTGCGAAGCCAAATCCTGACGCTGCCACCGGCGTGCTTGCTGTATCCCGCGCATGACTACCGCGGGCTCACGGTCACAAGCGTGGCGGAAGAGCGCAGCTTCAATCCACGCCTCGGAGGGGACATCGGCGAAGCGGATTTCGTCGGTTATATGACCAACCTGGGTCTCCCGCATCCTAAGCTTATCGACATCGCGGTACCCGCCAATCTGCAGTGCGGGCGGCCCGAGCAAGACGCGTTGCCCGCCGAGCCGACATGGGCGCCGCTGACGTTCACGTTTGCCGGCATTTTCGAGATTCAGCCGGAAGCGCTCGAAGAAAATGCGGCATCGACGCAAATCGTCGACGTGCGCGAGCGCGACGAGTTCTACGGTCCTCTCGGGCGCATTGCGGCGGCGAAATGGATTCCGTTAGGTGAGCTCTCGCGTCGCGCCGGCGAACTTGCACGCGATCGGCCAGTGGTGGCCGTCTGCCGATCCGGCGCGCGTTCCGCTCAGGCGTCAGTGTTGCTGCAGAATGCCGGCTTTCACGACGTCGCGAACCTCGCCGGCGGGATGTTGCGCTGGCGCGCCGAGGGATATCCCGTCGAGGGCAGCCGGGATTGAAGGTCCGGTGTCACATCGCGCACTTGCCGACGTAGCCGTCCGACACCACCGTTTCCCAACCCGACGGCGCAATGCCGAAGCCGTCGAACAACACCGGTAGCTGGTTCGCGATCCCGTATTTGGGATCATTACGGCGGCGCTCATTTACTGTGCGGATGATGTTCCATTCGTCGTGCGCGCCGCGGCTGAACGCCGTCGACGCCTTGAATGCGTAGTAGTTGCGGAATGCGTTCTTGGAAAGGCCGTCCTTGACGGCTTTTTCGAACGATGGGTTGGCCTTGACGCGCTCGTCGAAGTAGCGATCGATCTTCGCCAAGTCGGCGGCGCCGTCGAGCGCGAAATAGCGCGCGAAATCGCGCGGTCCGACGAAGTAGGCAAAATCGAGGTCTTCGCCGAGGCCGTTCGGCCCTTCGAGCAACGTCGTCCACATCAGCATGTAATCTGCACCGGACCCATTCGGCAGATCGGCGTCGGGCGTTCCCGGATTGAGCACGAACACCTGTTCGGCGCCGAAGCGTTTTTCGATCGCAGCCTTTGCGCTTTCAGCTACTTCCTTGTTGACGTCGAAGTTGCCGCCGCCCGACGGCGACAGCGGAACGCTCATGTAGCCGACGACCTTTCCCGCTTTGCGTTGCTCCGCCAATAGTTGGCGAAGCCGCACCACTTTCGCGTCGATCGTTGCCTTGAGATCCGAGTTCACGCAATAGCAGAGGTTGATCTTCGTGCACTCGGTCGCTTTCGCAGCATGCGCCGGCGCGTTGGCCATTATCGCTATGGCGACACCGGACAACCCGGCAACGGCGTACGAACGTGCGTGTCTTGCTACCATCGTCGCTCCCTCGAGAATTGGTGCCGGCGCGGCTCAGTGATCGGCAGATAAGGCAACTGCCTCCGTCGGCAAAGCGAAGTCGCGATATTTGTCGCGCAGCGTTCGTTTGGAAAGCTTTCCGGTCGCAGTGTGCGGCAGCTCGTCGACGAAAATCACGTCGTCGGGAACCCACCATTTCGCAGTTTTGCCGCAATAGAAATCGAGCATCGCTTCGCGCGTCAGCTCGCATCCTTCTTTGCGTACGACAAAGAGCAACGGCCGCTCGTCCCACTTCGGATGCCGAACGCCGATGACCGCCGCCTCGGCAACCGCAGGATGGCCGACCGCGATGTTCTCGAGCTCGATCGAGCTAATCCATTCTCCGCCCGATTTGATCATGTCCTTCGATCGATCGGTGATCTGCAGATAGCCGTCGGCGTCGAGCGTTCCTACATCGCCGGTCGGTAACCAGCCGTCCGCCGTCAGCGGGCTGCCGCCGTCGTTTTTGAAATACTCACGCAAAACCCAGGGACCTTTGACGAGAACGTTGCCGGCGGACTTGCCGTCGCGCGGCAGCTCATTGCCCTCGGGATCGACGATTTTCATGTCGACGCCGTACAGCGGCCGGCCCTGTTTCAACGCGAGACGGAATCGTTCGTCGGCCGAGATGTCGCGGTGCTTCGCTTTCGGGCTGCCGATTGTTCCGACCGGACTCATCTCTGTCATGCCCCAACCGTGCATGACGCGAATGCCGAAGTCATCGCGGAGCGTCTGCATCATCGCCGGAGGAACCGCCGCACCGCCGATTGTCGTGACTTTGAGCGTCGAGAACTTCAGGTTGTTCTGCTTCATGTAGGCAATGAGTCCGAGCCAAACCGTCGGAACGCCGGCGGACGATGTCACGCGCTCGCTCTCGAACATCTCGTACAGGCTCTTCCCGTCGAGCGCGCCGCCCGGAAGCACGAGCTTTGCGCCGACGAGTGGGGCAGAGTATGGAATGCCCCACGCATTGACATGAAACATCGGCACGATCGGCAGCACGACGCTTTGCGCCGAATAGCCCTTTGCGTCGGGCAGGCACGTCGCGAACGCGTGCAGGATCGTCGAGCGATGACTGAACAGAACGCCTTTGGGATTGCCGGTCGTGCCGGACGTGTAGCAAAGACCCGCCGCGGTATTCTCGTCGAACTCCGGCCATTCGTAGTCGTCGGTTTCCGCAACCAGCAGGTCCTCGTAGCAAAGAACGCCCGGAATCGATGCCGCGGGAAGATGCGCGCGATCGGTCAAAGCGATCCACGCCTTCACGGCATTGCACGCGGGCGCAAGCTTTTCGACGAGTGGCGTGAACGTCAGGTCGAAGAAGACGAGTCGATCTTCGGCGTGGTTGATGATGTAGGTCAGTTGGTCGAGAAACAGTCGCGGGTTGATCGTATGAACGATCGCGCCCATGCCCGATACACCGTAGTAAAGCTCGAAATGGCGGTGACCGTTCCACGCCAGCGTGCCGACGCGATCGCTCGGCTGCACGCCAAGCCGCATCAACGCACGGGCTAGCCGTCGCGATCGCGCGTGAGCATCGGTGTAGGTGTAGCGATGGATCGGTCCTTCTACCGTGCGCGAGACGATCTCCGTGTCGCCGTGATAGCGATCCGCGTGGCGGATCAACGACGAGATCATCAGCGGCATATTCATCATCAGACCCTGCATGGCGCCTCCTTAGCTCAAATTCGCCAGCCGGCCAATGCGCGCTTGAATTGCCGCGCCGGCACCGTTAGCATCCGCCTCTCATAGGGCAGGTTCGATCCGTGGCTGCGCTAGGCCCTTCCAAAGGAGCCGTCGCACCGAACTTCGCTCCAGATAAAAGGAGGAGCCATGCACAGCATTTTCCGCTATGCGCCTGCCGTTGTTGCACTGCTCGTCGCACCGCCGGTGCTTGCCGACGTCAAAATCGCGTTCATCGATCCGCTGTCGGGTGGCGCGGCGACGACCGGCATTCTGGCGCAGAAAACGCACCAGTTCTACATCGACGCGATCAATGCCGCCGGCGGCATCAACGGCGAAAAGATCGAGCTCGTTTCGTTCGACAACAAAGTCAATCCGCAGGAATCGCTGATCCAACTCAAGAAAGCACTCGACGACGGCGCGCGCTACGTCGTTCAGGGTAATGGCAGCTCCATCGCGCACGCGATTACCGAGGCCGTGCTCAAGCACAACGAGCGCAATCCGGGCAAGGAAGTCGTCTTCCTCAATTATGCCGCCGTCGATCCGGCACTGACGAACGAGAAGTGCAACTTCTGGCATTTCCGCTTCGACGCCGACGCCGACATGAAAATGGCCGCGATGACCGACGTCATCGCCAAGGACGGCAAGATCAAGAGGGTCTACCTGATCAACCAGGACTATTCGTTCGGCAAAGCCGTGGCGGCGGCCGCCAACGGGATGCTGGCGGAGAAACGCCCCGACATCAAGATCGTCGGTGACGAGCTCCATCCGCTGCAGAAGGTCCAGGATTTCTCGCCTTACGTCGCCAAGATTAAAGCGTCGGGCGCCGACACCGTCATCACCGGTAACTGGAGCAACGACATGGTGCTGCTGGTCAAGGCCGGCAAGGACGCGGGTCTCAAAGTCGGCTGGCTGACGTTCTACGGCGGCAGCCCGGGTACCGTGACCGCCATCGGCGAGGCCGGCGTGGACACGCTGAAACAGGTGACCGAATGGCACAAGAATGCCACGCCGGAGCTCGATCCGACGGTCGCCGCCTTCTCGAAGCGCTACCCGGGTAAAGAGAACGAATACGCGTATTACCGCGCGAAGGCGATGTGGGACATGTTCGCTGCGGCGGCGAAGAAAGCGGGGTCGAACGATCCGGTAAAAGTCGCGAAGGCGCTCGAGGGAATGAAGATGTCGACGCCGGTCGGCGAGGTCGAGATGCGCGCCGACAACCATCAGCTGCTGCAACCGCTGTATGTCTCGACGCTATCAAAGAATACCAAGTACGACGTCGAGGATACGGGGCTCGGCTGGAAGACCGACGCCAAGGTGGACGCCAAATCGACGCGGTTGCCGACGACGTGCAAGATGGAACGGCCCAAATAATGTCACTTTGCCCAGGATGACCAGCTACAGCAATGCTCGAGCTCGCGACCGTCTCGCTGTTGAACGGCATCGTCTACGGGCTGTTGCTGTTCATGCTGACGAGCGGGCTTACGCTGATCTTCAGCATGATGGGCGTTCTCAACTTCGCGCATGCCAGCGTGTTCATGGTCGGCGCGTATCTTTCGTATCAATTCGGCCGTTGGGTCGGCTTCTGGCCGGCATTGGTGATTGCGCCGTTAGCGTGCGGACTCATCGGCGCGGCGATCGAGCGGTATGGCTTGCGGCACGTCCACAAAAGCGGACACGTCGCCGAGATCCTGTTCACATTCGGCCTTGCCTATTTGATCGAAGAGCTGGTCACGATGATCTGGGGCCGCAACGCCGTCGCCAATAGCGTTCCGGCGGTCATCGATTTTCCGCTGTTTTCACTGTTCGGCAGTACCTTTCCCGCCTACAAGGGTCTGATGATGGCGATATCGATCGCGATGTTCGTCTTTTTGTACATCGCACTCAAGCGAACGCGAATCGGTCTCGTGATCCAGGCTGCGCTGACGCATCCGCAGATGGTGGGCGCGCTCGGACATGACGTGCCGGGCATTTTTGTGCTCGTATTTGCAGTCGGCAGTGCGCTGGCCGGATTGGCGGGCGTGATCGGTGGATTCATGCTGCTCACGCAACCGACGCTCGCAAACGCCATCGGCCCCATCGTCTTTGTCGTCGTGGTGATCGGAGGGCTCGGCTCGCTCGCCGGCGCGCTGATCGCGTCGATGCTGATCGGCATTCTGCAAACATTTGCGGTCGCGATCGATTATTCGCTTCTCGATGCGCTGCGAGCTGCCGGAATCGCCGTTACGCGCGCGTCGCCGCTATACGACTTGTACTCGATCAAGGTCGCGACCGCCGCGCCGATCGTCCCGTACGTGTTGCTCGTCTTGATGCTGATCGTGCGGCCGCGGGGCCTCATGGGCAAGCGGGATGTATGAAGAGCGTGCCTGCTGCGCCGGCGATGACGTCCGCAGCCGCGACGCAATCCTGGAGCATGAGATCGCGGCCGTGGCTCGTCGCTGCCGGGGTCCTGCTGGTATTGCCACATATACCCGGGCTCAACGCCGACTTCGGCCGCTCGCTCTTAAGTCAAATGGGTATCTCGGCGGTATTTGCGTTGTCGTTCAATCTGCTGCTGGGACAAACCGGCCTTCTGTCGTTCGGTCACGCGGTCTATTTCGGTTTAGGCGGTTACGCAACGGTTCATCTGATGCGCGCCATTGACCATGGCTTGCCCATCCCGATGCCGTTCGTGCCGCTCGCCGGCGCGGCGGCAGGACTTTTCTTCGGCGTTCTCTTCGGTTCGGTGACAACGAAGCGAGCGGGAACAATCTTTGCGCTGATCACCCTCGGCATCGGCGAGCTCGTCTACGCGATGACATTCATGCTGCCGAGCTACTTCGGCGGCGAGGAGGGGATTACGGCAAGCCGGACGCGAGGGCCGGCTCTTGCTGGGCTCGATCTCGGACCGCAGCTACAAGTCTATTATTTGATTGCGCTGTGGGCGATCATCGCCGCGGCGTTGATGCATGCGTTCATGCGCACGCCAGTCGGGCGGATGTGCAACGCAGTTCGGGACAATCCGGAACGCGCCGAGTTCGTCGGTTACAACACGCAGCGTGTACGCTTTGTCGCCTTCGCAGCCGCCGGGCTCTTCGCCGGGCTTGCGGGAGGACTCCATGCGATCAACTATGAAATCGTCGCCGCGGACTCTGTGAGCGCGCTGCGATCGGGAACGGTCTTGCTGATGACCTACATCGGTGGCGTCGGTCATTTCATCGGTCCCGTGCTGGGCGCTGCGGTGCTGACGTGGCTGCAAGCGAGCCTGAGCGGCTACACGTCCGCATGGTTGTTTTATCTCGGTGTGTTTTTCATGACCATCATTGTGTTCGCGCCCGCAGGTCTCGCGGGTCTGATTCTGATGCACAGGCGCGTCGTTGGCGCGCGCGCATTCTTGCACCTGTTCCGCGCGTACGCGATCGCATTGGTGCCTGCGTTCGTCCTGACGATTGGCGCGGTCGTCTTGATCGAAATGAGTTATCGGTTGTCGACCCAGCCGGAATTGGGGACGCGCATGCGCCTGTTTTGGGTTGGTATCGATGCCACTACGCCGTGGCCATGGCTCGTCGCAGTCGCAATGGTTGCGGGCGGATTCACGGTCTTCCGCACGACGTGGCCCATCGTCGCCGCGGCATGGCATCAGGCGACGGCGGAGGCGCGTATGACGGTCAAGGCGCCATGAACGAGATCGCCCAAGCCGCCGGTATCCCCGCAACGTCCACTGCGTTGGAATTGCGCGATCTCCGCAAGAGCTTCGGTGTGACACCCATCATTCGCGGCGTGTCGCTTGCCGTAAAGCGCGGCGAACGCCATGCGATGATCGGTCCCAACGGCGCCGGCAAGTCGACGCTGTTCAATCTGATCAGCGGCCGCTTCGCACCCAGTGCGGGCTCGATACGTTTGAACGGCGAAGATGTCTCCGGCTTGCCGCCATTCGAGCTCAATCGTCGCGGCCTGGCGCGAAGCTTTCAGGTGACGAACATCTTTCCGCGCTTGAGCGTCTTCGAGAACATCCGCTGCAGCGTGCTGTGGTCGCTCGGCTATCGTTACAGCTTCTGGCAACGCGTCGACAGGCTGTACGACGCGAATCAGCAAGCCGAGCGCACGCTCGAGCAAATTCGAATGACGGCGCGGCGCGACGTGCCCGCCGGCGTGTTGACCTACGCGGAACAGCGGGCACTGGAGATCGGCATCACGATCGCCGGCAAGGCGAACGTCATTCTGCTCGACGAGCCGACGGCCGGCATGAGCCGCGGCGAAGCGGCCAACGCCGTCGAACTGATTCGCACGGTCTCGGAAGGGCGCACGCTTGTCATCGTCGAGCATGACATGAGCGTCGTATTTGATTTGGCCGATCGCATTTCCGTGCTTGTTTACGGCGAAATCATCGCGACCGATACGCCGGAGAAGATTCGTGCGAACAAGGCCGTGCAGGCCGCCTATCTCGATTCGACCGCTCATGCTTGAAGTCGACGACTTGCACGCCTACTACGGCAAGAGCCATATCCTGCAAGGCGTGTCGTTTAGCGTCGGCGATGGTGAAATCGTGAGCTTGCTCGGTCGTAACGGCGCAGGGCGCTCAACGACCGTCAAGACGATCATGGGACAGGTTCCTCCCGTCGGAACGATTCGGTTCAACGGCGAGCGGATCGACGGGTTGCGTCCGCATGAGATCGCCCGCAAAGGCTTGGGCTACGTCCCGGAGGACCGCGCAATCTTTCCAACGCTGACCGTGCGGGAGAATCTCCTCCTCGGCGTGAAGGCGATCAACCGCAAAGGTCGGTGGTCGATCGACGACATGTTCGCGTTGTTTCCATTGCTGCGCGAACGCGCCGATGCGCCGGGCGGTGTGTTGTCCGGAGGCGAGCAACAGATGCTGACGATTTGCCGATCGCTGATGGGCGATCCGGATCTCCTGATGATCGACGAGCCCACCGAAGGTCTGGCGCCCAAGATGGTCGCCCTCGTGCGTGAAATGCTGGAGAAGATTGCGACGCGTGGCATCGCGATCCTGATCATCGAGCAGAAGTTGACGATCGCGCTGGCGATCTGCCATCGCCTTTACGTCATGGGACACGGCCGCATTGTCTTCGCGGGCAATGCGCTCGAGCTCCGCGCGAACGATTCGATACGCCGCGAATGGCTCGAAGTTTGAGTTTGAGGAAAAGGGGCGCCATCATAGCCGCACACTATCGCTTGCAAGATGCCGTCGCGGTCATCACGCTCGACAATCCGCCCGTCAACGGATTGAGCCTTGACACGCGCATGGAAGTTGCCGCCGCGATTGATCGCGCGCTCGGCGATGCAACCGTCACGGCAATCGTGTTGACAGGCGCAGGCAAGTTGTTCTCGGGCGGCGCCGATATTCGTGAATTCAACACGCCGAAGGCGACGGCCGAACCGACATTGCACACGCTTATCCGCATCGTTGAATCAGCCGTGAAACCGGTCGTCGCGGCGATCAACGGCGCGTGCGTCGGTGGTGGACTCGAATTGGCGCTCGCCTGCCATTTTCGCGTGGCGGCGGCGAGCGCGTCGGTCGCGCTGCCTGAGGTGAAGCTCGGCCTTCTGCCAGGGGCAGGCGGCACGCAGCGCCTACCGCGCGCTGTTGGCGTCGAATCTGCGCTCAACATAATCGCGTCGGGCGCGAGCGTACCCGCGGCGCAGCTCGGCCAAACGGCTTTGTTCGACGAAGTCGTATCCGGCGATGCGCTCGACGCAGCCATCGCGTTTGCGCGCAATGCCGTCGCGGATAAACGGCCATTGAAACGTATTCGCGACATTCGCATCGATTATCCGAATGCCGAAGGTTTTTTCGCGTTCGCTCGGAATACCGTGGCCGCCGTCGCCAAGAACTTTCCAGCGCCATTGAAATGCGTCGACGCTGTCGCCGCTGCGGTGTCAAAACCGTTCGATGAAGGCGTCCGCTATGAGCGTGGACTGTTTCTGCAACTCGTTCAAACGCCAGAATCGCGCGCCCTCCGCCACGCGTTCTTCGCCGAACGCGCGGCGAGCAAGATTCCCGACGTTCCGGATGACACACCAACGCGCAGCGTGCGGAGCGTCGCGGTGATCGGCGCCGGCACGATGGGCGGCGGCATTGCGATGAGCTTCCTATCGGCGGGCACGCCGGTCACGCTCCTCGAAATGAGCCAGGATGCGTTGGACCGCGGCGTTGCGACAACCCGCCGAAATTACGAATCGTCGGTGGAAAAAAAAAGGCTCACGCCCGAAAAGCTCGACGCTGCGATGGGGCTGCTGACGCCGACGCTTCGCTACGGCGACCTCGCTAAAGCGGATCTCGTCATCGAAGCGGTGTTCGAGGAGATGGACATCAAGCAGCAGGTGTTCCGCGAGCTCGACCGCGTCACTAAGCCCTCGGCGATTCTGGCGACCAACACGTCGACGCTCGACGTCAATCAGATCGCGGATGCGACAAGGCGGCCGCAAGACGTGGTCGGCATGCATTTCTTCAGTCCTGCGAACGTGATGAAGCTCCTCGAAGTCGTCCGTGGCGCAAAGACCGCGAACGACGTGCTGAAGACCGTGATGGACGTGGCTAAGACAATCCGCAAGACCGCTGTCGTCGCAGGCGTTTGCGATGGCTTCATCGGCAACCGGATGGTCGAGCATTATCTGAGGCAAGCGATGTTCCTGCTGGAGGAAGGCGCATCACCGCCACAAGTCGATCGCGCGCTCGAAAAATTCGGCATGGCGATGGGTCCGTTCCGGATGAGCGATCTTGCCGGCAACGACGTCGGGTGGCGCATCCGCAAACGCCGCTACGTCGAGAAATCGCAAATGCGTTATTCGCGTGTTGCCGATCGCCTGTGCGAACAAGGCCGCTTCGGGCAGAAGACCGGGGCCGGATGGTACCGCTATGAAACGGGTCGTCGCGATGCGATCCCCGATCCCGCAGTCGATGCGCTGATTGCAGGATATCGAAAAGAGATCGGTGCGACGCCGCGCAAGATCGCTGACGACGAGATCGTTGATCGCCTGATCCT
Source organism: Casimicrobiaceae bacterium (assembly GCA_036505865.1). Taxonomy (GTDB): domain Bacteria; phylum Pseudomonadota; class Gammaproteobacteria; order Burkholderiales; family Casimicrobiaceae; genus VBCG01. The sequence continues at coordinate 30,590 of DASXSP010000056.1, forward strand.
TGCACTCGTGAATGAAGGCGCGCGCATTCTGGAAGAAGGGATTGCGCTTCGCGCGTCCGACATCGATTTGGTGTATCTGACCGGCTACGGTTTTCCACTGTATCGTGGCGGACCGATGTTCTATGCCGATACGCTCGGCTTGTACAACGTCGTTCGCCGGATGAAAGAGCTGGCCGCAATTCCCAACGCCGATGCCGATTTCTGGCAGCCCGCGCCGCTCCTTGCCAAGCTCACTGCCGAAGGAAGGACGTTCAATGGTTGATGCCGTCATCGTTTCCACCGCACGCACCGGTCTCGCCAAATCGTGGCGCGGCGCATTCAATATGACGCATGGCGCAACGCTCGGCGGTCACGTAGTGCGCCATGCAATCGAGCGTGCGAAGCTCGATCCGGCCGAGATTGACGACGTGCTGATGGGATGTGCGTTGCCGGAAGGCGCGACCGGTTGGAATATTGCGCGGCAGATCGCGATTCGCGCCGGTTGTCCCGTCTCTGTTCCGGGGATGACGGTGAACCGGTTTTGTTCATCGGGTCTACAAACGATTGCGCTGGCAGCGCAACGGATCATCGCGGGTGAGGGCTCGATCTACATTGCTGGCGGCGTCGAATCGATCTCCTGCGTGCAGAATGAGCAGAACAAACACATGATTCAGGAACCGTGGCTCATGCAGCAGAAGCCTGAAATCTACTGGACGATGCTGCAGACAGCGGAGAAGGTCGCCGAGCGTTATCACATCTCTCGCGAGCGTCAGGACGAGTACGGCGTGCAAAGCCAGCAGCGTGCAGCAGCGGCGCAAGCTGCGGGAAAATTCAACGACGAAATCGTGCCGATCAAGGTGACGATGGGCGTCGCGGACAAGGAAACGTCGCGCGTATATACGAAGGATGTGACCCTCGCGGTCGACGAAGGCATCAGACCCGATACAACGTACGCCGGCGTCGCACAAATCAAACCCGCGTTGCCCGGAGGCGTTATCGCTGCCGGTAACGCAAGCCAATTTTCGGACGGCGCGGCGGCATGCGCGGTCATGAGCGACAAGGAAGCCGCCAGACGCGGCTTGAAGCCGATGGGTATCTTTCGCGGCTTTGCGGTCGCCGGATGCGAGCCCGACGAGATGGGCATCGGGCCGGTGTTCGCCGTTTCAAAGCTGTTCGAAAAGACCGGCAAGAAAGTCGGCGACATCGACCTGTGGGAATTGAATGAAGCGTTCGCCGTACAAGTGATTTACAGCCGCGACAAGATCGGAATTCCGAACGAACGACTCAACGTAGATGGCGGCGCCATCGCGGTCGGCCATCCGTACGGCGTCTCGGGAACGCGCCTTACCGGCCACGCGCTGATCGAGGGACGCCGCCGCGGCGCGAAGAACGTCGTCGTGACAATGTGCATTGGGGGCGGAATGGGAGCCGCCGGCTTGTTCGAAGTGGTGTGAAGAATCTCCTAAGGAGGAACGGATAATGCTCAAAGCGAGTGGAACAACGAGATATCGCGCGCTGGCGCTTGCGCTCGGTCTGGCCCTTCCGGCAACGAATGCCTTTGCTGCGCAAGCCGCCGCTGATTGTCCGAATGGGCGGGAAATCGCGCTCATCAACGGTCGCATTCAAACGATGGACGCATCGAACAGCGTCGTGTCCGCCGTGACGATGCGAAACGGCAAGTTCGTGTCGGTCGGTCACGATGCCGGTGGCGCGGCAGAAGCGGGCTGCAAGCAGGTCATCAATCTCCAGGGCCGCCTCGCGATTCCTGGATTGGTCGACAATCACAATCACATCGTGCTGCTGGGGTTGCGTCCCGGCTATCACACGCCGCTCGAGACTGCTGCGAACTTCGCCGATATTCGCGCGACGTACAGCGAACGAATCCAAAACGCGCCGGCCGGTGCCTTCATCACGACGATCGGCGGATTCAATCCAGTGCAGTTTGCCGAGAAGCGGCTGCCGAATCTTGCGGAGCTCGATGCGATCGCGCCGAGCAATCCCGTCTATCTGCAAGTGTCGTTCACCGGACCGTCGTCGACGAATACGCTCGGCAGGGCGTTCTTTACGGCAAAGGGCGTGACGGTCGGCGCCGATGGATCGATCGCTGGGGGCGGTGCCACGGTTGCAGCGCTGAACGCGTTGCGGTCGGTGCAAACCTTCGACGACAAGAAGCGCAGCACGACCGACGCGATGGCCTACGCCGCCAGACTCGGCGTGACATCGCACTTCGACATGGGCGGCTTCTTGATTCCCGGATCACCGAATCACGAGGATGAGTTCACATTCGACGGCGCGGCGAGCTGGGATCCGTATTTTGCGTACGAGCCGATTCTCGAGTTGCATCGGCAAGGCTTGATGAAAGTCCGCGTGCGCGTCAATTACTTGAGCATGGACAACGCGCTGATGCTTCCGATTCTTCAACGGCGCATCGACAATGCATTCCGCGAATACGGCGACGATTGGCTCCGCAGCGCCGGGCTCGGCGAATTCATCACGAACTGGCCGCTCTTCGGCGTCGTCACGCCGCCGGCGAACTACGCGGCAGCCGTCAAAAAAGCAGCCGAGCGCGGCTGGATCTATCAGCAGCACACGCTGTCATCGGCGGAGGACAACGTCGCGATCACTGCGTGGGAACAGCTCAACGCGCAGATTCCGATCGCTCCGCTGCACTGGTCGATCGCGCACGCGTTGACGATCACGCCGCAGAATGTCCAGCGGCTAAAGGCGCTTGGCGCCGGTCTTGCGCTGCATGGCTTCCGCTATCTCGCCGGCACGCCGACAAGCAATGGACCTCCGTACCGGATGATTGTCGACAGCGGCGTCAAGGTCGGGGCGGGATCCGACAGCGCTCAGATCTCGACGCTCAATCCATGGTTGATGCTCTATTACATGACTACCGGCAAGAACAGCTCGGGTCAGATCATCAACGCCGGACAGACGTTGACGCGCGATGAAGCGCTACGGCTTTATACGATCGCGAACGGCTGGTTCGTCAAGGAAGAGAACAAGCTCGGATCGATCGAAGAGGGCAAGCTTGCCGATGTAGTCGTGCTGAACGATGATTACTTCACCGTGCCCGATGAATCGTTGAAGAAGCTCGGTTCGATTCTCACCATTGTCGGCGGCCGGATCGTTCACGACGCCGGCGTGGTGCGCGTGCAAGATCGATAGCGCATTGCACGTTTATTGCTTCCGCCCTTTAGCGCTAGACTCGAAAGTTCATCCTCCTGATAGGTGCATGCCATGTCCCTTTGGAAAGACAATACGGCCCGACAGACACCGGTGCCGGCCTCTGAAGCGAGGGAGCCTGTCCGCTTCGACGCTCCACTGAAGCCCGAGCTCGCCCCGATTCCCGCCGCCGCTCCGGTGGCACGCGCCGACACGGGCTTGCCCCGGAAGGAATCGCTAATTGCCACCGACATCACCATCGAAGGAAAGATCGAAGGCGGCGGCAGCGTTCGCATCGCCGGCAAGTTCAAGGGCAATGTCAGCGTCCAGGGCGATCTCACCATCGAGGCCGGCGCAAAGCTGACCGGCAGCGTGCGCGCCGACAAAGTCACGATAGCCGGCGAACTGGAAGGTAACGTCGAGGAGGCCTCACACGTCGATTTATCGCCGACCGGTGTAGTGACCGGAGACCTGAAGGCCGGTTCGCTCGCGGTCGCGGCCGGCGCCTGCATGCGCGGTCAGGTCGAGTTCGGATGGGACGATGGCAAGAGCTCGAAGGCCGGCAAGTACGGCATCGGCCACGGCGCGGAGAGCGGCGCCGGCTCGTGAGCAGCGTGCGCCCGGGCGGCCCGGGGGCCACTCGCGAATGTCCGCACTGCCGGGAGACCATCCTCGAAAGCGCGGCCGTGTGTCCGGCCTGCCGGCACTACCTGCGCTTCGATGTCGGCGCCGATGAGCCGCAGACGCCCGCGCCCACGCCGCTACGCATCGAAGGCAGCATCCGGCATCCCGCCGACGGCGAGCCTTGGGAATACACCGTCGTCGTTTCGATACGTAACGATCGCGACGAAGAAATCGCCCATAAACTCATCGGCGTGGGTGCGATGAACCCGAACGAGCAGCGCACCTTCACCCTGTCGGTCGAAGCCGTGCCGGCCAAGTCGAAAGACCCCGGGAAGGGCGGCACGCGGCACTGAGAATCAAAGGTGCTAAAGCAGCGGCCGGATACTCGCTCTACCGTTTGCAAATCGAAGGAAGCTCCGTGAAAAATAGATTTCTTATTGGATGCTTTTTAGCGTTGGCCGCCGGTACCCAGGCCAATGCCGCGGGCGATTGCATTAGGAACCAGGATGGAAATGTAGTGTGCGGAAAAGGGCAATGCGCAACCGATCAATACGGCAAAGTGTTCTGTGCCAAAGAGGGAGGCGGCGCGATGCGGGATCAATACGGGGATGTCAAGTGCGGCGTGGGATATTGCGCGACGGATGAACTGGGCCAGCTCAAGTGTTCCACAAAGCCGGGTGGCGGTGCCACGACTGATTCGAACGGAAAAGTGAAATGTCTCGGCGGGTGCCAAAGTGCTACACAGCAACTTTGTGAAGCAGCGCGTTAAGGCTTGAACTGCGTCGTATGCAATTGCGGTCTGATATTTCGGGCGTTTGTTCTATGCGAGCCGAACGAGCTGCTTGCCGAAGTTCTCGCCCTTGAGAAGGCCAATCAATCCGCGCGGCGCGTTCTCGAGACCGGCGATCACCGATTCGCGGTATTTGAGCTGTCCGGCAACGACATGACGCATGAGTGCTTCTCGCGCTTCGGCATAGCGATCCTTCCAATCGAACACGATCATCCCCTGCATCTTGATCCGATTGACGAGCACGGAACGCAATCGCGTGTACCCGTACGGTTCCGCGGCGTTGTACTCCGCGATCAACCCGCACACGACAATGCGGGAAAACCGATTCATCAATCGTAACGTCGTATCGAGTGTCTCGCCGCCAACGTTCTCGAAGCAAACGTCGACACCCGCAGGACACGCCACGCGCAAATCATCGAACACCCGGCCGACCTTGTAGTCGACGCACGCATCGAAGCCCAGTTCCTGCGTGACGTAATCGCACTTGGCGCTACCGCCTGCAATGCCGACCACTCGACAACCTACGATTCTTGCAAGCTGCCCGACGACGCTCCCAACCGCACCTGACGCAGCCGACACGACGACGGTCTCGCCGGATTTGGGTTTGCCGATTTCATTCAAGCCGAACCAGGCGGTCATACCGGGCATGCCGATCACACCAAGGTAATACGACGCCGGGACCTTGGTCGTGTCGATCGCGGTCAAGTCGCCCGCTTTCGCGACACCATAGAGCTGCCATCCCAGCGGCGTTAGGACTCTTGCACCCGGTTTGAACTGCGGGTCGCGCGATTGCAGGACCTCGCCGACTGTTTGTCCGACCATGACCGCCCCGAGCTCAGCAGGCGGCACATACGATTTAACGTCGTTCATGCGCCCGCGCATGTACGGGTCGAGCGAAAGCCATTCGTTCTTCACCAGCACTTCGCCTTCCCCCGGCTCCGGAATCGGCTGCTCGGCCAAGCGAAAATTGTCTTCGGTCACGGGACCGTGTGGACGGCTTACGAGGAGAATTTGTCGATTCATCACACTTGTCATCCCGAGTGAAATGAGGGATCTGCCTTTCTCACATCGACGCAAATCGCTCGAGATGATGATCGGCGTCGCCGAATTGTTGCGTAATCATCGTAAGGCGGCGAAATGTATGGCTGATTTTCAGCTCATCGCTCATCCCCATGCCGCCGTGGAGCTGGACCGATTCTTGACTGACGCGTCGACACGCGTCCGCAATGCGAACTTTTGCAGCCGAAACGACGCGCTTCCGGCGCACTGGATCGCTTTCCGTGTCGACGGTTGCGCACGCGAGACTCGCCATCGATTTCGCCTGTTCATACTCGACTACCATATCAACCATACGATGCTGCAACGCCTGGAACGAACCGATCGGGACGCCAAACTGTTTGCGCGTTTTCAGATACTCGAGCGTTGCGCTGTTAGCGAATCGGATTGCCCCAACGGCTTCGGAGCATACGAGTGCCGTCGCAAAGTCGACGACGTCTTCAATGACCGTTAACGCGCTTGCTGTCTCGCCCAGTTGCGCGTCCGCTGGCACATGAACGTTGGACAATGAGATATCGGCCGCGCGCAATTCATCGAGCGTGCGTGAGGAGGCGAGTGAAACGCCTCGCGCTTCGGTGTCCACGAGAAACAAACCAATCCCCTGTGGGTCGGCGTCATCACCGGAGACGCGGGCCGACACAACGAGCATCCGAGCGCAAGGGCCGTGCAGCACAACGCGCTTGTCGCCATCGATCGCGAATCCCGTAGCAGTTCTCCGCGCGCGTGTCGCGACACGCGCGAGATCATAACGAGCGCCTTGCTCCGAATGCGCGAATGCCATCGTAAGCTTGCCTTCGGCAGTTGCCGCCAACAGCCGAGTTTTCTGTTCGAGCGTGCCCGCACGCGCGATAAACCGCGCGCCCATGACCGTCGCCAAGAACGGCTCGACGATCAAGGCCTCACCGATCGCTTCCATGACGGTCGCCAAATCGGCAGCGTTGCCGCCGAGCCCGCCGTATTCGGACGGGATCGCCACACCGAGCAATCCAAGGTCGGCAAATGCCGCCCAAACGTTTCGGCTATAACCATCGTGCGATGCAACGATGTGCCGGCGCGCCTCGAAGGGGTAATCGCGCGCGACGAAGCGCTCGATCGACGCGGCGAACAGGCGCTGCTCTTCGGAGGGATTGAAATTCATCTTGTCGAAGACAAAAGCAGGTCCCTCGTTTCACTCGGGATGACAGCACCACCATTTGTCATTCCGAGGGCAGAGCTTGTCCGCCCGAGGAGCCTGCTTTTGTCAGAGGCCCAGCACATGTTTGGCAATAATGTTGCGCTGGATTTCGTTCGATCCCGCGTAGATCGTCGTCTTCCGATAGCTGCAATAGCGCGAGGCGAGCGACGCAACGAAGCGATCAAATCGATCATTGCCCGCGACTGCAGCGAACGGCTGTGCCAATGGTCCCGCCGCCTGCATCATCAATTCGGTCAACGCCTGCTGAATCTCGGTTCCCTTGATCTTCAACATCGAGACCTCGGCGCCGGGCGCGCGACCGCCGCGCAACTGATCAAGGAAGCGCAGGTTGGTGATCGAGAGCGCCATCAACTCGATCTCGACACGAGAAAGCTTGTCGCGAAAGCGGGGATCATCGATCAGCGGCTTGCCGTTCTTGTACTGGAGTGCCGCAAATTCTTTCAGGCGCTCGAGCTCACGCTGCGACGTGCCGATGCGCGCAGTGTTCATCCGCTCGTGGCCCAGCAGATACTTGGCGACGGTCCAGCCCTTGCCCTCTTCGTGGACGCGATTCTCAATGGGAACCTCGACGTTGTCGAAGAACACTTCGTTCACTTCATGTTCGCCATCCATCAGAATCAACGGACGTACTGTGATCCCCGGTGTACGCATGTCCATCAGCAAAAAAGAGATGCCGTCTTGTTTGCGTTCGGCCGCCGGCGACGTGCGGACGAGACAAAAAATCCAGTCGGCGATATGGGCGAACGTTGTCCAGATCTTTTGACCGTTGACGACATAGCGGTCGCCGTGGCGCACAGCGGTTGTCCGCAGCGACGCGAGGTCCGACCCTGCGCCCGGTTCGGAATATCCTTGGCACCAGAACTCGTCGCCGCTATAGATTTTCGGCAGAAACCGTTCCTTCTGCGCTTGCGTACCGAATTTGAACAGAACAGGCGCGCACATCGCGAGGCCGAACGGAACCAGCGGCGGTGCGCCCGCATAACCGCAGGCTTCGTCAAAAATGTACCGCTGCACGACGTTCCAGTCGGTGCCGCCCCATTCCTGCGGCCACGAAGGGGCGACCCATCCGCTTTTCGCGAGGATCGCGTGCCAGCGTTGCAAATCGTCCCGCGTCAAATGCCGATAATCGAGGACCTTTTGCCGCAAGTCGGCCGGCAGATGGTCACGGAGCCAATCGCGTATCTCGTCACGGAAGGCGCGGTCTTCGGCGGAGTAGTCGAGATCCATTTGCGTCCGGCATCGGGCCGAGTTGGTAGAGTGTCGGAGGCGACTCGCCGGTGGGCCCATCCACGCTGTCTTTTATCACGACCACCCGGCGGATGCGACGCCTCAATGTCCTACGTTTTGTCCTACATTTCAACGTCGAAGGCCCATCATGAGTGTCCGCCAATTATTTGACATCACAGGAAGGACTGCGCTCATTACTGGGGGTTCGCGCGGCCTCGGTCTTCAAATGGCTGAAGCGCTGGGCGAGATGGGCGCGCGAGTCGCGCTGGTCGCGCGCAAACGCGACGAACTGGAGGCGGCGGCCGGGCATTTGCGTTCGCAAGGCATCGAGGCATTGCCGTTGGTGTGCGACATGTCGAGCGCCGCCGCAATCCCGCCGATGATCGAGCAAGCGATCGCCAGCCTCGGACCGATCGACATTCTCGTGAACAACGCCGGCGCGACGTGGGGAGCGACAACGCTTGAGCATCCGCTTGACGCATGGCAAAAGGTCATCAATCTCAATCTGACCGCGATGTTCGTTGTGTGCCAGGAGGTCGGCCGGCGCTCGATGGTGCCGCGGCGCTCGGGCAAGATCATCAACATCGCGTCGATCCTCGGTCTCGTCGGTGGCGGCGAGTCTGGCCGTCCGCCAACGCTTGCGTACAACACGAGCAAGGCGGGCGTCATCAACTTCACCCGCTCGCTTGCCGTCGAATGGGCGCAATACAACATCAATGTCAACGCGATCGCACCGGGGTTCTTCCCGACCAAGATGACCAAGGGCGTCATGGAAATGATGGGCGACGCTGTGGCGGAACGCGCGCCGATGAAGCGCGTCGGAACCGACGAAGACCTGAAAGGCATCACCGTGCTGTTTGCATCCGATGCGTGTGCGTTCATCACCGGCCAGGTGATCGCCGTCGACGGCGGCGTGACGGCGACATAAGGACGGCCTCATCCTCGGCTGAACGATGGCAGCGCAAGACGAATTCGTCGGCACGCGCAAGGTCGCGGACGCGCACAAATTCGACGTTGCTTCGCTCGAAGCGTACCTATGTGAGCGTGTGCCCGGCTTTCGTGGTCCGCTCAACGTCGAGCAGTTCAAAGGCGGGCAATCGAACCCGACGTACAAATTAACGGCGGATGGACGTGCCTATGTGTTGCGACGAAAGCCGCCCGGCAAGCTTCTGCCGTCCGCTCACGCGGTCGAGCGCGAATATCGCGTGATTTCGGCCCTTGCGGAGACGGACGTCCCCGTGCCGCGAACGTATTGCCTCTGCGAAGACAACACTGTGATCGGCACCGCGTTCTATGTCATGGAGTTCGTCGAGGGACGCGTCCTATGGGACCCGGCATTGCCCGGCATGGCGCCATCGGAGCGCCGAGATGTCTTCGACGATATGAATCGCGTCATCGCAGCATTGCATAACGTCGACTACGTCGCCGCCGGTCTCACGGACTTCGGCAAGCCCGGCAACTATTTCGCCCGTCAAATCGATCGCTGGAGCCGCCAATACAAGGCATCGGAAACCGAGCCGATCGAAGCGATGGACCGGCTGATCGCGTGGCTTCCGAACCATATTCCAAGCGATGAGCGCTCGTGCATCGTCCACGGCGACTATCGTCTCGACAACCTCGTCTTTCATCCGAGCCGTTCGCGCGTAAGCGCAGTGCTCGATTGGGAGCTGTCAACGCTGGGCCATCCAATGGCGGATTTTTCTTATCACATGATGACGTGGCGGCTCGGCAGCGATGAGTTTCGCGGTCTGCGCGGCGCTGATCTGCCGGCACTCGGCATTCCCTCAGAGGACGAATATGTCGAGCGGTACCTTGAAAGGACGGGTTCGACAAACAAACCGACGCCGTCCGAATGGAGCTTCTATCTTGCGTACAACCTGTTTCGCCTCGCCGCGATTCTGCAGGGCATCATGGGGCGGGCGGTCGCGGGCAATGCGGCGAGCGCTCGTGCATTGGAGGCGGGAAGGCGAGCGCGTCCGATTGCCGATCTCGGCTGGAAGGAAGTCGAGCAGCTCTCCGCCTTCGGGTGAGCTAGGAGACGCCTATGGAATTTGACTACACACCGCACGTGAAAGCGCTCGAGGCTCGCCTCATCGCGTTCATGGACGAACACGTCTACCCGAACGAAGCGCGCTACTACGAACAAACGGCAGGTGACAATCGCTGGGAACCTTCGGCCGTGATCGAGGAGCTCAAGCCCAAAGCAAAGGCCGCGGGATTGTGGAATCTCTTCTTGCCGGCATCGGAGCGTGGAGCGGGCCTTTCGAACGTCGAGTACGCGCCTTTGTGCGAGATCATGGGACGTGTGTTGTTCGCGCCCGAAATATTCAACTGCTCCGCGCCGGATACCGGGAATATGGAGGTGCTCGAGCGCTACGGCACAGCCGAGCAGAAAAGGCGCTGGCTCGAGCCGCTGCTCGAAGGTCGCATCCGTTCGGCGTTCGCGATGACCGAGCCCGACGTTGCGTCATCCGATGCGACCAACGTCAAGAGCTCGATCGTTCGCGAGGGCGACTCGTTCGTGATCAACGGACGCAAATGGTGGACGTCGGGCGCCGGTGATCCGCGCTGCGCAATCATCATCTTCATGGGAAAGACGAGCGACGAGGGACCGCCGCACCGGCGGCAATCGATGGTGCTCGTACCGCGCGACACGGCCGGCGTCAACGTTCTTCGTCACTTACCCGTTTTCGGATACGACGACGCACCGCATGGCCACATGGAGATCGATTTCGACAACGTGCGCGTTCCGGTCGACAATATGATTCTGGGCGAAGGCCGAGGGTTCGACATCGCGCAAGGCCGGCTTGGACCCGGCAGAATCCACCATTGCATGCGTCTCATCGGTCTCGCGGAACGGGCACTCCAGAAAATGTGCCGGCGGGTGAAGCATCGCGTCACATTCGGCAAGGCCGTCGCGGAGAGAACGGTCACGCTCGAGCGGATCGCGGAAGCGCGGATCATGATCGATCAGGCACGGCTGTTGACGCTTAAAGCCGCGTACATGATGGATACGGTCGGAAACAAAGCAGCGCGCGCAGAGATCGCAATGATCAAGGTCGCCGCGCCGACGATGGCGTGCCGCGTCATCGATTGGGCAATCCAGGCGCATGGCGGCGCAGGCGTCTGCGATGACCATGGCCTCGCCCGTGCTTACGCGCACGCGCGCACGCTGCGTCTCGCCGATGGGCCCGATGAGGTGCATCGCAACCAAATCGGCAAGCTTGAGGTCGCGAAGCATTGAGCGAAGCCTGCCCGGTCACTTGCTCGCGTCGCGCCTCGGCCCCATCTAACGCTAATGCTTCCTGTCACCTCTGCGCTCATCGGCGCAAACGTCGCGATCTTCCTGCTGCAGGGGTTGCTGCCCGACCTCGTGATTCCCTTCGCGCTGTGGCCGTGGGGCTCCTCGCAGATCGATCCGCAAGTGGGATTCGCGCCGTGGCAGCTTGTCACCTACGCCTTCCTGCACGGCAGCCTGTTGCATCTCGCCTTCAACATGTTCGCGCTTTACATGTTCGGCGGCGCGATCGAGCGCGTCTTCGGGGGACGTCGCTACCTCGTCTATTACTTTATGAGCGTCGTCGCTGCTGCCGTGACGCAACTGCTGGTGGCCGCGTTGACCGGCGGCGTCTACCCGACAGTAGGGGCATCAGGCGGCGTGTTTGGCTTGCTGCTGGCGTACGGAATTTATTTCCCGACAAGTCGGGTCATGCTGCTGTTTCCGCCGATTCCGTTGCCGGCGCGCGTATTCGTCGTCATCTATGCCGTCATCGAGCTGTACCTCGGCGTCACCGGGACGCAGGAAGGCGTTGCGCATTTCGCACATCTTGGCGGCATGCTCGGCGGCTACTTGACCCTCAAGTACTGGCGCGGCAGCACCAGACGGTTGCGCGACTAGGGTTATTTCGCACCGCAATCGGGCAACGCCCAGTTGCGTTATGCGGCTGTAGGCGAGCGTCCGTTTTGAGCGTCGGTTGGCGTCCGCCCCTCCGCGCAAACTTGCAATGCAATCAGGCAACAGGCGCTTTTAGCAGTCGATGCCGATTGCTGCCAACGCTGCGCGAATGACCGACGCGCGACACGGCAATCCCCGAACAGAGAACGTTTTTGTAGGAGTTCGCGTCGCCGTTGCAAGCTCTTGTTGTTCACACGCCACGCGCCGCGCTGCGTCAACTTGTTGTGCGCAGCGTCAACACCCGTTTGGACATAAATAAGCGCACGATTGAAGCGATCCGTAGACACGCGAGGATGTTTGGTCAACCTTACGGACATGCGAAGCGTTGGCATGACGAATGCTTTTCAAGAAACGGGGGATTGCCCCGGACCGGCCGAAGCTGCAGAGAATGTCGCTGCAGGGCGACGGCAGGAGACGGACCAACTTTGATAGACCGCCACAACAACAAATCCTTCCTACCCCGGATGCCGGGGGGAGTTTGAAGGAAACGGCCGAATGCTCGGCATCTCACGTACCCAAATGGGAGAACGACGATGACGAAGCTTCTGGAACAGTATCGGTCCACGTATTCGGCCACTGCAGACGAGGAGATGAGTCTCGAAGACTATCTCACATTCTGCAAAAAAGACCCTAACGCATACGCTACCGCCGCCGAGCGGATGCTCGCGGCCATCGGCGAAGCCGAGCTGTTCGATACCCGCAACGACCCGCGGCTGTCGCGCATCTTCAGTAACCGCCTCATACGCCGCTATCCGGCGTTCCGCGAGTTCTTCGGTATGGAGGACGCGATCGACCAGATCGTGTCGTTCTTCCGTCACGCCGCGCAAGGCCTCGAGGAACGGAAGCAGATTCTTTATTTGTTGGGGCCTGTGGGCGGCGGCAAGTCGTCGATCGCTGAACGACTGAAGTCCCTGATGGAGTTGCGGCCAATCTATGTGCTCAAAGGATCGCCCGTTAACGAATCGCCGCTTGGACTCTTCGCGCCGGAGCAGTTCGGCGCGACGCTGGAAGACGAATATGGCATCCCGCGCCGCTACCTGACCGGGATCATGTCGCCGTGGGCCGTCAAGCGTCTGCAGGAATTCGGCGGCGACTTGACGAAATTCCGCGTGGCGCGCGTGAAGCCGTCGGCGCTGCGGCAAATCGCGATCACGAAAACGGAACCGGGTGACGAGAACAACCAGGATATTTCATCGCTGGTCGGCAAGGTGGACATCCGCAAGCTCGAGCACCACTCGCAAAACGATCCCGACGCGTACAGCTATTCGGGTGGATTGTGCCTTGCAAACCAGGGCCTCCTCGAATTCGTCGAGATGTTCAAGGCGCCGATCAAGATGCTGCATCCGCTCCTGACCGCGACGCAGGAAGGCAACTTCAAGGGGACCGAAGGCTTCTCGGCGATACCGTTCAACGGCATCATCGTTGCGCACTCGAACGAGTCCGAGTGGCACACCTTCCGCAACAACAAGAACAACGAGGCGTTTCTCGACCGGATCTACATCGTCAAGGTTCCGTACTGCGTGCGGGTGTCGGAGGAGGTGAAGATCTACCGCAAGCTGTTGGCCAATTCGTCACTGGCAGGGGCGCCGTGCGCGCCGGGCACGCTCGATATGATGGCGCAGTTCACTGTGCTGAGTCGGCTCAAGGAGCCGGAGAACTCGAGCATCTACTCGAAGATGCGCGTCTACGACGGTGAAACGCTGAAGGACATCGACCCGAAGGCGAAGTCGCTGCAGGAATATCGCGACTATGCCGGGCCCGACGAAGGTATGACCGGAATGTCGACGCGCTTTTCGTACAAGGTCCTCTCGGCGGTGTTCAACTATGATCAGACCGAGATCGCGGCCAACCCGGTCCATCTGATGTATGTCCTCGAGCAACGTCTCGCACGCGAGGACCTGCCCGAAGAAACGCGCCGCCGCTACATCGAGCATGTCAAGGGACATCTCGCGCCGCGCTATGCCGAGTTCATCGGCAAGGAGATCCAGACCGCGTATCTCGAGTCGTATGCCGAGTACGGCCAGAACATCTTCGACCGCTACGTGACATTCGCGGACTGCTGGATCCAGGAGGAGGACTTCCGCGATCCCGAGACTGGCGAGAGCTTCGATCGCGCGGCGCTGAACGCCGAGCTGGAAAAGATTGAAACGCCGGCGGGTATCGTCAATCCAAAGGATTTTCGCAACGAGATCGTCAACTTCGTCTTGCGCGCGCGCGCCCACAATGCCGGCCGCAATCCGACGTGGAACAGCTACGAGAAGCTCCGCGAGGTGATCGAGAAGAAGATGTTCTCGAACACCGAAGACTTGCTTCCCGTCATCTCGTTCAACGCCAAGGCGTCCGCCGACGAGTTGAAGAAGCACGAAAACTTCGTCGCCCGGATGGTGGCCAAGGGTTACACGGAGAAGCAGGTACGACTTCTGGCCGAGTGGTATCTGCGCGTTCGCAAGGCATCGTAGCCATGAGAGCAGGAGTGGGGGTCCTATGAGCCATCTGATCGATCGCCGGGAAAATGCTCGCGGGAAGAGCGCGGTCAATCGCGCGCGGTTCCTGCGTCGCTATAAAGCGCAGATCGGCGCGGCGGTGAAGAAGATGGTCAGCGAACGACGCATTGCCGACATGGAGAAGGGCGGCGATGTCTACGTGCCGCGCAAAGACATCTCGGAGCCGGCATTTGGATTCGGCGCCGGCGGCGATCGCGAGATTGTTTTGCCGGGCAATCGCACGTTCGTTGCGGGTGACCGCATTCCTCGCCCCGAGTCCGGCAGCGGAGGTGGCGGTTCGCAAGCGGGGCACGGCGATGGCGAAGACGCGTTCGTGTTTTCGTTGTCGCGTGAAGAATTCATGCAAGTGTTTTTCGACGACCTCGAGCTGCCCAATCTCGCTAGGACGGCACTGGGCCGCGCCGAACGTCCAACGTCCGTGCGCGCGGGTTACACAACCAGCGGTTCGCCTGCGAATCTCGCCGTGATTCGAACGCTGTCGCAGTCGCTCGCGCGGCGCATTGCGCTTCGCAGTGGAATCGCCGAGGAAGCGCTTGCGATCGAAGCCGAGTTCGGCCTTGCGGTTGCGGCGGGACAGCAGAAAGAAGCGTACGACCTGTATTTGGAGTTGCAGCGGCTGTTGCGGCGCGAGAATGCGCTTCCTTTTATTGAGGAGCTCGATCTCCGCTATCGCAACAGAGTGGTGCGCCCAGAGCCGGTCGCGCGCGCGGCGATGTTCTGCCTGATGGACGTGTCGGCGTCGATGGACGAGGAGAAAAAGGACCTGGCGAAACGCTTCTTCACGCTGCTCTACCTTTTCCTGACGCGCAAATATAAAGAGGTGGATTTGGTCTTCATACGTCACACCGACGATGCCGAAGAAGTCGACGAAGATACGTTCTTCCACGACCCGCGTACCGGCGGCACCATCGTGCTCTCCGCCCTGGAGTTGGCCGCTGCAATTCATCGCGAGCGCTACCTCGACGGCTGGAACGTCTATGCGGCGCAGGCATCCGACGGCGATGCCTTCGGCGCGGACTCTGCGCGAAGCGCCCGCTTTCTGCGCGAGAAGGTGTTGCCCGCCACGCGCTATTACACCTACCTCGAGCTCAACTCGCCGCATTCGCCGGAACGGCCTTCGGCGCTGTGGGTCGAGTACCAGGTGATCGCTGCCGGCGCAACGAACTTTGCGATGCGCCGCGCTTCACAGCGCGATCAGATTTATCCGGTATTCCACGATCTGTTCAAGAAGGACGCGCAATGACGACCCCCACGCTCGCGGCTTCGCCGCTTCGCTGCCCCCTGAGGGGGAGTAATTCGCGCCTTGGGACGGCCCTGCGGCGCGAATCGGCGCCGCGCGGATTCCAACCATGAGCGCACTTTCGCATGGCGCCGATTGGGATACGTCGCTGCTCGAACGTTACGACGCGGCGATCGGCGAAGTCGCCGCTGAATACGCGCTGGATACGTATCCGAACCAGATCGAGATCATTACGTCGGAACAGATGCTCGATGCGTATGCAACGACCGGTTTACCGATCGGCTATCCGCATTGGTCGTTCGGCAAGGAGTTCATTCGCAATGACCAGGCGTATCGCCGCGGCGCGCAAGGCCTCGCATACGAGATCGTCATCAATTCCAATCCCTGTATCGCGTACTTGATGGAGGAAAACACGATCACGACGCAGGCGCTGGTGATCGCGCACGCGTGCTACGGCCACAACTCCTTCTTCAAGGGCAACCATCTGTTCAAGCAGTGGACCACGCCTGAAGCCATACTCGATTACCTCGTCTTCGCGCGTCATTTCGTGATGGAGTGCGAAGAGCGCCACGGCGAAGCGGCCGTCGAGGAGATACTCGACGCCTGTCATGCATTGATGCCGCATGGTGTCGACCGTTACCGGCGTCCGCCGCCGTTGACATTGAAGGCCGAGGAGGCACGGGTCAAGGATCGCCAGGCGTATCAGGAACGGCAGTACAACGACCTCTGGCGCACGCTGCCGGACAAGCCGACAACGCCCACAAAGCGTAAGAGTACGTTTCCGCCGGACCCGCAGGAGAACATTCTCTATTTCGTCGAAAAGTTCTCGCCGAAGCTGGAGCCCTGGCAGCGTGAGCTCGTGCGCATCGTCCGAAAGCTCGCGCAGTACTTCTATCCGCAAGGCCAGACGAAGGTGATGAACGAAGGTTGGGCAGTGTTCTGGCATTACACAATTCTGAATCGCCTGCATGAAAAGGCGCTGGTCGACGACGGCTTCATGCTCGAATTTCTGAAGAGCCACACTAACGTTATGTATCAGCCGGGGTTTGATGCACCGGGCTTTGGTGGGATGAATCCGTACACGCTCGGGTTCTCGATATTCTCCGATCTCAAACGGATCTGCGAGCGGCCGGACGATGAGGATCGCGAATGGTTCCCTGACATCGCAGGGATGGACTGGCGCAAGACCCTCGACTTCGCGATGCGCAACTACAAGGACGAATCGTTCATCGCACAATACCTTTCGCCTCGGCTGATCCGCGAATTGCGTCTGTTTGCGTTGGCCGACCACGCCGACGAAGACGAGCTCGTTGTCGATAGCATCCACAACGAAGCCGGGTATCGTCGGATACGCAAGCTCCTGGCCGAACAGCATGCGCACGAAACGCGCGTACCGGACGTGCAGATCGTTCGTTATGATCGCGATGGCGATCGCTCACTCGAGTTACGGCATATGGGTTATCGCGATCGTCCTCTCGCTGACGCGGCAAGCGAAGTCGTCAAGCATCTCTATCGGTTGTGGGGGTTCCCGGTGCGACTCGAGACGTGGAAAGACGGTGCTCGCGTCGGTAGCGCCGTCGAATGTCCCGCGTAACGCGCGTTTGAACGATACGCGCGACACGTAATCTCGCTGTCGTGTCCGAGTGGGCTGCGTCCAGGTCGGCCACGTTATAATGCGCGCGTGAAAATCACGCTCGTCGGCTCGAAATGGTTTGGCACGGCCGCATTCGCGTTGCTGCGCGAAGAGGATGTATCGATTCTCCGCGTCGTCGTGCCGGCCAACGACGATCGGCTTGCCAACGCGGCTCGTGGCGTCGGTATCGACGTATATGTACCGCCGAATCCGAAGATCATTCCCGCGGCAGCGATTCCGACTGGAACGGATCTCATCGTAACGGCGCATAGCCACGCGCGCGTCAGCAGCGAGGCTCTTGCACGGTCGCGGCTCGGCGGAATCGGCTACCACCCGTCGCTGTTGCCGCGCCATCGCGGCATCGCTGCCATCGAATGGACGATCAAGGAGCGAGATCCCATTGCCGGTGGATCGATTTACCACCTCGCCGAACGGATGGACGCAGGTGCGATCGCCGCACAGGAATGGTGCTTTGTCAGGAAAGGCGAAACGGCCCGCGAACTGTGGGAGCGCGCGCTGGCGCCGATGGGGCTCAACTTGATCCGCAAAGTCATCCGTTATGCCAAGGAACACAATCACCTTCCTGCGACGGCGCAGGACGAGCTGTACGCAACGCATGCGCCGCTGATCGAAGAGCCCGTCTCCGCGAGTTGATGCTCGGCCGCGCCGCGTACGCGCTGTTGCGGCGAGGTATCTATTTCCCTACTGCATCGGAATACTTCATGCGCGCCATCAATTTCAGCGCCGGACCCGCAGTGCTCCCGGAAGTCGTTTTACAGCAGGCCGCGGCGGAAATGCTCGACTGGCACGGCAGCGGCATGTCGGTGATGGAGATGAGCCATCGCGGCAAGGAGTTCATCGGCATTGCAGCGAAGGCGGAAGCGGACTTGCGGACACTGCTCGCGATTCCAGGCAATTACAAGGTGCTCTTCCTGCAGGGTGGAGCTATTGCAGAAAACGCGATCGTTCCGATGAATCTGCTCGCCGGCCGTACGGCAGCCGATTACATCAACACCGGAGAATGGTCGAAAAAGTCGATCAAGGAAGCCAAGAAGTACTGCACTGTGAACATTGCGGCGTCGTCGGAAGACAAGGGATTTACGTACGTACCCACGCAGGATCGCTGGCAGCTCACTCCGGGCGCAGCGTATATCCACGTCTGCACGAACGAGACGATCGGCGGCGTCGAATATCAATGGACGCCTGACACAGGCGACGTGCCCGTTGTTGCAGACATGTCCTCGCATTTGCTCTCGCGCGTCATCGACGTGTCCAAATTCGGCGTTATCTACGGCGGCGCTCAAAAGAACGCCGGCCCGGCGGGTTTGACGCTGGTGATCGTGCGCGAGGACCTGCTCGATCGTGCACTGCCGATCACACCGTCAGCATTTCATTGGAAAGCGCAAGCAGAAGCGGATTCGATGGTCAATACCCCGGCAACGTACGCCATCTATGTTGCGGGATTGGTCTTTCAATGGCTGCTTGCCCAAGGCGGCATCGCCGCGATCGAGCGCGTCAATGTCGCCAAGGCCGCGCTCATTTACGATTACCTCGATCAGACGTCGTTCTATCGGAGCCTCGTGCGCAAGGAAGATCGCTCGCGGATGAACGTGCCGTTCAAGCTCCGTGACGAGTCGCTCGACGACGCGTTTCTCAAAGGCGCGAAGGAACATGGCATGGTGCAGCTTAAAGGCCATCGTGCCGTGGGAGGCATGAGGGCATCGATCTACAACGCAATGCCGATCGAAGGGGTTCGGACGCTAGTCGACTATATGAAGGACTTCGAGCGGCGACACGGATAACAAGAAATCAAGCGATGAAATACCACATCCTCACTTACAACCAGATTTCCGCGCAGGGACTACACCGGTTTCCCACCGCGCGTTTTACGGTCGGAAAAGCAATCGAACATCCGGACGCGATCGTGCTGCGGTCGCACGACTTGCGTACGACGCCCATTCCGCCGAGCGTCAAGGCGATCGGCCGCGCCGGGTCGGGAACGAACAATATCCCGGTCGCCGAAATGTCGAAACGCGGTGTACCGGTATTCAATGCCCCCGGCGCGAATGCGAACGCCGTGAAGGAGCTTGTACTCGCTGCATTGCTGATCGCAGCGCGAAACGTCGTTCCCGCGCTCCGTTATGTGACCAGCCTCGACACCAGTGGCACGGATCTCGAGCGGCGCGTTGAGGATGGCAAGAAGAGCTTCGCCGGCGTGGAGCTGCCAGGGAAGACACTGGGTATCATCGGCCTTGGCGCTATCGGTAGCCTCGTTGCCGATACCGCGATCAAGCTCGGCATGAAAGTGACGGGCTTCGATCCAGAAATCACCGTCGATGCCGCATGGCGACTGCCGTCGAGCGTGCGGCGTGCGCACAGCATTGAGGAGCTGTTGAAGCAGTCGGATTTCGTGACACTGCACGTCCCGCTGCTACCGGTGACACATCATCTCATTGACGACGAGCGGCTCGCCGCGATGAGAGCTGGCGCATCGCTATTGAATTTTGCGCGCGATGCGATCGTTGACGAACAAGCGGTAATTGCATCGTTACGCAATCATCGGCTCAAGTATTATCTGTGCGACTTTCCCAGCGCTGCGCTTCTTCGCGAGCCGGGCGTCGCCGCATTGCCTCATTTGGGCGCATCCACCGAAGAAGCCGAAGAAAACTGCGCGATCATGGTCGTCGACCAGGTACGCGAGTTTCTGGAAAACGGCGTGATTGCAAACGCCGTCAATTTTCCCAGCGTCGACATGTCGCGTGAATCGCCTTTCAGGGTTGCGATCGCCAACGCCAACGTACCGAACATGGTGGGCCAGATCTCGACGACGATGGCGAAGGCGGGGCTCAACATTCACAACATGGTCAACAAATCGCGCGGCGAGATGGCGTATACGCTGGTCGACGTCGACAGTCCCATCCAATCCGCGGTGATCGACGCGATATCAGCCATCGACGGCGTGTTGTCGGTTCGCGCGATTCCCGCGGAAAGCGTGGCCTGATACTGTCGCAGGGCAATGCCTACGCTCGTTTCGTGCGGCCGCTCGATTTTCGCGGTGCTTGCGCTTCATGCAACGCTCGCGAGCGCGGAACTTTGGGGATACGTGGACGACGACGGTGTCGCGCATTTCGCCACGCATCGCGTCGACGAACGCTATCAGCTGTTCTTCAAAGGTCCGACGAGCCTCGATGCGCCAGACCGAAGTACCCCGAATGCACAAGCGCCACTGGAGCACAGCGCTTTGTACCGTCGGGTCATCGAGCATCCGAACGCCCGGCGCTTCGCCTCGTTGATCGAGCGGAACGCGCAGAAACACGCGCTTGATCCCGCATTGGTCAAGGCGATCATTGCGGTCGAATCGGCATTCGAACCGCAAGCGATATCGGCAAAGGGTGCGCTTGGCCTGATGCAGATCATCCCGGCAACCGGCGCGCGCTACGGGCTCGCCGACCAGCGCAATCGCACAATCGCGCAACAGCTATTCGATCCGCCGACCAACGTACGAATCGGCGTTCGATACTTGCGCGATCTCCTCGATCTTTTTGGCGACGATGTTCCGCTTGCGCTTGCGGCCTATAACGCCGGCGAACAATCGGTGCGTGACAACGGCAATCGCATTCCACCTTTTCCCGAGACACGTGAGTACGTCGGGCTCGTCCGCCAGTTCCAGGCAATGTATCGACCGGTCGAGCCGGCGCCGCCGGCCATGACGCGGCCGCGCGTCGATTTGGGCTTAGCAAGGGATTCTCGACCACCGAATGTTCGGGCTCCCTGATGCGATGGGCTTCGCCGTTCGGGCGTAGAATCCCCTTGCGCCAACGTACACTACAACGAGGTTGCGCAGCCGTGGGGGTACAACACTCTGACAAAGGGGATATGACATGGCGGAACAAGCTGCAGGAAGCGATTCGGCGAAGATCGCGCGCTGGGTCACGATATTGGGTGTCGTCATGATCGTCGCGGGTGTGCTTGCTGTCATTGCGCCCGGCCCTGCGGCGCTTGCTGCGACGCTCTTCTTCGGCGCGATGTTCTTCGTCGGTGGCGTTGCGGAAGTCGCTCATGCCGTTGCGACACGCAGCGAGGCGGGCTTCGGCTGGAAATTGTTGTCAGGCATTGCGATGATCGTGTTGGGCGCGCTGTTCGCGATATTTCCGCTCGCCGGGATCGCGACGCTCGCGCTCCTCGTCGGCGGCTTGTTGCTTGCGCACGGCGTTTGCAGCGTGATGGTGGCGATGAAGCGAAAGCCACGGCGCGGCTGGGGCTGGATACTATTCGACGGCGCACTGTCGATCGTGCTGGCGATTCTGATCGCCGCCGGATGGCCTGCAAGTTCTATCGCGATCATCGGCCTGCTGGCCGGTTTCGCGCTGATCTCGGCCGGCATGTGGCGCATTATGCTGGCGCGCGCGTTACGCGAGGAGCCGCCTCCACAGCCGGCGTAGCTCAGCTCTTTTTCGCGTTTCGTCCTTGCTCGCGCAACGCATCGAGCGTGGCGTTCGGCGTCAACGCTTGGCTGTCGAGCTTGACGTGAAGCAACGCAGGGCCGTCCGCTGCCAGTGCACGCTCAAAGGCCGGTGCGAATTGCGACGTTGAAGCGATCGTTTCGCCCGTAGCGCCATACGCGCGTGCCAGGGCCGCGAAATCCGGGTTGACGAGCGAGGTCCCCGATACGCGATCGGGATACTGCCGCTCCTGATGCATGCGAATCGTGCCGTACATACCGTTGTCGATGACGACGAACACGATCGGCAAACGATACTGGACCGCGGTCGCGAGCTCTTGACCGTTCATCAAGAAACAGCCGTCGCCGTTCCATGAAAGCACGATGCGGTCGCGATGAACGAGCTTCGCCGCGACCGCGGCAGGGACGCCGTAACCCATCGACCCCGAATAGGGCGCGAGCTGCGTTCGATACGATCGATAACGGAAGATCCGATGCATCCACGTGGCGTAATTGCCAGCGCCGTTTGCGACGATCGCGTCGTCTGGAAGGCGTTCGTCGAGCCAGCGGACGACTTGCCATAGATCGACATCGCCGGGCACGGTGCGCGGCGAGCGCCATGCTTCGTATTCCCTCTGCGCGTGCTGCGCGAGATCGCGGCGGCAGCCGGTTGCTGGCAGCGATTCAGAAAGCGCCTCGATAAATTCGCGCGGCGTTGCGTTGATGGCGATAGCGGGCTGATAGACGCGACCGAGCTCGTCGCTGCCGGGATGCACGTGAATCAATGTCTGATGGGGCGACGGAGCTTCGATCAGCGCATAGCCCGAAGTCGTCATCTCACCCAACCGTTCGCCCACGACCAGCAACACATCGGCGTCGCGCACCCGCGCGGCCAGCTGGGGATTGATCGCGATGCCGACATCGCCCGCGTATTGTGGATGTCGATTGTCGAACAAGTCTTGGTGACGGAATGCGCATGCGACCGGCAATCCGGCCCGTTCAGCGAGTAGTCGCAGAGTCGCGCAGGCGTCGCGATCCCAGCGGCTGCCGCCTGCAAGCAGCAACGGTCGTTGCGCATGCGCGAGTGCTTCGCCGACGGCTGCGATCTGCGCGCGTGTAGGCGCGATAGGAAGCGCGTCGACCCGACTCGCATCCCGGGCATCACATTGCGCCGCGAGCATGTCTTCCGGAAGCGCCAACACGACGGGTCCGGGACGGCCCGCCATCGCAATCCGAAATGCGTGCGCGATATATTCCGGAATGCGCTCGACGCGGTCGATTTGCGCGGCCCACTTCGTGCTGCTCCCATACATGCGGCGATAGTCGATTTCCTGGAAGGCCTCGCGATCGACAAAATCGCTCCCCACTTGGCCAACCAATACGATCATCGGTGTCGAGTCCTGTGCGGCGGTGTGGATGCCAATGGCCGCATTCGACGCACCCGGACCACGCGTCACGATGGCAACGCCGGGCCGCCCCGTTAGTTTCCCGTACGCGTCAGCCATGTACGCCGCGCCGCCTTCCTGTCGGCACACGACGAACGTGAGCCGATCGGCGACGTCATAGAGCGCATCCAATACGGGCAAGAAGCTCTCGCCAGGGACGCCGAATGCGTGGGTGGTGCCTTGAGCGAGCAAGTTGGCGACGAGGATTTCGCCGCCGGAGCGCAATGTCATCGTGAATAATCGGGAAGACTGAATAATCGAGAAGACAAGCCTAGCCGATTCTACGCGACGCGACCCTCGGCCACCCTATAATCGCGGCGTTCCGCCCCGGGACAAAGCGACCGCCGAGCGACCCCAAAACCTGTCATGCCGACATTCGACACGATCTACGACGCCTTCTGTTACACGCTTGCGGGCATATTGCTTGCGTTGGTGACGATGCGGTTTCGCCGCGATCTCCGTGCCGGCAGCGCGCAGATGATCTTGTTGCTGCTCGTCGGTCTCGGCGCGCTTGCACTGTTGTACAAATTCGGCGGCGGCCTCGCCGAAGGCACGCTCGCGGTGATGATGCGCGAAGCGCTGCTCATGCTGCTCGCGATCGGCTTCGTCCGCATTTTGGTCAGCTTCATTTTCCAGACGCTGCTTCGCAAGGCCGACGTTCCTCGGATCCTTGCCGACGTGTTGTTCGTGCTGGTGCTCGTCGTGTATGTGCTTTATCGGATGCATGTCGCGGGCGTCAACCTCGCGGGCATCATCACCAGCGGTGCGGTGTTGACGGGCGCGATCGCGCTATCTTTGCGTGAGACGCTAGGCAATCTCTGGGGCGGCATTGCCGTTCAGCTCGACAACACCTGCCGCATCGGCGACTGGGTACGTGTCGAAAACGTCATTGGACAGATCATCGATATCCGGTGGCGCTATCTCTCGGTCGCAACGAACAGCGGCGAAACCGTCATCGTCCCGAATTCGACAATCGTGAAGAACAGCATCGTCGTTCTCGCACGCCGTGGCGATGTGCGTATGTCGTGGCGCCGCGAAGTTGAGTTTAGCGTCTCGTATGCAACGCCGCCGAGCCGCGTCATTGGCACAGTACAAACCGCGCTCGCGCGCGCCGAAGTCACGAACGTTGCGACGACGCCGCAGCTCATCGTCACGTGCAAGCATTTCGGCGACAGCGGCATCAGTTATGCAGTGCTCTATTGGCTCACCGATCTCCGCCATGAACTGTTAACCGACTCGGTCGTGCGGGTTCACATTCACGCCGCATTGGCGCGCGAAAGAATGGAAATTCCGCTGCCGCACCGCGTATTGATCGACGGCGGCGAGCAATCCTCCGGGGCCGCGACCGACGAAACGTTGAAGAAGCGCTTCGCGACTCTTTCACAGATTGAGCTGTTTGCGCCGATGACGCCCGACGAACGGCGCGCGCTGGCCTCCGAGCTCACCGATTGCATGTATGTGCGCAACGACTTGATCTCGCGCCGCGGAGAAGTGGCCGATTCGTTGTACGTACTTGCGGAAGGCAAAGTGGCGATCTACGGCGAGGCTGAAGCCGGCCAGACGCGGCCACGACTTGCGACGCTGGAAGCGCCGGCGAACTTCGGTGAAATGGGACTGCTGACGGGGCAAGCGCGCACGGCTACAGTTATCGCGGAAAGCGACGTGCTGTGCTATCGGTTGGACAAATCAGGATTCGACGCGATCCTCCGCGCGCGCCCCGAGCTCGCCGACGGATTCGCGAAAGTCGTTGCCAGACGTCAGGCAGAAAACGACGCGACGCTCCAAGCGGCCGATGCCGACGCGCGCGCACGGATGGCGGTAAGCCGGGCTTCCGAGCTCGTGCGTCGCATTCGTCAGTTCTTCGAAATCGCGTAATCAACGCGCGACGAGCTCATCGCGCGTCAGTAGAAACACGCAATCGTTAGACGACTGCGTGGCAAGCCAAACGAACGGCATGCGCGGGAAAGCGGCTTCGACCGCGGTCTTGGCGCTGCCGACTTCGACGACGAGCACACCCCGCGAATTGAGATGGCGTGGCGCGGCGGCGATGATCGCGCGAACGATGTCCAATCCATCGTCGCCTCCGGCCAATGCCAATTCAGGCTCGTGTCGAAACTCCGCCGGCAGCTCCTCCATCGCCATCGTTGTCACATACGGTGGATTGCTGATGATGAGGTCGTAGGTCTTGTCGCGCAGATTGTCGAAGAGATTCGAGCGGATCAGATTTATTCGACCGGCGAGGTCGTAGTCGCTGACGTTGTGTTGCGCGACGGCCAATGCGTCCGGCGACACATCGACAGCGTCGATATCGGCGTTTGGGTACGCGTGGGCGAGCAGCACCGCGAGGCAGCCCGAGCCGGTGCAAAGGTCGAGCGCCTTGCGCACGGCGTCGTTGGATTCAATGTACGGCGCAAGCCCATCGGGCAACAACTCGGCGATGTACGAGCGCGGGATGACAACGCGCTTATCGACGTAGAAGCGGAAGTCGCCGAGCCATGCTTCGCTCGTCAGATAAGCCGCGGGAATGCGCTCGTCGATGCGTCGCGAGAGCAACGCTCCGAGCTTCGCATGCTCGGCCAACGTCAGGCGCGCGTCGAGAAACGGCTCGAGGCGATCGAGCGGAAGCGACAGCGCGTGCAGCAGCAGATACGCAGCTTCGTCGTACGCGTTCGTCGTTCCGTGGCCAAACGCAAGCTTCGCCTCGCCGAAACGCGTCACGGCGAAACGCAGCCAATCGCGCAGTGTCGCGAATTCCTGCGGTGCCACTAACGGCCCGGACCGACGGCGCTCACGCCAGCAGTTGCTCGAGCATCCGCCGATAGATCAAGGCCAGCGGCTCGAGGTCGGCGATGGCGACGCACTCGTTCAATTTGTGAATCGTCGAATTGACCGGACCCAGCTCGACGATCTCATCGCAAATGTCCGCAATGAAGCGTCCATCGGACGTGCCGCCCACAGTGGAGAGCACGGGCGTACGCTCCGTGACTTCGCGCACGCTCGCCGTTGCGACGTCAACGAGTCGGCCCGGTTTTGTGAGAAATGAACGGCCGTGGCCCGTCCACACCAGCGTGTAGTCGAGTGCATGCCGTTTGAGAATCGATTCGAAGCGTGCCCCCAGCGATTCGCGCGTGCTCGCGGGCGAATAACGGAAATTGAACCAGAGCTCGAGCGTTCCCGGTACAACGTTCGCTGCGCCGGTGCCCGCATGAATATTCGAGCACTGCCACGTGGTCGGTGGAAAATCCGCGTTACCGTCGTCCCAATGCGTTGCTGCGAGCTCCGCAAGTGCCGGCGCGATCAAATGGATTGGGTTGCGGGCCAGATGCGGATACGCGACATGGCCCTGCACACCGCGCACGGTCAACGTACCGGAAAGCGTTCCGCGGCGGCCGTTCTTGATCATGTCGCCCAGCGCATCGATTGATGAAGGCTCCCCGACGATGCAATAGTCGATTCTTTCACCGGCGGTTTTGAGCCGTTCGACAACGCGCACCGTTCCGTCGATCGACGGGCCTTCCTCGTCGGAGGTGATCAACAACGCGATCGAGCCTGATCCCGAGAGACCGCGTGCGCTATACGCTTCGATCGCCGTCACGAACGCCGCGATCGAGCTTTTCATGTCGGCGGCGCCACGACCGTAGAGGAAGCCGTCGCGTTCTATTGGGACGAACGGGTCGGACTGCCACTGGTCGAGCGGACCGGGAGGAACAACGTCGGTGTGACCGGCGAAGCAGACGAGCGGGCGTACCTCGCCGCGTCGTGCCCACAAGTTCGTGACGCCGTTCGAAACGAGCGATTCGCAGCGGAAACCCAGCGGAGCCAGTCGCGCAGCCAGCAGCGCCTGGCATCCGGCGTCGTCAGGGGTGATCGAGCGGCGCGCGATCAGCTCGCGGGCGAGCGCGAGCGTCGAGTGAGCCGCCATGTCCATGCGGCAATGTTAGCATCGACGTATGGCGAGGTTACCTAGCGTTCCAGCAGTTCGGGATTGATCGTCATGCCGGCGAAGTCCGCTGCGGGCACGCGTTGCGATTCACCCTTGTCCTGTTGTTCCATCGAGGCAACGCGCGATGTCGGGGAGTTCTGGTTGATCTGCCATGCGAGGTTGGTCGGTGAATCGGACGCCGACATCGCATCGTCGTAGCTGATGATGCCGTCAAGGTACAAGCGGCACAGCGCCTGCTCGAACGTTTGCGACCCCGGATAAAGCGATTGTTCCATCGCTTCCTTGATCTGTGAGAATTCCCCGCTCTTGATCAATTCGGCGATCAGCGACGTATTGAGCAGGATTTCGACGGCCGGTTGCTGACTGCCTTCCTTGTTGCGCACGAGCCGTTGCGAAACGATCGCACGCAAGCCAATGGAAAGATCGCTCAAAACGGCCGGCCGCGCATCGTACGGAAACATGTTGATGATCCGCGACAACGCGTGATAGCTGTTGTTCGCGTGAATCGTCGAGAGACACAAATGGCCGGTGAGCGTATGGATCAACGCCGACTGCATCGTTTCCTTATCGCGAATTTCGCCGACCATGATGAGATCCGGTGCTTCGCGCAGCGCGTTTGCGAGCGCAGCGTGATAGCTCATCGTATCGACGCCGATCTCGCGCTGGTTGATGATGCTTTTCTTGTGCTGGAACAAGTATTCGATGGGGTCTTCGATCGTGAGGATATGCCCCGTCTGGTTGGTGTTGCGGTGATCGACCATTGCAGCAAGCGTCGTCGATTTACCCGACCCCGTCGCGCCAGCGATCAACACGAGGCCGCGCTTTGCCGATACGATGTCAAGCAGTACCGCGGGCAGCTTCAGCGCGGCAAACGGCGGCACGTTGCTTCGCACGTAGCGGATAACAAGCGAGATCGTTCCGCGCTGGCGAAAGATGTTGACCCGGTAGTTGCCGTACGCGCCGTCGAGATGCGAGAGATTCATCTCGAGCTCGTTCTCGAACTCGCGTGCCTGCTCTTTGCTCATCAACTCGTAGGCGATCCGGCGCACGGTCTCAACATCCATCTTTTGCGTCGTTACCGGAGCGACAACGCCATTGATCTTGATGTTGATCGGCGCGCCGCAGGTGATGAACAAGTCCGAGGCAAGCCGTTCGGCCATCAACTTGAAGTAGGGATCGAGGTACATGGCAGGACCTTGGCAGCTAGAATGGAAGGCCGGTACGCTCGCATCGTACCGGAGGTTTAGATGATAATGTCATGAATTCACGCGCATTCCTGCTATCTGGCGGCTGGATGTTGCGATTTTGGCGCCAAGGCTCACACGGCTTATCGATCGTCCGAATGAAGCTTTTTTCCTAAGCAAGTTCCATGCTTGCAATCATTGGCGGCACCGGCCTCACGCGACTGGCAGCGCTCGCCGTTGCGCATCGCGAGGTGGTGCGCACGCCCTACGGTGAACCGTCAGCGGCGCTGATTTTCGGACAGCTCGACGGTCAGGACGCCGTGTTTCTTGCGCGCCACGGTCACGGTCATACAATCCCGCCGCATCGCGTCAATTACCGGGCTAATCTCTGGGCGTTGAAGGACCGCGGGGCAAGTGCGGTGGTGGCCGTCGCGTCGGTTGGCGGAATCTGTCGCTGTGCGCCCGGGGACCTCGTGGTGCCTCACCAGTTGATTGATTACACGTCTGGACGGGAGCACACATTTTTCGACGGTGGCGACCAGCAGGTTGTCCACGTTGATTTCACCCATCCTTATTCGAACGAGTTTCGCGGCTGGCTCCTCGCGGCGGCGAAGGCAGCCAACCTCGCGGTAGCCGACGGTGGAGTCTACGGCGCCGTGTCCGGTCCTAGGCTCGAAACGGCCGCCGAGATCGATCGGATGGAGCGTGACGGCGCCACGCTGGTAGGGATGACGGGCATGCCCGAGGCAGCGCTCGCCCGCGAGCTGGGTCTGCCGTACGCGGCGGTCTGCGTTGTCGTCAATCACGCCGCAGGGCGCGTCGACAGCGCCGAGGAAGTTTCCATGGAAAGGATCGCAAAGGTGCTTGAGACCGCGATGGATCGCGTCCATATCCTATTAAAGCACCTTGCTCCGCTTGTAAAAGGACATCAGCAATGATTCGAGAAGTGCTGCGCATGGGTGATCCGCGGCTCCTCGAGCGCTCCCGGGAAGTTGCGCGCTTCGGCACGCCGGCGATCGATGCGCTCCTTGCCGACATGCGCGATACGATGCGGGCATACGACGGCGCGGGACTCGCTGCGCCGCAGATCGGCGTTCCGTTGCGTGTCGTCATTTTCGGCGTCGAGCAAAACCCGCGCTATCCCGACGCCGAGCCGGTGCCGTATACCGAGCTCATCAACCCGGTGCCCGTTCCGCTCTCGGACGAAATGGAAGAGGGCTGGGAGGGGTGTTTGTCGGTGCCAGGGCTTCGCGGCATCGTTTCGCGCTACTCGCGGATTCGGTACACGGGTCATGATCCCAAAGGCCACAAGATCGAACGCGAAGTGAGCGGCTTCCACGCCCGCGTCGTCCAGCACGAATGCGATCACCTGGACGGCATCCTCTATCCGATGCGCGTGCGGGATTTCTCGCGTTTTGGTTACACCGACGTACTGTTCCCCGACATCGCGGAAGCACCGGCTGACTAGCTCGTCCTCAGCTGCTCGTACAAGGCCGTTTCCAGTCGCAGCAGCGCATGTTCGTCATGCAGACGAGCGCCGTCGATCAGGAAGACGTCTTCGGCGCGCTCGCCGAGCGTATTGATCTTCGCGCTCGCGACGTTCACGTTGGCCTTAGCAAGAACGTAGGCGATCCGCGCAAGTAAGCCGGGTCGGTCTCCGGCAACGACTTCGAGGATGTAGTGCGTTCCCTTGTCGTCCGGAAAGATCTGGATCTGCGGTGTCAGAGGGAAGTGCTTCAACTGGCGCGGAATGCGGCCTTCGACTGGCGCTTCGAGCGGCGGCTGCGCGGCTAGAAGGCGCGTCAATTCGAATTCGACGTACTGAATCGCCTCGCGATACGATGCGAGCGGGTTCGCGGGGTCGTGCACGGCGAACGTGTCGAGCGCGTAGCCATGTCGCGTCGTATGGACCTTCGCTTCGAGAATCGATAAGCCGGCGCGACCGAAGAATCCGCAGACGCGCGCGAACAGTTCCTTCTGGTCCGGCAGATAAACGACGACCTGCAGACCTGCGCCATCGCGCGCAAGCCGCGCCTTGACGACCGGCTCCTTGCGCTCGACGCGCCAGTACAAATGACGGGCATGCCACGCGATCTCGTCCGCGGTGTGGCGCTGGAAGTAGGGCGTGTCGAGATGACGCCACAGCGCGCGCTCGGCGTCTTCGGGCACCGCATAGAGTCGCAGTAGGCGCTTCGTCTCGACCTGCCGCGCCTCAATGCTGTCTTGAATGGTCTGCAGCGCGCTTCCGCCGGCAAGCTCCGCGCGTGTCGCGTGAAATAGATCTTCCAACAACTTGGCCTTCCACGCGTTCCACACTTTCGGACTGGTTCCGCGGATGTCCGCCACCGTCAGCAGGTACAACGCGATCAGTCTGCGCTCGGTCTGGACCCTGCGCGCGAATCCCGCGACGACGTCCGGATCGGCAATGTCCTGCTTTTGCGCCGTCGACGACATCATCAAGTGGTGCAGGACGAGCCACGCGACGAGTTTCGCGTCCTCCCTCGGCAGTGCATGCTGTACGCCAAAACGCAGCGCGTCGCGCGCGCCTTGCGTCGAATGATCACCGCCGCGTCCCTTTGCGATGTCATGAAATAGACCAGCGATGTAGAGCACTTCCTTGTGCTCGAAATCGGCGATCAGCCGTGAACACAGTGGATACTCGTGTGCATGCTGCGGCTCGGTGAAGCGGCGGAGATTGCGGATCACCATCAGGATGTGCTCGTCCACCGTATAGACGTGGAAGAGGTCGTGCTGCATCTGTCCGACAATCCGTCCGAACGCGGGCAGGTACTCGCCCAGCACGCCGAACAAGTTCATCCGGCGAAGCTCATGGGTCAGACCGCGCGGCTCGCGGAACATCTGCAGGAACCGCGCACGATTCGCGGGATCGCGCCGAAACGCGACGTTGATCCGATGCCGCTCGCCCCATAGCGCACGCAACGTGCGCGCGGACATTCCGGTCAGCTCGGGATGACGTTGCAACGTCAGGAACGCATCGAGCATCGCCGCGGGCCGGCGCGCGAACAAATCGCCGTCCCGAACGTCCAGCAACTCGTCGACGCGCTGGAATTCCTCATCGATTGGTACGGGCTCGGTCGCTGCGGGATAAAGCCGCGCATGAATGTTTTGGAGCAGAATGGTATTGACTTGCCGAACGAGCTTCGCGGCACGGTAATAGCGCTGCATCAACTGTTCGCTTGCTCTTCGCGTCGGTGTATCGGTGAGCACGAGCTCGCGCGCAAGCGCTGCCTGTTGATCGAAGATGAGCCGATCCTCGCGACGTCCGGCAAGATAATGCAAACGCACCCGCAACCCGCCAATGAAGCGTTCCTGGCGCGACACCGCGCGCGCTTCGGCTGCCGTCATCAAGCCATGCCGCGCGAGCTCGCTCCACGTTTTTCCCATGCCGGTCGCACGTGCGATCCACAGCACCGTCTGCAAGTCGCGCAAGCCGCCGGGACTCTCCTTAACGTTGGGCTCGAGGTTGTACGCGGCGTCGTGATACTTGAGGTGACGTTGCTGCTGCTCGAGGATTTTTGCGGCGAAGAACGCACGCACGTCGAGCGCCCCGGCGAACATCCGGACAAAGTGACCGTGCAAGCGACGCGAGCCCGCGACGTGACGATGCTCGAGGAGGCTCGTTCGTATTGTGACGTCGGCCTCCATCTCTGTCTTGCATTCGGCGATCGTGCGGACCGCGTGTGCGAGCTCCAGCCCGATATCCCACAAAGCCGCAAAGAAACGCTCAACCGCGTGCTTGCCGTCCGCGTCGGGATCTGCGGGCAGCAAGATCACCACGTCGATATCGGAATAAGGAAACAACTGACCGCGACCGTATCCGCCAACAGCGATCAGCGAGAACTCGGTGGGCATCGCAGCTTCCAGCCAGACCGCGCGAAGGACACGGTCGACAAGCCGGGCGTGCTCCCGCATTAAGCGATCGGTATCGGGATCGGCGAAGAACGCTTGCTGCAAAGCTTGCCGTTGACGCGCCAATTCGGCACGCCAGAACGCGATGCGCGGGCGCGCGACAAGCGGCACCTCGCGTGCCGCCCTATCGACGGACGCGGAATCGGGGACGTGGCTCATCGCCAGTGTTGGCTTAACTCGCTTGCACGAGCGTCGGTTCAGGTGGCGGCGCCGGTGTACCGGCCGACTGCGTCATGATCTCGTATCCGTCGTCGGTCACGAGCACCGTATGCTCCCATTGCGCAGACAGTGAGTGATCGGCCGTGACGATCGTCCAGCCGTCGGCAAGGCAGCGGATGCCTGGCCGTCCCGCATTGATCATCGGTTCAACCGTGAACACCATGCCCGGCTGCAGCTTGTAGCCGGTGCCGGGGCGCCCATAATGCAACACCTGTGGCTCTTCGTGAAACTGTTTACCGATGCCGTGGCCGCAGAATTCGCGCACTACCGAGAAGCCGTGACTTTCGGCGAAGCGCTGAATCGCCGAACCGATATCGCCCAAATGCGCGCCGGGACGTACGACGCGAATGCCGCGCCACATCGCTTCGTACGTGACTTCAACCAATCGTCGCGCCTGGATCGACGGCTTGCCGATGAAGAACATGCGGCTCGTATCGCCGTGGTAGCCGTTTTTGATGACGGTCACATCGATGTTGACGATGTCGCCGTCTTTCAGCTTCTTGTCGCCCGGAATGCCGTGGCAGACAACGTGATTGACCGACGTGCACAGCGAAGCAGGGTAGGGCGTGTGTCCGGGCGGCGCGTAATTGAGTGTCGCGGGAATCGTGCCCTGCTCGTTGACCATGTAATCGTGCGCGAGCGCATCGATTGCACGCGTCGTCACGCCCGCTTTGACATAAGGCGTCAGGTAGTCGAGGAGCTCGGAGGCAAGCCGGCCCGCTTCGCGCATGCCGGCGATGTCTTCGGTCGATTTGAATGTGACAGACATCGGCTAGTTTAGGCGCGCGTCCATTCAGATGCGCAGCAATTCGTTGATTGCGGTCTTCTCTCGTGTCTTGGCGTCGACCTGCTTCACGATGACTGCGCAATACAGACTATGGGTTCCGTCGGAAGCGGGCAGGCTACCGGAGACGACGACCGATCCCGCGGGCACGCGACCGTAGGACACTTCCCCGGTCGCGCGGTTGTAGATCTTCGTGCTCTGACCTATGTAGACGCCCATGCCCAGCACCGAGTTCTCTTCGATGATGACGCCTTCGACCACTTCGGAGCGCGCGCCGATGAAACAGTTGTCCTCGATGATCGTCGGATTCGCTTGCACCGGTTCGAGCACGCCGCCGATACCGACGCCGCCTGACAGATGGACGTTCTTTCCGATCTGCGCGCATGAGCCGACGGTAACCCATGTATCGACCATCGTCCCTTCGTCGACATAAGCGCCGATATTGACGAACGACGGCATCAGCACGACGTTTCGCGCTACGAATGCGCCACGGCGGGCGACTGCTGGCGGAACGACGCGTACTCCGGCCTTCGCAAACGCCGCCTCATCGAATTGCGCAAACTTCGTAGGTACCTTGTCGTAGAAACGAAACGGCACGTGAGGGCCGGCCAGCCCGATGGGCGCGTTCTCGGCAAGACGAAATGACAGCAAGACGGCTTTTTTGATCCACTGGTGCGTCGTCCATGTGCCGTTGCGCTTTTCGGCGACGCGCAACCGTCCTGCGTCAAGATCATCGATGATGCGGGCGACCGCGTCGCGCACCGCCGTGGGTGCACTTGCAGGCGAAAGGCTCGCTCGCGATTCCCACGCGGCGTCGACGGTTTGCTGAAGATCGTCCATGGCGGCCCAAGCACCAAATTCTACACACTGGGGTCAAACGCTTGATTTCCAAGAGCCGACCGCCGCCGGGACCGAATGACTACATCGATTTGAAGCGATGCGCGAACGTCCGTGAGACCGTGAGCTTCTCCGGCCGCGAACGCAGCGTAATCACGGGCTGGTCACGCCAGTCGCGCTCGACGCGCGCGATCGCGCACAGATTGACGATCGTGCCGCGATGGATCTGCCAGAAGGCCTCAGGATCGAGCTCCTCGTAGAGCTCCTTGATGGGCTTCTTGATCAGCGCTTCGCCGCCGTCGGTGACGACCTTCGTGTATTTGTCCTCAGCCTGAAAATAGACGACGTCAGCAACCGCGATCATCTGCATTATCGAGCCGAGGGACGCGCGGATCCATTTGAGTGGCGCCGTGGCTTCCCGCTCAGCAAGCCGCGTGAGGAGCGCGCTCAAGTCGAGCGGAGGCGCCGCGAGCCTCGCCTTGACGCGCGTCACGACTTTTGCCATGCGCTCCGCGGTCACCGGCTTCAATACATAGTCGACGGCGCCTTCCTCGAATGCCGCCACCGCGTACTCGTCATAGGCGGTGATAAAAACAATGTGAAACTTTCCTCCAAGTCTTTGCGCAACATCGATGCCGGACGCGGCGGGCATGCGGATGTCGAGGAACACAACATCCGGCTTCAGCTCATTGATCAGCGCGAGCGCTTGTTCGCCGGTTTCCGCTTCGCCGATGAGGTCGAGCTCCGGCCACGTCTCCGCGAGACGCGCTTTCAGTTGCGCCCGCAGCAGCGGTTCGTCTTCAGCGATGAGCGCGCGTGGCAAGGGTTATGAGTGTAGTTCGAAGGGAAGCGCCAGCGTGGCGCGCGCGCCGTGCGGCGCGAGAGACTCCAGTGTAAACCGACCGCGCGAACCGTACAGCGCGGCCAGCCGCTCGCGGACATTCGAGAGTCCCACACCTTGCTTTGCAGACGCGGGATCAGCAGGAAAGCCACGTCCCGTGTCCGATACGCTGACGACAACCGAATCGCCATCGCGGCGCGCGCTGAGCGTTACCGTGCCCCCGGCGGCGGCGGGTTCGATACCATGCTTGATCGCATTTTCGACCAGGGAGATCAGTAGGTTCGGCGGAAACGGGTGCGCTTTGAGCTCCGCCGGGATGTCGATCACGAAGCTCATCCGCCCGCCGATGCGCATCTTGAGAACGCTGAGATAGGCCTCAGCCAGTTCGGTCTCCTTGCCGAGCGTCGTCGAGCTGGCGCGCAATTGCGGAAGCGCCGCGCGCAGATAATCGATCAAATGTCCGAGCAGCGCGCTTGCTTCCTTGGGATTCGTTTCGGTCAAGTACTGCACCGACGCCAACGTGTTGAACAGAAAGTGTGGCTCGACCTGCGCTTGCATTAGCTTGAGATCGGCCTCGATCGCTTGTTTCGACAGCAAATGCCGATCGGATTCGGCCTTGTGCAGCGCCGCCGCCGCACGGGTCTCGCGAAACTTCACTAGAAAGATCAGGCTGATCAGCACTCCGTTGAAGAACGCAGCGAACACGTTGTACGCGAAAGACATCATGTGCTGCTGCGCATATTCGACTGAATAGCGCTTGACCAGGATCACGAGCACGAGACCGATCATTGCGCCGATTGCCGATGCCAGAGCGATCCGAATAATCGGCGAGCGCTTGTCCCAGGGAGCGGCGACGTTGACGCAGTACGCGATTGCGAAGCCGTTCAACTGAACGGTGACAAACGGATGCCAGAACGGCCGCGCGTCGTCGATCCAGAGCACGCCCGCGATGCCGGTGTTGATCGCGGCGATCAGCAGAAACGTTTGCCAGCTGAAACGGAAGCCCTCGATCAGAGGGTGGTACCTGCGGGTCAAAGGGGGCGGCGTGAGCTCCATGGGCACGATATTAGAGTCGGCCGGCGTTGATCGGGCGATCCACCGACGGAACGCCGCAATCGGCGACAGGAAGCCGATTGCGACCGCAGGCCGTCCGGCTCGCGCTCAAAGCCGCCGCGCGAAGGCGACGATCCGGCCGATGGCTTCTGCGCACTCGACTTCACTGGCAACGAGCGCAATGCGAACGCGATTGCGGCCCGGATTCGAGCCGTGGGCATCTCGCGCCAGAAAGCTGCCAGGCAACACGGTGACATTTTCTCCAGCGAGCAGACGCTGCGCAAAGACCTTATCGTCGATCGGCGTCTGCGCCCAGAGATAGAAGGCCGCATCGGGCATCGTGCACGGCAGCGTCTGTGCGAGCTGCGGTTGCAGCGTAAAAAATTTGCTCGCGTACAGCGCGCGGTTGGCGCGCACATGCTCCTCGTCGTTCCACGCCGCGATACTCGCCGCTGCCACGGCGGGCGACATCGCCGAGCCATGATAGGTCCGGTACAACAGAAACGCTTTGATGAGATCGGAATCGCCGGCAACGTATCCCGAGCGCAGGCCGGGCGCATTCGAGCGCTTCGACAAGCTGCCGAATACAGCCAGGCGTTTGAAATCCGCGCGTTCGAGCGCTTGCGCCGCGGCCAGTGCGCCGAGCGGGGGCCGCGTCTCATCGAAATAAACTTCGGAGTAGCACTCATCGGACGCGATGACGAATCCATGTCGATCCGAGAGCTCGAATAATGCGCGCCAACCGTCGAGATCGAGCACGCGTCCCGTTGGATTGTCCGGCGAGCATACGTACAACAGCTGCGTGCGCGCCCAGACCGCATCGGGAACCGCGCGCCACGGATGCGCGAAGCCGGATTCGGCATCGGCGTTGACGCAATACGTTTCCGCGCCCGCGAGCAGCGCGGCACCCTCGTAGATTTGGTAAAACGGGTTGGGTACTACGACGGTTGCACGTGGACGGCTGCTATCGACGACGGTTTGCGCGAACGAGAACAGGGCCTCGCGACTTCCCAGTACCGGCAATACCTGTGCGGTTGGATCGATTGAGGAAAGATGATGCCGCACGCGAAGCCAACGCGCGATCGCTTCGCGGAGCTCGATGGCGCCAACCGTCGTGGGATAATGAGCGAGACCTGTTGCGGCGCCTGCTGCGAGCGCATCGAGCACGAGCCGCGGTGTCGCATGGCGCGGCTCACCGATCGACAAGTTGATCGGCGGCTTTGCCGGATCGGGTACGATCGTCGACACCAGCGCACGCAGCCGCTCGAATGGATACGGCTGTAGAACCGTCAATCGAGGATTCACGGAGTCACGATCTTTGGGGACCGCGGCGATTATACCGGCGTGAATTTCAAACCTTATCGTTACCCGTCACCGATGACGCCAACGTTCGTCGATGCGACATCTGCATCACCCTCGCGCGGTTGGCGCGTATTGTCGTTTGTCGCAACGCTCGCCGCTCTGACGCTTCTCGCGTTCGTGATTGCCTATTGGTTATGGCAATTGTTCGGTCCACCGCGCGTACACATTCCACCGGCAACGCCCGAGGATCCAGCCGGCGTCCTCCTTGCCTCCGGTTTGTTCAATCGCGGTGCCGCGGCGCCTTCCAACGCAGCGATTGATGCCACGCCGCAAGCACTCGGTGGTGACGCTCGATTGTTAGGCGTGTTCGCGGAAACCGGCGATCAAGGCTACGCGTTGTTTCGCTTGTCGTCGGGTCCCAAGCTCGTTGCAGCCGGACAGGAGATTGCGCCGGGCGCGACATTAGTCGCAGTGCGTCCGGAAGGAATCGTCGTCCGCGAAACCGCCGGCGAACGTACCATCGTGCTTCGCAATGCGCAGCCCAAAACTGCACTTGCGACCGCCGCGCAAGTCGAAAGGACAGCGGCGTCAAAGAGCGCATGCACGCCGCCGGTCGGCTTCAAGGGTCAAGTCGTTGCGCTCAATGCCGAGCTTATGAACGGCTTGATCGCACAACCCGACAGCTGGCGCGCGCTGCTCGAGCCTTCAACCGGTGCGCTGCTCGTGCGCGACGAAAGTGGCTTTGCGGCGATGCTTGGATTGAAGCGAGGCGATCGGATCGAGCAGGCGAACGGCATCGCGCTTTCGTCGGCCGACGATGTCGTCAGTGCGGTGCTGCGACCGCTCGCGTCGAATCAACCTGTTCGGGTTACCGGCTCACGCGACGGGCAGCCGCGCGAGCTGTGGCTTCGCAATACCGGTTGTTAGCAAAAGTTTGCTAAGCCAGCCACGAAAGCAGCTCGCCGGGCGACGCTATCCAACCGGTCGCGGGCCATCCCGTGCAGTCGCCTGTCTCTCCTAGGTAGCCATACGCGGCGACGATCGTCGGCATGCCCGCGGCGTTACCCGCCTGCACATCACGAAGATCATCACCGACATAAACGCAGCGATCGACGGCAAGCGATAATGAATCCGCCGCATACAGCAGCGGAGCCGGATGCGGCTTCGGATGTGTGGTGGTGTCACCGCTCACGACGACCGACGCGCGCTTCGCGAGCCCGAGCGCTGTCAGCACCGGCCACGTAAATCGCTCGGCTTTGTTGGTCACCACGCCCCAGCGCAGCGACCGTTCTTCAAGCGCGTTCAGCAACTGATCGATGCCGTCGAAGAGCCGCGTCGTCTCGGCAAGTCCTGCTTCATAATACGCGAGGAATGCATCGCGTAACGCGGGATAGCGCTCGTCATCGGGTCGAACCCCCATGCCGGCGCCGATAAGCCCCCGTGCACCGGATGACGCGTGCGGACGAAGCGCTGCAGCTCCGAGCGGTGCAAGCCCATGTTCAGCACGCACGCGATTGAGCGCGCTTGTGAGATCGCCCGCAGTGTCCGCGAGCGTACCGTCGAGATCGAACAGGATCGCTGCGGCGGCCAACGGGCGGGGCGCTGCGCGCGACGACGCCGTTTCAGTCATGCAACGCGGGCTTGCGAAATGCCATCAAGTAATTGACGGACACGTCGCGCTCGAGTCGATAACGTCGCGCCATCGGGTTGTATGTCATTCCGATCAGCTCGATCAGGTCGAGTCCGACGCGACGGCCCCACGCGCCAACTTCGGAGGGCTTGAGAAAACGCGCCCAATCGTGAGTGCCCCGGGGCAACAACTGCAACACGTATTCGGCGCCGATGACCGCATAAAGATACGATTTGGGATTGCGATTGAGCGTCGAGATCACGACGACACCACCCGGTTTGACGAGCGTCCCCGCTGCGGCAATGATCGATGCGGGCGCCGGCACGTGCTCGAGCATCTCCATGCACGTGACAACGTCGTACGCGTTGGGCGATTCCGCCGCAAGCGTTTCGGCAGCCACGAGGCGATAGGCGAGGTCGGCGCCGGATTCGAGCTTGTGCAGCCGTGCGACTCCCAGTGCCTTTTCGGACAGATCGATGCCGGTGACATTCGCGCCCTTCGCAGCCATCGCTTCGGACAGGATGCCGCCGCCGCAACCAATGTCGACAATGCGCTTGTCGCGAAGCTCGCCGACGATGCGCTCGATCCAGTCGAGGCGCAGCGGATTGATCTCGTGCAACGGCCTGAATTCGCCCTCGGGATCCCACCATCGATGCGCAAGCGCCGAGAACTTCGCGAGCTCCGCTGGATCGACATTGGTGGCAACGCTGTTCGTAGTCGTCATATTGAAGACGTGATCTATTGAAGGCGCTGCTGCCA
This sequence comes from Casimicrobiaceae bacterium, assembly GCA_036505865.1. Lineage (GTDB taxonomy): Bacteria > Pseudomonadota > Gammaproteobacteria > Burkholderiales > Casimicrobiaceae > VBCG01. The sequence goes on from DASXSP010000056.1 coordinate 70,329, forward strand.
CACCCGCGCCCTCGCAACGACGGTCGGCTCATCGATCGTGGTCAGACATCGCGCGTCCACGACGCGATCGCCGCCGACCCATACGTCGGTCACCTGATGACGTCCGGCGACGTGGACCAGATGCGAAATGGGATCGTACATCGGCAGTTCGTCGATATCCGAGAGATCGATTGCAACGGCATCGGCCTGCTTACCGGGCACCAAGCTGCCGATCTCGCGATCAAGACCGAGCGCAATAGCGCCGCCCAGCGTGGCCATATGCAACGCGGTCGTAGCCGGCAACGCGCCGGCATCGCCGGTGGCGACCTTCGCGAGCAGACTGGCGATGCGCATTTCGGAGAAGAGGTCCAACCGATTGTTCGACGCTGCGCCGTCGGTGCCGAGCGCCACATTGATGCCACGCCCCGCGAGCGCAGTCACGGGCGCAATGCCGCTCGCAAGCTTCATGTTGGACACCGGACAGTGGACCACATTGCATTGTTGCGTGGCGAGCGTTTCGATATCGGCCGCCTGAAGATGTACGGCATGAACGCCGATGAACGATGGTCCGGTCGCACCCAAGCGATCGAGCCGCAACACGGGCGATTCGCCGCTTGCGGCGCGCGAAGTCTCGACCTCGGTCTGCGTTTCGGCGATGTGCGTGTGGATCGGCAAATCGAGTTGGCGTGCATACATCACGATTTTGCGCCAGGTCTCATCGGCTACGGTATAGGGCGCATGAGGCGCCAGCGCGAAAGCAAGCCGTGGAGAATGCTTGAAGGCGTCGCGCGCCGCAAATCCCTTGGCGAGATAGACGTCGGCATCGGACGCATACGGCGTTGGAAAATCGAGCACGGGCATGCCGATCAGCGCGCGCATCCCGGCGGACTCATAGGCATGCGCCGCCGCGTCGGGATAGAAATACATGTCGTTTGCGCATGTGATGCCGCCTTTCAGCATTTCCGCGGCCGCGTGGAGCGTGCCGTCGGCGACAAATTCAGGCGATACGTAGCGGCCTTCGCGTGGCCAGATGTGGTCCTCCAGCCATGTCTTGAGCGGAACATCGTCGGCGATCCCGCGCATCAGCACCATCGCGGCGTGCGTATGCGCATTCACAAGACCGGGAATCAGAACGTGCGTGGACAACACAACGCGTTTGCGTGGGACATAGGCTTGCTCGATTGATGCGGACGGCGCCAGCGCAACAATGCGGCCATCGTCGACAACGAGCGCGTGGTCGACGAGCATACCCGGCGGCTCGATCGGAACGATGTAGCGCGCGTCGATAACCAGATCGACCGGTTTGGGCGTGTCCATACGAAGACAAGTGTATCGGACCGCGCCACCTTGCCGTTACCCGCAAGCGGGGCCCCTCGCCAGCTGCTCGCGTCGCAGTCCATCGCCTTCCTCGGAAGCTGTCACACGGGCAAAAGTAGGTTTGTACTTTTGCCCGCCGCATTAAAAAACCCCGCCAAACATCGGCGGGGTCTTTTTTGACAGAAGCGAGAGAAGGTGCGCTTATCTGCGAATGACGCCTTCGCCCTTCACTTCGACCTCGACGCGGCGGTTCGGCGCGAGACACGCGACGAGCGCTTTGAAGTTGGTCATCGTGCAGACCACACCCGGAACCGGCTGCGTCTTGCCCATGCCCAGCGTCTCGATCTTGTCGCGCGGCACACCCTTGCTAACGAGATAATCGCGAACGGCATCGGCGCGACGCTCGGACAGCTTCTGGTTGTACTGCTGCGAGCCGATGCGATCCGTGTGGCCGGTCACGAGCACGAGCTCGAGTTTCTGAACCTGCGACAGCTTGGAAATGATTTCGCTGTCGATCGCAGCCTTGCCTTCCGGCTTGACCACTGCCTTGTCGAAGTCAAACAGTGCCTTCGATGCCAGCGTGATCTTCTGCACCGCGGGCGGCGGCGGAGGCGCAGGCGGTGGTGGTGGCGGCGGTGCGGGAGCGGGGGGTGGCGGCGGGGGCGGTGGCGGCTTCGGCACAAGATCGGGCTCGCAAGCCTCGATTGCCATCGCGGGCGTCCAGTAGCCGGTGCGGTAACAGAGATTGCCGGAAAGGCCCCGCGTGCCGTTGTAGGCCGCGCTTCTCACGACGTTGTTGTCGGGCGTGCCGGTTGCCGACAACACGTAGCCGCAGTTCTGCGGATTGCAGCCGGCCACGCCAGGTATGTAACTCTTAGGATCGACTTGTTGCGCGGCAAGGCTGCCGGCGAAGGTCGCCGCTAACGCGCCGACGACAACCCCGGAGACGAGACGTCGAGTCATTGTTTCACCCCTTTGGCTTTGGTTTTTGAACAGGTTTTGTGTGAACCCGGCAACTTCGCGCGAGACGGCGGCAAGTACCCGCGCCGAATCGAATCCTTAGTGTCCGCTGGAACTGTAGCACAGCGATTTCAGCCAACGCAAAGAAATGCCTCCTTCGTTTGCCCTCCTGCAAACGACTGTCGCGGCGATACAACGTCGTGTTAAAATTTCGTGTTTTCAAAGGCCTCCGTTGCGCTTCTCGAAGCGCCGCGAAATGCATAACTGTTCGCCAGCGGCCTTCTGGACCTCAAAACGGCGTGTGACCCTGGTTTTTGAGGCTTGGAACGGCTCAGCCGAACCCGTTTGAAGGGGATTAGTTTATTCATGGAGCAGTTCGCCAAAGAGACGCTTCCGGTCAGCCTCGAAGCGGAAATGAGGCATTCCTACCTCGATTACGCGATGAGCGTGATCGTCGGCCGGGCGCTTCCGGACGTGCGCGATGGATTGAAACCGGTGCATCGACGCGTGTTGTATGCAATGCACGAAGCCAACATCGCGTGGAACCGACCGTACGTCAAATGTGCGCGGGTCGTCGGCGACGTGCTCGGCAAATACCACCCTCACGGCGATACGGCGACCTACGAAGCCCTGGTGCGGATGGTCCAGACATTTTCGCTTCGCTACCCGTTGATCGACGGCCAAGGCAATTTCGGCTCGGTCGACGGCGATCCGCCCGCCGCGTACCGGTACACGGAATGCCGGCTGCAGCGCATCACCGTCGAGATGCTGGCGGACATCGACAAGGCGACCGTCGATTTCGTCCCGAACTACGACGGGAAGGAAACGGAGCCCACGGTGCTGCCGGCGCGCCTTCCCAACCTGCTCGTGAATGGCTCGTCGGGAATCGCGGTCGGCATGGCGACCAACATCCCACCGCACAACTTGAGCGAGACGATCGACGGCTGCCTCGCGCTTTTGTCCAAGTCTGACCTTACCGTCGACGAATTGATGGAGATCATTCCGGCGCCCGATTTTCCGACCGCGGGAATCATCTATGGACTGGAAGGCGTGCGCGAGGGCTACCGCACCGGTCGTGGTCGCGTCGTGATGCGCGCCCGCACGCACGTCGAAGACCTCGATCGCGGCAATCGGCAGGCGATCATCGTCGACGAGATCCCCTATCAAGTTAACAAGGCGAATCTGCTGACGCGCATCGGCGAGCTGGTGCGCGAAAAGAAGCTCGAGGGTATCTCGGATCTGCGCGACGAATCCGACAAGTCGGGGATGCGCGTCGTGATCGAGTTGAAGCGCGGCGAAGTGCCCGACATCATCACCAACAACCTGTTCAAGCTGACGCAGCTGCAGGACAGCTTCGGCATGAACATGGTCGCGCTGGTCGACGGCCAGCCACGCCTCCTCGATCTCAAGCAATTCCTCGAATTCTTTCTGCAGCACCGGCGCGAAATCGTCGTGCGGCGCACGCGCTTCGATCTCTCGAAGGCACGGGAACGCGGCCATATCTTGGAAGGCCTGGCGGTCGCGTTGTCGAACGTCGATCCGATCATTGCGCTCATCAAGGCGGCGCCGACGCCGGCCGATGCAAAGGTTGCGTTGATGGCGAAGACTTGGCGCTCTCCGGTCGTCGAAGAGATGTTGAAGCGCGCGCTCGCCGACGCGTCTCGTCCGGAGGGACTTCCGCCCGAATTCGGTTGGCATGCAAGCGGCTATCGATTGTCGGACGGACAGGCGCAGGCGATCCTCGAGCTGCGATTGCAACGATTGACCGGGCTCGAACAGGAAAAGATCACCACCGAGTATCGCGAAGTGATGGATTTGATCGCCGATCTTCTCGACATCCTCGCCAAGCCGGGTCGCGTGACGCAAATCGTTCACGATGAGTTGAAGGGCATCCGCGAGCAATTCGGGGATAAGCGCCGCTCGGAAATCATCGCGCAGGGAATCGACTTGTCGGTCGAGGACTTGATTGCGCCTGCCGACATGGTCGTCACGATGTCGCACGGCGGATACATGAAGTCGCAGCCCGTCGGCGAATACCGCGCGCAACGGCGCGGCGGACGCGGCAAGCAGGCGACGGCGACGAAAGAGGACGATTTCGTCGACCGGATGTTCATTGCCAACACGCACGATTACATCCTGTGCTTCTCGAATCGCGGTCGCGTTTATTGGCTCAAGGTCTACAACGTGCCGCAGGGCTCCCGCTCATCGCGCGGCAAGCCGATCGTCAATCTGGTGCCGTTGATCGAGAACGAGAAAATTACCGCGATCCTGCCCGTCAAGGAATGGAACCACGGTCAATTCGTCTTCATGGCAACGGCGATGGGCACTGTCAAGAAGACGCCGCTCTCCGACTTCTCGCGGCCGCGGCCATCGGGCATCATTGCCGTCGACTTGGACGAAGGCGATCGTCTGATCGGCGTCGCGCTCACCGACGGCAAGCACGACATCATGCTGTTCAGCTCGGGCGGCAAGGCGGTGCGCTTCGACGAGAATGACGTTCGTCCGATGGGTCGGGGCGCACATGGCGTGCGCGGCATGATGCTCGACAAGGGACAGCGCGTGATCTCGCTCTTGGTCGCGGAAGACGAAACGCAGTCGGTATTGACGGCGACCGAAAACGGTTACGGCAAACGCACGCCGATTGTCGAGCACACGCGTCACGGGCGCGGCACGAAGGGCATGATTGCGATCCAGCAGACGACGCGCAACGGCAAGGTCGTCGCGGCGGCGCTCGTGCGACCGGATGACGAGGTGATGTTGATCTCGACCGGCGGCGTGCTGATCCGCATGCCGGTGAAGTCGATCCGCGAAATGAGCCGCTCGACGCAGGGCGTCACGCTGATCAATCTTGGCGAAGGCGAGAAGCTCGCGGGGCTGGAGCGCGTCGTCGAACGCGACGACGAGTGACATGCCTGCGCACGGCGACAATCGCGACGACGAGTTGGCGCGCCATCGCGAGGCGATCGATTCGCTGGATCGCGAAATCCTCGACAAGCTGAATGCGCGTGCGTCGCACGCTCAAGCGATCGGGGCGCTAAAGGCCGGCGGACCCGCGTACCGACCTGAGCGCGAAGCGCAGATTCTGTCGCGACTGACGGTCGAGAATGCAGGTCCGCTATCCAACGATGCGGTTACCGGCGTCTTTCGACAAATCATGTCGGCCTGCCTTGCGCTCGAGCAGCGCGTGCGTATTGCCTACTTGGGGCCTGCCGGAACGTTCAGTCACGCGGCCGTCGCGCGTCACTTCGGCCAGTTCGTCGATGCGGTGTCCTGCGCGACGATCGACGAAGTCTTTCGCGCCGTTGAAAGCGGGCAAGCCGATTATGCGGTGGTGCCCGTCGAGAATTCCACCGAAGGAGCAGTCGGCCGAACGCTCGATCTCATGTGCCAAACGGAGCTTTCGATTTGCGGCGAGGTGAAGCTCCGCGTGCAGCAAAACCTGTTGTCGAACGCCGGCGATCTTGCGAATGTCACACGCGTGTACTCGCATGCACAATCGCACGCGCAATGTGTGCAGTGGCTGGCCAGGCATCTGCCCGGAGTGCCGCGGATTGCCGTCGCGAGCAATGCCGAGGCCGCGCGACTGGCGGCCTCGGAACCCGGGGCCGCAGCAATCGCCGGCGATATTGCCGCGACGATCTATCAACTGGCCATCGTCGCGCCGCATATCGAGGACGAGCCCAATAACACGACGCGCTTTTGGGTGCTTGGACGCCAGGACGTCGCGCCCTCCGGACGCGATGAGACTTCTCTCGTGATGTCGGCGCCCAATCGTCCCGGCGCCGTTCACGCGCTGCTCGAGCCGTTCGCACGCCACGGCGTGTCGATGACGCGTTTCGAATCGCGGCCGGCGCGAACCGGATTGTGGGAATATTTGTTTTTTGTCGACGTCGCGGGACACCGCCTCGATCCGCCCGTCGCTGCGGCGCTCGCTGAGTTGACGCAAAAAGCGCCGTTCCTCAAACTGCTGGGAAGCTACCCGGCGGCCCTGTGAGTGATCGGGAATCCATGAGCGTCGCAGGGCCGCTCGCGCCCGACTATGTTCGCAACATTGCGCGATACGTACCCGGCAAGCCCGTCGAGGAGCTGGCGCGCGAATACCATCTAGATCCGGCAACGATCATCAAGCTCGCGTCGAACGAGAATCCGCGCGGACCGAGTCCGAAAGCGCTCGCTGCGATTGCAGCCGCCGCGGCGGACTTGACGCGGTATCCCGACGGTAATGCGTTTGCGCTCAAGGCCGCGCTCGCGCGAAAGTTTGCGGTGCCGCCTGAAGCGATCGTGCTTGGCAACGGCAGCAACGACGTGCTCGAACTGGTCACGCACGCATTCCTTCGTCCGGGCGACCACGCGGTCTATGCGCAGCACGCGTTCGCCGTGTATCCGCTTGCAACGCAGGCACGCGGCGCGATAGGCATCGAAGTGCCGGCAAAGTCGTTCGGCCATGACTTGGACGCGATGCTGGCCGCGATCACGCCGAAAACGCGCGTCGTATTCGTCGCCAATCCGAATAATCCGACCGGCACGTGGCATCGTCCCGACGCAATCAAGGCGTTTATCGGGGCGGTTCGGCGCGATGTGCTCGTCGTGCTGGACGAGGCGTACAACGAATATTTGGATCCATCAGACGAAGCGCACGCGACCCGTTGGATTGCGGAGCACCCGCATCTCATCGTATCGCGGTCGTTTTCGAAGGCATATGGACTCGCGGCGCTTCGTGTCGGTTACGGCGTGATGGATCCCGCCGTTGCCGACATGCTGAATCGCGTGCGCCAACCGTTCAACGTCAACGCGCTCGCACAAGCGGCGGCGGTGGCGGCGCTCGCCGATGTCGCATACGTCGCCGAAAGCCGGCGTCTCAATCGCGAAGGAATCGGTCAGCTCGATGCCGGCTTACGCAAGCTCGGCGTTCGCGCGTTGCCGACGCACGGCAACTTCGTGCTGGTCGATGTCGGAGACGGCTCGCGTGTCAACGAAGCGCTGCTGCGCCAAGGCGTGATCGTACGCCCTGTCGGAAACTATGGATTGCCGCGATGGCTCCGCGTGACAGTCGGGCTTCCCGCCGAGAACGAGCGATTTCTCGCCGCACTTGCCGTCGCGCTTTCCACGTGATCGCGTTTTAATCGGATGCCCCAAATTGGGAAACTCGTCGTCGTCGGCGTAGGTCTGATCGGCGGGTCATGCGCACTGGCGCTTCGTGCAGCCGGCGCGGTCTCTCGGATCGTCGGCGTCGGACGTGGACGGGGCAATCTCGATGACGCGCTTCGACGCGGCATTATCGACGTCGCACACACGCTCGACGAAGATTGGGCATCGGAACTGCAAATCGCGGATATCGTGCTGGTTGCCGCACCGCTCTCACAGTATCCGGCGTTGTTCGCGACAATCGCCCCTGCCGCCGGACCCCAAACGATCGTGACCGACGCCGGCAGCACAAAGCAGGATGTCATTGCGACGGCGCGCGCTGCGTTTCGCAGATCGATATCGCGTTTCGTGCCGGGGCATCCCATCGCGGGCAGCGAGCAATCCGGTGCGCTCGCGGCCGACGGAGCGTTGTTCGTGGGACGCGATGTCATCCTGACGCCGACGAGCGAAACGGCGCCTGACGCGTGCGCACGGGTGACCGCACTGTGGCAAGCGTGCGGCGCTCACGTCACGACGATGTCGGCGGCCGCGCACGACCGCGCGCTCGCAGCAGTGTCGCATCTTCCCCACATGCTAGCTTTCGCGTTGGTGGCCGAGCTTGCCTCGCGGCAAGACGCAGCGGAGCTGTTCGCACGTTCCGGCACCGGCTTTCGTGACTTCACGCGGATCGCCGCGAGCTCACCGGAGATGTGGCGCGATGTCTCGCTTGCAAATCGCGAAGCGTTGCTGGATGAGCTCGCTCGCTTTCGTGCTGCGCTTGATGACGCGACACGGCTGCTCAAGCAAGACGACGCAGGCGGATTAGAGGCGTTGTTCGAACGTGCCTCGATGGCGCGCAGGCAGCTCGACAAAGCAAGCGGCAGCGACGCTTCGTGAGTGCAGCAATGTCCGGTGCAATATTTCCTCCGATGATGTTGATCGGTCCGCTCACTCATGCCCGCGGCACCGTGAAGTTGCCGGGCTCGAAGAGCATTTCGAATCGGATGTTGCTGCTTGCCGCATTGGCGGAAGGAACAACAGCGCTTCGCAATCTGCTCGATGCCGATGACACCGATCGGATGGTCGATGCGCTTACGTTGCTCGGCGTGCGCATTGAACGCGATGTTCCTGCTATGCGTTGCGTCGTACACGGCGTTGACGCGCTTTTGCCACAACCTAGCGCAAAACTGTTTCTGGGTAACGCGGGAACGGCGTTCCGTCCACTGACGGCGGCGCTCGCCATTCTCGGCGGCGATTACGAGCTGTCCGGCGTGCCGCGGATGCATGAGCGTCCGATCGGCGATCTCGTCGATGCGCTTGTCGAATTGGGATGCGACGTCCGCTACTTGGGGCGCGCCGGCTTTCCACCGCTGGCGATCGGCTCGGCAGGCGGCGCAGCGGGTGCCGACGTACGAATGCGAGGCGACGTGTCGAGCCAATTTGTCTCGGCGTTGCTGCTGGCGTTGCCGCTTGCACGCGGTTCCGCAACGCGCTCGACGACGGTGACCCTGACGACTGCACTGATCTCACAACCGTATGTTGCGATGACGACAACCTTGATGCGACGCTTCGGCGTCATCGTCGACGATTCCGATCCGCAATCGTTCCGCGTTCCCAGCGGCGCTCGCTACCGAAGCCCCGGCACGATCGACGTCGAAGGCGACGCATCGACCGCGTCGTACTTCCTGGCCGCAGGCGCCGTTGGTCGTGGGCCAGTGCGCGTGACGGGTGTTTCACGCAACTCGATCCAAGGCGATGTGCGCTTTGCCGATGTGCTCGCGGAGCAGGGCGCCGACGTGCGCTTCGGCAAGGACTTCATCGAAACGCGGGCCGGCGCGCCGCTTCGCGGCGGTACGATCGATTGCACGAACATCCCGGACGCGGCGATGACGCTCGCCGTCACGGCGCTGTTTGCAACCGGGCCGACGCGTTTAGCGAACATCGGAAGCTGGCGCGTCAAGGAAACCGATCGAATCGCAGCGATGACGACGGAATTGGCGAAGGTCGGCGCAACCGTTTCGGCTGGCGCGGATTGGCTTGAAGTCACCCCGCCGCCCCACTTCAAGTCCGCAACCGTCGACACGTATGACGATCATCGAATGGCGATGAGTCTTTCGCTTGCCGCATTTGGCGGCATTGGGATCACCATCAACGATCCAGGTTGCGTTCGAAAGACGTTTCCTGGTTACTTCGACGCGCTACGTGAGATCACCGCATGAGCGCAACGCCGCCCCTCGTTATCGCCATTGACGGTCCGGCAGCGTCCGGAAAAGGAACGATCGCTGCCGGCGTGGCGCGCGAGCTCGGTTTTCGCTATCTCGACAGCGGTTCGCTTTATCGTCTCGTTGCGTTGAAGGCACTGCGCGCGGGGATTCCATTGACCGATGAGGCAGCGCTCGCGCACGCAGCGTCCCACCTCGATTTCGCGTTCGACAGCGGCGGTGTCCGGCTCGACGGCGAAGACGCCACCGAAGGCATTCGCAGCGAAGCCGTGTCGGCTGCGGCGTCGCGGGTATCCGTGCACCCCGCGGTTCGCAGCGCGCTTTTGTCGCGGCAACGCGCGTTCCGGCAACCGCCCGGGCTCGTCGCGGACGGTCGCGACATGGGGACGGTGGTGTTTCCGGACGCGGCGGTCAAAGTGTTTGTCACCGCCAGCGCGGAAGAGCGGGCAAAACGCCGGCATAAGCAGTTGATCGCAAAAGGAATCTCCGTTACACTAGACGGTCTTTTGCGTGATATCCGCGAACGCGATGCGCGTGACGCGGGCCGGGTGGCTGCACCGCTTCGACCCGCCGACGATGCCGTGATCCTGGATACCACCAATCTCACGATCGACGCGGCGATCGGCGCTGTCCTCGAGCTTTACCGGGCGCGGACAACGACGGCCGAACGGCGACGATCGTAGGCTGACCCGCGAGTCCCGCAGAAGGCGCAAAAGAGAACGCCGTCTTCGGCGCGCTTTTGCCGGCGCGCTTTAGATGGACATTTATCGACCAACCCGTCGCAAGCGAGAAATAGGGTTCTCGTGATTCGCGACGGTCAACCGTTTGAAAGGGACCAACCCGGTATGGCAACCGCAACACAAACCACCGCCGCGCCCGCCGCGGCCGAAAATTTCGCCGCTCTGTTCGAGGAGTCGCTGTCACGCCAGGAAATGCGGCAGGGCGAGCTCATCACCGCTGAAGTTGTCCGTGTCGACTTCAACGTCGTCGTCGTCAATGCAGGACTCAAATCGGAATCGTTCATTCCCATCGAGGAATTCAAAAACGATGCCGGCGAAGTCGAAGTCAAGCCCGGCGATTTCGTCACCGTTGCGATTGAATCGATCGAAGACGGCTATGGGACCACGCGACTTTCACGCGATAAAGCGAAGCGCCTCAAAGCCTGGCACGACCTCGAAGCCTCGATGGAGCAGGGCTCGGTCGTATCCGGTCTCGTGACCAACAAAGTGAAGGGTGGTCTGACCGTCATGATCAATGGCATCCGTGCTTTTCTGCCCGGATCGCTGGTCGATATTCGGCCGGTCAAAGACACGTCGCCTTACGAAAACAAGCACCTCGAATTCAAGGTCATCAAGCTCGATCGCAAGCGCAACAACGTCGTCGTGTCGCGCCGCGCCGTCCTCGAAGAGAGCCTGGGCGAGGAGCGCGAAAAGCTCTTGTCGACGCTTTCCGAAGGCGCGATCGTCAAGGGCATCGTCAAGAACATTACCGACTACGGCGCGTTTGTCGATCTGGGCGGCATCGATGGTCTGCTGCACATCACCGATCTTGCCTGGCGTCGCGTCAAGCATCCGTCGGAAGTGCTGAACGTCGGCGACGAGGTGACCGCCAAGGTTCTCAAATTCGATCAGGAGAAAAACCGCGTATCGCTCGGCATGAAACAGTTGGGCGAAGATCCGTGGGTCGGTTTGTCGCGCCGCTATCCGCCTGGAACACGATTGTTCGGCAAGGTGACGAACATCACCGATTACGGCGCATTCGTCGAGATCGAGTCGGGGATCGAAGGTCTCGTCCACGTTTCGGAAATGGACTGGACCAACAAGAACATCCATCCGACCAAAGTCGTGCAATTGGGCGATGAAGTCGAAGTGATGATCCTCGAGATCGACGAAGACCGCCGGCGTATCTCGCTCGGGATGAAGCAGTGCATGCCCAATCCATGGGATGAATTCGCGATGAATCATAAGAAGGGCGACAAGGTGACCGGCCAGATCAAATCGATCACCGACTTCGGCGTCTTCGTCGGGCTGCCGGGCGGCATCGACGGCCTAGTCCACTTGTCGGATCTGTCGTGGGCGCAGCCGGGCGAGACCGCCGTGCGCGACTTCAAGAAGGGACAGGAAGTCGAAGCCGTCGTGCTCGCGATCGACGTGGAGCGCGAGCGTATTTCGCTCGGCATCAAACAGCTCGAAGGCGATCCGTTCACGAACTTCGTCGCGATGCACGACAAAGGCAGCACCGTGAGCGGCACCGTCAAAAGCCTGGATGCAAAAGGCGCGGTGATCGCGCTCGGCGGCGATGTCGAGGGCTATTTGCGGGCTTCGGAAATTTCGCGCGACCGTGTCGAGGACTTGCGCACGCGGATGAAGGAAGGCGATAACGTGTCCGCGATGATCATCAACGTCGATCGCAAGAACCGCAGCATCAATCTCTCGATCAAGGCGAAGGAAAATGCCGACGAAAGCGAGGCGATGCAGCGGGTCAGCGCGGAAACGTCGGGCGCCAACACGGGTACGACGAATCTCGGCGCGCTGCTGAAGGCGAAGCTCGACACGAAAAACAACAGTTAACCGGCGGGGCGAGAAGCGATGACCAAATCGGAGCTGATCGACCGCCTTGCGGCGCAGTTTCCGCAACTGGTCGCCAAGGATGCCGAACTCGCGGTCAAGATGATTCTCGACGCGATGGCCGAAAGCCTCGCGAAGGGAGAGCGCATCGAGATCCGCGGATTCGGCAGCTTCGGCTTGAACTACCGGCCTCCGCGGACGGGACGCAATCCCAAGTCCGGGGAAAAAGTGCAGGTGCCGCAGAAGCACGTGCCGCATTTCAAGGCCGGTAAAGAGTTGCGCGAGCGCGTCGACTTCGAGGGCAACGGACAAAAGTAGAAATCTACCGACGCTGAGGATTCCACCGATGCAAATCGTCCGCTGGATCGTCGGCGTCACCCTATTCCTGGCGCTGCTCCTGCTATCGATCCAAAACGCGGTCGATGTGGAGCTTCGCTTTTTCACGAGCAGCTTCAAGGCTCCATTGATATTCGTCGTGCTGATCATCTTCGCCGGCGGCGTGGCCGCGGGATTGTTGGCCGGTGCCGTGAAGGTTGCTCGACTGAAGCGTCAGTTGAATCGGCTGCGACGCGAGCAGCGCAAAACGCCGGAAGCGCCGGCACCGCATGGCGCGATACCCGGTGCCGCGCCGGCGTCGGGGCCCGGATTTGAGCGCGGTTTTCGCGACGACGGCTAGATGACAACCCCTACGCTCACGGTGTTCGCGGAGGGCCGGCTCCTCACAGCCGGCCCGTGTCGCGGGCGCAGAGCGTTGCTCTGCGCATTCCCGGCGCCACCCCCCGGAGGGGGAGCAAGCCTCCCTAGGGGCGGCCCGGCGGGAGGCTAGTCCCGCGCATGGATTTCGAGCTGTGGTGGCTTCTGCCGATTATCGCGGTGTTTTTCGCGTTGGGCTGGATTGCCGCACGCATCGATATCAAGCATCTGCTGCGCGAGTCGCGCGCACTGCCGCTGTCGTATTTTCGCGGCCTCAACTTTCTCTTGAACGAGCAGCCCGATAAGGCGATCGAATCGTTCATCGAGGTCGTCAAGGTCGATCCCCAGACGATCGATCTTCACTTCGCGCTCGGGTCGCTGTTTCGCCGCCAGGGTGAGATCGACCGTGCAATCCGCATGCATCAGAACTTGCTCGATCGTCCCGACTTGCCGTCGGACAAGCGGACAACGGCGACGTACGAGCTCGCGCAGGACTTTCACCGTGCCGGTCTGCTCGATCGCGCCGAGGAACTGTTCAACCGGTTGAATGGCACGTCGTACGAGCATCCTTCCATTGCGCACCTCATTTCGATTTACGAGACCGAGAAGGATTGGCCGAAGGCCGTCGCAGCGACTCGTCGTATGGAGACGTTGTCGAAGCAGCCGTATTTCAAGGAAATCGCGCAATATCACTGTGAGCTCGCGCAAGCGGCGCTCCTTCGCAATGACGCAGCCGCCGCGCAAAAGGAAATCGATACCGCGCTCGCCGAGCATCGCGCGTGCGCGCGCGCCAACGTGCTTCAAGGCGACCTCCATGCGCAGCGCGGCGACTTCAAGTCCGCCGTCGCCGCGTGGCAGCGAATCGAATCGCAGAATCCAGCGTTCCTCGCGCTCGTCGCCGATCGTTTTGCGGATGCGTATCGCAAGCTCGGCGATTCGGCGACGGGCGTGCGCCTTCTGCGGAATTACCAATCGCAATATCCGTCGCTCGATATCTTGAACGCGCTGTTTTCGTTGGTGCTCGAAAGCGACGGCCCCGATACAGCCGCCGCGCTTATCAAGGAGGAGCTCGCACGAAATCCCACGCTGATCGGCCTCGATCGTCTACTGGAAGCGCAACTGCTGGCTGCGCCGGCCGACCGGCGCCACGATCTCGAGCTCGTGAAGGGACTGGTCGGGCAACATATCAAACGGCTTGGTTTGTATCGTTGCGAGCAATGCGGATTCCGCGCGAAGCAATACTATTGGCGCTGCCCCGGCTGTCAGAAATGGGAGACCTACACGCCGCGCCGCACCGAGGCGCCGGATGGCTACACGTGAGCGTCGCAACAGCTGGGCAACGAGGTGAATTCATGGAGGCGTGGTGACGATCGGCGATGAACCGCGGGTAATCGTTGCACTCGACTTCGACCGCGCAGCGGCTGCGCTTTCGCTGGTCGAGCGCTTGGATCCCGGCGCGTGTGCAATCAAGGTTGGCAGCGAGCTATTCGCCGTTGCAGGACCGCAACCGGTGCGCGAGATCGTAGCGCGCGGCTTCAATGTTTTCCTCGACCTCAAATTTCACGACATTCCCAATACCGTCGCGCGCGCATGCGAAGCCGCAACGCGCCTCGGCGTGTGGATGCTTAACGTGCATGCGAGCGGCGGCCGCGCGATGTTGACCGCGGCGCGTGAAGCGGTCCACCAGGCTGCGCTCGACAGCAACAGACACTCGCCGCGACTGATCGCCGTAACCGTGCTCACAAGTCTTGACGATGAGGATCTGCGTGACATCGGACACGTCGGCGGCGCTTACGCGCAAGCAATGCGGCTCGCGCATCTGACGCATGACTGCGGCTTGGACGGCGTCGTTTGTTCCGCGGCAGACGCGGCATCGATGCGCGCCACATTCGGAAACGCGTTCACGCTGGTGACGCCGGGTATTCGCCCTGCCGGCACCGACGTCAATGACCAGTCGCGGATCGCGACGCCGCAAATGGCGCTCGCCAATGGCGCGGATTATCTCGTCATCGGAAGACCGATCACGCGCGCGGCCGATCCGGTTGCGGCGCTCGCTCTGATCAATTCTTCTCTCGGAGTGGTTCGATGAAGATCACGATGATCGGCACCGGCTATGTCGGTCTTGTTACCGGCGCGTGCCTCGCCGAAGTCGGCCACGACGTGCTGTGCCTGGATGTGGACAAGCGGAAGATCGAAACGCTCGAATCGGGCGGCGTACCGATACATGAGCCGGGCTTGAAACCGATGATCGAGCGCAATGTCGTCGCGCGGCGGCTTCGCTTCACCACCGACGCCGACGTTGCCGTTACGCACGGGACGCTGCAATTCATCGCCGTGGGCACGCCGCCCGACGAGGACGGCAGTGCGGATATGCGTTATGTGTTGCAAGCCGCGCGTAGTATCGGCAACCGAATGACCCGCGAAAAGATCATCGTCAACAAATCGACGGTGCCCGTTGGCACTGCGGATCAGGTGCGTTCCGCTGTTTCCGACGAGCTTCGCGCGCGCAATGTCAGCGTTCCATTCACCGTAGTGTCCAATCCGGAATTCCTGAAAGAGGGCGCAGCCGTCGACGATTTCATGCGACCGGACCGCATCATCATCGGCACCGACGACCCGCATGCCATTGCGGTGCTACGGAGCGTTTACGCGCCTTTCCAGCGCAGCCATGAGCGCATGTTCGTGATGGATGTCCGCTCCGCTGAGCTCACGAAATATGCGGCCAATGCGATGCTCGCAACGCGCATCTCATTCATGAACGAGCTTGCCAATCTCGCGGACCGCTTGGGCGCCGACATCGAATCGGTGCGGCAGGGCATCGGTTCCGATCCGCGGATCGGCTATCAATTTCTGTACCCGGGCGCAGGTTACGGCGGCAGCTGTTTTCCAAAAGACGTAAGAGCATTGCAGTCCACCGCGCGCGAGAAGGGCATGACGCTCAAGTTGATCTCCGCCGTCGAAGCGGTGAATGAAGCGCAAAAGCATGTTCTTGTCGACAAGATGCTGGCGCGCCTTGGCAACGACATGACAGGACGGCGCATCGCGGTGTGGGGCCTCGCGTTCAAGCCCGACACTGACGATATGCGCGAAGCGCCATCGCGCGTGATCATCAAAGCGCTGGGCAAGCGCGGCGCGACGATCGTCGCCTACGATCCTGTCGCGATGGATGAAGGGCGTCGAATTTTCGGCGACGCCGGCTACGTTTCGTTTGCGCGATCGCCGCTTGATGCCTGCGATGGGGCCGACGCGTTGGCGATCGTAACCGAATGGAAGGAATTTCGCGGTCAGGATTTTGATTCGCTCCGCGCGAGGCTCAAGCACCCATTGCTGTTCGACGGACGCAACTTGTACGACCCCGCAGTGGCGCGCGCCGCGGGAATCGAATACTTCTCTATCGGACGGCCGTAGCGTGGCGGCACAGCCATGCGTGGGGGTCCATCTATGACAGCGAAGTTTTCCGCCTGGCGGGAACGCGTTGCCGCTGCACAGGTGCTGGTCGTAGGCGACGTCATGCTCGACCGCTACTGGTTTGGCGACGTCGAGCGCATTTCGCCCGAAGCACCCGTCGCCGTCGCGAAAATTGCGCGTACCGAAGAACGCCCGGGCGGTGCCGCGAATGTTGCGCGCAACATCGCCGCACTCGGCGCCGGCGCGACGTTGTTGTCAGTGACCGGCGATGACGAAGCAGGCGACGCGTTGGAACAACTGCTCAAAGGCGAGCGCGTCACGACGCTGTTCCTGCGCGATCCCGCTATTACAACCACGATCAAGCTCCGCGTGATTGCGCGTCAGCAGCAGCTGCTGCGGATCGATTTCGAGCGCGCGCCATCGCGCGAGCTCCTGTCGGAAAAGTTCACCGATTACGAGCGCCTGATCACGGAAGTCGACGCTGTCGTGATGTCGGACTATGGAAAGGGCGGTCTCGCCCACATCGCCATGATGATCGATAGCGCGCGAGCGCACGGAACACGCGTGCTAGTCGATCCTAAAGGCGAGGACTGGGCGAAATATCGCGGTGCGAGTTTGCTGACGCCCAATCTCGGCGAGCTTCGCCAGGTCATCGGCCGCTGGCACGACGAGCACGAGCTCGCACGTAAGGCGCAGTGGTTACGTTCCGAGCTTGCGATCGATGCATTGCTCGTGACGCGTTCGGAGGAAGGCATGAGCCTCTTCTTCGACGGAGGTGTGTTGTCAATTCCTGCCCAGGCGCGCGAAGTCTACGATGTCTCCGGCGCAGGCGATACGGTGATTGCGGCGCTTGGCACGCTGATAGCCGCTGGCGCGCCAATCGAAGATGCGATGCATATCGCGAACGAAGCGGCCGGCGTCGTCGTCGGCAAGCTGGGTACTGCTGTCGCGTATCCGTCCGAGCTTTCTTGACCGTCCATCGTGATGGCCAAGGTCCGTACGATCTATCAATGCAGCGAGTGCGGTGGTCAAAGTCCGAAATGGCAGGGACAGTGTCCGCACTGTAACGCGTGGAACACGCTGGTCGAGGCGGTCGCCGCCGCCAACGCGGGGACGCGATTCGAGACGGTTGCGGGGACGAAGTCGGTCGTAACGCCGCTCGCATCGGTGGAGGCCAAGGAGGGCCGGCGGATTGCGTCTGGCCTCGAGGAATTCGATCGCGTCTTGGGCGGCGGTCTCGTTGCCGGCGGCGTCGTCTTGCTCGGCGGCGATCCGGGGATCGGCAAGTCGACGCTGCTCTTGCAAGCGTGCGCTGCGCTCGGCGCCGCGCATCGGACGCTTTATGTCACCGGTGAGGAATCCGTCGAGCAGGTTGCGCTGCGTGCGCACCGACTTGGACTCGTTAACGCACCGGTGGAGCTGCTCGCCGAAGTCCAGCTCGAAGCGATCGTGGCCGCGATCGATTCGACGCAGCCCGAGCTTGTCGTTATTGATTCGATTCAGACGACTTACACGGACACGCTCGCCTCCGCCCCCGGAAGCGTCGCGCAGGTACGCGAATGCGCAGCGCAGCTGACAAGGCTCGCGAAGCAGCGCGGCGTGATCGTGCTCTTTGTCGGTCACGTGACGAAGGAAGGCGCAATCGCGGGCCCACGTGTGCTCGAACACATTGTCGATACGGTCCTCTATTTCGAAGGCGATCCCCATTCGAGCTTTCGTCTCGTCCGCGCAATCAAGAACCGCTTCGGTGCGGCGAACGAGCTTGGCGTTTTCGCGATGACCGAGCGTGGCTTGAAAGGCGTGACAAATCCCTCGGCGATCTTCTTGTCGCACCACGATGAGCCGGTTTCCGGATCGGCGATTGTTGCGACGCTGGAAGGGACGCGTCCATTGCTGGTCGAAATTCAGGCGCTCGTCGATCCGGTGCAAGGCGCGATGCCGCGCCGTCTGGCCGTTGGACTCGACGCGCAGCGGCTCGCGTTGCTGTTGGCTGTCCTGCATCGTCACGGCGGTGTCGAGACAAGCGGGTTCGACGTTTTTGTGAACGCCGTCGGCGGCGTGCGAATCCAGGAGCCTGCCGTCGACCTCGCCGTTCTGATCGCCGTGCATTCCTCGTTACGAAACAAGCCGTTGCCCGCCAAGCTTCTGATGTTCGGCGAGGTCGGGCTCGCCGGCGAGATTCGGCCGGTTCAGCGCGGGCAAGAGCGCATCCGCGAGGCGGCGAAACTCGGCTTCAAGACGGTGATGCTGCCTTCCGCAAATCGGCCGCGCCATGCCGTCGACGACGTCACGATCGTTCCGGTTGATCGCGTCGATGCCGCAATCGAATATTTGCGCAAATAAGGCGTCCTAAGACGCTGGTTGGATGCGGAAAGGCTCACGAACGCGGCGCCGGTATTGATCGGCCATCATCATGTAGGCCGCCTCCAACGTCGCCGTGGTTCGCGCCGTGTCGAACAGTGCGCTCGAGCGCCCGGGTCCCGCAAGAAAGTCGCGCAGCCGTTGCCGCTCGTTCGAATCGCGTGCCAGCGCGACGGCCTTTTCTTCGTAAGCCACTTCGGTGTCCGCGATAAGCTGAGGAAGCCCGACGGCCGTCAGTAGACTGGCCGCAACACGGCCGGCGAACGTTTCGCCGCGCATTGTCAAGATCGGGCACCCCGCCCACAGCGCATCGCTCGCCGTCGTATGCGCGTTATACGGCCACGTATCGAGAAAGAGATCGGCTTGGCGATAGAGTCCGAGATATTCGGCATTTGGACGCGACGATGCGAAGACAATGCGAGCGGGATCAATGCCGCGTTTGCGAGCTTCGGCACGCAGATTCGCAATCGTGGGGTCGCTGTCTCGACGTGCGAGCAGCCACAACACCGAATCGGGTACAGCCGTCAGGATTCGCGCCCACACGTCAAATACTTGCGGGTTCAACTTGTAGATATTGTTGAAGCAACAAAAGACGACGCTTCCAGTGGGCAGATCTAGTACAGAACGTGCCGGAGGCTCTGCAATCGGCCGTTTGCGATCATTGACTTGATAACACCCCGGGAGGAGGGCGAGCGTTTCCGCATAATCGGCCGCATCGGCGATCGGCGTGACGACATCGTCGCCGATCAGATAATCGACCAGTCCGCCGCCAAGCGTCCCGGGATAGCCAAGGTAATGGACTTGAATCGGCCCGGGACGCAGCGCCAGAACTCCGGGCGGCGCGCCAGCCGTATGACCCTTGAGATCAATGAGAATGTCGATACCGTCGCGGCGAATGACCTCCGCCAGCCGCTCAGCACGAAGCCCCGATGCGTCGACAAAACGGTCGAACGCACGCGTGATTCGCCCACGCATCGGACTGCCATCGTCCGGTCCCGTCGAATAGCCGATCACCTCAAAACGGCTTCGGTCATGGTGCTCGAACAGACCGGCGGTTAGGAACGCCGTCGCATGCGCGTGGAAATCCGCCGAGAGATAGCCGAGACGAAGCTTGGCACCTGAAAGGAGACGCGGCGGCACCGGAGCAATGGGGCGCGTGAACGCCGCGGTCCACTGCTCGGCACAACGGCGCTGCTCGGCGCGCGTCGACGGTTGCGAAAGGAGCGCGAAGGGCGACAACAACTGCGTGCCCGTGGTGACTCCACGGCGAAATCGCGTACGCAGCGCCTCGAGATCGCGCCAGTCGGCAAGTCGCTGGCGCAGGAACACCAGTTGCGACAATGCAGCGCCATTGTCCGGATCAATGCGAAGCGTCTGTTCATATGCGTCGGCCGCAGCAGCGAGGTCGCCGCGACGTTCGAGCAAGCCGGCGAGCTCAAAACGAAGCGCTGCGTTCGCCGGTTTTCTCGCCAGCGCGGCAGCCAATGTGGCGTGCGCAGCGTCGTTTCTGCCGACAGCCACTTCAAGTTGCGCTTTGTGTCCGGCGAATGCGGGCTCGTCTGGAACGAACCCTGCTGCGCGGCCCGCGGCATCGAGCGCTTCCAGCACGCGCCCTTGCGCCTCGAGCGCGAGCGCCAGGTTGTGCCATGCCCCTGGATGCGTGCCGTCCGCTGCGAGCGCGCTGCGCGCTGCTTTCTCTGCATCGCTGTCGTGACCGAGCGCGAGCTCCGACGCCGCAAGATTCGTCCAGATTTCAGGCGACTTGGGCGCGAGTCTTGCCGCTTCCTTCAGTGCGTTGATTGCCGCCTCACGACGATCAACCGCTTCGAGCGCGAGCGCGAGATTGGACCACGCGTCGGCAGAACCGGGATCGATCCCGATCGATGCGCGGATTCGGGCAATCGCTTCGGCGTGCTTACCTGCCTGGTGCAGCACCACGCCGGAAAAGTGCAGCGCTGCGGCATGCGTCGGATCGGCCTGAATGATCGCGTCGTAGCGCAAAAACGCTTCGCGGAGCTTTCCCTCCTGGTGCAGGCGAAGTGCGCGCTCGAACTCGGCAGAGACGGTCATCCTGGGAGAGGGAATGCAGGAAAGCTGAAAGTCTAGCGTAGGATTTGATTGTGGAAGCTGAAAAGACGCTGCGACGCGACGTCGCGCTCGCCAATCGGATCATCGAACGCTGCGGACTCTCGAACGTATTCGGTCATGCGAGCGCGCGCATACCGGGCACCGACACGTTTCTGTTTCCGAGGCGTCGCTCGCCAGGATTCGCCGAAGAAAACCATCTGCTCGTCATCGACACGGACGGCAACGTACGCACCGGCGTCGGAACGCCGAACAGCGAGCTGTGGATACACGCGCGCATCTACGCCTCACGGCCCGACATCGGCGGCGTTGTTCACGCGCATCCTCCAGCGTGCATTTGCCTGTCACAAATCGGTGAGCCGTTTCGCATCGTTCATAACCAGGGCGGCGCGTTCGCCGCAGGCGTCGCGGAATACGAGCAGATCGGATTGATCCGCACGCGTGAGTTGGGCGATCAGTTGGTGCAATGCCTCGGCACAACGACTGCCGTTATGATGCGCGGCCACGGAATCACGACAGCGACGAGTGACATCCGCAGCGCGACGGTCGCGGCATGCTTTCTGGAGGAGGGCGCGAGCCTGCAGTTGCAAATGCTTGCCGCTGCGGGAGGCGACGCAGCACGGATACGTGAGTACTCCCGCGAAGAAGCCGAGCGTGTCAGCGATCAGCTCGCGCCGGGTATCGTCGCGCGTGCGTGGGAGTACTACGCTGCGGTCGCCGAGGTGCGCCCCCTCGGAGGTTGATCGTCATTACTCCGCTGTGGCGCCGGTCCGCCGCACAAGCTCGCCGTATTTCTTCGCTTCTACCCGGATCGTTTCAGTAAGTTGCTCCGGGGTGCCGGGCGCTGCGTCGAAGCCGAAGGTCTGCAGCTGCAGCTTCACCTCCGGATCGACAAGCTGCCGATTCACCTCGGCGTTAATCCGTTGGATGACATCGGGCGGCGTACCGCGCGGCGCCATCAAGGCAAGCCATGAACCGACCTCGAAGCCTGCGGGGCCGCCGGCTTCTTCGACGGTCGGCACGTCCGGCAGCGTCTTGAGCCGTACTTTTGCCGCGATGGCGATCAGCTTGATCTTGTTTGATTGGATCAACGGTAAGGCCGAGCCGAGCGTGGAAAAGGCCCAGCCGACGTCGCCGTTGGCGATCGACACGTACATCTGCGACTGGTCCTTGAATGGCACGTGGATCATCTTCGTACCCGTCAAAAATTCGAATTCCGCGCTGCCAAGGTGCGAAGGGCTGCCGACGTACGACGATCCGTACGAAACGGTGCCTGGTTTCGCTTTGGCGGCGTCGATCAACGCACGGACGTTCTGATATGGGCCCGCGGTCGCAACGGTGAGGAAGAAAGGCGTGCGGTAGAACATCGCAACGGGGACAAAATCCTTGTCCGGGTCGTACGGCAGCTTTTTGTAGAGCGCCGGATTGATCGCAACGTGGGCGTTGCTGACGACAAGCAGCTCATGGCCATCCGGAGCGGCGTTCTTGACGGATTCGATCGCGATGAAGCCGCTCGCACCGGGACGCGGGTCGACAAGCACTTGCTGCGACCACGCGCGGGAAAGCTTCTCGGCCATCACGCGCGTGAATACCGCGGGGCCGGCGCCGGCCGAATACGGCGCCGTGATCTTGACGATCTTCGTTGGATACGTTTGCGCAACAGCGACCGTAGCCACGATGAGCCAGCCGGAGGCGAAAACGAATAAGCGCGACGGCGTCGTTCGGATCATCGTTGCTCCAGCAGTGGGGAGCGTCGGTGCTGACTTTAACGCAAGCGGTTTGACTCCGTGGGGCCTCGTCCGCTTCATTCATGCAGCGTCGCATAATTGATATTATGTCAAATACTTCAAAGCATGCGATTCGTCCATGACTTGGCACCCATTCGAACGCGACCCTCCCTACTGTCCGCTTTCCTTCGGAATTTCTTACAATTGGTTGTGCGCTACTCACGGTGAGCCACATATCCCGGCACTAAGCCAATGAAGCAATGGAAGAATTAAGGACTGAAATAATTCCGGCACGCTCGTTGCTGATTGAGAGGCAACGGTCCGGGACGAGTTGCCGGCGAGACGAAGAGGAAGCGTCTCGTATCCCGGGCCTCTTTTTTGACGATGCAGAAGGTGCAGTAATCCGCGGCTTGGGTGCGGACATCAGCCCCGCGCGGTGCACGGAAGTGGCAAGGGGGAGCGGCGCAGGAGGTCGGTTACGTTTCGTGGGTGAACTGGCTGACCGGAAAAAGGGCCGCGTTTCAAGACGCGGCCTTTTTTCTTTGTCCTCGATGATCCAATGATTTATTCCAAACCCGAGAGCGCGAAGTCTGCGAGCGCCTCGAGGACTTCTGGCGCCTCGCCCGCCGCTTGGAGGACTTCGAATTGGACCTGAGGTAGCGCGGCTTGTACCGCCGTCAACTGCTTCGGGAAGTCGTCTCTCAAATGTCCGCCGCGTCCAAAGAACAACGGCACGATCCGGATGGATGTTATTCCTTCTGCAGCAAGCGCTTGGGCCGCGGTCTTGAGATCGGGCTCGAGATAATCAAGAAAAGCCAGGGCCGCAAGCACATCCGGCCGTTTTTCGCGAAGACGCCGCAATAGACGCTCGAACGGCTCTGCCCACCGAGCGTCGCGGGCGCCGTGTGCATAGAGGATGACGGCGCGTCGATCCATCCAGTCGATTATATGGCCCCTGGGAATAACCGGATAGCCATTGATTCCTTTCTATTATTTCGTCGCTCTTCTATCGTAGCGCTATGTATCGCTACGACAGCTTCGATCAGCGCCTTGTCGACGAGAGAGTCGCGCAATTTCGCGACCAAACGCGACGATACCTCGCCGGTGAGCTCACGGAGGACGATTTCCGCCCCCTCCGCCTGCAGAATGGTCTGTACATCCAGAAGTACGCGCCGATGCTGCGGATCTCGATTCCGTATGGACTTTTGGCCACTCGGCAGCTGCGCACACTCGCACGCATAGGCCGCAAATACGATCGCGGTTACGGGCATTTCACGACGCGCCAGAACATCCAGTTCAACTGGCCGAAGCTCGAGGACGTGCCTGATATTCTCGCCGAGCTTGCCGCGGTCGAGATGCATGCGATCCAAACATCCGGCAACTGCATCCGCAACATAACCAGCGACCACTTTGCCGGTGTCGCCAGTGACGAAGTCGCCGACCCGCTGCCCTATTCCGAGCTGGTTCGCCAATGGGCAGCATTGCATCCCGAGTTCGCGTACTTGCCGCGCAAATTCAAGATTGCGATCACGGCCGCGACAACGGATCGCACCGCCCTCCTCGTCCACGATATCGGTTTGCAGATTGTGCGGAACGACGCAGGACAGATCGGCTTCCGCGTCTTTGTAGGCGGTGGCATGGGGCGCACGCCGATCATCGGCCACGTGATTCGCGAATTTCTCCCCCGCTCCGAAATTCTGAACTATCTCGATGCGATCCTGCGGGTCTACAACCGCTACGGCCGCCGCGACAACAAGTACAAGGCGCGCGTGAAGATCCTCGTCAAGGACAGAACGCCGGAAGTGTTTGCGCGCGACGTCGAAGAGGAATGGTCGCATCAGCGCGGTGGACCGGCAACAGTGCCTGATGAGGAGTTCGAGCGGCTTGCTGCGCATTTTCCGGCGCCGTCCTACGAAACGCTGGCGGGTGACGATCCGACGTACAAGTCCGACCTCGCGGACAACCGTGCATTCTCGAACTGGGCGAAGCGCAACGTTCATCCGCACAAGGTCGCCGGTTACGCGATCGTCACGCTGTCGCTCAAGAAGACGGGCATTCCGCCGGGCGACGTCACGTCCGATCAAATGGATGCGATCGCTGACCTCGCCGACCATTACAGCTTCGGCGAGCTTCGCGTATCGCACGAGCAAAACCTGATCTTTGCCGACGTGCGTCAGTCGAACCTCTTCGCGCTGTGGACCGAGTTGAAAGCGCTCGGCGTTGCGACGCCGAATATCGGATTGCTGACGAACATCGTCTGCTGCCCGGGCGGCGACTTCTGTTCGTTGGCGAACGCCAAATCGATACCGATCGCCGAGGCGATCCAGCGGCGTTTCGACGACCTCGACTATCTGCACGACATCGGTGAGCTCGACCTCAATATCTCGGGCTGCATGAACGCGTGCGGCCATCACCACGTTGGACATATCGGCATCCTCGGCGTCGACAAGAATGGCGCCGAGTGGTACCAGGTGTCGATCGGCGGCTCACAGGGCAACGATGCAGCGCTCGGCAAGGTGATCGGTCCGTCCTTTGCCGCGCATCAAATGCCCGACGTGGTCTCGCGCTTGATCGATACATACATCGACAATCGGCACGAGGACGAACGCTTTGTCGATACGGTCCACCGAATCGGCATCGACCCTTTCAAGGAACGCGTCTATGCCGCAGCAGCTCATTAAGGGTCGCGCCGTCGTCGACGACCGCTGGGCGCTTCTGCGCGATGTGACTTCGGAACCCATTCCGCCCGGTCCCGTAATTGTGTCGTTGCCCGTGTGGAAGTCTCGCCGCGACGAGCTTTCCGCGCGCGGCGATGTCGGCGTTTGGCTTGCGGCGGCCGACGACCCTGCCGCGCTCGCGGCCGATACGGCGACACTGCCGCTGATCGCCGTCGACTTCCCGCAATTCACCGATGGGCGTGGCTACTCGATTGGCCGATTGCTGCGCGAGCGCTACGGTTTCACAGGCGAGCTCCGTGCGATCGGCGATGTGCAGCGTGACCAGCTTTACTATCTCGCGCAATGCGGCTTCAACGCATTCGCAATTCGAGCCGATCGCGGCGTTGACGATGCGCTCGCAGGTTTGGCGGCGTTTAGCGACGGTTACCAACTGACGAACGCGCGCACGCCGTGGTTCCGCCGTCGCGCGGAGGCGCGCGCCAACACCACGGACCCGCCGGGCGAGTGACGGCGTGGCAGAACGAAGCGACGCCTTAGCGACTCGAGCAGTCGCGGCCACCGGAGTGTTGCGCAGGGCGGCGGTCGAGTACGCGCCTGCCGTACTGGCCTCGAGCTTTGGCGCCGAGGACATGGTCCTCATCGATCTGATTTCCAAGGCCGCGCTGCCGATTTCCATTTTCACGCTCGACACCGGCCGGCTCCCGGATGAAACGCATGCATTGATCGATCGTGTGCGCAGCGTCTACGGCATCGGGGTCGACATTTATTTCCCAAATTGGGCGACCGTCGAGCCGTTCGTCCACGAACACGGGGTCAATGCGTTTTATCGCAACACGTCATTGCGAGAACGCTGCTGCGCAATTCGCAAGACCGAGCCGCTGTCGCGTGCGCTCGTGGACAAACGTGCGTGGATCACGGGCTTACGCCGCGAACAATCGATCACGCGGCGCGATATCGCGATCGAGGAGTTCGACGCAGTCCATGCCCTCGCGAAATTCAATCCACTCATCGAATGGACACGTGACGATGTCTGGTCCTACCTGAAGACGCATGGCGTTCCGTATAACGCGCTGCATGATCGAGGCTACGCGAGCATCGGCTGCGCTCCGTGTACGCGCGCCATCGAACCCGGCGAAGACGAGCGCGCCGGCCGCTGGTGGTGGGAGAACCCGGATCGCAGGGAATGCGGGCTGCATCCCCGGTTGGTGCCGATTGCCGAAGTATCAGCGCGAGTCGGGCCATGAGCGTATTTGCCGAACTCGCGGCGCCGCCCTTTTCGACGGGATCAACGGAAGCGCCCGTCGCCGCGGACCTGCATCACCTCGATTGGCTCGAAGCCGAGGCCGTGCACATCCTGCGTGAAGTCGCCGGACAGTGCGCGCACCCTGCACTGCTCTTCTCCGGCGGCAAAGATTCGCTTGTGCTGCTGCGTTTGGCCGAAAAGGCCTTTCGGCCGGCTGCGTTCCCGTTTCCGCTGTTGCACATCGACACCGGCCACAACTTCCCGGAAGTCCTCGATTTTCGCGACCGGCGCGTCGCGCAGCTTGGCGAGCGGCTGATCGTGCGGTCGGTCGAAGACTCGATCATCAAGGGCCGGGTTGTCTTGCGACATCCCGACGAGAGCCGCAACCGGCATCAGTCGGTGACGCTGCTCGACGCGATCGAGGAATTCGGCTTCGATGCGCTGATCGGGGGCGCGCGGCGCGACGAGGAAAAAGCGCGCGCCAAGGAACGGATCTTTTCCTTCCGCGACGCATTCGGTCAATGGGATCCGAAAAACCAGCGGCCCGAACTTTGGAGCCTCTACAACGCGCGCGTTCACAAGGGCGAGCACGTGCGCGTGTTCCCGCTCAGTAACTGGACCGAGCTCGACGTGTGGCAATACATTGCGCGTGAACGGCTCGAAGTCCCATCGATCTATTTCGCGCATCGCCGCGATGTCGTGCGCCGTGCCGGAATGCTCGCGCCCGTTACTCCAGTAACGCCGGCACGCGCCGGCGAGCACGTCGAAGCATTGTGGGTGCGCTTTCGCACGGTTGGGGATATCACGTGCACGGCACCGGTGGCATCGCTCGCGACCAACGTCGACGCAATCATCGATGAAACCGTGACGACAAGCATCACCGAGCGCGGCGCGACGCGTCTCGACGATCAGACCAACGAGTCGTCGATGGAGATCCGCAAGAAGGAAGGTTATTTCTGATGGCCGCGCGCGAAACACTCGATGCGCTCGACCACGGCGTCCTGCGCTTTCTGACCGCGGGCAGCGTTGACGACGGCAAAAGTACGCTGATCGGGCGCTTGCTCTATGACACGAAGTCGATCTTGGCTGATCAGCTCATCGCGATTGAGCGCACGTCGCAACGTCGGGGTCAACCGCTCGATTTGTCGCTGTTGACCGATGGCCTCACTGCAGAACGCGAGCAAGGCATCACGATCGACGTCGCCTACCGTTTTTTTGCGACTGCGATCCGCAAGTTCATCGTTGCTGACGCCCCGGGGCACGTCCAGTACACACGGAACATGGTGACGGCCGCATCAACGGCGCAGCTCGCCATTCTGCTGGTCGACGCGCGGCACGGGATCGTCGAGCAGACACGGCGCCATGCCGCGCTGGCGCATCTCGTCGGCGTACCGCATCTGGTCGTCGCAGTTAACAAGATGGACCTCGTCGATTACCGCGAAGATGCGTTCGCAGAAATCGTAACGGCGTTTCGCCAGTTCGGCGATCGGCATGGCATTGGCGACGTTCGCTTCGTGCCCCTGTCCGCACTGGAAGGTGACATGATTGTGGATCGCGGCGACCACATGCATTGGTACGAGGGACCCACCCTGTTACAGATCCTGGAGACCGCCGAAGTACCGCCGCCACCGCCCGACGCCCCGCTGCGCTTTCCGGTGCAATACGTGGCTCGGCCGACAACGTCGCATTCGCGCGGCTATATGGGTCGTATCGAAGCGGGACATATATCGGTTGGCGACACAGTGGTGGCATTGCCATCACGACGCACGACACGGGTGCGCGGCATCCGGACCTTCGATCACCCGTGCGAGCACGCGGGCTTGCATGCATCGGTCACATTGGAGCTCGACGACGAGCTCGACATTTCACGCGGCGACTTGATTGTTCGCGCCAACGCCGCCCCGAACGCTACGCGCTTCGTGAATGCAGATGTCGCGTGGCTCGGCGACGCCCCGCTCGACACACGGCGAACATACGCGCTGCGGCATACGACGCGCGAAGTGCGCGCGCGCGTTCAACGCGTCACGAACCGCTGGAACGTCCATACGCAATTGCGCGAACCCGGAGGCGAGGCCTTGATGATGAACGACATCGGCTGCGTATCACTGGAACTTGCGCAGCCGGTGTTCGCCGATCGCTACAATGACAATCGTGCAACCGGAAGTTTTATTCTGATCGACGACGGGACCAATGACACCGTCGCGGCAGGAATGATCCGATGACAGGGACTGTCTATCTTGTCGGCGCAGGTCCCGGAGCGACCGACTTACTGACGCTCCGCGCGGCGCGACTGCTCGAGTCGGCCGACATCGTCTTCCACGATGCGCTCGTGCCGCACGACACGCTCGCGCTCGCGAAGCATGCGCAACTCGTCGCGGTTGGCAAGCGCTGCGGACGCCATACCACCGCGCAGCGCTTCATCAATAAACGGCTGATCGATGCAGCGCGCCGATATCCGGTCGTCGTGCGGCTAAAAGGCGGCGATCCACTGCTGTTCGGACGTGCACAGGAAGAAATCGTGGCGCTCGAAGCGGCGGGCATCACGTACGAGGTCGTCCCTGGGATAACGGCCGCGCTCGCTGCCGCGGCCGTGATCGGTACGTCGCTGTCGCAACGCGGGACGGTTCGAAGCGTAGCGCTCGCCACGCCACGCGTAGGCAGCGGTGAACATGCGAGCGATTGGGTGCGCGGCTTCATTGCGGCCGATGCCGGCGCGATCTACATGGGCATCGGCGAGGCGCCGGCAATTGCCGCCGCACTGCTTGCAAATGGCAAACCGAAGTCATTGCCCGTCGCCGTCGTCGAGAACGCGTCGCTTTCCAATCAGCGGATTGTTTACACGACGCTCGAGCAACTGCCGACGCTCCTTCTTCACGAGTTCGCGGGGCCAACGCTGTTGCTCGTCGGGCCGCAATTCGCCGCTCGCGACGCGATCGTGCAAGACGCGGGAGCCGAGCGATGTCGACCGCCAAAGGCCGCTCAGGAAAAATACGGTTGATCCCTTGAGCCGCCGCGAAAAGCCGTGCTGCGGCTTTTTTCGGCACCTCTATATACCCAGAAGTTATTTTCATTCATTTCAATATAGCCATGTTCCCAAAATCGAAATTACTGCTTCGCTCTTTGCGCCCGTTCGTACTGGGCGCTGTACTCACCGCGACGGTCGCGCACGCCGACGTCACGCTTCTCAACGTTTCCTACGATCCGACTCGCGAGCTTTACAAAAACTACAACGCCGCTTTCGCGAAATATTGGCAGGCGAAGACAGGCGAGAAGGTGACGATTCGTCAATCGCACGGCGGTTCGGGCGCGCAAGCACGGAGCGTGATCGACGGCATCGAAGCCGACGTCGTCACGCTGGCGCTCGCCTACGACATCGATGAGATTGCGCGGCGCGCGAAACTTCTTCCCGAAGACTGGCAGACGCGATTGCCGCACAACAGCTCGCCGTACACATCGACGATTGTGTTCCTCGTACGCAAGGGCAATCCCAAGGGCATCAAGGACTGGGACGATCTCGTGAAGCCAGGTCTCTCCGTCATTACACCCAATCCCAAAACCTCGGGCGGCGCACGTTGGAATTACCTCGCTGCGTGGGGCTATGCGCAAAAGCGCTACGGTGGAGAAGCGCCGGCACGCGAGTACGTGCGGAAGCTCTACGCGAATGTTCCGGTATTGGATTCCGGCGCGCGCGGCGCGACGACGACGTTCGTCGAGCGTGGCATCGGCGATGTATTACTCGCGTGGGAGAACGAAGCATTTCTCGCCGTCAAGGAGCTCGGACCCGACAAGGTGGAGATCGTCGTCCCGTCGTATAGCATTGTCGCCGAGCCACCGGTCGCGATCGTCGACAAGGTCGTCGACAAGAAGGGTACGCGCAAGGTCGCGCAGGCGTATCTCGAGTATCTGTACACCGCCGAAGGCCAGGAGATTGCGGCGAGGAATTTCTACCGTCCCATCGACCCGAC
The DNA here is from genome assembly GCA_036505865.1 of Casimicrobiaceae bacterium. Taxonomy (GTDB): domain Bacteria; phylum Pseudomonadota; class Gammaproteobacteria; order Burkholderiales; family Casimicrobiaceae; genus VBCG01. The sequence continues at coordinate 100,658 of DASXSP010000056.1, forward strand.
AATCGCGGCCAAGTATGAAAGCCAGTTCGCGAAGGTGCAACTCTTTCCGTTGAAGGAGTATTTCGGCGACTGGCAAAAGGCGCAGAAGACGCACTTTGTCGATGGCGGCACCTTCGACCAAATCTACAAACCCGGCCATTGATGAGTGCATTTCTGCTCGAACGCGATTTCGCGCTCGCGCGGGCGTTCGATCCCGACGGTGCGGCGGCGCTGACGCTCGATAAGCGTCGGCGGCCGTTGCGCCGGCGCGTGTTGCCGGGATTCGGCCTTTCGCTCGGGTACGCGCTGTTGTACTTGGGACTGATCGTGCTGATGCCGCTCTCTGCTGCATTTATCAAGACGGCGCAACTGTCGTGGCCCGCATTCGTCGACATCGTGACCGCCCCGCGCGTCATCGCAAGCTTTCGGCTGACGTTCGGCGCGTCGCTCGGCGCCGCTCTCATCAATGCGGTGTTCGGGCTCCTGGTTGCGTGGGTGCTCGTGCGCTATCGGTTTCCCGGCAGACGTCTGGCGGATGCACTCGTCGATCTGCCGTTTGCACTGCCAACGGCCGTCGCGGGCATCGCGCTGGCAAGCTTGTTCGCACCGAACGGGTGGTTCGGTGAACTGCTGGCACCGCTGGGCGTCAAGGTCGCGTTCACGCCGCTTGGCGTCCTCGTGGCGCTGACGTTCATCGGGCTGCCGTTCGTCGTGCGGACCGTGCAGCCGGTCCTGGAGACGCTGCCGCGCGAACTCGAGGAAGCAGCCGCGACGTTGGGCGCTTCGCGCGGCGCAACGTTTGGCCGTGTCGTACTGCCGTCGATCACGCCGGCGCTGCTGACGGGATTTGCGCTCGCGTTCGCTCGTGCGATCGGCGAGTACGGATCCGTCATCTTCATCGCCGGCAACATGCCGATGGTCTCCGAGATCACGCCGCTTCTGATCATCACCAAGCTCGAGCAGTTCGATTATCTCGGCGCGACAGCGATCGCGGTGGTCATGCTGGTTGCGTCGTTTATTCTTCTGCTGGCGATCAACGCGCTGCAGGCGTGGACGCGTCGCAGCCAAGGCCAACAAACGTGACGACCATGGCTGGCGGTGAATCGGCATTCGTGCGCCGCGGACTGATCGCCGGCGCGCTTTTTTTTCTCACCGTCTTTCTGTTTGTCCCTTTGGCGTTTGTCTTCTTTTCCGCGCTCCGCAAGGGATTGAGCGTTTACGTCGCGGCGATCGCCGATCCCGACGCGCTCGCGGCCATACGACTTACGCTGGTAACTGCCGTAATCGCCGTGCCGGCGAATCTGCTCTTCGGCGTCGCTGCGGCATGGGCGATCGCCAAGTTCGATTTTCGGGGCAAGAGCGTACTGATCACGTTGATCGATCTGCCGTTCTCCGTCTCGCCGGTCATCGCGGGTCTGATCTACGTGCTGATCTTCGGCTTGCAGGGCTGGCTCGGTCCGACTCTGCGCGAATACGACCTGAAGGTGATCTTTGCTGTACCCGGACTCGTTCTCGCAACGATATTCGTGACGTTTCCGTTCGTTGCCCGCGAATTGATCCCGCTGATGCAGGCGCAAGGCACGGAAGAGGAAGAGGCCGCTGTCGTTCTCGGTGCGTCGGGTTGGAAGGTGTTCTGGCGCGTGACGCTGCCGAACATCAAATGGGGCCTTCTCTATGGCGTGATCCTGTGCAATGCGCGCGCGATGGGGGAGTTTGGCGCGGTCTCCGTAGTGTCCGGGCACATTCGCGGCGAGACGAATACGCTGCCGCTGCACGTCGAGATCCTCTACAACGAGTATCAGTTTGCCGCCGCGTTCGCCGCCGCTTCGCTTCTTGCGCTGCTGGCGCTCGTCACGCTCGGATTGAAATTCGCCGTCGAGCGCCGCTATCGCGGTCGCGACGCATCGATCATCGGAGTCACCTCATGAGCATCGAGCTGTCAGGAATCGTCAAACGCTTCGGGTCGTTCACCGCCGTCGATAACATCGATCTCGACGTCGAAACGGGAGAACTGGTTGCGCTGCTCGGGCCGTCCGGCTCGGGCAAGACGACGCTCTTGCGCATCATCGCTGGCCTCGAAGCGCCGGATTCCGGAACCGTGTCGTTCCATGGCGCGGATGCGACCGACCGGCACGCGCGCGAGCGGCAAGTCGGTTTCGTTTTCCAGCACTACGCGCTGTTCGCGCACATGACGATCTTCGAGAACGTCGCTTTCGGATTGCGTGTGCGGCCGCGGCGTCAACGCCTGCCTGAAGTGGAAATCCGCAAGAAGGTTCGCGCGCTGCTCGAGCTCGTACAACTCGATTGGCTCGCCGAACGTCATCCGAGCCAGCTCTCCGGCGGTCAGCGCCAGCGGATCGCGCTCGTGCGGGCGCTGGCGGTCGAGCCACGTGTGCTCTTGCTGGACGAGCCCTTCGGCGCCCTCGACGCACGGGTGCGCAAGGAGCTGCGGCTGTGGCTGCGCCGGCTGCACGACGACGTCCACGTGACCAGCGTGTTCGTGACGCACGACCAGGAGGAAGCGCTCGAAGTGGCCGATCGCGTCGTCGTGATGAATCACGGGCGCGTCGAACAGCTCGGAACGCCCGATGAAGTCTACGACCACCCCGCTACCCCGTTTGTCGTTGAATTTCTCGGCGACGTGAATCGACTGACGTTGCCGCATGCACCCGGACGATCTGCTTACGCTCGTCCGCACGAAATTCGCGTTTCGAAGGAACCTGCGGACGGGGCCTGGCCGGCGGAGCTCGCACGCAGTGCGACCATTGGGCCCGTTGCTCGCCTCGAATTTGCGCTTACACGCGACGGATCGCGCATGAACGTCGAGCTGCCGCGCGACGCCTACAAATCGCTCGGGCTCGCGCCGGGAAGCCGCGTTTGGCTCACGCCTACGCGCGTGCGGGAGTTTGCCGCAGCTTAGCGAACCTCCGAGCGGCTCTCGACTCAGGCGCTATCATCGAGGCGGTTCGCCACTTGGGCGCTCCGCCCGTGTATCGCCATGCGTCTTCCCTTGTTTGATCTTGCGCCCGCCGCGCAACGCACCTGGTTGGCTGAACGCCTGTCGCAACCGGCGCCACCGAGCGCAATTGGATTGAGCGACGGGTTTCGGCTGCCGGGTCGTGAAGGCGTTGCAACGCCGGCCGCGGTGCTCGTCCCCCTCATCAATCGGCCCGAGGGACTACACGTGCTGCTGACGCAGCGCAGTGCGCACCTTCCCGACCACGCGGGCCAAATCAGTTTTCCCGGCGGACGCGTCGAACCCGACGACGCCGACCACGCGGCCGCGGCGCTCCGTGAAGCAGCCGAAGAGATCGGACTTGATCGCGAGCGCGTCGAAGTGCTGGGCGAGCTCGCACACTACGAGACGGTGACCGGGTACCGCGTCGTGCCCATCGTCGGCTGGATCGAGCCGCCGCTGTCGCTTACGCCCGATCCGCTCGAAGTGTCCGATGTATTCGAAGTGCCCCTCGTATTTCTGCTCGATCCTGTGCATCAAAAGCGGCACTTCCGCATGCTAGGTACACTCCGCCGCGACTACTGGGCAATCCCGTACGGCGATCGCTACATCTGGGGCGCGACCGCGGCGATGTTGATGATCCTTGATCGTACGTTGCGCGAAGATCGATAAGCGGGCGAAGCGTCGATGAAATCCAGACGCTTCGACTCGGGACTCGTGTTGTCCGGCGGCGGTGCGCGCGCGGCGTACCAGGCCGGCGCGCTGTGCGCGATTGCGGCGATACTCGGCAAGCGTCGCACTCGCCCGTTTTCGGTGATCAGTGGTACATCGGCGGGGGCCATCAACGCGGCCACATTGGCGATTCACGCCGATGATTTTCGGCGCGGTGTTGCGCGCTTGGTGCGATGGTGGCGACAAGTCAATGTCGCCGACGTCTATCGCGCGGACTTCGCGACGCTGTCGAGCCACGGCATGCGCTTTCTCGCAGCGATGGTCGGCGCGGGTAGCGCCCCCGAAGGCGCTGCGTCGATGCTCGACAACACGCCGCTTGCTGCGCTGCTGCAGCGCGTGCTCGATGTGGAACGCATCGCCGTGCATTGCGCGAGTGGCGCACTATCCGCGCTCGCGATCAACGCGACCAGCTATGCGACCGGTCAGGCGGTGACATTTTTCGAGGGTTCGAATAATCACGCAACCTGGAAGCGCACGCGTCGTCGCGGCGAACGCGCGCGGATCACCATTGCGCATCTGATGGCGTCGACGGCGATCCCGTTCATCTTTCCCGCCACGCGCATCGGCGATGACTTCTACATGGACGGCTCGGTACGTCAGATCACGCCGCTGTCGCCGGCGCTGCACCTCGGTGCAAGGCGCCTTGTCGTGATTGCAGTGGGTCAATTCTTCGGCCAGCGTGCGGGGGCCGCGCCGGTCCCGCCGCAATATCCGTCGTTTGCACAAATCGCCGGCCATGCATTGTCGTCGATCTTTCTCGACAATCTGGGCGCCGATCTCGAAAGGCTGACGCAAATGAATCGCCTTCTCGGACTTGCACCCGCGGCGCGCCTGGAACGGAGCGGGCTGGTGCTGCGTCACGCCGATGCGATGGTGCTTGCGCCGTCGATCGATATAGGACCCCTGGCGGTGCAGTACGCGAATCGATTGCCTTCGGGCGTACGAACGCTGCTTCGCGGCTTCGGCAGTACGCGCGGCACGGGCGCCAATCTGTTGTCGTATCTATTGTTCGACCGCGAGTTCTGTCGGGCGCTGTTGCGGCTGGGATACAAGGACACGCTCGCGCGACGCGACGAGGTGGCGGCGTTTCTTGATGCGCGTCGCACGAACTTCATCCCGTTCGGGTGGCCCGAATTCCGGTGAACCGACGGACCGTTCGCGTACAATTCGCCCCCTGATGCTGACTCAAACCGCTCCACGCGAACGCCATCTGCTTGGCTTGTCGCCGCATGGCTTTCATCGCGTCGTCTATTACGAATGGGGGGCGACTGAAAACGCAAACGTCGTCGTTTGCGTGCATGGCGTCGGGCGCAACGCGCGCGACTTCGACGTGCTGGCCGAGACGCTTGCGCCGACGCACCGCGTGCTCGCGATCGACATGCCGGGCCGCGGCAAGAGCGATTGGCTCGCCGATCCGAACGACTATGTGTTTCCGGTCTATCTGTCGACGTTGACGGCGCTGCTTGCCCGGAGCGGCGCCGAAACGGTCTTGTGGGTCGGTACGTCGATGGGCGGCTTGCTGGGCATCGTCATGGCCGCGCAGCCGCGCTCGCCCGTCGCGCGACTCGTCATCAACGACGTCGGCCCGGTGATCGAGCCCGCGGCGCTCGCGCGGATCGCCGACTACTTCGGCAAGGATCCAACCTTCGCTAGCTTTGCCGACATCGAGCGCTACCTGCGCGAGATTTCCGCGCCATTCGGTCCGCTCACCGACGCGCAATGGGCGTACCTCACGCAAACCAACGTTCGGCAACGGGCGGATGGCCGCTGGGGACTGGCGTACGACCCGGCCATCGCGGTACCGTTTCGACAGCGGGCGGCGCCGCCGGCGTTGTGGAGTCTATGGGACGCGATCAAATGTCCGACGCTCGTTGTGCGCGGCGCGCAATCCGACATGCTGCTGCGCGCAACGGCCGACGAAATGGCGGCGCGCGGTCCGCGACCACGCGTGCTTCAGTTTGAAGGCATTGGCCACGCGCCGATGTTCCTGACGCCCGATCAAGTCGATCCCGTCGTCGCGTTCTTGCGCGACAACTCGCCGTCTTAGCGACGCGCCGGCGTTTCGAACGGCGCAATGAAACTCGGCCTCACCTTTCCATCGCTGGAAACCGATTTCGATCGCAAGCCCGAAACGCGTCCCGCGCGGGTAGCGACGTGGTTGGAACACGCCGGCAAGCGCGACGCCACGACTGCTGCGCGTTTGATCGGCGATGCGCTCGCTGCGATCAATCGCGTGTCGATCAGCGATTCCCGCCGCTTCGAGCTTGTCGCGCAATATTGGAAGGCGGCGCAATCGCTGTGGTCGCCGCTCGCGCGCGAATTCGTGCGCGCGCCGCAACCGTTGCGGGACGATGCTCAAGACGCAGCCCGTGCAGGCATCACGCTCGCAGCCGAGCTCTCGAGCGCCTACAAACGCATGCTCGAGGGTGAAGCGGAGAAGCGCATCTCACTCGGCGGTGCACGGCTGATGACCGCGCTCGTGCGGCGATCGCTGCAATCGGGCGCTCGCGTCTTGATCAACAGCTATCTGTCGTATTCACCGGTGCCGCCGCAGACGTGGCATGACCTGCACACCGTTTATGTTTTCGCGCGTTCGCGCAACCTGCATCAAGTGGCGCGCGGCTCCGATCCGGGCGACTCGACGCCCGAAGACATCTACATTCAATCGTTGCTGTTGGCGCTCGCGAATCCGTATGCCTTCTTGCCCGGACAGATCGAGATTGTCATTCGCTATCTGGCCGAATACAGCCACACCGCGAAGCTGACCGACGTGGCGCCTGTCCATCGGATGGCAAAGGCCGTTGCGATCGTGCCGGTCGGCCACGACTTTCCGCCGTTCTCCGCGAACAAGGGCGGCTCGGTCAACGGGTCCAAGCTTTTTCTGCTCACATTCGATCTCGCATTCACACTTCAGGAGCAGCTGCGCAGTGTCGATTCCGGCGGCGAAGCGCCCACTGGATTTCGTGCCAACATGGCGCACCGCGTGCGCAATGCAGCACTTTTACGCCGGCTGCTGCGGCAATGGGCGATTCCGCCGGCGCGGCAATTCAGCCGCCTGCCTTCACGAGGACGCGTCGTCGCGCTCGCCGGATTTCTCAATGCATGGCATGGCAGCCGTACCGACGATACGCGGATGATTGCGGGCCATCCCGATCTGCCGCCGCCGACGACGTGCCAAATTCTCAATCAGACGCCGGGTGGTTACGCGCTTCGACAGATCGCGGCGACGCCGTCATCGCTTCGGATCGGCGATCTGATTACGCTGCGCGTCGAGGGGAAGCCTGGGCTTCAAATCGCCATCGTTCGCTGGTTTCGCAACGCTCCGACCGGGACCGCGCTGGAATTCGGCTGCGAGCTCGTGTCCGATTCGCCGCGAACCGCGACGGCCGCGGCCGAAGATTCGATGGACCACTCACCCACACCGGTGGTGGTGCTGCCGGGCGATCGTACGGGCACCGAAACTTCGCCCGATCAGGTCGTTGTCCCGATGGGCGCTTTCGGGCTCGAGCACGCGATCGGCATGTGGCACGACAAGGGCAAGCACGTCGCCGTGTTGACGAAGCTCGTCGATCAAGGTCCCGACTACGAGATCTACGAATTCGCCGCCGTCGGTTGAGCGCAGCGAAGTCGCGCCTATGCCGAGTGCGGGCCGATCTCGGGGACCTTCCCGGTCGCGGCGCCGGTCAATCCCTTTGGCAGCGGAAAAACGATCGTCTCGACGACGCCGACACTCTCGCGAACGTCGCCGGCCCCCATCGCGCGCAATCGCTCGATGACTGCGCGGACCAGCACTTCGGGCGCGGACGCGCCCGCAGTCAATCCGATCCGACGCTTGCCCGCGATCCATTCCGCCCGCAATTCATCAGCGGCATCGACCATATATGCGGGCACGCCTCGGTGCGTCGCAACTTCGCGCAATCGATTCGAATTCGAGCTGTTCGGACTGCCGACGACGATGACCACGTCGACATTCGGCGCGAGAAACTTGACGGCATCCTGGCGGTTTTGCGTCGCGTAGCAGATGTCGTCTTTCTTCGGGCCGACGATTTCGGGAAAGCGTTCCTTGAGCGCGCTTACGATTTGAGCCGCATCGTCGACCGATAACGTCGTCTGTGTGACGTAGGCGAGCCGTGCACGATCACGGACCTCCAACGTTGCGACGTCGCTAACCGACTCCACGAGATAGACGCCGCCCTCGCACTGCCCCATCGTGCCTTCTACCTCCGGGTGCCCTCGGTGGCCGATCATGACGATCTCCCGGCCTTGGTCGCGCATCTTGGCGATCTCGACATGAACTTTGGTAACCAGAGGACACGTTGCATCGAATACGGTGAGGCCGCGAGCGTGCGCTTCCGCTCGCACCGCCTTCGAGACGCCATGAGCGCTGAACACGACCGTGGCGCCGCGTGGAACCGCGTCGAGCTCTTCGACAAACACGGCGCCCTTGCTTTTCAGGTCATCGACGACAAAGCGGTTATGGACGACCTCGTGGCGTACGTAAATCGGCGCACCGAACTGCGCGAGCGCCTGCTCGACGATCGCGATCGCGCGGTCGACGCCGGCGCAGAATCCCCGCGGATTGGCAAGCACAATTTCCATTCATGCGTCCTTCGCCGGATCGGCGGCCGCGGAGTCATCGCGGCGTTGGCGGAAGCTCTCCAGGATCAACGCTGCTGCACCCACCGTAATGGCGCTGTCCGCGACATTGAACGCGGGATAGTGCCAGTCATGATAGTGAAAGAGAAGAAAATCGACGACCCGCCCGATGACGACACGATCGTAGAGATTTCCCAACGCGCCACCGATGATGAGCGCGATCGCCGCGCAAAAGATTCTGGTGCCGCCGCGCTTCAAGAGCCACAGCATGAAACCGCATGCGATGAATGCGATCGCCATGAAAAGCCAGCGTTGCCATCCGTCAGCGCCCGCAAGGAAACTGAATGCAGCACCCGAATTGAACGCGAGCACGAGGCTGAAGAACGACGTCACCGGCAGCTCTTCGCCGGGCCGGAACGCCGCAAGGATCAGGTATTTGGTCAACTGATCGAATGCAATCACCGCGGCGCTTAGCCAAAGCCAACGCGGCCAGTGTCCGTGCCCATCGATCGTGCGGACATCGTTCACGCAAAGGTCCTCGGCTCGCCGTCGCCGAACAGATTTGCCACGCAACGCCCGCACAGCGTCGGATGGCGCGGATCGGCGCCCACGTCGGCGCGCCAATGCCAGCAACGCTCGCATTTGGGATTCGTGCTGGGTTTGACACTGATCTCGAGCGATGCGCCCGGTCGCACTTTTGCCGCCGATGTGATCAACACGAAACGAAGGTCGTCGCCAAGCGATGCCAGAGCCTCGCAATCGACAGGCGGCGCGACTATTTCCACTTCGGCTTGCAGCGGCGAGCCGATGCCGCCGCCTTGACGCAATTCCTCGAGCTCCTTTTGCACGAGTGCGCGGACGGCGACGATGCGCTCCCACTTAGTGAAGAGCGGGGCGGCATCGGGGACGTCAGGTAGCGAACGGTCCCAGACGTGAACAAAAATTGTCGGATCCAGCGGATGGACGACTTTCCACGCTTCCTCGGCTGTGAATGACAGAATCGGCGCCATCAGTTTCAGCAGTGCGTCGCGGATCAGCGCAAGCGCCGTCTGCGCCGACCGACGCGGGCGACTGTCCTTTGCGCACGTGTAAAGCCGGTCCTTCAGAATGTCGAGATAGAAACCGCCGAGCTCTTCCGAGCAATACGTCTGCAGCCGTTGCACGACCAGATGGAAATCGTAATTCGCATAGTCCGCCGCAACGCCTGCCGCGAGCGCGCGCGCCTGCAATAACGCGTACCGATCGATTTCGATCAGCTCGCCGATCGGAACGGCATCGCGCGCCGCGTCGAAGTCGGCGGTATTAGCGAGCAGAAAGCGCAGCGTGTTGCGAATCCGTCGATAAGCCTCGACGACGCGTTTCAATATCTCGTCGCCGATCGCCATATCGCCGGAAAAATCCGTCGCGCCAACCCAGAGACGCAGGATTTCAGCGCCCAGCGTGTCGGCCACTTTCTGCGGCGCGACGACGTTGCCCTTCGACTTCGACATCTTGCGGCCGTCGCCGTCGACGACAAACCCGTGCGTCAACAGCGCCTTATACGGCGGGACGCCGTTCAACATGCACGACACGAGCAACGACGAATGGAACCAGCCGCGGTGCTGATCCGAGCCTTCGAGATAGAGATCGGCGGGGAACCCGGTGTCGAGCGGTCGCGATCCCGCGCCGGTGCGCCGTCCATCGGGACCGCCCATCACCGTCTGATGCGTCGAACCCGAATCGAACCACACGTCCAACGTGTCGGAGAGCTTGCGATATTTCGTCGCGTCGACGCCGAAGTCTTCATGCGTCGCCTCGAACCAGGCCTCGATGCCGCCTTCCTGCACTTTCGCCGCAGCGAGATCGAGCAACGCGGGCGTATCCGGATGCAATTCGTCCGTTTCCTTGTCGACAAAGAACGGCAACGGGACGCCCCACTGCCGTTGTCGCGATAACGTCCAATCGGGCCGATGCGCGATCATCCCGTAGAGACGCGACTTGCCCCAGTTCGGAAAGAACTCCGTTGCGTCGATCCCGCGCAATGCGGTCTCGCGTAACGTTTCCTTCGGCTTATGGCCGCCCCAGCCGGGAACGTCGTCCATGCCGGCGAACCATTGCGTCGTTGCGCGATAAATAATCGGTGTCTTGTGCCGCCAGCAATGCATGTAGCTGTGCGGAAATTTCTCCGCGTGGAAGAGCGCTCCGACGTCGCGGATCTTGTCGACGATCTTCGGATTCGCATCCCAGATCTTCATCCCGCCGAAAAACGGCAAGTCAGCCGCGAATCGGCCATCGCCCTGAACGGGGTTCAGGATGTCGTCGTCGTGCATGCCGTAGCGGCGACTCAAATTGAAGTCGTCGATGCCGTACGCGGGCGAGCTGTGGACGATGCCGGTGCCGTGCTCGAGCGTTACGTAGTCGCCGAGAAAGACCGGCGATGCGCGATCATAAAACGGATGCGAGAACACGATGCCCTGAAGCGCTTTACCTTTGGCGGTCGCGACGACTGCGCCGTCCATCGCATAGCGCTTGACGCACGCCTCCACAAGATCTTCCGCGATGACCAGATGCCCGCGCCGCGTGCGCACCAACGCATAGGTGAATTCTGGATGCACGTTCAACGCCTGGTTCGCCGGAATCGTCCACGCCGTCGTCGTCCAGATTACCGCGTAAATCGGTCCGTCCGGCGGCGCATCGAGCGCGAAGGCGTGCGCCAACTTGTCACGCTCGCTCGCGAGCACGAGCGGGAATCCGACGTCGATCGCGATATCGACACGGTCTTCGTACTCGACTTCTGCTTCCGCGAGTGCGCTGTGGCAGTCAAAGCACCAATTGACGGGCTTTAGACCGCGGTACAGGTAACCCCGCTCCAGCAGTTTGCCGAGCGTGCGAATCTCGTCGGCCTCGCTCTTGAACTCCATCGTCGTGTAGGGGTGATCCCAGTCACCGAGGACGCCAAGCCGCTGGAATTGCGTACGCTGGCGCGCGATCTGCTCGGTCGCGTATGCGCGGCACAGGCGTTGCGTCTCGGCGGTCGACAGATTCTTGCCGTACGTTTTTTCGATCTGCACTTCGATCGGCATGCCGTGACAGTCCCAGCCGGGCACATACGGCGCGTCGAATCCCGCCATCGTCTTGCTCTTGACGACGAAATCTTTCAGGATTTTGTTGAACGCCGTACCGATGTGGATATCACTGTTCGCGTACGGCGGTCCGTCGTGCAGGACGAATCGCGGGCGGCCCTTTGATGCGGCGCGTATGGCTTCGTATACGCGGTTCTGGTGCCATTCGCGCACCCACATGGCCTCGCGTTTCGCGAGATCGCCGCGCATCGGGAACGGCGTATCCGGCAGGTTCAGCGTGGACTTGTAGTCGCTTTTAGGATCGTCGGGCATGCTTCTTCGTGGGAAAAAAATGCGCGGGCCTGCTCCGCATCGGCTTGAATCTGGCGCGTGAGTGCGGACAGATCCGCGTAGCGCTCCTCGTCGCGGAGCTTGTGCAGGAATTCGACGACGAGGCGTCTACCATAGATCGCATCGTCGAAATCGAAAATGAATACCTCAAGCAATGGCCGTGCATTCGCTTTGACAGTGGGGCGGACGCCGAGGCTCGCAACGCCGGTGCGGGGCGTCGATCCGAGCCCGTGAAGGCGCACGGCAAATATTCCCGTCAGAGGCGGTTTGCGATTGAGCGGAATGTTCGCCGTCGGAAAACCAAGGTGCCGACCCAGCTTGTCGCCGTGCGCGACCCGACCCGACATCGCGAACGGCCGCCCCAGCAGTGCAGCCGCGTGCGAAAGATCGCCGGCGGCAAGTGCGGCACGCACTGCGGTGCTCGACGCCCGCTCTGATTCGACGGCGACTGTGCGCATTCCTTCGACGCTGAACTGCCGCGCTTTCGAGCGCAACAGCGCGAGATCGCCGCCGCGGCCCTTGCCGAAGCGGAAGTCATCTCCGACCAGCACCCAGCGCGCGTTCAAGCCCTTTTCGAGAACTTCGTGGATAAAGGATTCGGGCGACAACGATGCGAGCTTCGCATCGAAGCGCGCGACGATCGTCGTCCCGACGCCAAAAGCGCGAAACATTTCGAGCTTGCCGCGCAACATCGATAAACGCGGCGGAGCAGTATCGGGCGCGAAGAATTCGCGCGGATGCGGCTCGAACGTCAGCACGGCAGGAACGAGGCGCAAGTCTTCGGCGCCCTCGATCAGGCGCGTCAACATTGCCTGGTGTCCGAGATGGACACCATCGAAGTTGCCGATCGTCAGCGCGAGTGGAGCGTCGCTCGACTTCGACAGGCGGCGAAAGACGCGCACGACTTCCTTTAATTATGAAAAATATTGAATTTTAGCGGATTGGGCTCGTCGACACGCTCCACAGCTTGATTGATGGACTTCGACTCCTTCGCCGTTGTCATCCCGAGCAACGCGAGGGCCCTGCTGTTAACAACGAAGAAAAGCAGGTTCCTCGGATGGTAAGGCGTTATCCTCGGAATGACAGCTCCAACTCCTCGGAATGACGACTCCGCCGTCGCATCAGCGTGCGCGGACGAACCCGCCGGCGAGCCCGCGGCTCGGGTCACGAAGGCGTATGTCCGGCAGCGTGGCGAGCGGCGGATTGCTAGCGCACGGCTGAGCATGGTTCCAACATGTCATCTGCGGCGACACCGCGTAGTCGAAATCGACGGCGCGAGCCGTTTCGTAGCGGCCCTGATACGCAATCCGGTTCGGGATCAACCACCACTCGGGATTGGGTGCGTTGATCGCGATATCGCCGCGTTTGCGGTCGGCCCACGTGTCGAACTGACGTATGCGCAGCGACGAATAGACGAACTCCTTGTAGAGCGGAATCGCAATCGCACTAACGAGCACGACCGCAACACTCGCGCGCAACGCCGATAGTGTCCGCGGCGAAACGCCCGATGGGTAGCGAGCGTCACCTGCGGCATGAGCGATCGCCAGTGCCGGAAGAATCGTCAGATAGCCGATCGCAAAGCGCGTCGTCGGGGCGACGAGTGCGGTAAATGCAATGCCAGCCAAAGCGATCGCGATCGGACCGGCGAGCGCGTGACGTGGCAATTCACGGCGCAGCCACCACAAATACGCGAGCGCAATGAGCGAAACGACGAGACTTGGCCCAATGTCGTTCCGTGCCGTTGCCCGGATGATCGCGGCATACTGTCGCGCAGCCGCCGCACCAACTGCAGACGGTGCGTCGATGCAGCCGAGTGACACTGGAAACAGCAGGCATCCCGTCGATGTCCAGCTCGCAATGACAAGCGGCGCCGCGATCACTCCGAGCGACGCGGTCCCAATGATCCGCATCCGCAACGCGACATCGGGCTGCATCCAACAAAGCACGACGCAAACAAGCGCGAGCGGAAGCGCATTGAGCTTGATGGTCACCGCCACGACAGACAGAATCGCCACGGCATAAATGTTGCCCCCGGAATGACGCTTTTCGCACGCATCGGCAAGCAACTTCCAGCAAATGACAACCGTCAGCAACAGAACTGGAACGTCGGGCGACGGCGAAAGTCGCATTTCCCACTTGGCGATCAACTGCAGCAGAAAAGCGAATGCTGCGACAACGAAGCGATCGGCGAATGTCGCGCAACCGCGTATCCAGCGAAGCGCGCACACTGCAGCGAACCAAAGGCACACCAAGAACGCGAGCCCATTCGCGACCGTCGCCACACGCGATTCGAGCACTCCGATATCGAGCAGCGCTGTGAACGCGAGCCATGCAGAATGCGTCGCAAGCCGCCACTGGAAGAGGCCAAGGCCTGCCGGAATGCCGAACGCCTCGTACCATTGAATAATGCTCCAGTGATAGCCGCCGGTATCCTCGAGATTGCCAACCGCGACCGAACGCTCGGCGAGCAGCAACGCGAGCACGACAAACCCAATCCAACCCGGCGGACGCAACGCGCGCCATCTGTTGCGCGAGCGCCACAGGCCCCAGGACGCGATAATCAGCAAGGCCACCGCGAGCCATGGCGTTGCCGAGCGCAGCGGCGCAATGTTGACGATTGCGAAGCTTGCCCATGCGAGCGCAGCGACCCCCATCCACCACGCGAAGAAGATCTCGTCTGCGATACGGCCCGAGGGGGTAGCACGTACGAGCCCGAGCAGCGCGAATCCGACGCCGACCCCCGCGACTGACAACACGATCCACAACGCTACGAGCGTCAGCACGCAGCATCCCACTCACGCCAGCCGCCCTCCACCAACGGATAGTAGAGTGCAAGCCGCACGGGCAAGCTTCGGTCGAGCCTCCGCATGACGCGCGCGTAGCGCTCGAGCTGCGCGTTGTAACGTTCAACTTCGGTGTCCATGAAACGCGCGACATCGGCGCCCTCGTGCCGTCCAGTCTTGAAATCGACGATCCAACGTACGCCGTCCGCGACAAACGTGCGGTCGAGCGTGACGTGGACGAGGGCGCCGTCATCGTCGCCGGCAAGCGCCAGCTCGCTTTGCGCATTTTCGTGCGTCGGCTCGAATAACCAGCGTCCGCGGACATCGTTCGTGACGCGGTCAATCACCTCGCAAACGGAGTTGACTGACGACGCCATGGCTTCGCGGTCGACGCCTTCGTTGGCGAGCTCGCGTTCGATCCGACCGCGCATCGACCTTTGATGGTTCAAATTCCACGTTTCGATCCCGTCGCGGCCGAGTTGCGCGAGCACACGATGGGCAACGGTGCCAATCGCGGCCGCCGTGGCATGCGCCCAATCAAACTCGCGCGCGGTGCGTTCATGCGGAACGGATGACGTCGCGAACGGAACGCTGGGAGATGCCTGCGGCAGCTGATATCCAAGCGGTAGCCGCATGAGAAATCGTGGCGACGAGTTTTCACGTCGCGTCGCTTCGGAATCAACCGGGCCGGGCAGCCGATGGCGTAAGGCGGGCCACAGCTTCGCGAGCGCGGACCGCTTTCGCGGTGTGTCCCATTCGAGGCCGCCGGTGCTCGTTCGTATGCGCGGCAGCGTCGCAGTCAAATGCAGTTGCGCCTTCGCTCGCGTACATCCGACGTACAGCAATCGCGCAAGCTCCGCATCCTCCTCATCGTCGGCAAGATCGCCGACGTAGCGGTACACCGGATCATCGCTCGCGCCGCGCGCGTTCCGTGGCGCGAGCAGCAGTCCGTGCGGGCGCATCCGCCATCGCAGCAGGCTCTCACCACTCCGCGCAGAAATGCGATCGAGTGCAGGCAGGATCACCGTGTCGAACTGCAATCCTTTCGCCTTATGCAACGTCATGACGCTCACTTCCGCTTCGTCGACGCCGAACGGAGCGGCCATCAGATCTTCGAGCGTCGAACGAAACGCATCGTAATCGCGGATATCGCCGGCACTCTCGTGCTCGCCCAGCAATCCGAAGAAGCGCTCGGCCGCATCCAGATCGAGCGGTTCGGCAATGCACGCAGGACCGCCGAGCGCAAGCCACGTCCCACGCACGCGAGCAACGAGCGACGCACGCCCACGCGACTCGAGCGCCGGACGGATAACCGCGGCGAAGCGCTCCATCCGCGCGGCACCATCGGGCGATAACAGCGTGCGGACAGCCGATGTCGTCACCGCTTCGCACCAATTGCTCGTGTCCGCCGCTTGCGCGAGCGCGAAGAGATCCGAGAGCTCCACGCCGCACCATGGCGCACGGAGCACGGCGAGCCACGCGAGCCGATCGGCGGGCTGCGTCAACGCGTGCGTCAACGACAGCAAATCGATAATCGCCTGCCGCTGGACGAGCGATTCGAGATCGACCGCCGCAAACGCAATACCGGCTCGATGCAAGGCGGGAAGAAGGCAATCGAGATGCGAGCGAGCGCGGACCAGAATGGCGATCCGCTGCCCCGTCACCGCTTGGGCCGCCTTGACGTGCGCCACGACTCCGTCCGCTTCGGCTTCCGTGTCGGCGTACAACTCGATGGTCGGCGCGCTGGCAAGTGCGGGACACGCTGCGGCACTCGCTGCATACGCGACTGCGCTCCGCCAAGGATCATCGCGTGCGGCAAACGCCTGCGGAAAGACGTCGTTCACCCACTCGACGATCATCGCTTGCGAGCGGAAGTTGCGCGTCAAGTCGATGAATGTCAGCGGCACGTTGCCGATTCGCAGTGTCTGCTGCGCCTCGAGAAACAGCCGTACCTCGGCCTCGCGAAAGCGATAGATCGACTGCATCGGGTCGCCGACCGCAAACAGCGTACGGCCGTCTCCTGGCATCCAACCTGCCGTCAAGCGCTCGAACAATGCGATCTGCGCGGCGGACGTATCCTGAAATTCATCGATCAGCAGATGTGCAATTGAAAGGTCGAGGCGCAGCAGCAGGTCGCTCGGGGCATCAGGCTCGCCGAGTGCGTCGATTGCGGTCAGCATCGCTTCGGAGGGATCGATCACGCCCACGTCGGCAAACGTCACTTTCAATTGAGCCGCGAGACGCGGCAAGAGCTCGAGCATTGCAGCGATGACATTCCAGCTCGCGTCGTCGTATGCCGGAGGCGGCAGCCGACGCGCGACGTCGAGCGTCTCGCGCAGTCCGGGTACTGCGGCGCATATGCCGATGAAGTCCGTCATTCGCGTCTTGAACGATTCGCGAATGCGACTGCCCGGTCCGTTGCCCTTGCCCGGAAAGCCATCTTCGACGTTGAGCCGCTTCCGCCATTGCGCATTGCCCGTCAGCATCCAGCCGGCTAGCATTTTCCAATCGGCAAGCGCTGTGGCGCTCACATCGGGAAGCCCACCCTTCGCGGCGCAGCGTTCCATCCAATCGCGGCGTTCCAAATCCGCGGAATTGTCGGCAAGATTCGTCGCCGCTTCGCGCAACAGCGATGCGAGCTCGGAGGCAAGCTCAGCGGGAAACAGCTCGCGAATGCGGGTGAGCTCACTTTCGATCTCGACGGTAAGCGTGGCTTCGGCTGCGCGGCGGAGTGCAATCGCATCGCGACCGACGAGATGCTTCAGCCACTGGTCGCGTTTCGCCAGCATCTCGGTCAACAGCCCGACGATGACCGACGTGTCGTTGTCGACGTGGTCGAGAAGCGCTCGCCAACGGACGTCGTGCGGATCCGCCGCGACCAATGCGCTCCCTACCGCCTCGCGGTGAAGCAGCACCGTCTCGTCGTCGATCCGCGGCGGCGCGCCGAAGCGCGTCGTGATGGGCGCACGGCGGGCGATCGAGGCACAAAACGCGTCAATCGTATAGATGCTCAATTGGGCCGGATGATCGGCAAGGTGCCACCCGAGCGCACAATCACGCTCAAGCACACGGCGGGCGAGCGCACGCGTCTGCATCGCGAGCGGATCGTCGGTCGGTTTGTCCGCGTCGGCATCGGCAAGCGCGCCGCTGACGCGTTCACGCATCTCGGCCGCCGCCTTGCGCGTGAATGTCATCGCGACGACGCGCTCCGGACGCTCGACGCAACCGAGCAATGCAAGGTATCGCTGGATCAGGAGCTCAGTCTTGCCTGAACCCGCTGGCGCCTGCACAAGAAACGATCGAGTGACGTCGAGCGCAGCCGCGCGGTTCTCGGCATCGCGCGCTTCGAGCATGTCATCCATCGACGCCGTCCTCCAATCCAAGCGCGCCGCCGCCGATACGGCACAGCGCCTGCAGTCGGCACGTACGACACGTCTTCGCGCCATCGCGCGGCGAGACATCCGCGACGCCCGTGCGCAATTCTTCGGCGAGCGCGGTCAGATGCGTTTCCCACCACGCTTCGAGCGCAGGCCACGATCGGACTTCGGTTTTCTCGATCGGCATCAGAGCGGGCCATGCAACGATGTCGGCCCGCACCCCATTGAGCTTCAGTGCACCGGCGTTCAATTGCGCGTACGCCACGGCGCACGTTGGAGATTCCTGCGCGGTGTGGCGCCGCGCCAGCGCATAAAGGCCGAGCTGCGGCGCGCGCGGCCGCGGATCGAACCATGCTTTCGGCGCGAGCGTAAAGCCCGTCTTGTAATCGATGATCACGGCGCCGCCCGGTACGCGATCGACGCGATCCATCCGCAGGCGAAACGGCACGCCCGCGAGGGTCAGCTCGATTTGGACTTCGGTCGCCTCGACAGCGAAGGGAGCGCGCGTCCGCTCGTAACCCTCGATCCACCGGCGCAGCAACGCTGCGAGCCGCGGCGCTTCTCCGGCAGCGATGATCGGTGGTATCCAGCGCCAGCGCTCCTCTTTCAATGCGCGATGCGCCGACTCGGCGACCAATGCGATCCGCGCAGTCAATGTCGAATCGTCGAGCGTTGCGAGCGTCGCGCTGTCCCGTATGTCATTCCAGAACGCCGCGAACGCTGCGTGGACCAGTATGCCCCGCTCAATTGGGGTAAGACCTGCGTTTGTTCTCGGCCATTGATCCGTGTTGAGCCGATGCAGCGCGACGGCCTGAAAAGGACAATTCCCCTGCGCTTCGATCGCGTGCGCACCGCCGCGAATGCGCACACCTTCGGCAAGCGGCGGCGCGCGATGATCGGCAAGCGCATCCAATGACGGTGCGGAGTCATGGATCGCGCGGAGATAGCGAATCCGCGAGTTGATCGGCGTCAATTCGGGCAATTTCAGTTCGGCGATGAGCTGCGATACCCTGCGCGGTTGATCGTCAACGTTCCGTGCATAGCTCACAACCACGCGTGGCGCCCCATGGAGCAGAAGTGCCGTCGTTTTTCGTGCAAAGCGCAGCTCGCGCGGAGCGCTCGATCGCGGTACTTCGTGGTCGCGCTGCCACGCAAGCGGCAGTAGTGGATGCGGTTGCGGTGCGCGGGGCCAGCGATCCGAGGCGAGACCGGCGATCCACAGTCGATCGAACGGCAACCCCGTCGCCTCCAGCAACCCTACGATCTGGATCGGGACGGGCGGCGATTCCTGCTGGAACAACGTATCGTTGCCGACGTCGCGCAATGCGTTCAGCGCATCGAACATCCGCATCCGCTCATCGACGGCCGCCATCGCAGCGAAATTCGCCAACAGCCCGTCGAAGGCTTCGCGCGTTTGTTGCTCGGCGCTGCCAAGCGGACGATCGCCGGGCCAACCGATTGCGGCGAGCCAACCGCGCCACAGATCAATCCATTCCCTCGGCGACGCTTCGGTCGGATAGCGGTTCATCGCGAGCGCGCGCCGCAGTCGCTCGCCGAATGCTGGATCGACGCGCTCGAGCGCAGTTGCCGCGTCGCTGCAACCGATTTCGCGGCGCCCCAGCTCGAGCCACGCCTTCTCGAGTGACGCGCGGCGAGGCCATTGCGTTGTCGCATCGGGCAAATACGGCGAACGCACCAGACCGGCTGCCTGTGCGATAGCAATCAGCCGCGTTGACAGCTCGATCCAGCCAAGCGCAGCAGCGACCAACGGCGTGCTCGCAAGGGGTAATCCGAGCGATACGTTATAAGGTCGCGTCTCGCCTTCGTGGCCGGGAAGCTGCAGCGCCGGACACAATACGTCGTCCGCAAGCGCAACGACCTCGTCGCGCCGCGATGCCAAATCTTCGACCGCGATTCCAATCGTTGCGCCGGGATTCGCCATCGCCTCGTTCCGCGCCCACGTCAGTGCAAACAGAATTTCGTCACGAGGCGATCCCGCGCTCGTGCATGTGGCTTCTATCGGCAGGTCGGCGATCGTATTGCAGCGCGCGATACGTGCGCCCCGCTTCGCGAGCGCGGCGAGCAGACGCTCCTGCTGTGGTGTGGGCTCGATAAAGCCGGCGAGCACGATATCGAGATTGCGCCACGCTTCGATGGCGTCGATCGCGGTGACGAGCACGTCGGCAAGCGACGCGTCATCGACAGCGCGCATGTGGCCAAGCGCGGCGTGAAATCGCTCCGCCCATCCGGCATACGCGGCGCAGTCATCGTCGGGCAACGCGTCATTGCGCCATCCGCGCCAACTTTCGCCGCCGCTTCCCCATGCCTTCGAGATCGCCCACGCATCCGCCGCGAGCGCCGCGGCGCCCCGAACATCGGACAGCGCTGCGCTGTGGGCAGCGACGATCTGCCGCCAGCGCCATCGCGCTTGCGGGGCGCGAAGCAAGCGCGTTATCGATGGCAGTGCATCGTGCGCGAGAACGTCATGCCACAATTGCTCGAGCCACGCGGCCCATGGCAACGCCTGCGCGGCCGTCCACGTGCGGCGGCCGGCCGCCCGCTGCGCGTTATCGTAAGTCGCGACAAGCGTACGCGCCAACCGCTTGTTGGGCGTAACGACGGTGGATCCCGCGGCAAGCGCCGCGAGCAGACGGGATTCGAACATTCAGGCAATTGTCTGCGCGGACCATCGATCCGCGCGCTGCCACTTACGATCGTGGCAGTCGTTGCCGTGAATTTACCAGATACGGCGCATCAGTCGCCGTTGGAGTTCTGTCCGGGGTCGCGCGGGGTATTGATGGGAATGAACAGCGGCTTGATCGACGTGTCGGAGCCGAGACCGGACATGATCGGATCGCTCATCAGCTCGGAGAGCTGAGCATCCAATCGCTTCGCGAGTCCCTTGTATTCGCCGCACCAGTCATCGTCGCGAACATGCGGCCACACGCCTTCGATCATATGCGGTTTTTGATTTAATGGGCTCAAGACCGGGGCGGTCCGGCGGCACTGACCCCATTGAGTCGATTTCGCTTCCTTGGCCACCGCATTGTTCCGATCGAAAAATTGGCAGCTTCGGCACTTTTCCACGCTTTTTTCCTTGGTTGTTCAGTGGAGAACCGCTGCGACGAAGCCCATCGGAGACGGTGGAGCAATGTAGGGGCGATATCGCGGTGTCGCAAGGCGCGCGTCGATACAAAGCGCTCGCATTCTTGCAGGCGCACCGTTTGGCGATACGCGCTGTCGTGCTTTTAACCCCCCGCGCACAACGCGGCGACGAAACGCTGCACTTCGCCGCGAGTTACGCCGCCCGGTTTTCCGAGCGCTCGACAAAAGAACGGCCGCCGACCGCATCGCTGTTTGCAGTTTGAATAAAACCGGCGGCCGCAAACCGGATACGGGATTCAGCTCAGGCAGCGAGCTGCGTGATCGCCGCGACGCGGTCGCCCGGCGTTTCTTGTACGTGTCGAAGCGAACGCGATTGCGGTTGATCGAGCAACGATCTGAGCTCGGAGTCCGCCTGCGCAGCTTCATGTGCGAGCTTCGCGTCGTACGCTTCTCGCTGATCGGGGTGCGACAACACTTCGTACGCTGTATGAATGCGCCGAACAAGACCGGATAAATCCTGCCCCGCATCGGACTCGCCGTATTGCAGCTTTTCGATCAGAGCAAGATAGGCGGTTTCGATGCGATGAGAATCGGCACCGGGCGCAATATCAAGATAGTCGTAGTGCGTATAGTTCACGAGTTGCTCCTGTCTGAGTCGGTATTGTCTGTTTGATCCAACGCCGACAATTGAGCAGCAACCGTGCCACGTGTGCGTGCCGCCGGTCGGCAACGCGCTAACTCGTTGAAGCGACAAGAAGCGAATGTTGTCGTCTCCGCCAGTTGTTCACCACGAATGCGCAACGGCGCAAACTTGTAAGCTACTGCAAAAGCCGCAACGACGAATGTCAGATGACTGCGAGCGGCTTCGCGTGCTTCGGTGGCGGAAATGCAGCGTCGAGGGCTGATACGGTGCGGTCAGAAAGCGTAATGTCCGCTGCTTTGCGATTGTCGCGGACGTGCGCCGCAGTCGACGCTTTAGGAATTGCAATCACACCTTGCTTGATCAACCACGCCAGCGCCAGCTGCGCCGGTGTCGCGCCGGTCTCGCGCGCGATCGTGTGAAGCTTGCGACTGCGCAACAGATCGCCCTGGCCCACCGGTGAGTACGCCATGATCGCGATCTGATGCTCGCGACAGAGCGTGGCAAGCTGCCACTCGATTGCACGCTCACCCAAGTGATAGAGCACCTGGTTCGCTGCGCATTGCCTGCCATTAGGAATCGCCATCAACTCCTCGATGTCGTCGACGTCGAAGTTGGAAACGCCCCAGCGGACGATCTTTCCGTCGCGCCGCAACCGCTCGAACGCTTCCAGCGTTTCCGCCAACGGGATGCGGCCGCGCCAGTGCAACAAATATAAGTCGAGATGGTCCGTCGCAAGGCGCTTCAGGCTGCGCTCGCACGCTGCGATCGCGCTCTTGGCGCCGGCGTTATGCGGATAGACCTTGCTTACCAGAAAGACGCGATCGCGCTGGCCGGCGATGACTTCACCTACGAGCTCTTCCGCCCCACCGTCCCCGTACATTTCGGCGGTGTCGATGACCGTCATGCCGAGGTCGAGACCCAGATGCAGCGATGCGCTCTCCGCGTCGCGATCGCGACTGTGCTCGCCCATCCGCCACGTGCCAAGCCCCAGCGTGGGAACGCGCGCGCCATCACGGAGCGTTACGGTCGGAATGGACGAACGAGTATTCATCGGCGAGGCAGCTGTGGATGCGCGGGTACAATTGCGCCGCAGGGCCACCCCAAGGCGCAATTACTCCCCCTCTGGGAGCAGCGCAGCGGCCTCATTGGCCACTGAGGCCGCAAGCGTGGGGGCCCTGTTTCACGATGCCACTCGATGCCATTCCGATCAATGCGGGGCGCCGTGTCGTTCATGCCGCCTGTCCGCACGATTGTCCTGACACGTGCGCGATGCTCGTGACCGTTCAGAACGGCAAGGCGGTCGAGATACGCGGCGATCCGGCGCATCCAACAACGGATGGAACACTTTGCACCAAAGTCGCGCGCTATCTGGATCGTACGTACGCGCCCGATCGCGTCCTTCATCCGATGCGCCGCATCGGCCGCAAAGGCGAAGGACGCTTCGCACGCATTTCGTGGGACGACGCGCTGGACGAGATCGCCGAGCGCTTCACCGCGATCGTCAAGACCGATGGACCGCAGGCGATCGTCCCTTACAGCTACTGCGGCACGATGGGCCTCATTCAAGGCTCGTCGATGGATCGCCGGTTCTTCCATCGGCTCGGCGCCTCGTTGCTCGACCGCACGATTTGCGCGACCGCCGGTAAAGCGGGATGGGTTTCGGTGATCGGTGCGTCGGTGGGCATGGACCTCGAGCAATTCGAGAACAGTCGCCTGATCCTGATCTGGGGCAGCAATCCGGTTACGTCGAACCTGCATTTGTGGACGCGCGTACAGGAAGCGAAACGCCGCGGCGCGCGAATCGTCGCGATCGATCCCTACCGCAGCGCGACGGCGGAAAAGTGTCACGAGCACATCGCGCTTTTGCCCGGGACCGACGCCGCGCTCGCATTTGGCGTCATGCATTTGCTGATCGCCGAGAACAGGCTGGACCGCGATTACATCGATCGCTATACCGTTGGATTCGAAGCACTTGCGGCACGCGCGGCGGAATGGACGCCGGAGCGGGTCGCCGCCACATGCGGCATTCCCATCGAGCAACTGCTGCGCCTCGCGCGCGATTACGGCACGATCAAGCCCGCGGCGATCCGGCTCAACTACGGCATGCAACGCGCTCACGGCGGCGGCAACGCGGTGCGCGCAGTCGCGTGTTTGCCCGCGCTGGTGGGTGCCTGGCGCGATCCCGCGGGCGGGGCGCTGCTGTCGTCGTCGGGCACCTACCCCGTCGACCATGTTGCTCTGGAGCGGCCCGATCTCATGCGCAATGCGCCGCGAACGATCAACATGTCGGCGATCGGTGATGCACTGCTGGACGCGGATGACCCGCCGATTAGCGCGATCTTTGTCTACAACTCGAATCCGCTGGCCGTCGCGCCCGATTCCGCGAAAGTCACGCAGGGCTTCGCGCGCGATGATTTGCTTTGCGTCGTCCACGAGATCTTCCAGACCGACACGGCCGATTACGCCGATATCCTGCTGCCCGCGACGACGCAGCTCGAGCAAACCGACATTCACTCGAGTTATGGCCATCTCTACGCGCTCGCGAATAACGCAGCCATTGCGCCACTCGGCGACGCGTTGCCGAATACCGAAGTGTTCCGTCGTCTTGCGGCGAAGATGGGCTTCGACGAGCCCTGTTTTTCCGATAGCGATGAAGCGCTCGCCCAACAAGCGTACCGCTGGGACGACCCGCGCGCGCTGGGACTCGATTGGGAAACCCTCAAAAGTGACGGGTGGCAACGATTGAATGTGCCTGCGGTATACGCGCCGTTTGCCCAGGGTAATTTTCCCACCGCGTCGCGCAAGTGCGAACTCTGGTCGGAAAAATTGCGCGCGCAAGGTCAGGATCCACTGCCGGCGGTATTGCTGCCGCGGGAATCCGCGGCGACCAATGCGGCGCTCGCTGCGCGGTACCCATTGGCGTTCATTTCGCCGCCGGCGCGCAATTACTTGAATTCGTCGTTTGCGAATCTTCCGGCGTTCGTTGCCGAAGAGAAGACGCCGCGGCTGGAGATCCATCCCGACGATGCACATCGGCGCAGCATCCGTACGGGCGACGTCGTGAGAATCTTCAACGATCGCGGGACGTTCACGGCTACGGCACGGGTCACCGACCGTGCGCGTCGCGGCGTCGTCGTCGCGCCGTCGATCTGGTGGCGTAAGCTCGCGCTGGATGGCGAGAATGCGAATGCCGTGACCGGTCAAGCGCTGACCGACCTTGGCCGTGCCGCAACGTTTTATGATTGCCTCGTTGAAGTCGCGCCGGCGCACATTAAAGACCGTCAACCCTTATAGGTCACGACGCGTCCCCACAGGCTCTTGGTTCCCCATATCCCCGACCGCAGTGACTCGAGCTGCACGATCTGGCTGTGGTCGACGAAGAGGTTGACTTCGGGGCCGTAATTCTTGATGTACCACGCGAAGACTTCCGGATCAGCCGCCTCGAACATCACCTGATCAAGTCCAACGGCATCGATGATCGTCGCAACCACATCGGTTCGCCACGTCTTGACGTTTTCGGTAATGCCTTCCGATTCGATCATGATCATGTACGCGCCCGCGTCGAGAAAGCGCTGGCTTGCGCGATGGCACGTTTCGGATCGCGCGTTCCCTCGGCCTCCAACTCGGCGACCGCCGAAGCGCCGCCCGCGCCGAACTGAATCCCTACTTCGGGCTTTGCCTCGAGATCGGCCTTGCGCACTTTCTCGATCAGCCGCAGCCAATCGTCATCCGGAATCGTGATGAAGCCACTGGAAATTTCGACGATGTCGAATCCGAAGCTCTTGCATTCGTGGATGTAGCGATCGACGGCGTGGGGGCCGAGTGTCAGCACATGCTCGATGAACCCGCCTGTCGATACCAGGACGTCATGAGAATGGCAGACGGCGATCAGTTGTTTTAACGCCTGACGCGGCATCAGGCTGAACGAACCGCCGGCAAATTTGAGCGCGTCGACGTACGCGCCCATCGTTTCAAGGATGTCTTCGAGCTGGCGAGGACCTAGCGGCGTGTAGTACGGTCCGCGGATCTCTGTAATGCCGCGCGTTCTAGGCTTCGGCTGGCGTTCGTTGACGCGCAGGAACGGAAAGGCTCTTTCGTTGGCGGATTGTCGAGCCGTGGTTTCGCGATTCATCCATTTTGGATGTTCGATGCGCGCGCGAAGTTCAAGTTCGCGTGAGCGGCGAGGCCCGACGGGCGGCGAGCAATCGCGAATCGCGACGTGAGGCCGATACGTAGACCTCACATTCATCCCGATGAATCAACGAGGCCGAAGTCAGAGCTTGCGCACGAGCCCGATCATCACGCCGAAGATCTCGAGTGCGCCTTCGGGTCGTATCACCGGATAGGCTTTGTTTTCCGGCCTCAACACGTATTGCGTACCCTCGACATCCAGCCGCTTCAATGTGAATTGGTTGTCGACGATCGCGACGACGATGTCGCCCTTGTCTGCCGATACGCGCTTCTCGACGACGACAAGATCGCCGTCGAGAATACCGGCATCCTGCATCGAATCGCCCTTCACGCGCACGAGGACTGTGGACGACGGGCGCTCGATCAGATAGTCGTCGATGGTGACGGCGTCGGCCTCGGCGTCGTCGATGGGATCGGGTAACCCGGCTCGGACCGGCGTTGCCGCGAGTGGTCGTGCAAAGAATCGGCTGGTTGGCGCAAGCCGGCGATCGGGCGTGGATTCCAGGTACCCCGCAAGCTTGAGTCGAGCGACCAGCGCCGCGACGGACGACTTGGATCGAAGGCCCAGCAAGTTGCCGATCGACGCGTACGACGGCAGCGCCCGATGGCGGGCGTAGTAGTCCTGAAGGGTTGAAAGATAGGAACGATCGTTCGCCATGTGGCTAGAATAGCGAACGAACGTTCGGCTTGTCAAGATATGAGCCCCCACGCTCACGACTTACGCCGCTTCGCTGCCGCCCGAGGTGGAGCAATCCGCGCCTTGGGGCGGCCCTGCGGCGCGGATACCTTCTAACGCGCGATGCGTCTCTTCGCTCCTTCGCTGGCGTTCGTCGATCTCGAGACGACGGGGACGCGCGCGGCGCGCGACCGGATCACCGAAATCGGCATCGTTCGGGTAGATGCCGACCCTGATGGAGGAACTCCGCGCGTCGCTGAATGGAGTTCGCTCGTCAATCCAGGCGTCTCAATTCCTGCCGCGATCGTGGCATTGACCGGCATCACCGAGTCGATGATTGCGGAGGCGCCGTCATTCGCATCAGTCGTGCGAGACGTCGCACAACTATTGAGCGGCTGCGTGTTCGTCGCACACAACGCGCGCTTCGACTACGGCTTCCTTAAACACGAGTTCGCGCGTCTGGAGCGAAGCTTCACCGCGCGTGTGCTGTGTACGGTCAAGTTGTCGCGTCGCTTGTTTCCCGACGCGCAGGGACACAATCTCGACGCGTTGATCGAACGGCATCACCTTCTCGTGACCGATCGTCATCGGGCGCTCGCCGATGCACGCGCAATCTGGGACTTCGTGCAAACGCTGTATCGCGACTTTCACGACGATGCGATCGAGATCGCGGCAAAGCAAGCGCTCCGCATCGCGAGCCTGCCGCCGCAGTTACCTGAAGACACGCTCGACACGCTTCCGGAAACACCTGGCGTCTATCTGTTCTACGGCGAGAACGCGTTGCCGCTCTACATCGGCAAGAGCATCAATGTGCGCGATCGCGTTGCGGCGCACTTCTCGAGCGACTGGCGGAGTGAAACCGATCTCCGCTTGTCGCAGGAAATCCGACGCATCGAGTTCGAGCAGACGGCCGGAGAATTCGGCGCGCTGCTCCGCGAAGCCATACTCGTCAAAGACCGCATGCCGCATCACAACCGAACGCTTCGACGCAAGACGCAAGCGGGCGTTCTGATGTTTGCAAGCGATGGAACACCGATGTTCGCGCGAGCGGACGGCATCGATCCGAGCGAGCTCGCAGGATCATTCGGTCCGTTCTCGTCACGATCCGCCGCACGCGAGGCATTGCGCGCGCTTGCTGCCGAGCATTGCCTGTGCTGGCGGCGACTCGGACTTGACCGTCGCCGCACAGGTCCGTGCTTCCCGCGTCAACTCAAGCGCTGCACGGGATACTGCGTGGGCGAAGAATCCGCGGCTTCGCATGACGCACGGCTCGTATCTGCGCTCAAGCGATTTGCGATTCCTCCGTGGCCGTACACGGGACCGGCGCTCTATCGTGAATGCGCCGCGCCGCTTTCCGAGCGCACGGAAGTCCACATGTTGCACAACTGGTCCTGGCTGGGAACAGCGCGCGATGACGGCGAACTCGGGGCGCTCCTCGAATCGCCGCCGCGACCGCAATTCGATATCGACGTGACGAAGCTGTTGCTTCGCCGTCACGCCGCCGGCGCACTCGACTTGATCTCATGTACCCCCACGCTTGCCGCCTCAGTGGCCAATGAGGCCGCTACGCTGCCCCCGGATGGGGAGTAATTCGCGCCTTGGGACGGCCCGGCGGCGCTCATCCCGGTGGAAGCGCGTGCCGAAATCGAATAGCGCTAACGTCGCGACGCGTGTGCCGCGAGCGCATCCGCTACACATGCGGTCAGACTCTTAGCGTACGGAACGTGCAGAAATTCGTTCGGGCCGTGAGCGTTTGATTGTGGACCGAGCACGCCGGTGATCAGGAATTGAGCCTCGGGAAACTTCCGTCCCAACATCGCCATAAACGGAATCGTGCCGCCCTCGCCCATCGCCGCTGCGGCTTTGCGATAGTGGGCCTGCGATGCGGCTTCGAGCGCGTGCGCGAGCCATGGCGCGGTCGGCGGCGCATTCCACCCGCTCGCACCCTGATCCGGTTCGAAACGAACCTTTGCGCCATGCGGCGGATCGCCTTCGAGCAACGCCTTCAAATCCTGCGTCGCGCGTTGTCCATCGATAGTCGGCGGCAAGCGGAGCGACAGCTTGAGTGACGTACGCGGACGCAGCACGTTACCCGCGTTTGCAATCGGGGGTAGCCCGTCAGCACCGACAACCGAAAGCGCTGGACGCCATGTGCGGTTGAGCACGGCCTCGGCGCGTTCCCCGACCATCGGTACCGTCCTACCGGCAAATGGGTATTTACGAAAGACGGTGTCGCCCATGATCGCCGACGCGGCGCCCGCCTGTTCAGCGCGCTCGACGGGAATCTGCGCATGAAACGACGACGGCAGTATCCATCCGGTCGCCGACTCTTCGAGACGATCGAGCAAATGACGCGCGATTCGAAACGATGAGGGCACGATACCGCTCGCATCGCCCGAGTGAACGCCCTCGTCCAGCACATCGACAGTCAGCGTACCTGCTGCTAGTCCGCGCAGCGACGTCGTGACCCACAACCGCAGGTAGTCGCCACAACCCGAATCAAGCCCGACGACGAAATCGACTCGGCCCAAGCGCGGCGTGAGCGTGTCGAGATACGCCGGAAGATCGTAGCTGCCGCTTTCCTCGCACGTTTCTATAATGCCTACGCAGCGTGCGTGTGGCGCGCCTTCGGCATCGAGCGCACCGATCGCGGACAACGCCGCGAAGATCGCGTAGCCGTCATCGGCGCTGCCACGTCCATACAGCTTGCCATTCTCGATCACCGGAATCCAGGGTCCGAAACCTTCACGCCAACCCGTCATTTCGGGTTGCTTGTCGAGATGGCCGTAGAGCAACACAGTGCCCGCATTCGGGCTGGCATGCGACGCGGGAACTTCGAACACGAGCACCGGCGTTCGTCCCTGCAAACGCACGATTTCGACGGCAAGGCCGCGGACCGGCTGCTTGCGAGCCCAGCGCTCGGCCAGCGCGATCACATTTTCGATATGACCGTTGGCTTCCCACGCGGGATCGAAGTGCGGCGACTTGGCGGGAATGCGAACGTAATCGACGAGTTGCGGAACGATTTCGGTGTCCCACTGGTTTGCGATGCGGTCGATGGATGCGGCGCTGATCATGATGGTCCTGAATGCTGCGTGAACCCAAACGATAACAGTTGCACGGACCTGCGCGCCAGCGCGCGGCTCAATTCGGTTCGCTCAAGCGCCCCCGTAGAATGCGACGATGGCCCCTGTCGATGCTTCACCGTACGACGGTCTGTCGCCGGACCGTATTCTCGATGCGCTGGAGTCCGTCGGCATTCGCGGCGATGGCCGTCTGCTTGCGCTCAACAGTTACGAAAATCGCGTCTATCAGGTCTGGCTTGATGACGCGCCGCCGGTTGTCGCCAAGTTCTATCGACCTACCCGATGGAGCGATTCGCAAATCCGCGAAGAGCACGCGTTCGTTGTGGAGTTGGTTGAGCGCGAGATCCCCGCCGTACCTGCATTGAATCTGGCAGGCTCGACGCTCAACACGTTCGAAGGCTTTCGCTTCGCTGTCTACGCGCGTCATGGAGGACGCGCACCGGAGCTTGACCACCGCAATACGCTGGTGCGCATCGGCCGATACATCGCGCGCATTCATGCGGTCGGAGCGATGTTGCCCTTTACGGCGCGGCCTGCGCTCACCATCGACGAATTCGGCGTCGCGCCGCGTGATTATCTATGGTCACACGACTTCTTGCCGCCCGACTTGCGCGAGGTGTGGCGCGGCGTCGTCGATCATGCGCTCGACGCTGTTCGTCGTGCGTTCGACCACACGGGGTCTCTGTCATCCTTGCGCTTGCACGGCGATTGTCACGCCGGCAACGTGCTATGGACCGACGATGGTGCGCATTTCGTCGACTTCGATGATGCGCGAATGGGTCCCTCCGTTCAGGATCTTTGGATGCTGCTGTCCGGGGAAAGGCGTGACATGGAGGCCCAACTCGCTGCGCTGCTGGAAGGTTACGAGGACTTCCACGATTTCGATCGCCGTGAATTGCTGTTGATCGAAGCGCTCCGCACGCTTCGCCTCATTCACTATTGCGCGTGGATCGCGCAGCGCTGGAACGATCCGGCATTTCCGCTCGCATTCCCCTGGTTCAACACGCAGCGCTATTGGCAGGATCGCATTCTCGAGATGCGCGAACAGATCGCGGCGATGGACGAACCGCCGCTCGAAGCCTGACGTTCTCCACAGTGTGAAATTTTGCGCTCCTTCGCTGCGAAGCCTTGCAGTTTTCGTCCTGCCGCGTACCATCATGCCGATGACGTTGTCATATACCCGTATCACTTCGATTGCCCTGTTGTTCGGCGCATCCACCTCGTTGTGGGCTGACGGCTTCGCCGGCGGCTTTCGTGATGCGCTCGGTCCGCGTTTCGACGCCATCGCGAACGTGCGCATTGCGCCAACGCCGCGTCCCAATTCGTCGCCTTTCGACGCCGGCGCGACGCTGCGCTACTGGAATCAAATCGCGATCAACGCGAGCGGACTCGATCACACACCGGTCGCGGCAGGTGAAGCACGCGTCTTCGGCGAGCAGTTCGGTCCGGGCCGTTCGAGCCGCGCGATGGCGATCGTGCACATCGCCATGTTCGACGCAGTCAACGCGATCGCCCGCGGCTATACGAGTTATACGAACGTTGCACCGGTGACACTCGATGTGGCGATGAACGCGGCGATCGCGCAGGCTGCACACGATACGTTGAGTGCGCTGTATCCGTCGCAAAAGGTGTCATTCGATGCGATCCTCGCCGATGACTTGCGTGTCATGCTCCCCCGTGGACAGCCGCACGCAGACGGTATCGCGCTCGGATCGCGCGCCGCGTCCGCCATTCTGGGGCTACGCGCCAACGACGGCTCTGAACACGCCGAGGGCCGCATGGGCGTGAGCTACGTCGCAGGACTCGATGCCGGCGATTGGCGACAAGACCCGATCGGTCAGTCGCCTCTCGCGCTCGGCTATCACTGGGGCGCCGTGCAGCCATTCGTGCTGCAGTCGGGCGATCAGTTTCGTGTTCCGCCGCCACCCGCAATGACAAGCGTCGAATACGCAACCGCGTATGCCGAAGTTAAAAAACTGGGCGGTGACGGAATCGTTACGCCGACCGAGCGCACCGCGGAGCAAACGCAGATCGCGATCTACTGGGCCTACGATGGCACGCCGAGCTTGTGCGCGCCGCCGCGACTCTACAACCAAATCGCCACAACGATCGCCGCGCAAAAGCAAACGAACGCCGTCGATCTCGCGCGCCTGCTCGCGCTCGTCAACGTCGCGATGGCGGATGCCGGGACGGCGATCTGGGAATCAAAGTACTGGTACGAGTTCTGGCGACCCATCACCGGCATTCGCGAATCCGATGCCGGCACCGGACCGAGCGGCACAGGAGACGGCAACGGCGCGACCGTCGGCGATCTTTTGTTTACACCGTTGGGTGCGCCGGCGTCCAATTTGCACGGTCCCAATTTCACGCCGCCCTTCCCATCGTATCCGTCGGGACATGCGGGCTTTGGCGGAGCGCTATTCCAGACGCTGCGCAATTTTTATCAAACCGATGCGATCGCCTTCACGTTCGTATCCGACGAATTCAACGGCACGACGCTCGATCACGACGGCAACGTGAGACCGCTCGTGACGCGGAGCTTCAGCTCGCTATCGCAGGCCGAAGAAGAGAACGGTCAGAGTCGAATCTACCTCGGCATCCACTGGGCATTCGACAAGACGCAGGGAATTGTGCAAGGTCGCAAGGTTGCCGATTACGTGTTTGCGAATGCGTTCGTTCCGCAGCCGACGCGTTGAACGCCGTAGCGAACCGATCAATCAGTCTGCGCTCGGTTTTTCAGTAGCGAGGGCAGTTCGCGAACCTCTTCGGCCGCGTTGCTGACGGCGGTCGTTCGCTCCGCCATCTCGTCGACCAGGCGCGCCACCGTGCCTTCCTGCGGCAGCGACACGCCAAAGTGCAACACACTGCCGCCGCGATAGATCGCAAGCGTCGG
Source organism: Casimicrobiaceae bacterium (assembly GCA_036505865.1). GTDB lineage: Bacteria > Pseudomonadota > Gammaproteobacteria > Burkholderiales > Casimicrobiaceae > VBCG01. Next base: position 133,067 of record DASXSP010000056.1, read on the forward strand.
AAAATTTTCGACGTCGATGTCACCCGCGACGGCGCTGTCGTCCTCGATGTCGAGCCAGACAAACGTGATGTGCGGCCGCGCATTCGCGATCGTCGTGAAAGCCGCGCGGAACTCTTTGCACGTGTCGCACCAGTCCGCGCACAGCGATACGACGACCAGGCGCCCTTGGTCGGCAAAAGCAGTTGCGACAGCGTCGCGTTCGGATTCCGCGGTTGTCAGGACGGGCATCGCGCTATCGGCGAGCGCTCGTTCGCACCGGCACTTCGCCCAGCACCGTGCACCGACGGACGACGCGTCGTTCGGTGAACGGATCGTACGAAGTCGCTCGATGCAGTACGCAGCGGTTATCCCAGACGATCAGTTCGCCCGGCTTCCAGCGATGCTCGTACGTGAGATCAGCATGAATGGCGAGCGCGTTCAACTGCTCGATCAGCGCCCTGCCCTCGTCATACGGCATGCCGACGATGTACTCCGCGTGGTCGCCGAGGTAAATACAATCGCGACCCGTTTCCGGATGAGTACGAACGACCGGATGATCGACCGGCGGGATTTCGGCGCGCTGCTCCTTCGACAACGGATCTTCGCCGTGGCGTCGCGTGCGCGAAAAATCAAGGTTGTGTACCGCGCGTAGATCGTCGATACGCGCCTTCCAGCCGGCATCGAGACGCTCATAGGCGCCGTACATGTCGCAGAAATGCGTCTCTCCGCCGCTCGCCGGGACGATCTCGCCATAGATGATCGTCGCCTGTCCGGTAACGCGCTGCCACGATCCGTCCGTATGCCAATGCAGCGTGCCTCGGTCCGGATGACGGCCGTTGGGCTTCCCGTTCTCATCCAGGTTCGATAGTCGATATAGCTCGGGAAAACCATCGGCATGATATTGGCTCATGACATGAATCTGCACGTCGCCGAATCGCCGCGCGAATGCAACCTGGCGCGCCGAGGGAAGTTGGTGCGGGCCGAACAGCAACACTTGATAGCGCAAGAATGCTTCGTAGATCGCGCGAAACATTCTGTCGTCAATGTCACTCGCGAGATCTACACCAATGATCTCGGCGCCGAGATTCGGTGCGAGCGGGCGCACTTCGAACGGCCAATCGAGCGCATTTGTGGGAATCATGGTGTCAAATCTCTTCCTGTGTTTTCATTCGTCGCCGGCATCGCCGATTGTCGGGTAATCGCGGAGGAAGTTTGCCATGGTCAACGCAATCGACTCGCACTGCCACGTCTTCGATACGGCGCGGTTTCCGTATTCGCCCGACGCCGCCTATCAACCGCCGTCCCATGAGGCCGGTACGGCGTCCGACTTTACCGCGGTGCTCGACGCGCACGATCTCTCACACGCGCTGCTGGTCAATCCTACGAGCGGCTACCGCTGTGACAATCGTTGCATGATAGCGGCAATCCGCGGCTCGAACGGCCGTTTCAAAGGCATCGCGCGGGTCCCGCCCGATGCCGACGAGCGCACGCTTGGTGATTTGGACAATGCCGGCGTAATCGGTATCCGTCTCGATCTCCTCGCCGACGGCGTCGACGTATTGCAGCATCCCGCCATGCCGCGGCTTCTCGCGCAGGTTCGCGAAAGGCACTGGCAGTTGCACGTCCAATGTGAACGCGATCAGCTGCACGAAGCGGCCCCCACGCTCCGTGCAGCGAACGTTCCGCTGGTCATCGATCACTGCGGTCGCCCTGAGCCGGCGAACGGCATCACGCAGCCGGGATTCCAAGCACTGCTTGAGCTCGGCCGGGATGGACATTTCGTCAAGCTGTCGGGGCCGTTTCGCTTCTCGCGCCAGAGACCGCCTTATGCGGATACCGAGCCATTTATCGCGGCGTTGATCGACGCGTTTACCGTCAAACGTTGCGTTTGGGGCTCCGACTGGCCCTTCCTCCGATTGGCGCAACGGATGGATTACGGTCCGGTGCTCGCACAACTTGAACGGTGGCTTCCCGACGAACGCGATCGCCGGCAAGTGTTGTGGAATACGCCATCGCGCCTGTTCGGCTTCGCTTGACAAGAAAAAAGGGCGGCCGAACACCGCCCTTAACTGTTCGTTGTTTTTCTACTGTTTGCAGATCTTCCAGATGACACCGGTGCCGGGAATCTGCACGAGCGGGCCATTGGCAGCGCCCACAAAGTGCGTGTCCTCACCATTGTCTCGCACGGCGCCGTAATCCGCGACATAGGCACAGCCGTCTGGCCCGAAGCGCACTAGCGTCGGTCGATTGAACCCGGCGGGGTGATCCGGGCTGATGAACGCTTGATCGCCAGTGATGTTGCGCGCAAATCCCTGGACCTTGAGAACGAGCGGTTCATTTCCCTTCTGCTCGAAGTTGATCAGCTTGACCTCGTGCCCGACCTCCGGAGCCGGCTCGGTAGCGTTCGGCGGCGAGAATCCGAAATCACCTTCCAGCGTATATAACGCCGCGCCGGGAGCGACCGGTCCTCCGACAAAAGTCTTGGGCGCGAAATCGATGCCGGTGAATGAAGAGTCCGCGGCCTCGATTGCCAAAGGTGAAGTGATCGACTGCGGTGGTCCCGCCAGTACATCGCGGATCGGAACGTCTTCGGTGAGAATCAGCGCCAGGCTTGCCGCTGTGCACTTATTTGGCCCTGTCGGATCGAAGACGCATAGATCGTCACTGGGGCCGCCGATCGGATTGAACACCGCCTGGCTTGACGGCAGGAAGCCAAATCGGTCCGGCCACCCGTGATAATCCGGCGTGCCATCGGCATTCTGTCTGGCGACGTGAAGCGCGTCGGGCGCACCATTCGAGGGCCGCGCACCGCGTTCGTCGGGACCATCCTCGCCGACCAGCATTGCGCCCCCCAAAGGATGGTCATTTGGGGCGAAGCGAATCGCGTAACCGTTGCGGTATCCCCACGAGAATGGCTCGATCGCGTCTTCCGGATGCGCCGAGTTAAGCGGTGCACGCAAGATGGCTCCATCGCAAACACCATGATGCGCGGCGCTGTCGAATGCCTTCACCGTCGCGCCGGGACGTTGAACGCCAAACGGCGAGTACCCGCTGGTCTTGACGCCGCCACCGGAGTCGAAGACGTTCTGGCTTAGCACGATGTCCTGACAGGGAATGTCTTGCTGATTCGCGCCACCTCCGTTGTCACGGCCGACGACACCGCTGTTGGTCGTCGATCCCTGCGACCAGTAGATCCAATTGTCCTTGAACGCAAACTGTTCCGTTGGATGGTCGCCGGTTGGCAAGTGGCTGATGAATGGCGTGACCTTGCCGCTGTCCGGGTCGACGATCACGATCCGCGAGCTGTTGTTTTGACCTTGGGCGTGCGTCGCCTGGTTCGAGTCGCTTGCGAATAGCCGACCGCCCTGCGTACCGCGTTCGAATCCGATGTCCACCGCGGGTCCTGCGGGTTGGAACCCACCGCTGGCAGTCGGCTTCGCCAGTGTTCGCAGCAGTTTCCCATTGGAATCGAAGACCAGAATGTCTGGCGTGAATGGATTTTTCGGATCGAAATCACCGCTGCCGAAGTTCGATTGCTCGTTGCACCGGCTCGGTAGGCCGTGGCCCGACTCCAGCACGTAGACCTCGAAGTTCTCCTTGTTGCCGCGAAACGCGATCCCTGTCGGAAAGTTGAGACCCGCCTTGAAGACGGAGACCTTGAAGCCGGCAGGCACGATGATGTCCTTGCCGGAATCCGGATCGAACAGCGCAGTGTTATTCGTGCAAAGCGGATTGACCACCGTTGCTGCGAAGGCAAAGCCCGGCATCGCGAGGACCGGCGCGAGCGCAAGTACCGAAGATAGAAGGGGGAAGCGCAGGAAATGATTTTTCATGACCGTCCTTCGGCCCCCACCCGCAAACGCGACGAGGTGAGGACGTTAGAAGCATGGGGTCGTTACGCTGCATGGAGAGGGCACACAACACGTAACGAGAGTGGAAGGCACAAGCAACTCGCCCGGCGGTGCGCGCGCGAGATACGCGTTCATCAGCGATCCCTTCTGTTTTCCGGACATGCGCGACATGCGGAAACGTGCTCGACGACTCGCAACCGACATCGCCGTCTTACTTCATCGATTGTAGCGATAGTGATGCACCAAACAAACACAGTTGCGCATCGGCGTATTCCGTTCGAGCGAACCGCGGATTTCTATCGGATGGCGACACGTTGACGCAGCGCAAACGCTGCATGGAATAAGCTGACAATTCGCTGACAATTCGCTGACAAACGCGGCGCCAGCATGCAACAAACCGAACAAACAAAAACAGGATGAAGATATTCCGAACATGCAGCGCGTCTTGTCAAAATATATTCTTCGCGAACCGCTTGACGCTATGGTGTGGCGCGCGGATATTGAATTCGCAGTACATCCGCGGCATGCGCTGCGGTTAGGGATACTTTGCTTCCAACAGGAGGAGTGGCCATGCGAAAACTTTGTTCAGCAATCGCATTGCTGTCGATCGGGTTTGCACTCGGCGGCTCGCAGCTTGCGATCGCACAGACTCCGTTCTACAAGCAGACTAATCTGATCTCCGACGACAAGAGCGTAATCGATGCAAGGTTCGAAGACAGTCTTGTGATCAACGCGTGGGGGCTTACGTCGAGCCCGACATCGCCATGGTGGATCGCGGACAACGGCAGCGGTGTATCGACGCTGTATAACGCGGCAACGAATACGATACCGTCGTTGGTCGTTTCGATTCCCGGCGGGAAGCCGACGGGCGCGGTCTGGAACAGCGCGGGCAGCACTGCGTTCGTCGTGAAAAGCGGAGCAGCCAGCGGCTCGGCGGTGTTCATTTTCTCGAGCGAGGCCGGGATCATCTCGGGGTGGAATCCCAATGTCCCGGCGGCCGGTTCGACGCAAGCGCAGGTCGGAGCGACCGTGGCCGACGCGATCTATAAAGGGCTTGCGATCGCGGGTACCGGCACGGGCGCGCGGCTCTACGCGACGAATTTTCACGCCGGAACGGTTGACGTGTTCGACTCTACATTCAAATTGCTTCACCTTCCCGGTGCTTTCGTCGATCCGAATCTGCCCACCGGCTACGCGCCGTTCGGCATTCAAATCATCAGCGGCACGCTATACGTGACGTACGCGTTGCAGGATGAAGATGCGGAAGACGACGTCGCCGGCGTTGGGCACGGCTACATTGACGCCTTTGACACCGCAGGCAACTTGCTACGGCGCGTCGCGTCGAAGGGTCCACTTAATTCGCCCTGGGGCCTCGCTCTGTCTCCCGCCGATTTCGGGCTCTTCAGCGGTGCGCTACTTGTCGGCAACTTCGGTGACGGCAAAATCCATGCGTACGATTTGAGCACCTCCGGCGAAGCCGAGCTACTCGGCCAATTGCATAGCGAAAATGGTCCACCGCTCAAGATCGACGGTCTTTGGGCGCTTCAATTCGGCAAAGGTGGCACCGCGGGGTCCGGACCCAGCAACACGCTCTTCTTCACGGCGGGGCCCGACGACGAATCGCACGGCCTATTTGGCTCGCTGGTACCGGCGCCGCCACCTGGGCACTAGCGCATGAGGCGCGTACGCATCGGGGCACCACGACGGGCCCCGATGTGACGATGAATCGATTTGTAACCGCGATCAGGGACAGATGTAGCCGGTTCCGCCCGGTGCTTTGAAGCAACCCACCGACTCGGGCAGCAGCTGCTTCGGCAGCCACAACACCACCTCGGGGAAGAGCACGCAGAAGGCAATCGTTAAGAAAAACACGACGTAAAGGGGCAACGAGCGTATCAGCGCTTTGCCAAAGCCGACCCCGACATATTTGGACGCCACCAGCAATGACAATCCGTACGGCGGCGTGATCAAGCCGAACACCAATGTCGTGATGATGACGACGCCCATATGAAGCGCATTGATGTTGCCCACCTGTGTTAGCTTGATGATGATGGGCATGAAGATGATGATCGCGGGCACGGCGTCGATGAAGTCGCCGACGATCACGAACAACACAACCAGTAACAGCATGATCATCCTGCCGTCGGTGCCCGCGAAACCCGTGATGTAGTCGGCCACGATGTCGGGCCCGCGCAAGTACGCCACCATCCATCCGAACGCCGAGGCGCCCGCGACGGCGGCGAGCGGCAGCGAATAGAGCAGGCCCGCGTACATGAAGTCGCGCGGCAGTTCCTTGATGTGCGTCGGGCGCAGGATGGGAATCAACACGATGAGGATGTAGACGGCGGCGATCATCCCCGCCTCGGTGGGCGTAAACCAACCGGTCAGGATGCCGCCCATGATGATCACCGGGATGATCAACGGCAACGCGGCGCCGCGTGCCGCGACGGCCACTTCGGTGAACGACGCGCGCGGCTTCATCACGCCGACAGGCCCCCAGAAATAGCTGTACACCATGAGACCGATGCCGATCAGCACGCCGGGCACGACACCCGCCAAAAACAAACCGCCGATCGAAACGTTGCCGGTGGCGCCATAAACCACCGCCATGATGGAAGGTGGGATCAGGTTGGCCATCGTCGATGCGCAGGCGATGAGTGCGGCGGTGAAGGCGCGGTCGTAGCCCTCCTTGTCCATTTCCGGAGCAACGGTGCGGGTCAGCACCGCGACGTCGGCGACCGACGAGCCCGAGATGCCGGCGAAGAACATGCTGAACAACGTCACCACTTGCGCAAGGCCGCCGCGCAAATGGCCGACGAGCGTCTGCGAAAGCCGGATCATCCGATGAACCACATCAGACGAAGCCATCAACTCGCCGACCAGCAGAAAAAATGGCACCGCGAGCAGCGTCTCAGAATCGATGCCGTGGAAGAGCTGTCCGACCATCGACTGCAGGCTGACCGGGGTAAAGGCGGTCGCGACGAACACGCCTGCCATCAGCGCGAACGACACCGGCACGCCCATGTAGCCAAAGCCCAGGAACAGTATCCCCATCAGAATGAGGATGGCGCCAGCACTCATATGTGGGCCCCCTTGGCGCTTTCCGCGCCATCCCCCCGAGGGGGAGCGAGCGATCTTGGGGCGGCCCTGCGATCGCTCATTCGACGATTTCCTCGACGACGAATTGCGGCAGATCGTCGCGGTCCTCTGGCCCTTCGAAGCCGTGTCGCCAACCGTTGACGAGTTGCTCGATCGTGAATAGCAGGATCAACACGCCGGCGGCGGGAACGATCGCCGTGTAGATGGTCAGCGGCAACAGCGACGGCATCCGGTAGCTGCCGAGGTCGAGGACTGCATTCTTCCAGCCGAACCAGATCAGCAACAGCGACACGATCAGCACGATCACGCGATTGGTAATCTCGATCGCGCTGCGTGGTGCGCCGGTCATCCGCTTGGTGATCTCGGTCAGGTAGAAGTGGTCGTTGCGGCGCGTAGCCGCTGCCATGCCCAGGAACACGCCCCAGGCAAAGAACGCGGTGGTGACCTGCTGCAGCCACAGCCAGGGCGCACCCAGCGTGCGCGTGACCACATCGCAGAACACCGTCAGCGTGAACATGAAAATGCACACGCCGCACAAGATCATCAACGTCGCTTCCAGCCAATCGAACGCCTTCCATTTCAATTGGCGATGGCGCTGCAGAATCAGGGCGCGGAAGTCGGCCATGTCAGCCTTGCTGTACGCGAGTGATGGACATAAAACCGGCCGGAGACGCAACGCACGCCGCCGGCCGTCGCTGAAAGCGAATCACTTGACGTCGCGAACGAGCTTCAGCAGCTTCACCGCGTGCGGGCCGAGCTCTTGTGCGAGCTGATCCTGAATCGGTTGCGCCGCTTTGATGAAGCCGGTCTTGTCGACGTTGTCGACGACCTTCACGCCGATCGTCTTCAACTTGTCGGCCGAATCCTTCTCCAGCTTGAGCGCCATCGCAGGTTCGGTCTTCGCCACTTCGTCGGCGGCGGCCTGAACCCATTTCTGCTGTTCCGCCGTCAGGCTGTTCCACGTCTTTTCGCTGACCCAGATGCAGTTGTTGTTGGCCTCATGCTCGGTCATCGAAAGGATCGGCGCGACTTCGTAATGCTTGTTGGCGAGATAGACGTTGACGCCGTTCTCCGCCACGTTGACCACACCAGTCTGCAGCGACGTGTAGACCTCGCCGAACGGCATGTGCACCGTCTGTGCCCCATAGGCGGGGAACAACGTGTCCTCGGTCTTCGTTGCCTGCACGCGGACCTTCTGACCTTTGATGTCGTCAATCGATTTCACTTCTTTCTTGCTGTACATGTTGCGCATGCCCATCGTCAGCAAGCCAAGCACCTGCGCTCCCTGTACCTGATCCTTGATCATGGCGCGAAACTCCGCTGCGATCGCCGGATCAGCAAGCGCTTTGGCGAGATGCTGTTGATCGCGGAAAATGAAATGCAACGAGAACACGCCCGCCTGCGGGGCGAGCGTCGAAGCATTGGCCGTCGATGTGATAACGAAATCGATGTCGCCGGCGCGTAGCTTCTGCAGCATCTGCGGTTCCTGTCCAAGTTGCGCGCCCGGAAACTGATTGATGCTCATCTTGCCGCCGCTCAGCTCCTTGAGCTTGGCATCGAAGATGTTCGCCGCGATGCCGTAAGCGGTGGTCGTCGGTTGGTCGTAGGCGAAGCTGAACTGCCGCGAATCCGCGGCGTGAACAATCGCCGCTGCGGAGGACGCGAGACACACGACAGCGATAGCAGCCAGTTTGTTGCCGATGCGAGATCTCATTACGGTCTCCTCCTGTTTTGGTCGACGGGCGCGCTGGCGGTCATATTCGCCGGCAACATGAAATCGAAATCACAGCCCAGATCGGCTTGTACCACGTGTTCGACGTAGAGCCGACGATAGCCCGACTCCGAGTCGATCGTATCCTTTCCAAGCGTGGCGTTTCGCCGCGAAAGCTCCTCCGGTGAAACGGACAACTCGATCGATCGCCGCTCGACGTCGAGGCGGATGGTATCGCCGTTTCGGACGCAGGCCAGCGGACCACCGATTGCGGCCTCGGGCGTCACATGAAGGACAACGGTCCCGAACGCCGTACCGCTCATCCGCGCATCGGAGATACGGACCATATCCTTGACCCCGCGCTCCGCCAATTTTTTCGGAATCGGAATATAGCCTGCCTCCGGCATCCCGGGGGCGCCGCGCGGGCCCGCGTTGCGCAATACGAGGATGTCATCGGCCGTCACGTCGAGGTCCGGCGCATCGATGCGTGCTGCGAGATCGTTGAGCGAATCGAATACCACAGCACGTCCCGTATGTTGCAGGAGCGAGGGCGTCGCCGACGAATGCTTGATCACCGCACCGCCGGGCGCAAGATTGCCGCGAAGAATCGCGATCGCGCCACTCGGGTAAATGGGATCCGCGAACGGCCGCACGACGCTCTGGTTTGGAACGCTTTCCGCCGCGGCGATGATGTCTCCGAGCGATTTGCCGCTTACGGTGGGCGCGTCGAGGTGAAGCAGCGGTTTGAGCTCGCGCAGGACCGCGTTGAGACCGCCCGCTTCGTGCAGGTGCTCCATGTAATGCTGTCCCGAAGGCTTCAAGTCGACCAGCACCGGGACCTCGCGCCCCAACGCGTCGAAGCGATCGAGGTCGATGCGCACGCCGCATCGCGCGGCAATCGCAGTCAAATGGACCAGCGCGTTGGTCGATCCGCCGATCGCGTGCAGCACGATGAGCGCGTTGCTGAAGGCTTTTTCGCTAAGGATTTCGCGTGGGCGCGAACTCGCATCGACGAGCGCTGCGGCTCGACTGCCCGAGGCTTCAGCCAGACGCAGGCGTTCCGCATGGACCGCAGGAATGGTCGCCGCGCCTGGCAGCGTCATGCCCATGACCTCGGCGATGCAGGCCATCGTGCTCGCCGTCCCCATCACCATGCACGTGCCGGCGGTTGGCGCGAGGCGCTCATTGACGGCGTCGACTTCGCGTTGATCAATTTCCCCAGCGCGGAAGCGAGCCCAGAAGCGACGGCAATCGGTGCATGCGCCCAGCCGTTCTCCGCGATGCGTGCGGGTCAGCATCGGCCCGGTTGGAACGACGATGGCCGGCACGTTCGCGGACGCAGCCGCCATCAACTGCGCGGGAATCGTCTTGTCGCAACCGCCGATCAGCACGACCGCGTCGATGGGCTGCGCCCTGATCATTTCCTCGGTATCGAGCGCCATCAGATTGCGCAAGTACATGCTGGTCGGATAGGCGAACGATTCGTGAATCGAAATCGTCGGAAATTCCATGGGCAGCGCGCCCGCGAGCATGACGCCGCGTTTGATCGCCGCGATCAGTTGCGGAGCCGTGGCGTGGCAGGGATTGAAATCGCTGTACGTGTTGGTGATGCCGACGATGGGGCGATTGAGGGCATCGTCGGAATACCCCATGGCTTTGATGAACGCCTTGCGCAAATAAAGCGAAAACGCCTCGTCGCCGTAGCGCGTGAGACCGCGGGTGATGCCACGCGTCATGAAGTCTTCCCTTCCGGGGTTTTCTTGGCGGTGCGATTAGAGCAACGCGGGCTTAGGTTGTCAATAATTTGTGCGAATCTGTTTGCGTCATTATTCGTTACCTTCTAAGATACAGAGGCTTACGGGCTGCACCCGAAAATACGCTGTACCGATTATCGACAAAGTTGCCATGCTACGCGTGGGAATGATCGGTGCTGGGTGGGTGACTCAGCATCACCTAATCAGTTGGAATGGTGAACGACCCCGCGCCAAGGTCGTCGCCATTGCGGATCCCATCGTCAGCCGCGCACAGGAGCGCGCTCGCGAATTCGATATTGCGCAAACCTTTTCAGACACGGCGACGCTCCTTGCCAATGCCGATGTGGATGCGCTCGATGTCGCTACGCCGCGCGGAGCGCACGCCGAACCGGTATTGCTCGCGGCGGAACGCGGCATTCCGGTGCTGTGCCAGAAGCCCATCGCGCCGACGCTGGCACAAGCGGAGACACTTGTCGCGCAGGTCGGCCAGCGGACCCGATTGATGATTCATGAAAACTGGCGATTTCGCCGCTACTACCGCGAAGCTCGCCGATGGCTGGACGACGGCGTGGCGGGCGACATCAAGCAGGCGCGAATGACGCTGCTGAGCTCCGGATTGGTTCCCGATGTCAATGGGAAATGTCCGGCTCTCGAGCGGCAGCCGTTTCTGCGTACGCTGGATCGGATGCTGGTGATGGAGGTACTGATCCATCACCTCGATACGCTGCGCTTTTTATTGGGCCCGCTCTGCGTCAGCGCCGCGCATATCGGACAGATGTCGCCGGAACTGATCGGCGAGGACAACGCAATGGTCCTGCTCCGCACGAGCGAAGGCGCACCGGTGCTGCTGCACGGGAACATGGCCGCTCACGGGCATCCGCCGGTGTTCGTCGATCGCATGGAGCTGTTGGGCGATCGCGGAACGATCAATCTCTCGGACGGCCGTCTGACTGCGATCGGCCGCATTCCGCGGGACGTTCAGTTCGATCTCGCCGCCTGCTACCAGGCTTCCTACGATGCAGCGATCGGCCACTTCGTCGATGCGCTGTTATCCGGCGCGCCGTTCGAGACCGGCGCCGATGACAATCTCGAGACGATCCGCCTTGTCGAACGAATCTATGCGCTCAACGGACGCTGATCAGGGCTCCGCCGATTTGCAGGCAAAGTTCGCCAAGGTGCTCGAAGAAGAAATCATCTTCGGACGGTTACTGCCAGGCGAGCGGCTCGTCGAAGACGCGCTGATGGCGCGCTTCGGAACGACTCGCCACGTGGTCCGATCCGCATTGTTCGCGCTCGAACGCACAGGGATCGTCGTGCGCGAACGCAACAAGGGCGCAACCGTGCGCTCGCTCACCCCGACGCAGGTCCGCAAGCTCTATGACGTGCGCGAAATGCTGCAGCGTCAAGCGGCGTTGCTGATCCCATTGCCTGCCCCGCGCGAGCTCGTACTTCAATTGAAGGAAATTCACGCGCGCTACGTGCTCGCTGTCGATCATGCGCGTTATCGCGATGTGCACGAGCTGAACGACACGTTCCATCTCACCTTGTTCGCCGGTTGCGACAATTCCTATCTTGTCGATTCGATCAAGAGCTACATGTTCCTGAGTCTCCCCGTGCGCGCGAAGACGATGGCCGACCCATCGATGCTCGCGTTGTCGGTGCAACACCATGCTGCGATGATCCGACTCCTCGAAGGTCGCGACAGCTGGTCGCTTGCGCAGCTCTGTGTCGACCACATCCAGCCGGCAAAAAGCGCCTATCTCGCGACGGTCGGCGACGAATTCCGCTAGCTTATTTTTCGGGTTGCTGCCAGACCGATCTTATCCGCGCCGCGAGATCGATCTTGCCACCGGGATCCGCGATTGGCGTGGAACAAGGGCTCTCGATCGGCCACGTCGCGTGATCGAAGGCCGCGCACGCCGCATGGGTGAGAAAGCGGCTCGGCAAGGCGTACACATGGCGGTCGCCGAACCCGCTTTGCTGGTGCACGTAAAAGCGCTGCGGCAACATGATCGTCAAATGGTCGCGCGCGCGTGTCATCGCGACATAGAGGAGTCGCCGCTCCTCCTCGATTTCATCTTCGCTTCCGCACGCCATGTCGGACGGGATGCAGCCATCGATGCCATTCAATATGTGGACCGCTTTCCATTCCTGGCCTTTGGCGGAATGAATCGTCGAGAGAATCACATAGTCGTCATCTTGTAGCGGCTCGTCGGCCATGCCGCTGGTTGCCGCGGGGGGATCAAGTGTCAGCTCGGTCAAGAATCGCTCTCGACTCGAATACGTGGCGGCGATGCGCCGAAGCTGTGCCAAGTCGGATAAGCGCGCTGTCGCATCTTCGTAGATGCGTTCGAGCTGCGGTTCGTACCACGCGAGTAGGCGGTCCATTTCGGCCGGCCATTCGCTGTTCGGCGACCGCAGCGATCCGTAGACTTCAAGCAGTGCCGACCATTCCGTCGCGACCGTTGCGGGCATGCGAAACGAGCGCATTGCGGCGATGGGATCCGATGATGCTTCGATCGCGTCCAACAGTCGCGCTGCGGTGGCAGGACCGACGCCAGGCAACGTCCGTACGGCACGGAATGCGGCGAGTCGTCCGCGCGGATTCTCGATCCAGCGAACGAGCGACAGTACGTCTTTGACGTGCGCGGCGTCGAGAAACTTGAGACCGCCATACTTGACGAAAGGAATGTTGCGTCGGGCGAGCTCGAGCTCCAACAGAGCGCTGTGGTGCGAAGTGCGGAAAAGGACCGCCTGGCTTTTTAGCGCGATTCCGTTTTCGCGATGCGCGAGAATTTGCTCGGCCACATAACAGGCTTGGTCGGCTTCGTCTTTCACCGTCACCAAGTGAGGCGGCTCTCCGCGCGGCCGTTCGGCGATGAGGTTTTTCGTGAAGCGCTCTTTGGCGTGCGCGATCACGGCGTTTGATGCATCCAATATTGCTTGCGTGGAGCGATAGTTGCGTTCCAATGCAATCACCGTCGCCGGCGTATCGTACTGGCGCGGAAAATCGAGAATGTTCCGAACGGTCGCGGCGCGAAAACTATAGATCGCCTGCGCATCGTCACCGACAACGGTAACGCCTCGACCATCCGGTTTCAGTGAGCGCAGGATTGAGCTCTGCAGCCGATTGGTGTCCTGGTATTCGTCCACCAACACATGATCGAAACGATTGCCGATGTCGCGGGCGAGCGTCAAATCCCCCAGCATGCCGGCCCAATAGAGCAGCAAGTCGTCGAAGTCGAGGACCTGTTGCGATTGCTTCGCCGCGACGTACGCGCCGAACAATGCGTTCAGTTCGTTCTCCCATGTCGCACACCATGGGTAGTTGTCCCTCAGAACGTCACCGAGCGACCCTTCGGCATTGACGATTCGCGAATAGATCGCCACGCACGTTGCGCTGGCAGGAAAGCGCTTCTTCGTAACGTCGATCTTCAGATCATTTCGAACCACCGCCATCAGATCTTCCGAATCGCCGCGATCATGGATGGTGAAATTCGCAGGCAAGCCCACGCGTGGCGCATATTCACGAAGAAGCCGCGCGCCGACGCTGTGAAACGTTCCCGCCCACGGTAGTGCGACGAGAGGGCCGTTGCCCTTGGCATTGAGCAGCGTCCGAAGCACGCGCCCCGCACGCCGCTCGAGCTCCATCGCGGCGCGTCGGCTGAACGTCAGTAACAGCAGCCGATTGGGATCGGCACCTTCGCGGACGAGATACGCGACGCGATGCGCAAGCGTGTTCGTCTTGCCCGATCCGGCGCCGGCGATAACGAGCAGCGGCGCAGGCTTTTCGTCCTGCTCACGGTGAAGGACCGCACGGTGCTGCGCTTCATTGAGAGACGCGAGGCTGTCGATTTTCATTGAGGCGCCATGAACGCTTGTCCGTGGATTCGTTGGCACCCACAGAACGATCGTTCGATGATAACACCCACACGGTTGGACGTGTGGGGGATGTGGCGCGCTATTGCGTACGCGTTGGCTCGCGTTGGATGAACTGCGACGCATCGGCGACGTGCGTCGAGCAATCGAAGGACTGGTTTTTGCCGAACTGGAGGAACGGAATTGCCGCCGCAGGCGGCGCGATGATTCCGAGCGCAATCGCGGCACCCGCACGGACAATGGCGTTTCCGAGCTCCGGTTGAATCGACGGCTTTTCGAACGTTCCGCTCAATTGGATCGGCCCGCGCAGCGCGAACACGCTGCCGTCCTTTGGCTGTGCAACAAGCCGTAGATCAAGATTTTCGTTTCGAAGCTCGATCTTGCCCTCGGCGGTGACAGTCGTATGTTCAGTGTCGAGCACGAACTGTCGCGGCACAAGAACGCCATCCTGCGCCTTGAAATCCGCGACGAGGCAGTGAATTGGGATGTTGCGGTCGCCGCGCGCCATGACCAGCAGCGTGTTGGCGATGTCGAGATTCGCGAGACGCAGCAACAGATCGCTGATCGCGCCGTGGTTCATCATCGCGACCACTTCGCCGTTCGCGCTGCCAAGCAGAGCCGCCACCGAGTTGCCGCGCATCGACAATCGAATGCGCGTCTCGAGCGTGCCCGCGCTTTGTATCACCGCCTGGACGCCGGGCGCAAGACGATTGACCTGCAATTCGTGTCCGCTCAGATCTGCGTCGCCTGACAACACCGCTTGACGCGCGTCCAGCGTGATCGTGCCCGCGATGTCGCCGCCGGCGGCGCGAAAGGCAAGTGGATCGAGCTTGAGCATGCCGCTCCGTAACTCGAGACGCGCGTCCATCCGATTGACCGGCAGACTTTCGTTGCGAATCCGCCGTCCCGTAAAGTGAATATCGGCGTCGGCGGCGTTCAGCTTCTGCAGTTGATATTCATTGCGGGGCAGAACCTGGCCCGGCGGTGCGCCGGTGTCGTCCTTTGCGCCAACGAAGCCGCTGAGATCGCGCATGTCGAGCATCTCGGATGCGACGTCGGCGCGCATGAAAGGCCGCTTCGGGCGCAGATCGACGGAAAAGTCGCCGCCAAGATCGCTGCGCCCAACTGCCCCCGAGAACTTCGAAAAGCTCCACACATGGTCGCCATAGCGCACTCGTCCATTCACGCGATACGGGTGCGTCGGCGGAAACGGCAGCTTCGTGATCTTGTACAGCTCCTCCATATCGTGGCCCTCGAGCGAGAGCGTCAGATCGAGAGAGCGAAGGTCTTCGGGATTCACCAGTTGTCCGCGCACCTCGAACTTTGTCTCGCCGATCTTGCCGCTGGTATCGATTGCGATCCGCGGATCATCGATGCCGATCGAGCGCCAACGCGCGCGTCCCGTCGCAGGCAAGCCGAAGAGCGTGCTCGGCGCGAGCTCGCCATCGGCTTTGACGCGAACCATCGGCGCGAGCATCCCGGCCACCGCGAAATTTCCATTGAGGCGTGCCGCACGAAAGCTGCCGAAGCGGGACGGGTCGAATCCCCGCAAATCGGCGCGAACGTCAAACACGTGTTCCGGACTGAGTCCGATGGTGCCGCGGAGCTCCGCCGACGCATCGCCTGCGGTGAGTCGCGCACGCCCTACCGTGAACGCCTCGCTGTTGATGCTTCCATCGAGTGTCAACTTGCGATTCGCCTGCGTCAGCGCGACGCCGATGCGCTGCTCCGATAAGTCGCCCGTCGCGTTCAGCGTCACGCCCAATCGCGTCGGCTCGAGCCTGCGATGGACGCCGCGCAGGTTCACATTTTCTCCGCGCAGATTCAATGCCACTTCATCGGCCGTCCATTTGCCATCTCCGGCGAGCTCGCCCGCAGAGCCCAGACCGATGTGCAGGTCCGTCAGTGTCCAACCATCGTTCTGCAAACCGACTGAAGCCGCAACGCGCGAGACCGGAACGCGGTCATCGTCCATCGTTCCGGCGATGCCATTCGACATCTCCAACTTCCCGCGCGCGACACCGCTCTCTTCCGCGACATCGAGCGTTCCGTCGAGCAGCGCAGCGGGCGCTGCATCGGTCAGGTGGCGCGGATCGACCGCATGCAATCGAGCCTGCAAGCGCTCGATAACCTGTGACGCGAATGGCTGCACGATTGCGTCCACTTCGATGATCGACGTCTGTGCACGCGCCGCCGAACGCAGGTCGATACGCGCGAGCTCACCCACCACGTCGAGGTGGGCCGTCAGAGGACGCTCGCCTGTCTGTTCCAAATCAAGCTTGCCATGGAGCGCGAACGGCGGATCGTTCGCAATGTCAGCGCGCGCAGTGAGTCGTCCCCATGGCGTTTGCGCCGGCTCGATGCCGACCACGAGCGACTTCGCACCTGCGTGAACATCCATCGTCAGCGGTCCGAATTCGCGTTCGACGTCGCCGCGTACGAACGTGAGTCGATCGATCAAGGCTCGCTCCAACCGCAGCTTGACGGGTAACGCGAGCGATTGCGGCGGCTGCACCGGCTCGTCGCTGCCGGCACCGCTCACGATCCGCGCGCGTTCCACATTAACCGGCTCGAACGCGACGACTCCAGCGAATAGCCAAAGCGGCGACCACCGAAACGTCGTGTTCTCCAGGACAAACTCGTAGCGACCGCTTTTGAGCACCGCGTGCTCGACATGGATGGGTCGCAGCAATGTGCCCGATACGCGGTCGAGCGCGAGCTGGCCGTTGGCGCGGTCGACGAGCATTGCAGCGCCCGCGACGAGCGTCTGCTCGCGTGAAAGCCACGCCACCAATCCGCCGAAAGCGACGAGCAGCGCGAGCGCCAGCAGGCCCACCGCGCGGCGAATTGTCGGAAGGTTGCGCGCGGGCGAAGGACGGGACTCTGGGGACGACTGCGGAGTCTTCATGCGTACAGCCGAACGCCCGCAAATTTGGTGCCGCGTTGAACGTGGCATCGTGGTGCGACCTATTGCGAGGGAACAACGAGTTAGCCCGCTATCGCGCCTGGCACTTCGTCATTCGACGGCAAATTGCGGCCGCGTCACGTTGCAGTTTTTACAATCACGTAGGGCTCCCACAACCGTTTCGCAATGGGTTCCATGCCGACGGCGGCGTACGGGCCAACGCAGGTCCTGCGGTCTCGGTCATGCGAGCGCGATTAGGATTTCATCGATTCCCGCAGCGCCGCGTCGACCGAATCGAACAGCGAACGCAAACCAAACGAGACGTCCTGAATCCTGCCATCGACGAAGAATGTTGGCGTGTGGCGAGCACCACTCTCTCGCCCACTTTGCATGTGTTCTCGAATTCGTTGCAGATACCGATGACCGTCCATCTCGGCGGTGTACCGTACGGTGTCAATTTGCAGCTTTTCCGCGTAGCTACGCAGTTGATGAAGCGTCAAGTGCGGCTGGTTATCGAATAACAGATCGTGCATCGGCCAGAACTTGCCTTGTGCGCCCGCGCTCTCCGCCGCCTCCGCCGCTTGCAACGCGTGCGGATGGACTTCCTCCAGCGGAAAATGGCGATAGACGAAGCGTATGCGGCCCGTGAAATGCCGAAGCAGCAATTTGACTGCGGGCGCTGCCTGCTTGCAGTTCGGACATTCGAAATCGCCGTATTCGACCACCACGACAGACGCGTGGGTCGGACCGATCGAGTGATCGGCCGCGTTCACGGGTACGGTCAGCTGGAACACGGCCGTTCGACCGTGTCAGGTCAGCGGCACATCCACTAAATGCTCCGAGATGAACCAGACTTGCATTTCGTTCGTGCGGATCACATCGCTCACCAACAGATCATTGGTCCCGTCGTCGCCTGCTGTCGCAGCCTGTTTGGCCATCGTGCGAGACTCCAACAGAATGATCTCGTGCGCATGCAGGAGTCGCGCGAGCTGCACCGGCACCGGTTGCCGTCCGCGTGGCAAGCGAGGAACCAGCGTCGTTTCGGCGACGTCATGCGCCATCGCGAGGCTGATGCCACCCAACGATTGAATCCGTTCGGCGAGCGTGTCGACGAGCTCGCTTTGCTCGTTGTAATGCTTGTCGTAGAGCAGATGGAGTTGGTAGAACGTTGGTCCGGCCACCTGCCAATGGTGCTTTTTGTACATGTCGCGCAGCGTGATCGTGTCCGCGATCAACTGATTCAAATTGTCGACGCTTGCCTTGCAAACGTCTTCTGCCAATGCGATGGGCAACTTCGCAATGCTTCCGAACGGTTGGATCTCGCGCGCATGCTGATCGGTCAACGGCCGCACGCGGCCGATGATGTCGTTTCTCTTGCCAGTCGAGTCATTCATCGCTTCATTCCTTCATCAGTTGATCATCCGACGTACTTTTCAACGACCTCAGGCGGCCGCACGTGCGCCTCGTTCGCGTCGCGTCCAGTCTCTCGCAGCGCGCGGCGTTGGCGCAGAAGGTCCCAGCATTGATCGAGCTCGATCTTTATCGCGGCAAGACGGCGCGTTTCGGCGTCGTCAAGCGATGCGCGGTCAAACAGCTGGTGCTCTTCGCTGACGAGCTTCTGAATATGGGTGAGTACCGTTGCCTCGTTTCGTTCGTCTGCCATTCGATTTCCTTTCTGCGTTTCAATGCAGCGGCAGCCTCAGGCACGTGCGGCCTGACCCGCCGCCACGACCGTGCGTACCGTCGAATCGGTGCGCGAAGGTACCGCCAGATATTGGTGAATGAGCGCAACGGCGGCCGCGCCTTCGCCAATCGCACCCCCGACTCTTTTGACCGAGCCCGACCGCACGTCGCCGACCGCGAACACTCCGGGCACGCTTGACTGAAGCGGCGCAATGGATTGCGAGCCCGCGACGATCGAGCAGGCGTTACCTGTCTGCACAAAACCATGTGAATCCAGCGCGACACCACAACTCCTGAGCCAGTCGGTTTCGGGCTCGGCGCCGACGAACAGGAACACATGGCGAATCGGCCGTTCTTCTTCGATCCCCGTGCGATTGTTGCGCCAGGACACGGCGGCAAGGCCATCCGGCAGTTCGCCATGCAGCTGCGTCAATTGCGTGTGCGTATGGAGCTCGATGTTCGGCGTGGCATCGATGCGATCGATCAGATAGCGCGACATGCTGGTGGCGAGACTCGCCCCGCGCACGAGAATATGAACCTTCGACGCGAATTGCGCGAGAAAGACCGCCGCTTGGCCCGCCGAATTGCCACCACCGACGAGCGCCACTTCTGCGTGCGCGCACATTTTCGCTTCGAGCGCAGAGGCCCAGTACCAAACGCCGCGGCCCTCGAATTCGTTCAACCGGGCCACCGCTGGCCGTCGATAGCGCGCGCCGCTCGCGACGACGACCGTCCTGGATCGGAGCTTTCGTCCATCGCTCAGCAACAACGCCAACTCGCCGCCAGGGCCGGCGCGCGCGCAATCCAGCGCAGAGGCCTCCGCTGGAATCAGGATCTTCGCGCCGAATTTCTGTGCCTGCACGAACGCGCGTCCTGCAAGCGCTTGACCGGAAATGCCGGTTGGGAATCCGAGATAGTTTTCGATTCGGGCGCTGGCGCCGGCCTGTCCACCGAAAGACCGACAGTCCAGAACGACGACGTGCAAACCTTCCGACGCTGCGTACACCGCTGTTGCAAGTCCGGCCGGACCCGCACCGACGACCGCGACATCGAAAAGCTCATCGTGTTCTGCCGTGTCGAGCATGCCAAGACAGCGCGCCAATGAGTCTTCGGACGGGTTGAGGAGCACTGCGCCGTTGGGGCACAGCGCCAAAACATCAGCCACCGTCGCACCATACTGCGTCAATAGCGTGCTCGTGGCGTCGTCTCGCGCTGCGTCGATGACTTGATGCGGGTGGCCGTTGCGGCGCAGGAAATTCTGTAGGCGCAGCAAATCGGGCGACTCCGCACCGCCAATGAGCACCGGACCGCTGGCGCCGGATTCGATCAGACCCACGCGGCGCAGAATCAACGCCCGGACGATGCGCTCGCCGAGATCGGCCTCCGCGATGATCAACGCGCGCAATTGGTCGGGTGGCACCAAAAGCGTTTCGACATCGTCGTCGGCATGGCCGTCCACTAATGCGTAGCCACCGGAGAGTTGCGCGACTTCAGCGAGAAACTGTCCCGGTCCCTGTTGCGCGATGGGAACGACGCGGTCCAAGCCATCGCGCTGCGTAATGGAAACGGTCCCTTTCAGCACGACGAACATGCCGGGACCAGGCGCGCCCGCCGCAAAAAGACGGGTGCCGCGCAGATATCGCTGTACGGTGCCGAAGCGCCTAATGCGTGCGATCTCGGCTTCCGTTAGCGCCGGAAACATTTGATGGCGCCGGGTCGGAACTTCGATTCGAGCATTGTCGGCCATGAGGCATCACCGGTTTGGTGCAGCGTTGGAGACGAGCGCTACGCGGCAGCCGCGCAGCCTTCGTCCCTGCAACGTTGTGCCGGCCAACGAAAAAACAATGACGCTACTGCGCGCGATGTACATTCGCCCCCAGTGGCGTAGACGGCGCCGCGACGATTGCCGGCATGGGCGACTTGCGCAGTTGCCACGCCTGTAACGCAGCACCGAGCAAGAACAAGACGAAGAGCACCGCAGTGGCAGCCTGTAGCTCGGGCGCATCGGCATTGGCGACGAGGGGTGCACCCGCCGGCAACCGGGTAGACGTTTCGGTAATCGCGGGGATCATGTGAAAGAAGAACGTCGCGGAATAACTGATCGTCTCGACATAGCGTGACGCGCGGCCGAACACGTTCGAGTATCCGGCAATCGCTGCGACGCCGAGCACCACAAGCGTCACGATGCCGAGCACGTGCGGCTTACCGAAGCCGCCGTGATGAAAGATGAAGAAGCCGGTTACGCAGGTAGCGATCGTCATTCCTATATACACTTTGCCGGCCAAGTTCCGCGGGGAAATCGCCTTGTAGCGAATGAACGCCACCAATCCTGCAAGCACGGCAACCAGGCTGATAGCGGTATGAAATGCGCCGAACGGGGTCAAGCCGAGCATGTGCGTCTCCTTCATTGGTGCGACGATGGATCGATCAGACTTCCGAATCGGATCGGAAGCAATCAACGTCGTTGTAATGCCAGCCGCTATTGCTGCAGAAATCGAGTAAGCGCAGCGATGGTTTCATCCGGCCGTTCTTCCAGAATCCAGTGACCGGCGTCCTTTAGAACGACCACCGTTACATCGGGTGCGATGAGCTTCGCTTGTGCGCCGAGCGCTGCACCCAGCGACTTGTCGCCGCCGATCGACAGAACCGGGATTGCGAGCTTAGTCTTGCCGAGCTCAGCGAAGTCCACCGCGGTCTTTGGGAATGATGCAAAGTAGGCCCAGCCCGAGGCCATTCGGCCTGCACGTGCGTAGGCCTGCGTATACGCACGCCGATCTGCCTCGGGAATCGATCGTGTCTTGTCGGCGGCGAAGTCATTCCAGTAATACTCGAAATACATGCGCTCGCGACCCTTCACCAGTGCCGCAGGTGTCGCACCATGGAAGCGGAAATGCCAGAAGCCGGGATTATTGTAGACCGCTTCCCAGCCTTCGACGCCCGGCAAGAATGCATCCATCAACGCAAGTTTCTGGACGCCCTGCGGATACAACGCGGCGTAGGCGTACGCGACCATAAGACCAATGTCGTGCCCTACGACGTTTACCTTCTCGAATCCAAGCGAGCGGACAGCAACGCGAATGCGCTCCGCCGACGTCTTCATGTCGATTCCCGCCGTCGGTATCGACGAATCTCCGATGCCAGGCAGATCGGGCATGATCACAGTGAAGCGCGGCGCCAGTACTTTTGCAAGCGGCTTCCACATGCGTGATGTTTCTGCGTAGCCATGCAGCAGCACGACGGGCGGGCCGGAACCTCCGATCGTGAGATGAATGCGAGTCCCGTCGACGGTGACGTCACGTTCGACGAATCCGCCAGCCGTGCTAGCGCCGATAGCCCATCCAGGTGAGAACACGCCAAGAAATAGCGTCGCGGTGACTGCAATGAAGCCGCGTGCGGCGTTGATCGACATGACCTATATCGGTCGCCGTGGCACGATCAAGTTGCCAACCGATATTTGTACAACCTCGCCGTTCTGGTTCAGAGTGGTTGTTTTCACTTTTATCAATCCTTGATCCGGTCGGGACTTCGATGGACGTACTTCCATTACCTCACTCTCGACACGAAGCTCATCCCCCGGCCGGACGGGTCGCGGCCAGCGGAAATCATCGAAGCCCGCGCCCACGATGCCGCCCGCCGGCAATAGCTCGCTTTCGACCAACAGCCGCATGGTAATCGCCGCGGTATGCCACCCACTCGCTGCAAGACCCTTGAATATTGATTCGTCCGCCGCTTTTTCGTCGAGATGGAACGGTTGCGGGTCGAATTCGGCCGCGAAGCTCTTGATCCGCTCCGTATCGATCCGGATCCGACCCGACCCGCCAAAGGTTTGCCCCACGGCGAAGTCCTCGAGAAACCGCCGCGTCATCGCCCCTCCACACCATTCATTTCAGAGTTATCGCGACGGCTGACTACTCGTGGTCTTGAAGAACGCGAGCAGTTCCTCGTTGACCTGATCCTTGAGCGTCGTGCACATGCCATGCGGTGCGCCCTTGTAGACTTTCAGTGTCGCGCCTTTGACGATCTTGGATGAGATCAGCGCCGAATCCGCAATAGGCACGATTTGATCGTCGTCGCCATGAAGGATGAGCGTTGGCACGTCGAATCGTTTGAGGTCCTCGGTGAGATCCGTTTCGGAAAACGCCTTGATGCAGAAATATGATGCCGGAAAACCCGCCCTCATTCCCTGCAGCCAAAACGACTCGCGCACGCCCTCCGAGATCTTTGCACCCGGCCTGTTGTAGCCGTAAAACGGCATCGTCAGATCCTTGAAGAATTGCGAGCGGTCGGCGAGGACGCCGGCGCGAATCTGATCGAATGCTTCAATCGGCAAGCCACCCGGGTTCGCCGCGGTCTTCAGCATCAGCGGCGGAACCGCGCCGATCAGCACGGCCTTGGCAACGCGCTTCGTGCCGTACCGACCGATATAGCGGGCAACTTCGCCGCCGCCGGTTGAATGTCCCACATGAATGGCATCTTTCAGGTCGAGCGCATCGACGAGCGCGGCGAGATCGTCAGCGTACGTATCCATGTCGTTGCCATTCCAGGGCTGGCTCGAACGGCCATGGCCACGGCGATCGTGCGCGATGCATCGATAGCCGCGCGAAGCGAGATAGAACATCTGATCTTCAAAGGCGTCCGCGGAGAGCGGCCAGCCATGACTGAAAACGACGGGTTGTCCGCTGCCCCAATCGTTGTAATAGATCTGTGTGCCGTCTTTGGTCGTGATCGTGCTCATGATTTACTCCACTGGTTTGCGTCGGATGACAACGAGAGGTTTAGCAACGCATGTTTCAGGCATATGTCGCCGCTAACAAGCAGAATTGTAATCGCGGACCGCAGCGCCCCGGCAATAGCCGATCTCGCGCAGTCGATGACAATTGAAATAATTTACCCGTCCCACCGAAAGCATCATGTCGCACCTGGACGGCTGGTACGGGAAGTCGCTCATTCGCGTGGCTGCGTCGTCATCCAAACAACGATGTCCCAAGCGTTCCGAATGGCGATCACGATCAACAACACGATCGCGACAGCGAATCCGTGCAGGCTCAGCGGCACGTTGCGCACGATGCCAATGCCGCAGCCGACTATGAGAAAGAACGCAAGGATCGGAAGCCCCACGAACCAGATCCAGTCGAGAATCGGCAGCTTGCTGCGCCGCCATTGGGCATCAGCGCGAGTCCAGGCCGTGTAAACGATGCCGCCGATTCCTCCTATCGCCAGAAGCGACCCCAGTGGAGCTGGTGGAATATCGGGCGCGAGCATGAGCGCAGAACCAACCAGCACACTCGTGAAATGCACGGCGATAGGACTGATGAAGGCTCGCACACCTGTCGTGGTGTGACTCGCGACGACCTTCGGGCCCAGCGACACGATCACGAAAAGCAGGCCCGTGAGTGCCGCTGCGCCCGATCCCACCATTACATAGAAGTCATGCCACGCTTCGAGCTTCGGCAAGTGTTCGGTCATTGCGGTTCTTCACCGTCGCGCGCGCCACATCGCGTCGACACTCCACGGTCCGGGACCGGCGAAGGCCAAATACAAGAAAGCGAAGCAATATAGAACTGCGCTCTCGCCTTGATTTAGCAGAGGCAGAAATGCCTCGGGTGCATGGAACATGAAATACGCGACCGCCATTTCGCCCGACAGGATCACCGCGACAGGACGGGTGAATAGTCCGACTAAAATGAGGAAGCCACCGATGAGTTCCAACAAGCCCCCGATCCCAGTCAATGAGAACAGCGCGATATCATCGTATTGAGGCTGATGTGGAACGTGAAGAATCTTGGCGGAGCCATGCGCCATGAATAGAAACGCCGTCACAATCCGCAGCACGCTCAAGATTCGCGGCGCCCAAGCACGCTCAGGACTCAAGATTTTCCTTTAAGAAGGTGACTGTGCGTGACCAGGCGAGTTTGGCAGCAGCTTCGTCATACCGAGGCGTCGTGTCGTTATGGAAGCCGTGATTCGTGCCGGGGTACATGTACATCTGATATTTCACGCCATTCGCCTTGAGCGCCGCCTCAAATGCCGGCCAACCGGCGTTGATTTGGTCGTCCAGGGCGGCGTAATGGATCAGTAGCGGCGCTTTGATCTTTGCCGTATCCGTCGCATTGGGCTGGGCGCCGTAGAAGGGAACCGCTGCACGCAAATCCGGCAGTCGCACTGCGAGTGTGTTGACGATTCCCCCGCCAAAGCAAAACCCGACGGCGCCAATTTTTCCGGTGCAGTCAGCACGCGACTTTAGATATGCCGCCGCGGCCACCAGATCTTCGGTACGTTTTTGCGCGTCCAGCTGAGCAAATAGCTGGACCGCCTTTTCTTCGTCGTCCGGATAGCCGCCGAGCGGTGTGAGAGCGTCCGGGGCGAAAGCCAGGAAATTTTCCACAGCGAGCCGTCGTGCGACGTCTTCGATGTACGGATTGAGGCCGCGATTCTCGTGGATGACCACGACACCCGGCAATTTGCCGCTGGTCTTCGCCGGCGACGCAAAGTATCCGCGCATGGTTCCTGAACCTTGCGGCGACGCGTAGCTTAAATATTCCGTCCTGATTCTGCTGTCGTCTTTGGCGACCTGCTGCGCAAACGCATAATTGGGCCGCAGGGTTTCCAACATCGCTGCAGCAGTAAGACCGCCGACCGCGAACTTTGCGGCACGATCCAAAAACTCGCGGCGGCTGATCGAGCCGTGAACGTAACCATCAAAAAGTCGGAGAACCTCGGGAGGAAAATCGCTCGCTTTCTTTCGTTCCATTGGGATTCCTCGTCTACTGAGGCAGTGATGGATTAGCGGTCGCTACGCGCGTCATCGGCAACGGGCGCGCAAACGCCGCCAGCGGCACTCGATGCCGCGCTACGGCGTTACATCATCGGACAGAAAAGCCAAATTACCTTGTTCGCCCGTTGCGCGATTCAGGCCAAATCGACCCACCGTCGCTTTTGAGTTTCTCTGCGCCGAAGGGAATGTCGGAAGAATCGAGCGTCCATGGCAGCATCGGCGTTTGAATTTCGAAGAACGGCCGCGGCATCGGAATCTCCGTTCTAAGAAGATTGAGTGAAATGTGCGCCATGCCTCCTTCCAAATGGGCCGAGAGCATCAGCGTGACTTCTTTGGCGTTCAGCATGCGGCGGGCGTGCGACAAACCTTGCTCGTCGTTCAGTTGAAACCATTGGATTGAAAGCTCGACCAACTTTTCTCCGGCCGCCGAAATCAAATCGGCTATTTCGTCAGCACGTTCTTTACTACGACTTGGTTGCCGTATGGCCACGGTTTGCCTCCGTTGGCGATCTTGGGATTCATGAACCACGCGCCGGAGGTACTTGGCGGCGGAAAGGCAAACAGCGATGATTGCCTTCGCTGCAGATTATGAACTGGCTGCGAAAAGGGCGGAAGGGCTCCCGCGCCATTGCACAACGAGGGCTGAAGTGACGACTCGGCGGCGCTGCGTGCAAACCATTGTCGGCGGGGGCGCCGCATTGGCATTCGCTACATTCGGCTGCACTACGAAGGAAACGGACGCGTTCACTGTCGCGACGTTCGGCGATTCGATTCTCGATTGCGGCCGCTACAACGATTATGGTGTTCATCCGGGTCAGCTGATCGTACGCAATGACGACCGCTTGTTCCCCGCCTTCAAAGGTCGGGATCTTTTGTCGTCAGGACTCGCGCACCTCGACCATCGTGCGCAGAACGGCGCTCGCGTCGACGATCTCTTTCGGCAAGCCAAAGGAATGAAGGCGCCGAAACGCGCTGTCGCGCTGTTGACGATCGGCGGTAACGATCTACTCGGTGGTCTAGCCGCCGATCGCGGCGATGGCATCGTGCGTTTTCAAAGGCGGCTCGACGCGTTTCTGCAAGCCTTGCCCGTGCGGCCGATCCTCCTGGGGACAGTCTACGACCCGACGTTCGGCGACGACTCGCGCAACTTCCTCGCGATCGATCCGCGCCTCGCACGGGCTAACTTGAATCGCGTCAACGCAATCATCGCCGAGCTTGCCGTGCGTCATGGAGAGCTCGTCGACATACACGCACATTTTTTGAGCGGCGATCCCACTTGGTTCACGCGGACGATCGAGCCGAGTTTGCGGGGGGCATCCGAGGTTCGCGTAGCGTTTTTGCCGGCGGTGTTGAAGGTGCGTGCGTCCGCGTAATTTCCGCTGGGTGCGACGGCGTCAACGACGAGTCTCGTGGTCGGAAGAGACCTCGCTCACCGAAGCGCGAGATCTTTTCGACACGAATTTCTTCGGCGCCCTGTCAGCGACGACGGCCGCCCTGCCCCACATGCGGCGCCAGCAACACGGCCGCATCATTTTCATCAGCTCGGTGCTTGGATTTCTTCCCGCACCCTTCATGGGTATCTATGGCGCGACGAAGCACGCCATCAAAGGCTACGCTGAGACGCTCGATCACGAGGTGCGCGAATTCGGCATTCGAAGCATTTTGGTCGAGCCCAGCTTCACCGCGACGAATCTCGTCGACAAACAACGCGAGACAGCGCAGCGACTGCCGGACTTGTTTACCTGCGTTCCTCACGTGCGCCGATCAGGGTTATCCGCACGCGCATCGAGTGGCGTCTTCTCAAGGACATCCTTGGCGTGGGAATTCTGTCGGCGATCGGAACGGTCGTCGCCAACCTAACAGTTGTGTTGGCGACCGGTTACGTTGGAAGCTTCGGCGGTGCTGCCACTGCGGGCTACGGCATCGGATCGCGCCTCGATTACGTTCCGATCCCGCTCTTGTTCGCCCTTGGCACCGCTTCGCTCACGATGGTGGGTACGAATGTTGGTGCGGGACAAATGCGACGGGCACGGCGGATCGCATGGATTGCGGCATTCGTCTCGGCGGGAGCGACAGGACTGGTCGGGGTGTGTGCCGCCTTGGCGCCAGCGAGCTGGGTCGGGCTGTTTAGCCGCGAGCCCGAAGTCATCCGCGTAGGCGTGGATTACCTTCATCGCGCGGCACCGTTCTATGCGTTCTACGGCTTCGGCATGGCGCTTTACTTTGCGAGCCAGGGCGCCGGAAAAGTAACTTGGCCGCTTATCGCGGGCTGTATCCGCCTTGCAATTGTCACGCTGGGCGGCTGGTATTGGACGGCCGTGCTTAGCGGTTCGCTCCAGGGTTTCTTCTGGATCATTGCAGCGAGTCTCGTTTTGTTTGGACTGATCAATGCGGGAACTTTCGCGACCGGACTTTCATGGAGGCGGTGATGCGTGGCGCGGACTGATATTCTGCGCCGCGATGCAGATTTATCTATCCGATCCCAACCACACCGCGTCAGAGCGAGCCCGTGCCAACTTTCGGTTGGCCGTGAAGATCGCACTGGGCTTCGTCGCCTTGATCTGGCTCATCCAGTTGTTGAACTGGGGGTTCGATCTGGCACCGGAAGATTTCGGTGTTCGGCCGCGCCAGTGGGCGGGGTTGTTTGGCATTCTTTCCGCCCCACTGATACACGGCGGGTTCGGTCACCTCATCGCCAACTCCATCCCGTTGCTGGTTCTGGGTACAGCGATGTTGTACCTCTATCCGAACTCGGCGCTTCGAGTGCTGCCGGCGATCTACCTCGGGCCTGGCGTCGCGGTATGGTTGTTCGCCAGGGGATCCGCGCATGTCGGCGCCAGCGGTTTGGTCTACGGTTTAGTTTGTTACATCTTCGTCGCAGGCCTGATTCGGCGGGACCGGCGCGCTATCGCGGCGTCTTTGCTGGTTTGCTTTATGTATGGCGCGCTGGTTTGGGGCGTATTACCGATCGAGCCCCGAGTATCTTGGGAAACGCATCTCGCGGCGGCGCTGATCGGCGTCGCATTGGCGATCGCGCTGCGACGTCTTGACGTACCGCCGCGCAATCGTTACGCCTGGGAGGACCAGGAGGACGACGACGCGGTCGAGTAAATAACCCGCGCGGTCAGACTCTAGCGGGCCTCGGATGCCACCTGGCGCCCAGGTCTCGCGTACACATCTTCGACACCCGCGTAGGTGCGCTGCACCGCCGGCCGCGCGCGCATTGCTTCAAACCAGCGACTGAGGTTCGGAAACTCGGCGAGATTCTGACCGTGCCCACGATGCGGAACAATCCATGGATAGCACGCCACATCGGCGATCGAGTAGTCGCCGGCGATGAATTCGCGATCGACGAGACGCTGATCGAGCACGCCGTACAGGCGGCGTGTTTCGCGCGTGTAGCGCTGGATCGCGAATGGAACTCTCTCGGGCGCGTAGACGTTGAAATACCCGATTTGCCCCGCCATCGGTCCGAGGCCGGCCATCTGCCAGAACAGCCATTGCAGCACCTCGGCGCGGTGACGTGGATCGCGCGGGATCAGGCGGCCGGTTTTATCGGCGAGATAGAGCAGGATCGCGCCGGACTCGAACACGCGAAGCGGCGCACCGCCTTCCTTGGGTGCGTGGTCAACGATCGCCGGAATCTTGCTGTTCGGCGAGATCGCGACGAATTCGGGCCGGAACTGCTGACCTTTCGACAAACTCACCGGGACGACGCGATAAGCGAGTCCCACCTCTTCGAGAAACAGCTTCACTTTCAGGCCGTTCGGAGTCGCAGCGAAATAGAGATCGATCATGATCTGCCTCCCGGTGTCGCTAGGCATGAGATGCGTCGTCTTCGACCATCACCCAGCGATCGCGCGGGCGGGCAAGCAACGGGAGGAGCTGGCGGATCGTTTCGGAATCCTTGTACTTCTCACGGACGCGGTCTGCATCGGCGGCGCTCCGCCACTTACCGAGCGCGATGACGTGTCCGGCGGCATCCTCGTCGACAAACAATTGATGCGAGAGATAGCCGTCGAAGCTGCGCATGTCGCGCCACACTTGGCGCGTGAGGCGCAGCCCGTCCTCTTCTGCGCCGGGCTTGAGCCAAGTGTCCCAAATCACCGTAACCATCGCTTCCTCCAATCCGGGCGTACGCACAGGATGCAGCGTAAGCCGAATTCTGGCATGCTATAAGAGCCAGAATAGGAAAGTATTATGGAGCCAGAATTCGAAGTCTCATTGGCATTGCCGGCACGTCGCGCGCGCACGCTGTTGCGCGATCTGCACGCGCAGCTGCGCGCGGCGATACTCGATGGGCGTCTGCGGTCCGGTCTGCGTCTGCCGACAACGCGCGCATTTGCCGCGGCATATGGCGTATCGCGCAATACCGCGATCGGCGTCTACGACTTGCTGCAGAGCGAGGGCTACCTCTTCGCGCGCGGCAAGGCGGGCACGTACGTCGCCGATGCGCTGCCGCAAGCGGTACAACGCAAACGTTCCGTGGTCGATGCCGATCGACAGCGCCTGAACCCATTCTGGCGCGGACGCTCGGTGACGGAGCCGCGGCGTGCGCCGCGCTTTGAGTTCAGGCTGGGCGTACCCGATGTCGCACAGTTCCCATTTACGATCTGGCGGCGTCTGTCGGCGCGCGCGCTGCAGGCGCAATCGAAGTCGCCGGCCGCGTATGCGGAGCCCCAGGGCCGTCCCGCTTTGCGCGCAGCGATCGCACAACACGTGTCGTTCGCGCGTGCGGTCGCCTGCCAGGTCGACGACGTCGTGGTCACCGCCGGTGCGCAGCAGGCATTCGATCTGCTCGCGCGCATCCTCGTCACACCCGGTCGCGGCGTGGTCGCGCTGGAAGACCCCGGCTATCCACCGACGCGCGCCGCGTTCGCCGCGGCAGGTGCGAAGACCGTTGCCGTGCCGGTCGATCGCGAAGGGCTGATCGTCGAACGGCTCCCGCAAAACACGCGTGTAGTCTGCGTGACCCCGTCGCACCAGTTTCCGCTCGGCGTCGCGATGTCGGCGCGTCGCCGTGCCGGCTTGCTCGAATTCGCGCGCCGGCGAGGCGCCGTGGTGATCGAAGACGATTACGACGGCGAGTTCCGCTTCGGCGGGCGCGCGCTGGACGCGCTGCAGACGCTCGATCGCCATGAAAACGTGTTCTATGTCGGCACGTTTTCCAAGAGTCTGTTTCCGGCGCTGCGGCTCGGGTTCGTCGCCGCGCCGCCGTGGGCGCGTGCGGCGTTGGTCGCGGCCAAGCACTTCGCGGACTGGCACTGCCCGGTCGTCGAGCAGGACACGCTGGCCGCATTTATCGCGGACGGGCATCTCGCGCGCCATGTGCGCAAGATGCGGCGCATCTACGCGACGCGCCGCGACCTGTTGCTGCGCATATTGCAACGCGACTTTCGACGCTGGCTGGAACCTGTGCCCGCAACAGCGGGCCTGCATCTCGCAGCGCTCGCGGTGGCGTCACTCGATATCGACGTGCTCGTCGCGCACGCGCGGCGGAACGACGTCGGTGTGTATGCGCTGCGCAACTTTTACACCGGCAAATCCGTGCAACCCGGATTGGTGTTCGGCTACGGCGCCAGTAACGAGCAGACGATTGTCGAAGGCTTGGCGCGCCTGCGCCGAATTTGCGCCGGGTAGCCGCCTGTAACGGAATCGCCACATGCACTGGCGATAATGCCGATCGCGCTGTTTTCTTCCTCCTGTCCTCTTCGAAAGGATTTGTCCGTGCTACGCACACCCGCGCTTGTATTTGTTGCCCTCCTGTTTGCCAGCGCTGCCACCGCCGGTCCAGCGTTTGTCAACGGGCTCGCCATCCCGGGCAATATGGGTGACCAATACGGCACCGACGTCAACGAAGGTCGTCTTGGATTCTTTTCCGATCTGTATTACGACCCCGTCCGCAATGAGTGGTGGGGTCTCTCGGACCGTGGCCCCGGCGGCGGCACGTTGCCCTACGACACTCGAGTGCAGCGATTCACCATCGACATCGATCCCATCACGGGCGCCATTTCAAACTTCCGGATCGTCGAGACCTCAAGTTCACGAACGGTGGATCCAAGCAGACGATGAGCGGCCAGGCACCCAATCCCACTAACGTGCTCGGCAATGCTCTCGACCCCGAAGGTTTCGTCGTTAGCCCGAAGAACGGTCACTTCCTGGTGTCGGATGAATACGGCCCGTCGCTTTACGAGTTCAACCGCATGGGCGAGCTCGTCAGATCCTTTGCCACGCCTGCCAATCTGATACCCCGGGACGCTCTCACAGGGGAACCCAACTATGCTGCCGATCCCACGACCCATCCTGCGGGTAAGCGGACCAACCGCGGATTCGAAGGACTGGCCGTGAGCCCGGACGGCCAGTACGCCTACGCGATACTGCAAAGCGCGATGCTCGACGAAGGCGGCGGTGATGGAACAGTCAACCGTATCGTGAAGTTCGACCTCGATGCGGGGCAGGCGGTCGCGCAATACGCCTATCGAATGGAAGGTTCGAGCCAAGGTCGCGGCGTCTCTGCGCTGGTGGCCCTCAACGAAACGCAATTCCTGGTCCTGGAACGAAACAATCGTGGCGTCGGCGTAGGCGCTGAACTGAATACGCCCAACAAGCGCGTTTTCAAGATCGATATTGGCGCTGCCACCAACGTCAGCGACATCGACCTCGACGCCCCGGGCGCGAGTTTTCTAACCGTGCAAAAGAGCAGCTCGACGTTCATCAATCTTGCGGCAGACACGTTGGTCGCGCTCGGCAATAGAGTGCCCGAAAAATGGGAAGGGCTGACCATCGGTCCGCGATTGGGCGACGGCAGCTACGTCATGCTCGCCGGAACCGACAATGACTACAGCGTGACGCAGAACGGGAGCAGCGTCCAATTCGACGTGTACTTCAATTTCCTTGCAGCCGATCCATACGCGAGCTCGATCCAGTGTCCGCTTGGCTCCGTCGCCGGGTGCTTCAACACCAGCAATGGACAACCGGCCAATCTGACCGGTGATCACAAGCTGTTACCCGGAGTCCTGCACGCATACAAGGCCACCGCCGACGATCTCGCCGGATACGTGCTGCCTCTGGGTCGGTGCCTTGCGAGCGACGCCAGGAATTCCTCGACGCCCGGGCCGGCGTGCGGCGGACCGTCGCATTGATGAACAAGTCCTCGCACCTTCACGCCGCCGTCACACTAACGTCATGGTCTCGTAACGAGCCCGCTTTAGTGTGCATGGCATGAAACAGGTGCCGCGATCCGACGACACGCATTCCCACTCACGTGGAGGACCTCCGCCGGCGTAGGCGCCGGCGGAATCCGGAGCCGACTGCCGTGAACAATGATCACGACGGCCCGCTCCGCTTCCGCACTATCTGGATCTCGGATCTGCACCTCGGCAGCTCGGCGTGTCAGGCGCCGCTGTTGCTCGATTTTCTGCGACATACCGAATCAGCACACTTGTACCTGGTCGGCGACATCGTCGACGGCTGGCAACTGCGGCGTCGCTGGTTCTGGCCGCAGGCGCACAACGACATCGTGCAGAAGATCTTGCGCAAAGTGCGTAAGGGCACCGCGGTCGTCTACATTCCGGGAAATCACGACGCGTTTGGCCGCCACTTCGACCAGCTCTCCTTTGGCGGCATCGAGCTGCGCGAAGAGGTTGTGCACACGACGGCCGACGGCCGTCGCCTGCTCGTTGTCCATGGAGACCTCTTCGACGGCGTGATCCAGCATGCCAAGTGGCTCGCCTTCGTCGGCGATCGCCTCTACATGTTCGCGCTGCACCTCAACCGCTGGTTCAACGCGGTCCGCGCACGGTTCGGCGTACCGTACTGGTCGTTGTCACAATTCCTGAAGCACAAAGTGAAGAATGCGGTGAGCTACATCACCGACTTCGAGATCGCGCTGGCGCAGGAAGCGCGTCGTCGCGGAGTCGACGGTATCGTGTGCGGGCATATCCATAAAGCCGAGATCCGTTCAATCGGCGGCGTTCTTTACTGCAATGACGGCGACTGGGTCGAAAGCCTGACTGCACTTGTGGAAGACGAGCACGGAGAATTGTCGATTCTGCATTGGAAGGAGATTGCTGAGAGATCGGCGGCCGCAGTGGATGCCGCTGCAGGTAAGGAGGCAACGATTGCGCATTCTGCTGGCGACTGACGCGTGGGCACCGCAAGTCAATGGCGTCGTCATGACGTTGCGGAATACCATTCGCGGCCTCGAGAACATCGGCCACGTCGTCGAAGTCATCGGCCCGGATCGTTTTCGCAGCGTCCCATGCCCGACGTATCCGGAAATTCGTCTCGCACTTTCTCCATTCTCGCGCTTCGCCGATCTCGCAAAGCGGTTCGCACCGGACGCCGTCCATATCGCGACCGAAGGACCGCTGGGCCTCGCGGCGCGCAAGTTCTGCCTGCGGGAAGGGCTCGGCTTCACGACGGCCTATCACACGCGCTTTCCCGAGTACGTGCATGCACGCGTTCGCCTGCCCGTGCACTGGACGTACGCTTGGCTGCGATGGTTTCACGCGCCGGCAAAGGCGATGATGGTCGCGACGCAGGCCATTCGCACCGATCTCGAGCGACGGGGGTTCCGCAACCTCGTGATGTGGACACGCGGTGTCGATACCGCGCTCTTCCGTCCCGGGCCGCACCTCGCTACCGGATGGACGCGGCCTGTGTTCATGTACGTCGGACGCGTCGCCGTCGAGAAGAACATCGAGGCATTTTTGTCGCTCGATCTGCCCGGCACGAAGGTCGTCGTCGGTGACGGACCACAACGTGTCGCTCTTGAGCGGCGCTTTCCGGCCGCCGTGTTCACCGGCGCCAAGATGGGTGAAGAGCTGGCCGCGCATTTTCGCAGCGCCGACGTGTTCGTGTTTCCAAGCCGCACCGACACGTTCGGGCTCGTGTTGCTGGAAGCCATGGCCAGCGGAACACCCGCCGCGGCGTTTCCCGTGACCGGTCCGATCGACGTTGTAGTGCAGGGCAAGTCGGGCGTGCTGAGCAACGACCTACGCGCAGCAGCGCTGGCGGCGCTTACATTACGTCGCGACGTCGTACGGCAGCACTCGCTTCACTTCTCGTGGGAGCGCGCCACGACCCAGTTTCTGGATAACCTGCATCCGAACAATGCAAGTCCCCGATTCGCGTGAGAGTCCACACAAAGGACAGCGCGGCATTCGCCGGTTGATCAACGCGTTGTTCTATTCGCTTTCGGGTCTCGCGCTCGCCTACCGGCACGAGAGCGCATTCCGGCAGGAAATCGCGCTTGTCGCGGTGCTGATTCCAATCGCGTGCCTGCTTCCGGTGGGTGCGGTCGAGCGAGTATTGCTCATCACTTCCGCGCTGCTCGTGCTGATCGTGGAATTGCTCAATTCGAGCGTCGAAGCGGCGATCGACCGAATCGGTTTCGATACCCACCAACTGTCTAAGCGCGCGAAGGACCTGGGGAGCGCTGCGGTGCTGATCACCCTCGCTTTGCTTCTAATCACCTGGCTGTTGCTGGCAGGACCCGTGATCCTGCGGCTGATGGGAGCGTAGCGTCGACTGCGCGCAAAGGAGGTTGGATGCGCCGAATACTGTTGCGGTTCATGCGAGCTTGGCTTCCTGCGTGGGCGGTAGCGCGTTGGGACCGCTCGGTACCTACCCCACCTGAAAACGCTCCGCCAGACACGAACACGGTGCGCTCGCCACAGCAGACCGGCGCGACCGGCGGGGGATGGATCGGAAATCTGTTGCCGCCACCCTAGCCCACGCTGATGAGTTCACAGCGCCGAAGATCCCACCAGGACAAGCGCATTCGGAGTGCCGAGGCTCTTTGAATGCGCTTGCAACCCAAGTCAATCTCCGAGGCGTCCTTCGCTTCTCACGACTTAAACAGAGATATAATTGCAACTGTCCAACGCATCTTGGACAACCTGCTAGACCGCGCGCATCGAGCGCGATACGAAAGGGCGGGACCGAAGTCATGAATGATCGTGAATCTGTTTGCAGCTCGTCAACAGGATCAGAACCGCACGGCATCGTTGGGCAACTTCGCGCGTGGTGCCAGCGCCACGATGCCGATGAGCAATACCTCGCCGCCGCTACCGACTTCTCTGACCTCGAGCGTCGTATGCGGGTACTCGACCGCGCGAGCTGCGCCCCACTGTTCGTAACATTCAATCACTGACTATCTCATTTCGAACGTAGGTGGACGCGTCCTGGCGCCGCGCCAAGACGCGTCACTCGGCGTTACTCTCTAACGCCAGCCGGTGATCTCGAGAATCACTCCGTGACCGGTGACGTTGTGCTGCACGCTCACGAAAAAGCGCGTTCCTGTCGCGTCGAATATGCCGCCGGTCCACTCCGCGTTCAGATCATTGAGCGTTGCGATGCGGATGCAGCCGTCGGATAAACTGTCGGCGTCCGCGCCGTCTTCCGCGCAGATCCAGAGATCGTTGTTGCGCCCCACTTCGGGCCCGTCTCCGTCTTCGTGGATCACCCAATTGCCGCGTCCCGGTTGATAGGCGATGTTGTCCGGCATCGCGAGCTCCGGCGTGCCGATGACGAAGGATTGAACCTCAGGCGTCGCGGTGTTCGCCAACGCTTCCGCGAGCGTGCCGTCGGTCACGCAGATCGTTTCGCCCCAGTTGTGATTCAGCGACTCGTTGCCGGTGTTGTTGCCGCACCACCGCACATTGCCTGCTGCGAGCGCCGAGCGGTCGATGTCGGCATCCTCGGGTCGGTAATAACCGGTGAGCTTAAGGTTCGCTGCCGCCGTGCGCAGGTTGGCATTGCTCGCATTCACGACTTCGATCCACACACCAAGGCCGGTGTTCGAACCCTGACCGTAATCGGCATTCGGCGTGCCGCTGTTTGTGCGCTTTCCGAGTCGCAGTCCGTAGACCGTGCCCGTCGTCAGCGGCGATTGCGCGAGCGAGGCGATCGGCGCCCCGCCCGCCCATGGAAAGGTCGGAATGAACTTGAAGTAGGCGCCGCCTGCGGTTCCGATATTCGGACGATTCTCGTCGCCGTAGTACATCACCCCGCTCGGATAGAGCGCGATTCCTTCGAAGGCCAGACGTCCGACAGCGGGACGCGTCGCAACGTTGGACGCGTTTGCACCGGAAAGCGCACCTGTTACGCGATCGAATAGGACGTTGGATGTCTGCAGTGGATTGATAATTTCCAGTAGCCATCCGCCTGGCGTAGAAGGCGTGGATGTCGGGCTTGCTTCTTCTCCAACAAGGATCGTGCCCCACGGCGTGCGTCGCACGGAATCGCACGACGTGGTGCCGGCGAGGATCGTCTCAACGCTGCCGTCGGCAAGGCTCACGCGCTGCACGCCGGGCTGCGTCGTACCTTCCTCGTTGCACACGATCAGATGCGTAGGGGACACGTCGTCGGGCCAGAGGGCGATCATGTCGATATTCGCGCCAGCATTGCCGGCGGCCGTGACGACGCGAATGCTAAGACTCTTTGCGACCGTCGCAAGTGATGTCGGATCAACCTCCGCAGTCGCCGCGTTCACACTTTTCGTCGACGAGCTTTCGAGCGGACCAGTGATGCCGAACATTTGGTTCGAATGCGCACGAAGCTGATTTTCCAGGAAGAGACCAAAATCGAAATCCGGCGACGCCGCTGCGGCGGTCGTCAAACCGATCAGTGCTGCCGCCGTTATTGCTGCAAGCTTCTGCATGTGGAGCTCCATGTTCGCTAATTGACAAGGTCGCAACACGCTGTCGGTCTCGACAACGGGAAGCGAAACACAGTCTCGTCAATCGCGATGAAGCTTCGATGACGCGTCGTAGACACTTTCGTGTCGCCCGAAACTGGACCAGTGAAGTGATCGTTGCCGAGCAGTAACAATTCGGCAACGCCAATGCAACCGATGGTTGCTAGGCTGCAGCAGGTAGCGTTTGTTGTAGGAAATCGCCGATGCCTCGTCAAATAAATCGTTGGACCGTCCTCTCATTCGCGATTGCCGGACTCGCGCTCGCATGGGCAACTGCACCCGCATCCCAAGTACCCGCACGCCATTACTACATCGCGGCGGAAGATGTTGTTTGGGATTTCGCGCCTTCGGGAAAGAACCTCGTGCATTGCATGGACATGCCCGTGCCCTGCCCGATTCCAGCGCCGTGGACCAACAGCCACACGTTCAACAAAGTTCGCTACATCGAATACACCGACGCGACCTTCGGCACACGCAAACCGCAACCCGAATGGCTCGGCGCCCTTGGTCCCATCATTCGCGCGGAAGAAGGCGATACGGTCAATGTTCGCTTTTGTAACCGATCCAAGACGGGCGCGAGCTACGGAATGCACCCGCATGGCTTGCGCTATACCAAGGCCAACGAAGGTGCACATTACGTCGGCGTGAACGGCGGTGCACGGCCAGGAGCGGGGTCGATGGTGATGCCCGGAGAATGCTTCGATTACAGCTGGATTGCCGACGCCGACAGCGCGCCGGGACCCGGTGATCTAAGCTCCAAAGTCTGGTGGTATCACTCGCACGTCGACGAGCCGGCCGACACGAACCTCGGGCTGCTTGGACCGATCATCGTCGCGCGGCGTGTATGGCCAAGCCAGACGGGAGCCCGAACGACGTCAATCGCGAGTTCGTCACGGCATTCATGATCTTCAACGAGGACAAGGGCAAGGAGCGTGGTCTGATGCATAGCATTAACGGCTACATCTTCGGCAACCTGAAAGGCCTCGTCATGAACAATGGCGATAGGGTGCGGTGGTACGTGATCGGAATGGGCAATGAGGTCGATCTGCATACGTCCCACTGGCAAGACGCTGACCGTCGGTACGCCGGCGCGACGAACCGACGTTGTCGAACTCCTGCCGGCGACCATGATCACCGCTGATATGCTCGCGGACACCCCCGGCGAATGGATGCTGCACTGTCACGTGGCGGACCATATCGAAGCCGGCATGCTGACGACGTATGAGATCACCCCATAACGGGTACAGCGCTTCTGGCTAGGGGCTTCGGATCGTGAGCTCCATGCACTTTATCTTCGCATCATGTCCGCTTTTGCGCATAAGGTCCGCTTTGTACAAGCCGGAATTCTAGGAGCTAAAACATTCCTGTCATATTCCGT
Source organism: Casimicrobiaceae bacterium (assembly GCA_036505865.1). Lineage (GTDB taxonomy): Bacteria > Pseudomonadota > Gammaproteobacteria > Burkholderiales > Casimicrobiaceae > VBCG01. The sequence goes on from DASXSP010000056.1 coordinate 171,782, forward strand.
ATAGCCTGGCAAGTTCTTGGCGACAAACCTCTCTTCGTCCAAGAGCCGCCATATAAGAGCCGGTAGCGTGGCTACGAACGCAGAAGTCCCCAGAATGAGCCGAGCGCAAACGGCGTGCCGATAAACAACAGCAACCCGCCTGCATACATTGGGTGGCGAACCACCGCGTACGGTCCGGTGGAGATGACTTGCTGATCTCGCGCAACCTCGATTGTCGCGGACGTGAAAGTGTTCTCTTTATAGACAAGGAACGTAACGTAGAAACAGAGGCCGTCACTGTGTCACCCGCGATTACTGCGTAGAGCGGCACGTTCGATCACATGATGCGATGGTCGAACGCCGGTACAACCAGAAGCGCAATGAATCCAATTGACGCAAAGAGCATGATGATTTTTTGCACCATTTCTTTTTCTGCAGCCGGCCCGCTGCTCAAACGACGCTTAAGGAGCGCCGGATCCCTTTTCATAAGATAGAGCGTGATGAGGAGCGACGCCACAAAAAAGAGGCCAAGATATACCCATGCTTGCCAGTATTGAACGGTTCCAGCCGGAAGAAAAAGCAGGAGACCCATCGCGATAGCGAGAAAGACAAGACCGAGCCAGGCTTAAGACCGAGCCAGGCTTTTGCATTGAGCTTATTCGTCGTATACATTTTTGCAAAACCTTCGTCGTGTGCGGAGAAATAGACCGATGAGCGTGATCGATTCGAGAGTCGTCAACATCGAAGATTTGAAGCTCGAGCATTTCGCGAAGGGCGATAAGTTCGAGTGCGACGCCGTGCGTATTGGGCCGCGCCTTGGAGCAAAAGACCTTGGCTATTCCTACGATGTCGTCCCTCCTGGAAAGCGCTCGTGCCCTTTCCACAGCCACCGCGCAGAAGAAGAGATGTTCTTTATCGTGAAGGGCACAGGCACGCTGCGTTACGGCGACGAGACACGAAAGATCCGCGCGGGCGACGTGATCTGCTGCCCGACCGGCGGCCCGGAAACCGCGCACCAGATCGTCAACGACTCGGATGCTGAGCTCGCCTATCTGTCCATCAGCACAATGTTCCCGGCCGAGATCTGCGAGTATCCCGATTCAAAGAAGATCGGTGCTTTCGGCGGCGGCCTGCGCCACATGACGCGTGCAGACCATTACCTGGATTATTGGACCGACGAAGCATGAGCGCGACCGCAGCCATTCGTCGTCTCGCTGCAATCTAATAACGCAAGCTAACGGGGACCAACGGCCCGGCCGAAGGCCGGTCACTCTGGGTTCGCGTTGAACGCCGGGCTGGGCCTAGATCGGGCAAGCGAACGCATCAGTGCATCAGTTGGCCCAAAACCCTTAGCGCTAAGCCGAGGTTAGCCAATGCGCCCGCGCCATCGAGCGGGAACGATGGCCTGTATGTACTCAAGTTCGCGGTGCAGCCTTGCAGCGTTCGCAAAATCGCCGCCGTCGCGCACAGGATCAAGCGCAATTAATATCTCGTCGATGTCGCCGAGCAGCTCGCAGGCGCGCGCGATGAGTTGATTCAGCAGCGGTCCGAAGTTTTCCGCGTCGGCGAGCCGCCGCGCTTCGGTGAGCACACTTGCGCAAATGCGTGCTTTGCTCGCTGTGTCTACGCTGATCGCGCTATAGGCAACCGGCTCGTAGGGACGTTCCAAGAGGATTTTCATGGCCAACACGCAGTGATCGAACAGGAATAAATCAGGGTCAATACTGGACGACCAATGTTTCAGTTCGAAGACAGTTTCGTGACGTACTAGCCGTCGATGAATCAACGCGCACCGAGCGCACGATGCGCGATCCCGTCATCATCGCTTCACACGCGTTTCACACGCTTCGCTTAGCTTTCGCCGCATGGGGTGAGATACCGTTCGCGAGAACGCCACTGGCGGCATCCGTCAGTGATTGATCGCGACGGTCTTCGCCCCGCCCACAAATCATTGCGGAGTTCGAAACATGCGTGAAGTTAGTAGGCGATTGATCGGATCAGTAGTTGTAGCCGTAGGGTTGGTCGCAGCGAGCAACTCGACTTTGGCGAAGGACATTCTCGATAGCTCACGATCGTGCCAACTGAAATCGGCGCACGGCGAGATCGCGCACGTCATCTTCATCATCTTTGACAACGTGCATTTCCTACGCGACAAGCCGAATGTTCCATCCGATCTCGAGCAGATGCCTAATCTGCTCAATTTCATTCGCGGCAACGGCACGCTGCTCACCAATGATCACACCGTTCTCATTTCACATACGGCGAACGGCATCGTGACCAATCTCACCGGAATGTATTCGGACCGGCATGGGCAAGCCGTTTCGAATTCGTACCGGTACTTCAAAGCTGATGGGACGACCGCCTCGTCGTCCTCGTTCAAGTATTGGACCGATCTCGTCGACGACACGGGGAATCCGCCCGCCGATCCGCTTCCCAACATGGTCAACGGCGACTCCGGATTGCCCAAAACTGCGCCGGCGCCCTGGGTCCCCTACACGCGCGCCGGTTGCGACTTCGGCGCCGTCGCGCTCGCGAACGTGGTGCTCGAGAACATCGGTACCGGACCGAACGGCGATATGACAAAAGTCTTCGGGGCCAATTCGGATGAATGGAAAGAGGCCGATGCGTCCAACAAGCCCCCGTCGGGGAGCGCGGCACGCGTCCTCGCGCAGACTGATTTCGTCGGCTTTGCAATCCATTGCGGCCAAAGCGGCGGCATCTGTGCGGGCAACGCGCACGCCCGGCCGGATCTCCTCCCGGACGAACCCGGCGGCTACGACGGTTACCTCGGCCTTTTCGGTGCGAAGTACATCAATCCTGCGATCACCGGTGGCAAAGCGGTCGTGAACAACTTGAACGGCGAGCCGATCGTCGATCCATTCGATCAGCCGGGATTTCCGGGTTTCGACGGGCTCTTCGCGACCACGACGCTCGCCTACGTCGCGCAGATGCAGGAAGCCGGCATTCCCATCACGTTTGGCTATATCTCGGATGCGCACGACCAGCACGGCAAAGCCGGTGAAATCCACGCGACCCGCGGTCCAGGCGAAGCGGACTATGTCCAACAGTTAAGGCATTACGACGAATCGTTTGGTAAATTCTTTGCTCGCCTAGCTGCCCATGGAATCGACAAGAGCAACACACTCTTTGTGTTCACCGTCGAAGAAGGCGATCACTTCGTCGGTTCGAAGCCGACTAATCCGAATTGCGATGGCCTCAACACGCCATGCGTCTATCCGGTGACGCAGGCGGGCGACCGCTTTATCGGCGAGATCAACGGAAACTTGACCGGCTTGCTGGCGACGCAGCAAGGCATTACGACGGCGTTCACTGTCCATTCCGACATGGCGCCCACGATCTACTTGACGGGTAACCCATCGCGAACAAGTACCGTCACGCGCGCGTTCGGCCGCGCAGTTTCCAAACTAACTGCCGTCAATCCCTACACCGGCCAGACCAACAACCTAACCGCTGCGCTTGCCGATCCGGTCGCAATGGACATGCTGCATATGGTGACCGCGGATCCGCAGCGGACGCCCACCCTCACAATGTTCGCGCACGGCGACTATTTTCTCTTCACGGGCGCGGCGAACTGCGTCTCTCCCTGCATTACGGTGCCCACAACGCCACCGAGCAACACGTTCGCGTGGAATCACGGCGGCGTCCAGCCAGAGATCGCCACGACCTGGCTGGGGTTCGTCGGTCCCGGTCTCAAGAACATCGGTCAAGACAACGCGACGTGGTCCGATCACACTGACGTGCGTCCCACGATGCTATCGCTCGTTGGACTTCAGGACAGCTACGTCCACGACGGTCGGGTGCTGACCGAGACGATCGAGGAACGCGTCCAACCGGTGCGGTTGCGCGGTCACACGCACACGTTGGATGAGTTTGCCCGCCTGTACAAGCAAATCAACGCACCGTTCGGTCAGCTCGCCGCGGACACGCTGAAGATCTCCACGTTCGCTCTTGCCAGCGGCGATGCTGGGAGCGATACCGTCTACACGGTACTCTCGAACAAGATGCTGAGTTGGACATCCCACCGAAACGCGGTCGCTCGAGAGATGCGCGCGATGCTCGACGGCGCGGCATTCAACGACGACGTCTTCGATGAAGTCCGCGGGAGACAGTTCATCGCGGAGGCTCAGGCACTGCTCGGAGCGGTGGCGAACTGCGCGGCGAATACCGCGCAGTGCACGCAATAGCTGCCGACTTTAGTCTCGCCGGTCCGCTCGTTCGCGCAGCGGATCGGCGAGTAGTATCAAGGGGGCGTTTGCTCCCTTTTTTTGGAGCTTACGCGCGCCGATTCACCAGCACGTCGCGGGTGCGACGGCTTGCGAAAAGAACCAAGTAGTCCGTGATCCGTGCGTCGGCGCTCAACCGCGCGAATTGCTCTTCGTAGACGTCCTTGACGACTTCGAAGGGTTGATGCGTTTCCTCGGCGAGCGTTGCAATGGCATCGAGGTTGAACGCATCTTGAGTCGACTCTTTGTCGGGCATTGGGCCGCTCCAATCTTGAGTTCATCTTAAATCGCTGCGACAAATGCACAACGCGATGCCAATTCGCGATGGCGTCGCGATGGTCGGCGCATTATAGGTACCATCGTGATGGTTGTCGCGAGCAACGTAAGCATTCGATGAAAGATCGACGCGTCGCCACAAAGTTCCCGCTGCATTTGTTGTTACGCGCAATGTACTTACGGCGATAAATTTCCGCGCAACTAGAAACACTGTCTCCAAGCCACTGATGCTCATCGAAGCGGATGGATTTGCCCGACAAATATCGTGGTCCGCGACATTGAGACGTCATGTATGTGACATTTTCGTGACAGGGTATGGTGTTTCCTCCACTGCTTTAGAGACCTAGGATCTGCTGGATAAGCGTGTTCGCCTCGTCGGTCAGCAATTGAGCCGTTTCCGGGCGCAAATGCCCAGCCAACAAAACCTGTTGCACTTGCGCAATGTAGGTCTGAAGGCCGGCAATGGCCTTAGCGAAACGCTCCTCGCCTTTCGTGCTGCTCCCGAACGTATAGCCTTTTGCGATGTCCCGCGTAACTTCCTCCAACATGCCGACTAGCGTCTCATTACCGACGAACGCGAGGAACGACGTCTGATCGCGCAGCAGGCTGGACGAGGGATGGATCGGGAACTGCTGCGAATCCGCACAAAGATAACCGCATTGCAGTCCGAAGCCGATGATCGATCCGGCGGCCTTGTCAATTGTCGCTTGTGCGTCTTCGGGTAAGACGAACCCCGCCTCGACCGACGCATTTGCGGCGTGCGAAACCTTGGAAACGTAGTCGCCGTGATTTCGGTAAAGTGCGTTGAGCGTCCCCGTGTCGAATGGGACATGCGTTCCGCCCAAGAAGCACGTCTCGCCGCCTTCGTGCGCGACCGGTACTTCCATCTCCGCGAGACGAATGCCGCCGAGTCCGTTGCCGAACTGGTCTCGTGCGATCGACGGTGGAGAAACTGTCAACACTTGTACCGGAGGTGCATGCGGCGGTTCGCGTCCGGTACGGTTCAGTTTCACGATCGCATCGACGGCCGCGTTGTAGACGAAGCGGTTCGGCACCCGGCTCCGCGCCGGCGTTGCGCATGTATCGAACGCCTGCAGACCGAGATCGCGTTTGAGAAACGCCGCACGCGACAGTAGTGAATATTGTTCGGAGTGCGAGGAGCCCGCGACCGGCCAGATGCGTATCTTGTCGGTATCCGGTTGCAAAACGGGAATTTCGTTGGTCGACGTTAACGCGTATTCGGTCTCGGTCAGGAGTTTGATGATCGGAATCGACAAGTCGGTGCGGATGATCTGTCCGCCGGATGCTAGAACCGCGCCGTCGTAGATCGGATCGCGAACGTGGATCGCGTTCAAATAGATTCCAAGACGGCCCGCCGATTGCGATTGCCCGATTGCGATCAACATCTGTACCGGAAGTCCGCCCATCACGACCGGCACTTTGCGGATTGCCTGCGCGGCTTGCGAGTAGATGTCGTAGGAGAGGACGTCGCCGGTCAATGTTGCGTTGGCATTGACGTTCAGCGTGCTATAGCGCGTCGGGCTCCAATTCTTGAGGCCGTTCGGCTGATTCGAGAGCCCTGCGTTTTGCGCGGATACGCCAATCCACGCGTATCCCTCGCGCAGAAAGAACTCCTTTTGATAGAGCCAATGGACATCGGTGTCGTAACCATTGGTGACGTTCAGCCATTCGATTACGACGACGCCGTTGAAGCGCGATGCATCGATCGGACGGCGCACGAGCAAGCGCGATCGATACGGGAAGCCGCTCGCGACGACATTGGCGGTCGGAGCCGACGCAGGATTGTTTCCAATGCCGCCGGACGGCGCAGGCGCATCGTAACGATTGGCCGTGCCGTCGAAGAAGAACTCCTGCTCGACGTAGCTGAAGTCCGCCAATACGATGTCCGTTGAGAAGAACGGATAGTTGTGGCCCGGCGTGCCCGGCGTATCCGAGGGCAACGGCCCGATGACGGTCGGCGTCGGAACAACCGCACCCGCTGCGGCGGCGAATGCGGCGACCGCCGCGCAACTCAACGCACGACAGAGCGCCTTCGAAATCTTGTATGGCAGTTTGCTGGTGATTTTCGTCATGTTCACGACACCTCTCTCAATCCCAGTCGCGCGGGAGATTTGGCGGCTCGCTGATCACGATCCCGTACGGTTGCGCGCCCACCGGGACGTTTTGGATCCGCTTGTACGTCGACGTGTCGATCACCCACACTTCGTTCGAGCGGCCGCAAGCGACATACAGTTTGCTGCCATCCGGGGTGACCGCCATATTCGACGGACCGGCTCCAACCTCTACGTTGGCGATGAACCTGTTCGATTCGACGTCGAGCACCTGCACGCTTGCCGCGTTGGCAGCACTGACGAAGACGCGCTTGCCGTTTGGGTGCACGGCGACATCGCTGAGCCTCTCTGTCGATTTGACGCGCGCAACGACCTCGCGATGCGGAACGTCGATGACAACCATCTCATCGGTGTCGCCAACAATCACATACGCGCGCGTGCCGTCAGGGAGAAACCCGATACCCTTCGGGGCATGACCGACGTTGATGGACTTGACGACCGTCCCCTTTGCAAGATCGATGACGTCGACCGAATCGCCGTCTTCGGCATTCGCGTATATCCACTTTCCATCCGGACTAAATACGGCATGCGCGGCATTCTTTCCACTTATACGTGCCGTATTCAAGACACGAAGCGTCGCCATATCGATCAGCGCCACGACATTGCTCTCACCCATCACGACGGAAAGAAGCTTGCCGTCGGGACTCACGCGAATCGCTTTCGCAGAGCCGCCCGCCGTGATGCGCGCGCTCTTGTCCGTATAGACGTCGCGCTCGATCAGCGTTCCCGTTTGATGCGCTATATAAAGTCGAGCGCCATCGACAGATGCTGCAATCCCCCGCGGCTTCTCGCCGACATTAAACGTCGAGGTCACCTTATCGGTCTGCGTGTCGATGATCGACACGGTTGCGGAGGCAGATCGCGGCGCACGCCGCCGACGGATACGCGCGCGCGAAGCATCAAACCGCTGTCGTCTTGGCCCATCTGGGTCCCGGACTCACCAACGCAGCGACCGGCGTTGCGAACGCGGCATTGGACTCGATTCCGATGGTCGTCATTGCCGGCGACGTACCCAGTCACTACTACGGGAAGCATCCGCATCAGGAAGTGAATCTGCATGCCGACGCCGCGCAATTCGAAATCTATCGTCCGTTCGTGAAGCGCGCGTGGCGTGTCGACCGACCCGACCTGTTTCCAGAAATCATCGAAAAGGCGTTTCAACTCGCCGAAAACGGCCGACCGGGTCCGGTGCTCGTGTCGGTGCCGATGGACATTTTCTCCAAGGAAATCGACGTCGCCCTGTTCGAGCGCCAGAAGCGCAATACGCGAAGGCTGCACAAACCGTCGATCGACGACGAGACCGCGATGCAGATCGTCGAGGCGTTGGCCTCAGAGCGCAACGCTGTGGTCTACGCGGGCGGCGGGGTCATTCTCGCCGACGCCGCTGATGAATTGCGCGAGTTCGTTAGCCACTTGGGGATTCCAGTTGCGCATACGCTGATGGGAAAGGGTGTGCTCCCCGACGACCATCCACTGACACTCGGAATGACCGGCTTTTGGGGCACGCAATTCGTCAACGACAAATGCAGGGAAGCTGATTTGATCCTCGCCCTGGGGACCCGCTTTTCCGAGGCCGATTGCAGCTCGTGGGATCCGCGCTTCACGTTCAGCATTCCGCCCGCCAGGCTTATTCAAATCGACATCGACGCCAGTGAAATCGGGCGCAACTATCCTGTGGAGCTTGGCGTGGTCGCGGATTTGAAACAGGCGCTCGCCGTTCTCGTCCGCGTCGCGAAACGACAGTATCCGGATCGCCGCAAGAACGAGCGGCTCGTAAAACAGATTGCAGCGTACCGCGAGGAATTCACGCGCAGCAACGAGGGTCATATCCGCAACAACGCTTATCCAATGCGACCGGAGCGGATACTCGCCGCCGTTCGTGAGGTGTTGCCCCGCGATGCAATCATCACGACCGACGTCGGCTGGAACAAGAATGGCGTGGGCCAGCAGTTTCCCGTTTACACGCCGGGGAGCATCCTGACGCCCGGCGGCTACGCGACGATGGGTTTTGGCGCGCCTGGAGCAATTGGCGCGAAGCTCGCATGCCCCGAAAAGGTCGTCGTCGCACTCGTTGGCGACGGCGGCTTTGGGCAGAATCCCGCCATGCTTGCAACGGCAATCGAACAAAACGTGCCGGTCATCTGGATCGTGATGAACAACTGCGCATACGGAACGATTGCCGGATTGGAGATGGCGCATTTCGGCACATCGTTCGGTTGCGTATTCCGACGGGGCGACCAGACGTATTCGCCCGATTACGCTGCGATCGCGCGAGCCTATGGCGCCGAAGGAATGGCGATCAAGGCCGCCGAAGAATTCAAGCCAGCGCTCGAGCGAGCAATCAAGTCGAACAAACCGACAGTGATCGACGTCGCGATGCAGAACGAGCCAGTGCCGACTGCAGGGCATTGGAACATCAACGACATTTATTCGCCGGGACAGCAAACAACGCACGTCGCGACGACGTTAGCGTAGGTGCTGCGTTCTGCGTCAGCGCAACAGCTTCAAGTCGATCGCGTTAGCAACCGCACGGCCACCTTCGGTGTTCGGATGAAGGTGATCTCCGCTATCGTAAGCAGGCAGAAGACGCGTCGGCTGACTCGGGTCACGCAGCACCAGATCGGCATCGACCACACCATCGAACACGCCGCTCGTGCGAATCCATTGATTGAGCGCGACGCGCGCCGCTTCGTGTGCCGGCGTGTCGAAACCGGGAAGGCTCGTGTTGCCGCCCATCGGCGATATGGTGCAGCCGAGAATCGTCAGTCCGTACTCGTGCGCTCGTCCGACGAGCTGACGAAGTCCGGCAATGATGTCGTCCACCGATGCTTGCTCGGACGCCGGGTAGAACGCACCAGCGCCTGCGAGATCGTTCACGCCGATCCATACGATAACGGTTTGCACGCCAGCCTGGGTGAGCGCGTCGCGCTCGAAGCGTGTCAACACGCTTTGTCCCCAGTGCGTTTCGGGTCCGGTCGGACCTGCACTGTTGAAAAGCAGCCGATTGCCCGCGATGGCGGTGCTCACCACGCCAAGGTCGTCGACGTGACGGGCGGCGAGACGTTCTGCGAGCGCCCTTGGCCATTGAGATACCAACGTCGCTGAATCGGTGATCGCAACGACAGCAGCCCCCGTTTTCTTCGTTGCAACGCTGACGCCCGAAACAAAAGGCCATTCCGACAGCGGCGTCGCACCCGGCAGATCGGCAGACCCGGCGAAATTGCCCGCTGACGATACGTAACTCGCACCCTGAAAAAGCGTGGTCGTTTCGCCTTTCGTGGTCGAAGGCAAATAGACGCTTACCGCGAGGTCCGAGACGGCTTCCACCTGGAGGTCAACCGGATCGCTCAGCGCTAGTGCACCGGCGGGGATGCTGACGGACGTTCTCCCACCGAACGTTAAAGCGCGATCCGTACTCAAAACGATCGAAGCACCCGAGTTCGACACAGCGACGTGCGCAGCGCCAATCACGAGCGGAGCGGTCCCGAACGTGTTGGCGATCCGCACACGAAGTTGATCTCCGCCGATGCTCGTGTGGACGATCTCACGCAACGTTTGGTTGTTGTATTGCGCACTGACGGCCGGCAGCGGAGCGATATGACCGACCGCCCAAGATTGGACGCGCGTCCCATGTTCATCCTTGTCCGACGCTGCCGAGCTATTCGCGACGCTCGCGACGAGTCCGATCATCGCTGCGGTGGCGAAGACGCGTAGTGCGCGGTTGAGCGTATGCAACACCAACACACCGGAGGGGAAAGAAGCATTTCTCATGGCAGACCTCCTTATTGACGCGATCAGCCGCCGATAGCGCTGATCCTCTCGAACTTTTGCAAACTGCCCCCAAAGCGGACGTCAAGCGGCGCTGACTCGGTTCGTTGAGGACGAGATGACGGAAGGTTTGACCCACGACCACAACAGCACAGCAACGAGCGTTGCCAGGACAAGTCCGGCGTAACCGCGCTCGGGGTCCCATATGCTTGGGTCAGCGATTCCGAGCTGGCCCATTTTCTCGCCCGCGCCAAAGAAAGTGTAAACCGATGCGTTCCATAACGCATGGCAGAAGCTGGGCACGATGATCGAGCCTGAGCGCAGGCGCAGCAGGCCCATCGCAACGCCAAAGAACGTAGACCCAATCACGTATTGCGGAACCTTGTTGAAAGGTTGAGCGAAATCGGGATCGATGATCGGCACGGCGAAATGCCACAAGCCGAAAGCAAGACTGGTCCAGATGATGGTTTTTGTTGGAGTAAACCCGGCCCGCACGCAGCTTCCCCACAACGCACCTCGGAAAAAACCTTCTTCGGTGATCAGCGCCGGCACGAACGTGAGGAGAAAGTTCAATGACAGGCGCCTGAAAACCGTGGTTGCGGAATAATCCTTCAGGTCGATCAACTGCGTGGCCCATGCCCCCAGCGCAACGCAACCGATGATGCCCACCGCATAGGTCAATGCGACGACATAGGACTCGGGATCTCCGACAGCAATGCCGACCTCGCGCTTGGTCAAGCGTTGCGCCGCCCATAGCGCGATCATCATGACGGCTAGCCAAAGGTTGTAGAACGCACCTTGCATTGTCGTGACCACGAGCAGCGGAGAGATGGCGATCGCGCCGATGCTGGCGATTAGCGGCCAGGATGCGGCTTTGATGTGAGCAAGCACGACGGCCTCCGGTAGCTTTGGATCAGCCGATGGCACGGCGGGCCTTCAGCTTGGCGATAGCCGCTGCATCATAGCCGGTTACGGCTTCAAGTCGTTGCCGTTTCGTGGGAGCGGGCAACGTGATGTCTCTGTAGGGAAAAAGCGGACTTACGTTCCACGAAATTCGGCGCACAGTCGCGATGCGGAGGATGTGCCAGGCAGTATCGGCCGCCCCCGCCCTTCTCACCCGCAACGAACTATGGATTGCACTCGCTTGGCCGCACCTTTCCTTAAGTAGCATCGCCGCGACGTTGAGCGCGTGGATTCTGCCCCTGACTATTCGCGCACGCCCGCGGGTTGTCCCCTACCCAGTAGAATTGCGCACATGGAAGCAACGCACGCTTGGTGTGGGCCGGTGGAACGAATGCCTACGTCGAAGCGCGAATTTTGGTTTACGCTGATCAGGGTCATCATCGTTGTTGCCCTTATAGGTTCGGCGGTACGGTTGGTTGCAATTGCTTACGCGCCGCCACGGTCCACCATGTCACAACAGTTGAATTGTCCCCCCGATGTTGTGACACATCGCGAAACCGTCGTATCGCCGCAAGTGCTTAGCGTGACCGAGCCACGCGCCACAAGCGTCACAAGTGATGATGGGCTTGCTAACAAGTCGGGTCCGCGATCGATGATTGCGAAAGAAGCAGAACACCGAAGCGCAGCGAAAAGACCTCCGACGTACACCTTCGCGCGGAACGGCGTTGCGCTGAAGCGCGCCGCGATGGGCGAGCCGGCGAAGCGCGGCGGGATCGATGCGAATCAACAGCAGAAGCGGAAGGCTCCTGTGCCAACGTTGGCACATTCTGCGATTTACCCGTCGCCATTCGACGACCTACACGGACAATAGGCCGACCTGCCGTTTGCGGCGCGTCGGATCGGCGGGTGTGAATGTCACGCTGATGGCAAGAACACTTTGCAGACGCTGCTAGACGATTGTTTTGTTGGCGTCCCCAGCGGGATGCGACAGGGGGGACTCTGTCGGCCCTTATAGGACTCTGTCGGCCCTTATAGATCAGGACCATATGGGCCCTGGATGCCCTCGCATCGGGTCACGTTTGGACCGCCCGCGCACATCGGAAGAATAGCATCGGAGCAGCAGTTCGCGAATGAACGAGGGTTCTCCTTGATGTCTTTCCGTTCCCAACCTACAGAAAGCGCGGGGTTTCTCCTACAGCACGCCCTGACTCACGCGCCGTTTAATCACATTTTCGCGAATCGGCGCAGGAGCCAAAATAATGGACCCTCAGAAACCCATCAGAGTTTATCTGGTAGAGGACTCGCCGATTATTCTCCAGCGTCTGATCGAGCTCATAGAACCCACAGGGGCAACCGTCGTCGGACACGCGGACACTGCTTCAGCCGCTATTGCTGACATTGCCGCGCTCCATCCCGACGCAGTAACGGTTGACATTACATTGAAACAGGGAAATGGCTTCGATGTGTTGGAGGCAATCGCCGTTAACAGCGAAGGCCATCCGCCGCTGTGCATCGTGCTCACCAACTACACGTTCGGCTCTTACCGAGATGCTGCACACCACCTCGGCGCGGATCACTTCTTTGACAAGGCCAAGCAAATCCCAGAAGTACTCACGGTCTTGGACTCTCTGAACGCCGATCGTCAGAGCGCAATCGCAGCCTAGCGGCTACTCCGCGTTTCGCCTCAAGTGGACCAGATGGGCCTAGAGGTCCCCAATTTTCTGTAGAACATTTCCGTCCCCTGCCCGTTCTGCTCGCACGATAAGCCTGAACTCGCCGTCATTGGAAACGATTACAGCGCGCCGCCGTGCTCGCCGCCGCCTATCGTGCGCATCCCAAGCGCTTCAAGGGCAAGCGCCCGACGCCGCGGGCGCTACCCACGATCCTCGGCATCAACCTCGATGTCGTATTCCTCCGCCACCTTTCCCCGACTGCTAGTTCGTCGCGGCGGCAAAGGCCTGTGCGCCCCCGACGACGGGGAGACTGAGCACGCTCTTCGTCGTGTCCAACGTCAAGACCGCGCCCGGCGGTGGCCGCAACGTGAAGAGCCGGTCGCTCGACAGCAGCATAAGGCCGATGTGAGACCCCGGCTGGAACACGTAGTCATGCGGTTGCAGCTCGAAATCCAGCTTGTAGAACGAGCCGGGATGAATCGCGAACTTCTCCCATAACGACTTCCGATTCTGCGGATTGGCCCAGCCCCGTGTGACGATGGTTCGGGTCCCGTTGGCGCGATACTCGATCAGCATCGCGCTGACGATGGCGGACGGCGCGTTGAAGGACATACGCAGCGAAACGGAAGGAATGCCGCTGATGTGGACCGGCGCCAAGAGCGGCACCAGGCCGGGGGCGGGTCGAACGGCGGAGGCGGCTCATTGGGCGGTTCGTAGTTGTCATGGCCGGGCTTGCCCGGTTCATAGAGCGGAACGTTGATGTTGTAGGTCGGGTACGGGAGCTGTCCGCCCGAATAGGGACTCGCGACGAGGACCACCGGCAACCGCGTGCCCCCCTCAGTTACAGCCGGCCTGCGGATCTGCACGCGGATACGATCGTTGATACCGTCACGGTCAGTATCGAGACCCGGAATCTCCACCCACACGTTGTGAGTAATGAGATTTGATCCGGAGACATTGAACACGGGCTGGGCGAGTCCGTCGACGAACTGCTGCGCGGCGGCGGGTGTCGCCGCCAGCAGCACGCCAATCGTGGCGGCGATCACCACTGCGAGAGAAGGAGTAAATGATGGACGCATTAGCTACTTACCTCCGGGCGGCGAATTCGGAACATGTCAATGACTGTGAGACACCTCGGTTGCACGGCGGCGCGCTGTTGATGATGGACTCGACACAGGAACGCGGCGGGCATAATCTATCCGAGATGCCGATGCATTAGTGCATACCGAAATTGGTATATAAGCGTGCCGCACACTGCCCGTCGCACCGTCGAGCAACAGTCCGCGAATGCGCTGCGCGAAGCCGTCGTGACCAGGCTTCGCCCGCGCGACATGGAGCTGGTGCTGGCCATTCATACACACAAATCGATCACCGCGGCGGCGCTCGAGCTCGGCCTCACGCAGCCCGCGGCAAGCCGCGCGCTGCGCGATATCGAGCAACTCCTGCGGGTTCATCTGTTCGACCGCGACCGTGCGAAAGGGATGAGCCTTACCGCCGCTGGCGACCTGGTCCTCGTGCGCGCACGTGCCCTGCTGGCGGACTATCGCGCCCTGACGGCGGAGCTCGATGCATATCGCGCGGGTACCGGCAGCCGCTTGCGTCTCGGCGTCATTCCCTTCGTTTCCGGACCGCTGATCGAGCGTCTGATCGCCGAGCTCACCGGCGAGCGGCATCGTATGTCGGTCACTGTGACCGAAGCTTCCACCACGGCCCTACTGGAGGAGCTGCGCCTGCAGAATCTCGACGCGATCATCGGGCGCTGCTCGACCGGGCCGCTGCCGCCGGGGCTAGCGCAGGAGACGCTGATCAGGCAGGAAGGCTGCCTCCTCTTGCACCCACACAATCCACTGCTACGCAGTGAGCGCATCAAGCTCGTCGACCTTGGCGCGTTCGCGTGGCTACTGCCCCCGGACGGGACGCCGACGCGCGCGACCATCAACGCCGTCTTCGCCAAGGCGAAGCTCGCTGCTCCGGTTGCGACAGTGGAGGCATCGTCCACCAAGATCATCCACCTGACGCTGCGGGCCAACCCGCGCATGCTGAGCATCGTTCCTTCCGACGTCGGGCACGATATCCAGCGGCTGGGCGGCGTGCGGCGCCTTCCATTCCCGGTTCCGTTGGACATGCCGCCGGTGGGGCTCATTTCCGCGGTACGCCATCGCGATACGCCCGTGGTGCGCAACCTGCGCAGCACTTTGCGGGAGATCGCGCGCAGGCGTCGCGACGCCTGACCTTCGAGGACTGTCCATGGCCAGACATGCCGTTCGAGTAATCGATTCGCACACGGGGGGCGAGCCCACGCGCGTCGTCATCGCGGGAACTCCCGATCTGGGCGATGGCTCTCTGACCTCCGCAAGCAATCTTGTATAGCAAAATTGGTATGCCAGAATGCCTTTGCGCTGGAATAAATTATGACACCCCGATAGCATTGAGCAGACCAATCGTGAAGTCCTTGCATAGCAGCTCCATTTCCGAACTACGGCATTTGGGCGACAAAAGAAGTACTAGGATTCTCTGAGCGCACTTGCCATCCAGTCGGATTGAGAGGCAACGAATGAGACTTTGGTTGCTTGGAACCGGAACACCGACGCCCTCGGTGCGGCGAATGTGTTCGGGATACGTCGTCAAGGTTGGCGATGACTTCATCGTGTTCGATCATGGCTTCGGTGCGCATCATCGGCTGCTCGAGCTCGGCATCGCTGCGACACAGGTCTCGCATGCCTTTTTCAGCCACCATCATTACGATCACATCGGGGACTATCCGCGTCTGCTCCTGACCCGATGGGACCAAGCGGCCGGCAGTGTGCGCGAGCTCGAGGTCTATGGGCCGCCCGGGCTCAACTTGATTACGCAGCGGCTCATTGCCGATGACGGCGCGTTTGGCCTCGATTTGATCTCTAGGACACAGAATCAAGCGAGCCTCGATGTCTTCCGGGCGCGCGGCGGCCAGGGCGAGCGAGCACGACCCCAACCGGTCACCCATGAGCTCCGAGGCGGCGAGGTCGTGCGCCAGAGCAAATGGACGGTGAAGGTGGCGGAAGTCAACCACTTCGCACCTCACCTTACATCCTTCGGCTATCGGCTCGAGGCAGACGGGCATTCGTTCGTCTATTCCGGTGACACGGGTCCAAGCCGCGCGCTCGCTACGCTCGCAACGGACTGTGACGTGCTTGTGCACATGTGCCACTACATGACAGGTACGGCGCTCAGCAAGACGTTTGCCGCATTCACGATGGGACATATGGAGCTCGCCGAGCTGGCGCGCTCGGCTAACGTGCGCAACCTCGTGCCGTCGCACGTAACGCCGCAGTTCGATCGGCCTGGCATGCGTGAGCGTGTCCTGCGCGAGATTTGCGAGGTATTCAAAGGCGACGTGTTTTTCGGCGAGGACTTGATGGATATACCCTTCACGTCTCCCGCCGCGGCGAAACTCGACTAGTCGGACGAGAGGAGTGTTCGACCGACCCACTGTGGCGCTTCATGGCCGAGGCGTGACAGCATCGTGGACTAGGACGAGATTTGCATTCAGCGGTCGAACCTGGAGCCAGCGTTATGAGCGTAAAGCAGGTAAAGGTTGTCGACTCCCACACCGCGGGCGAGCCGACACGCGTGGTGATCGAGGGAGGCCCGGATCTGGGCGGCGGCAGCGTCGCCAAGCGTCTCGCGCGTTTTCGAGAGGACTACGATCACTTTCGATCCGGTATCGTCAACGAGCCCAGAGGATCCGATGTCCTGGTCGGCGCGCTGCTGTGCGAGCCCGAAGATGCGAGCTGCGCCGCCGGCGTGATCTTCTTCAACAACGTTGGATACATCGGTATGTGCGGCCACGGAACGATCGGCCTCGTCGTCACGCTCGCGCATCTGGGAAGGATCGGCGTCGGCACCCATCGCATCGAGACACCTGTCGGTATCGTGACCGTGAAGTTGCTCGACCGCGCCCGTGTGACCGTGAGCAACGTACTAAGCTATCGCTTCGCCTCGGCAGTGACGCTCGACGTTCCGGGGTACGGCGAGGTGATCGGCGACGTCGCGTGGGGAGGCAACTGGTTCTTTCTGGTCGAAGCGCGCGGACTTTCCGTGTCGGCGGACAACACCGCAGCACTTACTACGTTCGCCAGCCAAGTGCGTCAGGCGCTGAATGCCGCCGGCGTGCGTGGCGCGAACGGGGCGGAGATCGATCACATCGAAGTCTTCGGCCCTGCGTCCAAGCCGGACCTGCACAGCCGCAGTTTCGTTCTATGCCCGGGTCTCGCCTACGACCGCTCACCTTGCGGCACCGGCACCAGCGCCAAGCTAGCGTGCCTTGCTGTCGACGGGAAATTGCGGCCGGGCGAAGTCTGGCGGCAGGAAAGTGTGATCGGCACCACATTCGAGGCCTCGTTTACCGTCGACGAGCATTCCCGCGACGGCGTGCTGCCTCACATCACGGGCGCAGCCTACGTCACCGACGAGGCGACGCTGATCTTCGACGAAGCCGACCCGTTGTGCTGGGGCATCAGCCAGCGCGCGTGAGCGCGAAGGGCCGCCCCGAGCGCGAACACCGGAGCGCGCAGCGCGAAGGTAGCCCATTGACCAAACATGTCCTCATCGTCGGTGCCGGAATCGTCGGCCTCAGCATCGCCTATTACTGTTCGCGCAAAGGGCATCGCGTCACGCTCATCGAGCGTGGAGGCCCGAACCGCGACGGCTGCTCCTTCGTCAACGCCGGCATGGTCGTCCCAAGCCATATCGTTCCTCTGGCGAGTCCCGGCATGGTGCAACTCGGGTTGCGGTGGATGTGGAATCCCGAGAGTCCCTTCTACGTCAAGCCGCGTTGGAGCACCGACCTCGTGGGGTGGGGATGGAAGTTCCATCGGGCGGCAACCCAGGCTCACGTCGATCGTGCGGCGCCAATACTTCGTGATCTTCACCTTGCCGGGCGCGATTGTTACAAGGAATGGGCGGCACTCTGGAACAACGATTTCCATCTGACCGAGCGCGGCATGCTGATGCTGTGCAACACCGAGCATAGTCTCGAGGAGGAGACTAAAACAGCCGACTACGCACGTCGGCTCGGCATTGCCGCCGAGGTGCTGACGCCGTCGGCGACGGCAGAGATCGAGCCGAACCTTCGCATGGCCATTGCCGGCTCGGTGTACTTTCCAATGGACTGCCATCTGGCCCCTGCGCGGCTGATGGCGGTGCTTGCGCGCGAGGTCGAGCGGGCCGGCGTTCAAGTTTCGTACGACACGGGCGTAAACGGTTGGCGCGCGACTGGAGATCGTATCGAGGCCATGCGCACCAATCGCCCCGATGGTGCCGAACTCACGGCCGACGAATACGTCGTCTGCGCCGGAATCTGGTCGCAGGAGATCGTGCGTGATCTCGACATCCGGATTCCGATGCAGGCAGGGAAGGGCTACAGCCTGACGATGGAGAGCCCCGCATCGTTACCGCGTGTGTGTTCCATCTTGAGTGAAGCGCGCGTTGCGGTGACGCCGATGGACAGCGCGCTGCGATTCGCCGGAACGATGGAGCTGACCGGCATCGACGAGGGTACCAATGCCGCGCGTGTGCGCGGGATCGTCAACTCGGTCGCACGATATTTTCCGGACGTCACTCCGGCGCATTTGAAGCACGCGACCGTGCGCTCGGGTCTGCGCCCGTGCTCGCCGGATGGCCTTCCCTACGTCGGCCGAGTCTCGCGATTTGCCAATCTTTCGGTCGCCACCGGGCACGCGATGATGGGCATCAGCCTCGGTCCGATTACCGGCAAGCTCATCTCGGAAATTCTGTCGGACGAACCGCTTTCGTGCAGCATGGAAGGCCTAAGTCCCGACCGCTACGCGTAATGTCGAATCCATGAACGCAAGGAGCAAGCAATGAAAGTGAACTGGAAAGGCGTCATTCCAGCCATTACGACCCCGTTCAACGCCGACTTCAGTGTCGACGAGGACTTCCTGGCGAAGCATTCGCGCTGGCTCGTGGACGAGGGGTCGGTGGGTGTCGTTCCGATTGGCTCGCTCGGAGAATCGGCCACGCTAAATCCCGCCGAAAAACGCAAGGTCATGGAAACTTGTGTCAGGGCGGTGGGAGACCGGGTGCCTGTGATACCGGGCATCGCGGCGCTTTCCACGGCAGAGGCGGTGAAGCTCGCGCAGGACGCGAAAGCGATCGGCTGCAGCGGCTTGATGGTGCTGCCCCCATACGTCTACAGCACCGATTGGCGCGAGATGAAAGCGCACGTACGCGCGGTGATCGCTGCTACCGATCTTCCTTGCATGCTGTACAACAACCCGATCGCATACAAGACCGATTTCCTGCCGCAGCACATCCTCGAGCTTGCCGGCGAGCTTCCCAACCTGCATGCCGTCAAGGAATCGAGCGCCGACCTTCGACGAGTGATGGCGATTCGTGCGTTGTCGGACACACGCGTGCAGATCCTGGTCGGTGTCGACGACGCGATCGTCGAAGCGATTGATGCGGGCGCGGTCGGATGGATCGCGGGACTTGTGAACGCGTTCCCAGCCGAGTCGGTGGCGCTCTACCAGTATGCGCGCGAGGGACGAAAGGCCGACGCGTTCGCGCTGTACCAGTGGTTTCTGCCGTTGCTGCGTATGGACACCGTGGTGAAGTTCGTGCAGCTCATCAAGTTGGCGCAGCAGCGAGTCGGCATGGGCAGCGACCGCGTCAGGCCGCCACGATTGCCGCTGCACGGCGAGGAGTTGCGCGAAGCGATGGCGGTCATCGATCGCGCGCTTGCGACATGTCCGCAACTGAAGGCGGCAGCCAATGAGGTGTCGATCAGCGTCTAGGTATCGCTGAGAGTTACCGATGCCCAGCGATTCCATCTCGCAATCATTGCCGGTCGCGGGCATCGAGAGCCTGCGCCCGCTCCTGCTTGGGACCCGGCACATGGCAGTCGCCGGCCATTACGGCGCAGCGCATGCCGCATTTGCGGTGCTCGAGTCGGGCGGCAACGCGGTGGATGCGGGTGTGGCGGCGGGCATCGCGCTCGGCGTCTTGCAAAGCGACCTGGTCAACGTTGCCGGCGTGGCACCGATCATGATCTATCGCGCGGACGAGCGCGACGTGCTGACCATCAGCGGCGTGGGCACATGGCCGCGCGCCGTGACTGCCGATTTTTTTCAGAAGCGCCACGGCGGAAAGATCCCGGCGGGGATTTTGCGCACCGTGATTCCTGCCGCACCCGACGCCTGGATCACCGCGCTGGAAAATTGGGGAACGATGAGCTTCGGCGATTGCGCCGCCGCAGCGATCCGATTCGCGAGCGCGGGCTTCCCGATGTACGGGCTCATGTCGGACATGATCGCGATGCATGCGGCGGACTACGCGCGTTGGCCGTCGAGCGCAGCGATCTATCTTCCGAACGGCCAGGCGCCTCGGCGCGGTGAGACTTTCGTTCAGGCCGATTTGGGTCGCACGCTGCAGTACATGGCCGATCAGGAGAAGGCGGCCGCGGCGAAAGGTCGCGCGGTCGGACTACGAGCGGCGCGCGATGCTTTTTATCGCGGCGATATCGCGCGAACAATCGTGGCGTTTCACAAAGCGAACGGCGGCCTCATGACCGCGCAGGATCTGAACGCGTTTCAAGTCGCCATCGAACTGCCGGTGAAGGCGCGCTTCGCGCAGATCGATATGTATTCGTGCGGCGCTTGGTGCCAAGGTCCGGTGCTGCCGGAGATGCTCAGCGTGCTGAACGGGATCGACCTCAAGCGCATGGGCCACAACTCGCTCGATTATGCGCACGTGGTTACCGAGGCAATCAAACTTGCCTTCGCCGACCGCGAACGCTATTACGGCGATCCGCGCTTCGTGAACGTGCCGATCGAGACTCTCTTGTCCGACGCCTATGCGAAATCGCGTCGCGCCATGATTCACCCCACCCGCGCGTGGCCGGAAATGCCGCCCTGCGGCGAGATCTCCGGCTATGCCGGCCGCCCCGCGCCGCGAGCGACCGCAGATGCCGCAGCGGTGGGCGCGCATGACACGTCATACGTCTGCGTGATGGACAAGGATGGCAACGTGTTCTCGGCCACGCCCAGCGATCCATCGTACGACACGCCGGTCGTCCCTGGAACGGGCCTGTGTCCATCGTCGCGTGGATCGCAAAGTTGGGCGGACCCCACGCATGCGTCGTCGGTGGCGCCGGGCAAGCGGCCGCGTCTGACGCCCAGTCCCGCGCTCGCGATTCTGCCCGATGGCAGTCCCATGCCGATCGGCACTCCCGGCGGCGACGAGCAGGCGCAGGCGGTATTGCAGGTACTCCTCAACATGACGGTGTTCGAGATGAATCCGCAGCAGGCCGTCGAAGCGCCACGTTTCGCGTCAGGCAGCTTCCCCGACTCTTTCGAGCCTCACAGCTATTCGCCCGGAACGCTGTACGTAGAGAGCCGCGTGCCGCAGTCCGTCCGCGACGGCCTTGCTGCGCGCGGCCACCGAATCGTGGACTGGCCCGATTTCGTTTGGCGTGCCGGCGCCCTGTGCGTGCTGCGCGCGGATCGCAGCCGAGGGGTGATCTCCGCCGGCGCCGACCCTCGACGCCCATGCTATGCGGTTGGCTGGCGATCGCCGACGTCTCAGTGCGGCCCAACAGCAGCCGTACAGGGAAGGCACTGACAGCGGTCGTTCGATGGCGCTATCGACCTTTTGCGGTCACTCGGGTGTAGATTCACCGCTGTCCAGGGTTTGTTGGGCGCTTTGCCCGACGATCCTGGTGCTGGCGTCGCCGCACGACGATCCACGGGAACCTTCATGAACCGACGTAACGCAGGACTTGCGCTACTTCTTGGACTACTTGTCCTCGGCGCCGCACCGCTCGCCGCCGAGGCGCAGCAAGCGGGCAAGGTGTATCGCATTGGTTATCTGAGCACCCCCACCCGCGAGTCCGTGGAGCGCGGGCTTCAGGCATTCTTGCGAAAGTTACGCGAGCTCGGCTGGGTCGAGGGGCAAAACCTCATCATCGAGTACCGATGGGCCGACGGGAACGTCGAGCGACTGCCCGACCTCGCAGCAGAGTTGGTCCGGCGCAAGGTGGATGTGATCGTCGCGCCAGCCGGATCAGCTGCGCTGGCAGCAAAGAATGCTACGAGCAGCATTCCCATTGTCATGATCTTTCCAAGCGATCCTGTTGAGATAGGGCTTGTCGCCAGCCTGAATCGGCCAGGGGGAAACATCACGGGTACGACCTTCACGCCCGGTCCGGAGATCTTCGGCAAACAGCTGCAAATTCTGAAGGAGACGGTCCCGCGCGCCTCCCGAGTAGCCATACTCTCGAACCCAGCAGACCCATCATTTGCACTTCAAATGAGAGAGGTCGAAGCGACCGCCCGATCTCTGCACATCCGCCTTCAACACGTCGAGGCAAAAGGTCCAGAAGAGTTCGATAGCGCCTTCGCCGAAATGGCGCGAGAGCGGGCCGACGCGCTTCTGGTTGGCGGTACCTCGACATTCCTTGCGCATCGGACAAGGCTCGCCGAACTCGCGGTGAAGGGTCAGCTACCGGCGATGTACAGCTTTCGGGAAAGCGTCGAGGCAGGCGGCCTGATGGCCTACGCGGTGAACATGGCTGATTTCGTCGGCCGCGCCGCCGTGTACGTCGACAAGATCCTCAAGGGCGCGAAGCCCGCCGACCTCCCCATCGAGCAGCCGACGAAGTTCGAGTTGATCATCAATCTCAAGGCCGCGAAGGCGCTCGGTATCACCGTCCCGCAATCGTTGCTGCTACGCGCGGACGAGGTGATTCAGTAATCGGTCGGCGCGCGGCCGGTCTTGGCCGTTCGGCGTAGTCCACAGATGACCGCTTTCCACAGCGCGACAGGCAGCAACGGGTCGATCTCAGGCGTGGAGAAACGGAACCGTGTTATTCGAAAATAGAACAGCGGTGGCTACCAAAACCATAGGCACGAGCGGATGAAAGTAAACCTTCGTAATTTGCTCGGTGCCGCTGCCGTGGCAACTGCGTTCGCTGCGCCGGCCCTGAGTGGACCGCTTGAAGACGGCATCGACGCGTATCATGAAAAAGCGTTTGATAAGGCCGCGGCAATTTGGCGACCGCTGGCCGAAAATGGCGCCGCCGCCGCTCAATACCTCCTCGGTACTTTGTACGTGGAGGGTAAGGGTGTCGAGCGGAATGACACGACAGCGGTCATGTGGTTCCAGCGCGCGGCGAATCAGGGCGACGCCCGTGCCCAATACAATCTCGGCGCTAGCTATGCGGAGGGCGCTGGAGTTCAAAAGAGCGAAACCGACGCCGCCAAATGGTTTCAGCGCGCCGCCAACCAGGGCATGGTATTCGCGCAACTGAACCTCGCGCTTCTCTATGCAGCAGGTAAAGGTGTGCCGCAGGACAACGTCGAGGCGTTCAAATGGCTTTCGCTGGCCTTTTCCGGCCTCCCCGCGGGTGGCCCGCGCAGCGATGTAGCCCAAGCCATGACTGACGTTGCGGCAAAGATGACCCGAGATGAATTAGACGAAGCAAAGCGCCGTGAGCGCGGGTGGAAAGTTCAGCCCGAGGGGAAAATCGGGGAGATTGGTCCGAACTGATCAGCACGGTCGGATAGGGGCTGCTCTTCTCACTCAACAGTCGGGGAGCCCTCACGATTCGAGCGGCATGCTAGTCGTTTGGCGAAAGCAAGGGGGAATGCACCGCGATCAAGATCGTCCGTGTCTGGGCGCGCGAGGAGAGTCTTTTCCCGCTAATGGCCTCCCCAACGGGATTCGAACCCGCGGCCTAAACAACTAATGCTTCGGGCCCGCTTGGCTTTGATATGAGCTTATGTACTGCCGCGAGGACAATTTCTGCGGCGTCTGTGTCGATACCAACGTTATAGGCGCCTTCGTTACGCCGCGATTCGATGTCTTGGACCTCGCCGGTCTCATTGAAATGAATACTCCAGAATGGAGACGGCTCAGAATCTCCCATGGAGACGTCCGATACATGTATTACGCCGAGGCCCGATTCAGAGTCATGGACAAAAGTGAACCTTGCGCCGACATCCAGAAAACGCGCTGTGAAGCCAGTTGACCCATCGGGCGCAATTGCGATTCCCTTCAGCGGATATTCCTTCGCCGCCACGTGTTTTGCGTGTTCTGAAAACTTCTTAAATAAGGTCAAAAGCGCGCCATGGCGTCGACC
This sequence comes from Casimicrobiaceae bacterium, assembly GCA_036505865.1. Taxonomy (GTDB): domain Bacteria; phylum Pseudomonadota; class Gammaproteobacteria; order Burkholderiales; family Casimicrobiaceae; genus VBCG01. The sequence continues at coordinate 195,894 of DASXSP010000056.1, forward strand.
GGCGGCTGCCAGCTCTGCGATGTAGGTTCGTGTGTCCAACAATTGCATGTTTAGCTCCGATTGTGGGATCACCGATTGAACGTCTCTATATATTCGAACTCAACTACCTGATTTTATTGGCGTCCCCAGCGGGATTCGAACCCGCGTTACCGCCGTGAAAGTGCGACAAATAGGACATTCAGTGACAAACCTAGACGGATTAAGTCGCTGATCTCCTTGCTTTTCCCTCTAGCGTTGCCTATGATTGTCTAAGGTCGTATCTCCCAATATTCTAGACACGTGCTAGACACGGTTTAGACACGACAGCGGTTCGGAGGAGTGACTATGGCGCGGACAGTTCGTGATAGCAAGCTCGAAAAGTTTGAGCAGCGAAACACGATTGGGGCGAAGCAACGGCGTTTCCGCGACATTGGCGATGGCGTCGCGCTTTGCTACCGACGCGGGGGCGCTAACCGCAGCGGTACATGGTCTGTCCGTATCCGCGCCGACAGCGGGCGGTACGCTTTGCGATCTTTGGGCGTCGCTGATGATTACCTGCCCGCCGACGGCGAGCGGGTTCTAACGTATCGTCAAGCCTGCGCTAAGGCCATCCAAGAGGCGGAACGTGGCCCAGCGCCCTCCTACACCATCGCTGACGCGATAGACGACTACTTGGCGTGGTTCAAGGACCACCGGAAGTCGATCGATGCGACGGAGGCGACCATTGACGCGCACATCCGCCCAGCGTTTGAAGGTCGAACAGTCGCGTCGTTGACCGCGGAAGACGTGAAGGCCTGGCGCGACAAGCTTGCACGGCAGCACGCGCGCAAACGCACCCGCAAGGGCAAGAAACAAGCGCACAGGGCCGAGGCCGAGCAGAAGACCGAGGAAGCACGCGAAGAAGCGAAGCGCGCTCGTCGTGCTACCGCAAACCGCATCCTGGCTGTCTTGAAAGCGATCCTGAACAAGGCATTCGAAGACGGAAAAGCGAAGGACAACGCGGAGTGGCGACGCGTTAAGCCGTTCTCGAAGGTAGACGTTCCCCGCATTCGCTTTCTCACCGAAGCGGAGGCGGTACAGCTTGTAAATGCCTGCACGCCAGAATTCCGGCCACTCTTTCGCGCTGCGCTGTTAACCGGCGCCCGCTACGGCGAGCTCGTGCGCATGTCGGTCGGAAACTTCAACACGACAACCGCGCAGCTATTTGTCGCGCCTAGCAAATCAGGCAAATCGCGATACATCCCTCTTAACGGTTCCGGCGTGGCGCTATTCAAGGCACTGACAACCGGGCGCCCATCCAATGCCCCGATATTCGCGCGCTCTGACGGCGAGCCATGGGGCAAGAACCATCAGCAACGCCCGCTTTCGGAGGCGTGCAAGCGAGCGAAGATAACGCCCCCGCTACGCTTCCATGAGGCGCGGCACAGCTACGCAAGCGCACTCGCACAAGCTGGCGCCGATTTGCTGACGATCAGCAAGTTACTAGGCCACGCGGATACCAGAATCACGTCGCGCCATTACGCGCACTTGTGCGACAAAACGCTGGCCAACGCCGTGAACACCCTACTACCAGATTTCGGAGCGACCGAGGCGACGAACGTCGCGGCGATCCGTTAGAGCGACACCTGCCGCGGCCGACAATGACAACAGATCAACGCTGGATCCTCTCGGGCGTGGGCTCCTTTTCATTGAAGGAAAGTGCGCGTGAAAGAACGAAGACAACGAGCTATAAGAATTGCGCCCGCAGTCTCCCGCCGCTACGAAGCGCGTCAGCTCGAAGAATCTGCGCGGGAGCTATTCGCAATCAAGAAAATATTTCTAAGCGACGGACGAGACGCGGCCGCCCGCGCGTTAGAAACGCTCACACTTGACGGGCCTGATCCGTCGGACGCCAGCGCACAAGCCTTCGTAAGCGTGAGCGCCGTCGAGGCGTGGGGAGACAGCTGGGATACCTCGCAAGCTGGCCGACGCAAAGGCGGCAAAGAGAGTGGAAAAGCTATGGCTGACAAAGCAGCGGAAGATGCGGCGGATATCCGAAACCGCGCGACGAAGCTCCTTGAAGATGGGAAACACCCGAAGGACGTTGCCGGGATTATCAAGTCAGCAAGGCGCTACAGCCTGCCAAAGATTTACCGCGCCCTTCGCTCCCATTCTTCTGGGCATTGGCAGAAATCCTAACGCGAGCTAAGCGCGCGTAATTAGCGATCCATACACTTCGTTGCATAGCAGTTAGCGCCGTTGCACTTCGGCTACGGCCGGCGCTGCGATGCGAGGACAGTGTGCCAGCAGCAGTAACGGAAGAAAGCATGAAC
>DASXSP010000057.1:0-55006 GCA_036505865.1 Casimicrobiaceae bacterium
TCCATTCGGCGTAGCTGAATTCTTCGACGGGATGCACGATTTGGATACCGGCGTTGCTCACTAGAATGTCGACGCCGCCGTAAGCGGTCACGGTTTCGGTGACGCCGGCATTGACCGCATCTTCATTCGTCACGTCCATCACAACGCCGCGCGCCTCGCCGCCGCCAGACTTGATTTCGGCAGCGGTCGCATTGGCCTGATCGAGATTTAAATCGGCAATGACGACCTTCGCGCCTTCGCCCGCGAATCGCTGCGCGATCGCTTTGCCGATGCCGCTTGCGGCGCCGGTTACGATCGCGACCTTTCCTTGCAATTTCATGGCCGGACCTTTCCGTCAGGATAAGTAATCATGAACGACCGCGCCGAGTCCGAGCGTGAGATTCGAAACGATGTGCACGCCGGAGACCACTTGGAGGACGGGCAACCGTGCTACGGGAGCGAGCGCGTGATGAAAAAGCTCCAGTGCGGCGGGACCGCTCCACGCGCCTTTCACCGTCACGTCTTCACAGTAATAGCGCACCAACTCACAGATGCGAGCGGTACCGTCAACGTGAGGCACGATCTTGAGCAGGAAGTTCGGCCCGGTCAGCGCAGTCTTGACCGCTGTCGTGTCGAGCGTGCGGTGCTTGTAACCCATCGTCGCGACCGCCACCGGCACGCTGCCGTATTTCAGCACGCCAAGCAGCGTGTCCTTCTCGACTGTGAGCGACGGTGACGCAAGCTTTTTCGGAAATCCCCACAATTCGCGGCCACCGGCGATCGGCGCTTCGTCGTCGAGATACATCGCATGGACGTAACCGCCTTCCTGTCCCTGGAAGCTCACGGGGATCACTTGTCCTGACTCGGTGTAGTCGCCGAATCCAGTCGAATCGGCCATCCGGATGAACTCGTACTTGACGAGCGGCTCGCCAATTTCAGTGGCTCAGGCACGACCTCCTCCAACGCCGCCGGATCGGTCCGGTAAGTGACGATGAAAAACTCGCGATCGACAAACTTATATGGACCGGGCGGAAACGCGGGGCTGGTGAGCGGCATTGCGAACGCACGCTTTCTGACTTCGTCGACTTTCATGGAGCGATCCTTTGCGGGCAGTGCCGCGTTATTGCAGCAAGTCGTAAGTGCGCATCCCCTGCTCGGCATCGCATGCGCTACCCCAGTGGGGACTTGCCATCGTGCGCCGCACGTCCGCGAGTCCCGCTGCCCAGAGCGCGCGGATCGTCGCGCGTGAAAATTCATAATCCTTGGAATCGGTCGAGAATTCCGTACGTCGATTGATCAAATGCACAATCGAAACGCGCCGGCGACGTGTTCGTTCGATCAGCAGCTTGACGTCGACATCGTTGCGAAGACGCGCCGGCAGCTTCGCAATGACATGCTGCAACGCCTGCCGCAACGCTTCCTCTTCCTTCGCGCGACTCGTGTTAAATCGCGTCTTGCTCGAGTATTGAATGTCCTTCGCGCGCTCGAGCACTTCTTCGAGATTGTGTGGCATCGTCCCGCGGGCGCTGAACAGATCGACTTGAACGATCAGCGCATTCAATTGCCGGCTGTCGTCCAGCACGTACCACAGCGGTGTATTCGATACCAGGCCGCCATCCCAGTACGGCACGCCATCGACCTGTATCGGTGGCAAGCCGGGTGGCAGCGCACCGCTCGCCATCACGTGTTCGACGCCGAGTGAGAGATCTGGGTCGTGGTTGTCGAAGTAAACCGAATTGCCGTTGCGTACGTTGACCGCGCCGACGCTCAAGCGCACGTGGCGTGCATTGATGAGCTCGAAATCAACGAGCTCGTTCAGCGTGTCGCGAAGCGGCGATGAGTCGTACAGCGAGAGGGCACCCGTCGTTCCCGGCGTATTGAAGATCGTCGGCGGGACACGCGGCGCAAAAAAGCCCGGCACGCCGAAGGCGGCGCTTGCGCTCGCGCTCCAGCGATTGAACGCCAGTCGTAACAAGTCGAAGGGCGCCGGTACCGCGAGCGGTATGCCCGATGACACGCGCTCCCAGAACTCACGCAACCGTGCGATGCGGTTTTCGGGCCGATTGCCGGCGATCAGCGCGGCGTTGATTGCTCCGATCGATACGCCGGTGATCCAATTCGGGTCGATGCCCGCTTCATGCATGCCCTCGTAGACGCCCGCCTGATACGCGCCGAGCGCGCCGCCGCCCTGTAGCACCAGGACGGTGCTCTCATGCGACGGACGGCGGGGCTTGGAGCGACCGGGAGTTTTCGACGGCATGACGTCGACGCTTCGACCGCCGCGCCGCGGTCGTCGTTCACAAATCGAAAAGGAGATCGCGCCGTATCACATCGACCAGCGCAGGAATCCCTTCGCCGGTCCGACAGTTCGTAAACAAAAAGGGTTTATCGCCACGCATCACCTTCGAATCCTGCGCCATCACGTCGAGGTTTGCGCCAACATACGGCGCAAGATCGATCTTGTTGATGACGAGGATGTCCGACTGCGTGATGCCCGGCCCGTTCTTGCGCGGAATCTTGTCACCCGCGGCGACATCGATCACGTAGATGAAAAAATCGACGAGCGCGGGACTGAACGTCAATGTCAAGTTGTCGCCGCCGCTCTCGATCAGCACGACGTCGGTGTCGGGAAAACGCGTTTCCATGTCCTCGACCGCCGCGAGGTTCATGCTTGGATCCTCGCGTACGGCGGTGTGCGGGCACGCGCCCGTTTCGACCCCGAGAATGCGCTCCTCAATGAGGATGCCTCTCAGCGTGCGCTGAACGTGCTTTGCATCTTCGGTCGTCACCACATCGTTGGTGATGATCAGCACCTTGATGCCGAGATCGAGTAGGCGGGGCGTGATCGCCTCGACGATCGCCGTCTTCCCCGATCCCACCGGACCGCCGATACCGATCCGCGTAATTTTTTTCACGAGCTTCCTTCGCTTCTTGTTAGGGGTGCATGACCGCGCGGCTGCGCGTGATCGTAGACGTGCGAATGGACCGGTCCTTCGGCGCCGCCGAATAGCCGGCGCGATTCATGTGGCGCGAGGTACGGAATGATTTCGGCGCCCGGCACGAACTCGTAGCGGATGTTCTCAAAACGATGCGTATTCATCACCGAAGACATCACTTTGCGGTCGACGGTGAGTGGAACGAACACACGCGCGCCCTTGACGAGGGCCGGCCAATGCTGATTCCCGAGCGCATGGCCGAGCTCGACGCACGTTCGCACCAGCAACTCGGGTGTCGCGCTCGAAAGCGCGTCGACATGGACGACCATCACGTCGCGCAGACTGATCGCAGCGACGATCGCCGTGCGCGTCTCCTCGTTCCACAGCAGAATGTCGCCGTCGCGCAAGAAGGCGCCGCGATCGAGCGAAACGGCGATTTCGGTTCCGTCGCCCGTCTTCTTGCGGAATCGATTCTTTTGCGCCTCCCAATGATCGAGCGCCAGCTTATCGAGCTTGGCGTCGACAAGACGCGATTTCCACGTGTCATCCGCGACGTTGCCGAGCACAGCTTCCACGAGAATCACGTCAGCGGCCTTCGTTGGTTGCGTTCTTCGAGCGATCGATTCTAACGCGACGCGATTTTTGTACTAATCAACGCCGCATTTTTGTGGTCCACAGCGATGGTCGCGAGTCCGCCGCTTGACAGCGATCGGCGCGTGGTGTCGTATTGCGGCTTCGCGAAGCGACGTGTGCTGCAAAAGTTTCGCGAACAGACATAGAACAGGGGGCGGCGTGCCGGTCATCGACCCGATGACTTTGCGCGCGTTCGAATCCCTGATTGCTCACCACGCATAGGGGATTTCCGATGAGACCCAGAGTTCGTTCGTTCGCTTTTGCGGCGGCGTTGGCTGCTGCCGCCACGATTCCGCTGGAAGTCGTCGCCGCCGACGACGCAAAGCCCGACAGCGCGACAAGCGCCGCCAAGGCCACCGAAGCAAAGAAAGCAGTCACGAAGCTCACGCCCGAAGGACGGGCGACGCTTCGACCCGCGCGCAAGCGCCCGATGTTTCCCGGTCCTGCGCTCGAAGTTCTCGGCGGCCCGCTGCTTGCCGCCGAAGAAGCGTACGCGAATCGCGCGTATCCGGCCGCGGATATTCCGATGACGCTGACGTTGAACGCGCAAGCCGCGTTTGACGACATCAAGGGTCGCGGCGTCGGCCGCGGCAAGAACGTGCCGGGGCAATGGACGCTAATCGGCCCAAGCACGGCGAATTTTCCCGCAATACTAACGTTCAGCGGCGCCGACTATACGACTTCCGGCCGCATCACCGCGCTTGCGATTGCGCCTTCATGCGGCCCCGGCAAATGCACACTGTGGGTCGCGGCGGCGGGCGGAGGCGTCTGGCGCACCGACAACGCGTTGTCGGGTCAAGGGGCAAGCTGGACGTTCGTCTCGGGAAGCTTCACGAGCAACGCGATCGGAACGCTCACCTATCATGACGGCGTGCTCTACGCCGGCACCGGCGAGCCGAACGCATCGGGCGACTCCGAAGCCGGCAGGGGTATCTACAGATCGACCGACGGCGGCAACACATGGACGCACCTCGCGTCGCAGGTGACTGCACTCACGACGCCCGGAAACGGCACGTACACCGGCGATGCCTTCGAGAGCCGTTCGATCAGCTCGATCGTCGTCGACCCTGCCAACGCAAACATCCTCTACGTCTCATCGACACGCGGCGTGCGAGGCGTCGCTTCGGTCACCGGGGGCGCGACGACGACTCCGCCACCTCCGAGACCTCCGTTCGGTCTGTTCAAGTCGACCGACGGTGGCGCCACGTTCTCGTTTGTCTGGGACGGAAACGCAACGATTCGCGGCGTCAACCACGTCGAGCTCGATCCGTCGAACAGCAACATCGTCTATGCGGCGGCGTTCCAGCAGGGCGTGTGGCGATCGACGAATGGCGGCACGACGTTTACGCAGATCCTCGCGCCGATCGCGCCGACGCTTAACACCGATCGTGCCGAGTTCGCCGCGACGAAGCTCCCCAACGGCAAGACGCGGATGTACGTCGGCGACGGCGCGCAAGGAACACCCGCGGCAAGGTTCTATCGCACCGACGACGCGTCGGGGGCAGCGGTGTTCACGAACCTGACGACGGCGCAGAACCAGAACTATTGCACCGGCCAATGCTGGTACGACAACTACGTGATCTCGCCCGCCGGACATCCGGACATCGTCTATCTCGGCGGTTCGTACCAGTACGGTGAATTCGGCGCCGTGTCGAATAGCCGCGGGATTCTGCTGTCGATCGACGGCGGCGCGACGTTTACCGACGTGAGCTGGGATGCGTCGTCCGCTACGACGCCGAACGGCCTTCATCCGGATCACCACGCGCTCGTCACGCATCCCGACAATCCGTACCTGTTCTTCAGCGGATCGGACGGTGGGCTCATGCGCTCGAGCGGCGACTTCACCGACGCTTCGGGTCAATGCGCGGCGCGTGGACTGAGCGGCGCCAACTTGACGCTGTGCCAGCAGTTGCTGTCGCGCATACCGTCGCATCTGTTCAGCTTGAACAAGGGACTGTCGACGCTGCAATTCCAGAGCTTCTCGGTCGCTTCCGACGATCCGAGGCATCTGCAAGGCGGCACGCAGGACAACGGCACGTTCGAAACCACCGGTTCGGCAGTCGTCTGGCCACAGATCATCTACGGCGACGGCGGGCAGTCGGGCTTCAGCGCAACCAACAGCGTGTTGCGTTTCAACACGTTCACGGGACAAGCGAACGACGTCAACTTCCAGAATGGCGAGCCGACGAAGTGGGTCATCGCGACGGGACCGATCGTCAGCAGTCCGGAGAGCTCCGCGTTCTATCCGCCAATCATCGCGGATCCGCACCCGTCAAACGCCAAGACGATCTATCAGGGATCGTTCAGCGTGTGGCGCACGCAGAATTGGGGTGGCGATCAGGCCTACCTCGAGGCGAACTGTCCCGAGTTCACGACGTCTGCGGCGGCTCCGAATTGCGGCGATTTCGTTCAAATCGGGCCAGCCGGTGCGACGAGCTTGACCGCTGCGGCGTTGGGCAATCGGTCCGGCGGTACGATGGCGGCGATCGCGCGCACGACGGCGGACGTCGGAACACTGTGGGCGGCGACGTCGGCCGGCCGCGTGTTCATTTCGAAGAACGCGAACGCGGCGGCGACCGCGGTGACATTCAAGCGGTTGGACTCGCTCGGGGCGGCGTCGCCGGGTCGATTCGTGAGCGGTATCGTGATCGACGCGAAGAATCCGAACCACGCATGGATCTCCTACGGCGGCTATAACTTCAATACGCCGGCGCAGCCCGGACACGTGTTCTCCGTGGTCTACGATCCGAACGCCAACACCGCGACGTGGACGAGCTTGGACGGCATTACGCTGGGCGACCTCCCAGCGAATGCGGTCGCGTTCGATGACGTGACCGGCGATCTCTATGCCGGCTCGGACTTCGGCGTGATGCGGCTGCCGAACGGAACGACGACGTGGGTGCTTGGCGGAACCGGCTTGCCTGTCGTGGAAGTAGCCGGACTCACGATCGTTCCATCCGCGAGAAAGCTGTACGCAGCAACGCACGGCCGCAGCGGATGGGCGCTGACGCTGCCGTAAGGAATGTCATCCCGAGCCGAGCGAAGCGAGTCCTGAGCGGAGCGAAGGAACTGCTGTTGATTTTCGGCGAGGGATCTGCTGTCGTTGTTTTTGCTAACTGAAGAAGTACAGTTGATTTAACGCAATACGTTTTGCGGGCGCGACGGTGGCATGAACGCCATCGACGCGCACCGCAAACGTTTCCGGATTGACGTCGATCCGCGGCGTCCCCGAATTTCGCACCATGTCGCGCTTGCCCAGCTTGCGAGTTTTCAGCACGGGCATCACCTGGCGCGCGAGTTGGAGCTTCTCTTTGACTCCGGCGTCGAAAGCGAGCTTCGAAACGAAGCTGATGCAGGTCTTCGCCATTGCGCTGCCGAATGCGCCGAACATCGGACGATAGTAGACGGGCTGCGGGGTAGGAAGCGATGCGTTCGGATCGCCCATCACCGACCAATTGATCATTCCGCCTTTGATGACGAGCTTCGGCTTTGCGCCGAAGAATTTCGGTTCCCACAGCACGAGATCGGCAAGCTTGCCCACTTCCACCGAACCGAGCACGTGTCCGATGCCTTGTGTGATCGCCGGATTGATCGTGATCTTGGCGACGTAGCGCAGCACGCGGAAATTGTCGTTGCGCGGCGAATCGTCGGGCAGCTTGCCGCGGCCTTTTTTCATCGCGTCGGCCGTCTGGATCGCGCGAAGCCAATTTTCTCCTGCACGTCCCATCGCCTGCGAATCGCTCGAGAACATCGAGATCACGCCCATGTCGTGCAGCACGTTTTCGGCGGCGATCGTTTCGGAGCGCACGCGGCTCTCGGCGAAGGCGACGTCCGATGCGACGGCAGGATTCAAGTTGTGGCAGACCATGATCATGTCGAAGAGCTCGGCCTGCGTGTTGATGCCGTAGGGTAACGTCGGATTGGTCGAGCTTGGCAGGACGTTCGGCTCTCCGGCGACCTTGATGATGTCGGGCGAATGCCCGCCGCCGGAGCCTTCGGTGTGGAACGTGTGGATCGTGCGGCCTTCGAACGCAGCGATCGTGTCCTCGACGAAGCCCGATTCGTTCAACGTGTCGGTGTGAATCGACACTTGCACGTCGAGATCGTCAGCAACCGCGAGTGCCGAACGGATTACCGCCGGCGTGGTTCCCCAGTCCTCATGGCATTTGAAACCGATCGCGCCCGCTTCGATTTGTTCAACCAGCGGCGCCGTTCCATGCGCATGGCCCTTGCCGAGAAACCCGATGTTGACCGGCAAGCCTTCGGCGGCGCGAAGCATCATCTCGATGTTCCACGGTCCGGACGTGACGGTTGTCGCGTTCGTGCCGTCGGTTGGTCCGATGCCACCGCCAATGAATGTTGTGACGCCGTTTGAAAGTCCTGCGTAGATCTGCTGCGGCGAAACGAAATGGATGTGCGTGTCGACGCCGCCGGCGGTCAGAATGCAGTGCTCGCCCGATACGGCATCGGTGGCGTTGCCGAGGGCGAGTGACGGCGTGATGTCATCCATCGTGTTCGGGTTGCCCGCCTTCCCGATGCCGCAGACCAAGCCGTTCTTGATGCCGACGTCAGCCTTTACGACGCCGAGCATCGCGTCGACGATCGTCACGTTGGTGATGACAAGGTCGGGCGCGCCGCCGGCGCTCGTCAATGTGTTGTCGAACGCCATCCCTTCGCGGATGCTTTTGCCGCCGCCGAATACGACTTCATCGCCGAAGCCGCGAAGGTCCTTCTCGATCTCGACGTACAAATCGGTGTCGCCAAGACGGATCCGATCGCCGGTCGTCGGTCCGAACAGGCTGGCATGCTCGCGGCGCGAAATTTCAGCCATGATTTTTCGTGCCTGTCGTTGCAATGTTCAAGAGGACTTGAAGCCGCGTTCGCGCAAACGAATAAGCGCCGCGGCCTTAGCCGGCTCGCCGTCGGTCACGCCATCGACCAAGTTGTTGAAGCCGTAAACGCGCCGCGTGCCGCCGAACGGCACCAGATGTACGGTCCTTTCGTCACCCGGCTCGAAGCGGATCGCCGTCGACGACGGAATGTCGAGGTGCATGCCGAACGCAGCGCTCCGGTCGAATTCCAGCGCGCGATTGACTTCAAAGAAATGAAAATGCGAGCCGACCTGGATCGGCCGATCGCCGGTGTTGCGAACCTTGATTGCAAGTGATGGCTTGCCCGCATTGAAGACGACCGGCGTGCTCTCGAGCACGTAGCCACCAACGCCGGCAAGCGGAGCCGTCGATTCTGCAGAATGCGCGTCCGTTTTTTTTCGTTTCGCGGGCATCAATGTTGTACCCCCACGCTTGCGGCTTGCGCCGCTGCGCTGCCCCCGGAGGGGGAGTAATGAGCGCCTTGGGGCGGCCCTGCGGCGCTCATTGAATGGGCGTATGAACGGTGACCAGACGGCTGCCGTCGGTGAAGACGGCTTCCACCTGAACCATCTGCACCAGATCGGCGACGCCGTCCATCACATCATCCTTCGTCAGCACATGGCGGGCAGCCTTCGTGACCTCTTCGATCGTCTGCCCGACACGTGCGCCGTCAAGCGCCTTGGCGGAGATCATCGCAACGGCTTCCGGATAATTGAGCTTGATCCCCTGCGCGAGCCGCTTTTGCGCGACCTCGGCCATCATGTAGATCAGCAGCTTGTCGAATTCGCGCGGCGTCAGTTGCATCGCGTTGTCCCGCAAAGACCAAGACAGCCGACGATAGCGCACAGGCCACGGCGGCGTCCAGCGCCCGCCGACGATGCATCGTTGTGGTGCGGCGTGGGCAATTTAAGCGCGGAGCTTTGCGAGTCGCTCGCCGGCGGCGAGCAGCGTGTCATCGCGTTTGGCAAAGCAGAAGCGGATCACGTGATGATCGGTGCCGTCTTGATAGAACGCCGATAACGGAATCGTGGCAACACCGATCTCGCGGACCAGTCGCTCGGCAAAGTCGCGCGCCGGCTCGTCACTGATCCGGTCGTAGCGCGCGAGCTGAAAGTAGCTGCCTGCGCACGGAAGCACGGTGAGCGGTGTCGGAGCGAGCAGCGAACGCAGAAGGTCGCGCTTCGCGGTGAAAAACGCTGGTAACGATTCGTAGCGCTCCGGCCGTTCGAGAAACGCCGCGAGAGCATGTTGAACCGCGCTGTTGACGGTGAACACGATGAACTGGTGAACGCGTCGCAATTCGTCGGTGATCTCGCGTGGCGCCAGCGCATAACCGACCTTCCAGCCGGTCGCATGAAACGTCTTGCCGAAGGAGCCGATCACGACGCTCTGCTCCGCGAGCTCGGCATGACCGGCGATGCTTTCGTGTCGCGACCCATCGAACACCATGTGCTCGTAGACCTCATCGCTGACAACGATGATCGGTGTCCCGCGCACCAACTTTGCGAGGGTGTTGCGGTCTTCCGCCGTCAACACGCTCGTCCCGGGATTGTTCGGCGTGTTGATCAGGATGACGCGGGTCCGCGGCGTGATCGCGCGTGCGACCGCATTCCAGTCGATTCGATAGTCGGGCACGGTAAGCGGCAATGGGATCGGCGTTGCGCCCGCAAGGCGAATCGATGGAATGTAGCTGTCGTACGCCGGCTCGAATACGATGACTTCGTCGCCTGCGTGCGCCAGCGCCTGAATGGCGGTGTAGATCGCCTGCGTCGCGCCGGTCGTCACCGTGATTTCATGCTCGGGATCGTAGGCGCGGCCGTAAAGGCGAAAGACTTTGACTGCGATCGCCTCGCGGAGCTTCATCACGCCGGGCATCAGCGGATATTGATTGTGGCCGGCGCGCATTGCGGCGGAAACCAGATCGATCAACGCCGGATCGATCGCATAATCCGGAAAGCCTTGACCGAGATTGACCGCGCCGTGTTGCGCGGCCAGCGCAGACATCACGCTGAAGATCGTCGTGCCCGTCGCGGGAAGCTTCGAGCGCAATGGATATCACCGATTGCGCAGTGGATAGAACATCGCAGCGCCCGCCGCAGCGGCTGCCAGGTGCTTTATCGCGTGTCCAGCCAGCAAGCCGTTCGTCGCCTGCCACACGCTTTGATCCGCGAGCTCCGCGACTTTGGCGAAGCAGTACCAGCCGACGACCCACGACCATGCAAACGGATCGCCGTCGCCGCGCGTCATGGCGAGCAACACGAGTAAGGCGGCGATCCCGCCGAATTGCAGCACTGCGTACGATGTGAGATTACCGCTGCTGCGCCAATACATGACGCTGGCGATGCCCGCGGCGATCAGCAACGCGAGCGCCGCGATCGCAACGTTCTCGCCGACGCGCTCCGCAATCGCCGTCGAGATCACGCCGGCTAGCACCAGCGTCATCGGCAGCCGATCCCACACGAGCGTCGCGTCGTTCGGCTGCCAGTGGTACCACGCCGAGCCGATGCCGGTGAGAACGAATCCGGCGGCGACGCACCAAAGGCTCGTCACGGTCGCGTTGCGCAAAGGCAAACGCCGCGGCGATAGCAACGTGAAGCCTCCGAACAACCCTATGGCAATGAACGCCAGATTCGAGAGAACGTCCGCGGCGCGCGGAACGCCGAGCCAGGTTCGCTGATCGGCGAACAGGTGATATTTCGGATCCTGCGCAATGGCCGGCAACAGCAAGGCCACCGCGACGAGCGCGACGATCGCGCCAAGCACCATGCCCTCGGCGCGGTGCGATACACGCGAAGCGGTCACATCGATCGCTGAACGAACGTCGGTGCGAGCACTGCTTCGGCGTGGCCCAGCGGCATCGGCTCTTTCACCGTAATGCGCCACAACGTGCGCGCGCATTCCGGATCGGTCAACGTCGCCGAATGCAAAAGCGACGCGTTATCCCAGATCACGACGTCGCCGACGCCATACTCATATCGAAGGACGTACTTGTCCTGCGTCGCATGCGCCGTAAGCTCGTCTAAGAGCGCAATCGCTTCGTCGTCCGGCATGCCGACGATTCCGTACGAGCTTCCCGACACCGCGTACAACGCTTTGCCGCCGGTGACGGGATGTCGCCGCACCAACGGATGCGTGATCAACGGCATCTTCGCCTTCTGCTCGTCGGTGAGCATCGACGCGGCCGTTCGCGCTTCGCCTTCGGGGACGTGGCGGTTGCCGTAGTGATGGACGGCGACAAGCGGCTCGATCTTGCGTTTCATCGCGACCGGCAGGTCATCGTACGCCGCGTACTGATTCGCGAACAGCGTGTCGCCGCCGACTTCGGGCACCTCGATCGAATACAGCATCGTCGCGCGCGCGGGCACGTCGAGGTATGAATAGTCGGTATGGAAATACGTGCCGGCGTCGGCGAGTCCCTGCGGCTCACCGTCGATCACCACGTTCGAAAGTATCAGGATGTTGCGGTCATCGGGATGGTGGAACTGATCGATGACATGCGGTTCCGGCGGGCCGAAGCGCCGTGCAAAAGCGACGAACTCCGCCGGCGTCAGTCGTTGATGGGGAATCGACAGCACCTGACCGTCGAAGAATGCATCTTCGATCTCGGCGAATGCTTCGTCGGACAGCGGCTGCGACAGATCAATTCCCGAAGCTTCCAGCCCGAAGCCCGGAGAGAGCGGCTTCAAGTGCAGCATGGGGAGACCTCCTTGTACCGATTGGGTCATGATACGCCGCTCGCTCGTCCGTACGCTACTTCAGAAACTCGGGCCGCACGAGCTTCGGGAGGATCAGCGCGATCTCGGGCCACACGATAAGCATCGCGAGCACGAGCAACATCGGGACGAGCATGATCATTGTGTCTTTGAGCGCATAGCGAAGCCGTACCTTGGCGATCGCGCACGAGATCATCAAGCACAATCCATACGGTGGCGTGACGAGGCCGAAAGCGAGCGAGACGATTCCGATGATCGCGAATGAAACGGGATGCATGTTCACCGACGCGGCGAGCGGCTGCAACGTCGTGCCAACGATGATGATCGCGGGAATCGCATCGAGAAAGCAGCCGACGACGAGGAATACGAACGCGATGAAAAACCCCACACCGATGATTCCCAACCCCCACGCCGTAACGTTTTCGAGCAGCGCTTTCGGGATTTGAAAATACGCGAGCAGCCAGCCGAAGACCGATGCCGTGCCGACGCAGAACAACGCGATGGCTGAAAGCTTCCCGGTTTCAAGCAACGCGGTCCACAGATGATGCCCGTCCATCTCCCGATAGAAGAAGATCGACAGGACCGCAGCGTAGAGGACCGCGGCCGCCGCCGATTCGGTGGCCGTGAACCAGCCGAGCAGAATGCCGCCGACGACGATGAACGGCGTAAACAGTGCGGGGACCGACACGAGAGCCGCCGTCAGGAATTCCTTGAGCGTGGCGCGCGGATAGACCGGATAGTTGCGAAGCTTCGCGTAGACGTGCACCGTGCCCATCTGCGCGAGGCCGATCAGGAGGCCAGGAATGACGCCGGCGAGGTACAACGCACCGATCGACACCGATAACACGCCGCCCCACACGATCATCAGGATCGACGGCGGAATGATGACCGCCAGCACGGCCGATACCGCGGTGATCGCGATCGAGAAGCTCAGGTCGTAGCCCTCCTTGACCTGAGCCTCGATGAAGATCTTCCCTTGGCTCGCTGCGTCGGCGGTCGACGATCCGGAGATCCCCGCGAAGAACACCGACAGCAGCACGTTGATCTGCGCCAATGCGCCGGGAAAGTTGCCCACCATCGTGCGCGAGAGGCGTACAAGGCGTTCGGTGATGCCGCCGACGTTCATCAGATTGGCGGTAAGCAGAAAGAACGGTACTGCGAGTAAGATGAACGAGTTGTATGCCTTGAACGTGGTGTTGAATACGACCATCGGCGAGAGCCGCGGCTCGATAAACAGAACCGGCAGACAGGCGAGCCCGAGCGCGAACGCGACCGGAACGCGCAGCACCAACAGTGCGAAGAACGTACCGAACAAGAGCCACGCGGCGACAACGGGCGTCAGCGTTGCACCGCTCATTGTTGGACCCCCACGCTTGCGGCTGGCGCCGCTGCGCTGCCCCCAAAGGGGGAGTAATTCGCGGCTCGGGACGGCCCGTCGCCGCTCATTGTTGGACCACCACGCTCATTCCTCGGCCTCCTTGCATTCGTAACCCAGTCCGATACGCCGAGTGTCGGCCGCTCAATCGCGCGGCGATGCGCGGCCTCATTTACCATCGCCATGAAAAGCGGCACCTGTGCGTCGGCCGCCGCCAGCACTCGCGGACGGGACCTTCGGTCCTGCGCTTCGCGCCGCTCGCGCAGGCGGCTTCGGGCCTGGCCTTCGGCCGCCGCGCTCATTCGGGGCTCACGTGCGTTGGGTCGCGGGGCGGCGGCATGTCCGCGGCGGTGGCCGTGCCGCGCACGATGCGCACGTCCGCGAGGAAACGCTCGCCGAGGAACAACACCCAGGTGAAGCCGGCGAGCGGCCACGCGACGAAAATGTAAGTCATCGGCATTTCCGCCAGCTCGGAGTCCTGATTCCAGCCGAATTGCACGAACTTGATGCCGTACCAGATGAACATCAGCGCGAACACGAGCACGAACACGTTGGCGACGATGCGAAGGAGGGCATTCGGCCGCGGCGAAAGCTCCGGCCACACGTCGACCTCGAAATGGGAGGCGTCGCGGACGCCGACCATCGCACCCAGCATCACCATCCAGATGAACAGGAAGCGCGCCATCTCCTCGGTCCAGATGTAATGCGGAAACAGCTCCGTGTAACGCGAAATGATCTGCACGGTGACCGGCACGATCAGGATCCCGACGGTCGCGGCCAGCAACCAGTCGAGCAGCCGGTAGTAGCCATCGATGAACGTGCGCATGCGGCTCCCCGTTTCGCGGCAAAAAAAGACCGGCGGAAGCGAGCTGCTCCCGCCGGGTCTCGGATGCGGTTATTACATTGAGTTGATCTTGGCGTAGATCGCGTCCGCGCCGATTTCCTTCGCGTACTCCGCCATCACCGGATCGGCCGCCTTCTTCATTGCGGCGCGGTCGGCGAAGGGAATGCGCTTCAGCTTGCCGGCCTTTTCCATCGCTTCTAGCTTCGCGGTGTCCTGGCTCGATTCCACCTGGCGGCCGTAGACGCCCGCTTCCTTGCCTGCTTTCACGATCGCCGCTTGCAAGTCGGGCGGCAGCTTCTTGAACGTCTTGCCGGAAAAGCAGATCGGGCGGATCGTGATCGCGTGCTGCGTCATGTTGATGTTCGGGCCTACTTCATAGAACTTCATCGCCTCGACGCCCGCGGCCTCGTTTTCGCCGGCCTGAATGACGCCGTTCTGGATCGCGTTGTAGATCTCGTCGTAGGCGATCACGGTGGGCGACATGCCGATTGCCGAGAACGTCTTGCTCCAGATCGGCGCGCCCTGAACGCGGACCTTCAGGCCTTTGAGCTCGGCCATGTTGTGCACCGGCTTGTTGGCGAAAATATTCCGCGTGCCGCCGCCGGCGAAGCCGATCAGCATGACGTCGGCTTTCGTGGAAACTTCGTCGGCCACCGGCTTCAGCGTGTCGGCATCCAGCACCTTGTTCCAATGATCGAGGTCGCGGAAGAGGAACGGCGCATCGATAAACGGCGCCGCTTTCGAGAACGTGGACATGTGCGCCGGCGAGACAATGCCGTAGTCGACGGAGATGCCTTGGTTCATGTACGCGAAATAGTCTTTTTCGAGCCCGAGCTCGCTGTTCTTGTGCAGCACGAAATTGACCGGCTTGCCGTAGTACTTCTTGACGAGCTCTTCGAAGCGCACGAGGGCTTTATTGAAAGCGTGGTCGTCATTGAACTGAACTGCGCCATGGAGCGTGATCGGCTGCTGGCCGTGCGCGGCCAACGCGACCATGGCACTGCAGACTGCGATGACGCGCAAGGACGCGCGAATAAACGCATTCATTTGGACTCCTCCTTCGGGTGTCTGACTTAAGTCGCCTTGGCCCAACGGCCGACGGCGCTTCTGGTCTGGTGGTCTGACCAATCTAACCGTTTGGGGCAACGGATGTCAACGATGGACGCCGGCGCGGGCTGGCGACCCCGGGGCGCAGCTTGCAGCAGAACGCACGTAGAATCGCCCCATGCAAAAAATTGCTGCGCTTGCTATCGCGGGATTGCTGCTTTGCGCGGGTTCCGCGCTGGCGGACGACTACACCCTTAAGAACCTGCGTATCAATCACCCATACGCGCGCGCGACGCCAGCGGGCGCACGGGTCGGCGGCGTCTATTTCACGATCGACAACGCGGGTAACGAATCCGATCGCCTCCTGCGCGTCGAGACACCGGTCGCCGGCGCTGCCGAGATCCATTCGATGACGATGGACGGCAACCTGATGCGAATGCGGCAGATCGCGGCGTTGGACATCCCTGCGCACTCGAAGGCAACACTCAGCCCCGGCGGGTATCACGTGATGCTGGTCGACCTCAAGTTGCCGCTTGCCGCCGGCGAAATGATCCCATTGAAGCTTACATTCGAAAAAGCCGGGACGATCGAGATCGCGGTACTCATAGAAGCGCCCAAGTCGTAAAGCAGCGCGAATGAGAAAACGGTTCACAGCGCAAGCATTACGCCGCAGCCGTTGGCGTTACTGGATCGCTATCTATGCGTTGCTCGCGCTCGTGTGGCCGGCCCTCGGACCGTTGCCTTGGCTCATCGATTTTGCGCCCGACGGTCATCGCACCGATCGCACTGTCGCGCACGAGGAGCAGGACGAGCACAGTGCGTTGCACTCGCATGTCGATGCTTCCGAGTTTCCTGGCAGTCCGACGCACCCCGACGACCATGACTGTTTCGAATGTCAAGTCATCCAGCACTTGGCGCGTTGCGTTCCATCCGTTTGGTCGTTTCCAACGGTCGCGGTTCTTCCCAGCCGTTCAGGGAAGCCGCCGCTTCATATCGAAACGATCGAGGCCGCGTTCGTCACACCTCGTCCTCCGATCCGCGGTCCCCCTCTCCTCGATGTCTGACCGGTAGTTGCGTTCGATCGGCGTCGTTGCGGTCACCGCGCGCGCGTTCGCGTTTCGCGTCTGGCGCACGTCCCACACGCCGAGCCGTCTCGTCATCATCTCAGGAGGAGAACTTCATGGCATCAACACGAAAAACGACGCGCACGCTCTTTCGTCGCGCGCTTGTCATGCCAATCGCTTGTTTTCTGGCATTTGATGTTGCAACGATGGGCGATGCGTTTGCGCACGGCTTCGTCGGAAAACGCTTCTTCCCCGCTACGCTTGTAACCGAAGACCCCTTCGTCGCGGACGAGCTGTCGCTGCCAACGATTTCTTACCGGAAGGTTCCGGGAGAAGACGACGGCCCGTCGGTGCGCCAGAGCGACTTTTCGATCGATATGTCAAAACGGATCACCGAAAATTTCGGCATCGGATTCGGCGCCACGTACAAGCAAATAAAGCCGGATGGCGGCGACACGCAACGCGGCTTCGACAATCTCGGCGCGAGCGTCAAGTACAAGTTTTATCAAAGCAACGAACACGAAGCGATTCTCTCCGCCGGCGTCGATTGGGACATCGGCAGCAGCGGTTCCAAGCGCGTCGGCGCCGAATCGTTTTCGACCTTCACGCCCGCGTTGTTCTTCGGCAAAGGCTTCGGCGATTTGTCCGATGACATGAAATATCTGCGGCCTTTCGCCGTGACCGGACAACTTGGCATCGGCATCCCGTCGCGTGCGAGTACGACGACGGTCAACGACGAAGGCGATGTCGAAGTCGAGCGTAATCCACACACGTTGCAATGGGGCTTCGCGATCGAGTACAGCGTTCCGTATCTGAACGCGAACGTCCAAGGTACCGGATGGAGCGAACCATTCAACCAGTTGATCCCGGTCGTCGAATTCTCGTTCTCAACCGCACTCGATCGAGGCGCGCACGGGACGACAGGAACGATCAATCCCGGCATCATCTGGGCCGGACGTTACGTTCAAGTTGCGGCGGAAGCGGTCATTCCGGTGAACAGTCGAAGCGGCAGCCGCGTCGGCTGGATCGCCCAGCTCCATTTCTTTTTGGATGATCTCTTTCCGACGACGATCGGCAAGCCGATCTTCTGACCAAATGAAAGGGGTGCTGCTGGTTACGTCTCTCGCGGCGTGCATCGCGTGCTCGACTGTACGTGCGCACGCGTTTCTCGACCACGCAGCACCCGCTGTGGGCAGCACGGTGCGCACGCCGCCTGCACAGGTGCGGCTCTGGTTCACGCAGCAACTCGAACCGGCGTTCAGCACCGTTCGCGTGCTCGATCGGTCGGGTAGACGTGTCGACCGTGGCGACGCGAAAGTCGACGCGGGCAACGCGACGGTCCTGCAGGTGTCGGTCCCGACGCTCGCGCCGGGCCGCTATCGCGTCGTGTGGCGCGTGTTATCGGTGGACACGCACGTTACCGAGGGTGATTTCACCTTCGACGTCGCGCCTTAGAGCCATTTACTGAAGCTCACAGGCCGCTCCGAATGAACTTGCTCCTCGTCGTCATGCGCTTCGCGCATTTGCTGGCGACGATCGTCTTGTTCGGCGGACTGGCGTTCGCGCTGGCGGTCGCCGTTCCGGCAATGCGCGCCGATCTGCAAGGCAACGCACTTGCGTGGGATCGGCTGTGGGGGCGACTTCGCACGCTCCTGCGCTGGAGTCTTGGAGTGAGCATCGTGTCGGCGGTTGTATGGTTTGTGCTGGAAGCGGCGCTTGTCAGCGGATCAGCGCTGGCGGATCTGTTGAAAGACGACACCGTTCTTCGCGTGGCAACAATGACGCTGTTCGGGCGCGTCTGGTTGATGCGACTCGCAATCGCGTTCGCGCTCATCATTGTCCTGATAATGGACGCACGCCGGTTTTCTGTGCGGCCCAGCTCGTCAGTCGTGCTCGGCGCGACGATATTGGCGGGCCTTTATCTGACGACGCTCGCGTTCGCCGGACATGCGGCTGCGGGTCAAGGGGCCGATCGGTACGCGCGCATCGCCGCCGACGCGATCCATTTGCTCGCCGCAGGATCATGGCTCGGCGCACTGCCGGGGCTCGTGCTGTTGCTCGCGAGCGCGCGCCGCAAGTCAGCGCTCGCATCGATCGACGTTGCCGCAGCGGCGACGCGACGCTTTTCGACGTTAGGTGTCGCGAGCGTCGGCACGCTCGTTGTGTCCGGCGTCGTCAATTCCTGGTATTCGGTCGGCGATCTCCCGGCATTGTTCGGAACCGATTACGGCCAGCTGTTGATGACGAAGATTGCGCTGTTCTTCGTGATGGTCGCACTGGCAGCGATCAACCGCTTTCGTCTGACGCCGCGCGTTGTGGCGCGTGATTTCGTCGCGTTGCACGCGCTCATGCGTGCCGCCACGCTCGAAACCGCTGTGGGAATCGCGGTCATCGCCGTCGTCGCCGCGCTCGGCGTCACAGTCCCCGCCGCGCACGCGAAAACAATTTGGCCCTTCGCATTTACGTTTCGGGTCGAGCCCGCCGATGCGCCGGTGCAAATCGGCTGGCTTGTGGCCGTCATGTTTGCGGCAGCTTCCGTCGCGGTCGCGCTGACGCTCGTTCGTGCGCGCCACCAACGGCCGCGACTGCTGCACGTATCGATCGCCGGCGCCGGCGTGATCGCCGGCGCGGCGGTGACGTGCCCGTATCTCTCCGTCGTTCCAGCTTTTCCGACAACCTACGTCGTCTCGACGGTGCGATACACAACAAGCGCGATCGCGCAGGGTGCGACCGTCTATGCCGAGAATTGCGCGCAATGCCATGGTGGGCAGGGCCGCGGCGACGGACCGCTCGCCGGTTCACTTGCCGACAAGCCGCCTGATCTCATGGTGCATTCGATGCATCATTCTGCCGGCGACATGTTCTGGTGGATTGCCCACGGCATACCGCGAACGGCGATGCCGGAGTTCGGCGCCCGCCTGCCCGAAACGGCAATCTGGTCGGTGATCGCGTTCATTCGTGCGCAGGCACAGGCGAACGATTCGCGATCGATGACGACGCACGTCGAACCGTGGCGGCCGCTCGTCGCACCGGACTTCACGTTCGAAGCTGCGGGACGTGCGCAGGAATCGCTGCGGGATGAGCGCGCACGAACCGCGGTGCTCCTCGTGCTGTACACGCTTCCGCAATCGCTTGATCGTCTAAGAGCGCTCGACGCGGCACAGGCAAGGCTCGCAGATGCAGGCGCGCGCGTCATTGCGATTGCCCTCGATGCGACGTCGCGCACAGTCGATACAACGCTGCCCGGCACCTCATCGATGATCGCGTTGGCCGGCACCGACGTCGGCGCAACCTATGCGATGTTCGCCGCTTCTGACGAGAGCAACGCTCGCCGCGCGACGCCGACGCACGTCGAGTTTCTGATCGACCGCCAAGGATACTTGCGCGCTCGATGGCTCGCCGTTCCCACCGATCAAGCCGAGCGCACGCGGCAAATCCTCGATCAGCTGGCGTTGCTGCGCCAAGAGCCGCCTCGCGAGCCCGCAGCAGAGTGGCACGCACATTGAGCGCCGCCGGGCCGTCCCAAGGCGCGAATGCTCCCCCTCGGGGGCAGCGCAGCGGCGACAGCCGCAAGCGTGGGGGTACATTGAGCGGGTTAAACTTATTGGATGGCGACGCCGTATTCCATTCCCGTAACGCATGTCCAACCGCGCGCGGACGCGTCGGTTAATCGGAGCGTCGCAAGATGGCTGTTCGTCTGTTGCGCGCTCGTCTTCGCGATGGTCGTCGTCGGTGGCGTAACGCGGCTTACGCATTCGGGATTGTCGATCACCGAATGGCAACCGATCATCGGCGCGGTGCCGCCGATGTCGGATGCGCAGTGGCAGGAGACCTTCGCCAAATACAAGCTGACGCCCGAATTCCGGCAGATCAACAACGCGATGACGCTCTCCGAATTCAAAGGCATCTTCTGGTGGGAATATCTGCATCGGTTGCTCGGGCGCGTGATCGGTCTCGTGTTTTTTGTTCCGCTGGTATGGTTCATCGCGTCGCGGCGTATCTCGAGTGCGCTGGCGGCGAAGCTATTCGGCATCTTTGCGTTGGGCGCTGCGCAAGGCGCACTGGGCTGGTACATGGTGCAAAGCGGCTTGATCGACGACCCGCGGGTTTCGCCGTTTCGGCTGACCGCACATCTCGGGTTGGCGTTTGCCATTCTCGGCGCAATGTTGTGGACCGCGATGACGCTGCGCATGCCGCAACATGCCGCGCTTGATGCCACGAGACAGCACACTGTGCGGCGTCTCGCTTTCTTGCTGGTTGCCGTTGTATGCGTGATGGTGATAAGTGGCGGTTTCGTGGCCGGCATTCGCGCCGGATTTGCGTACAACACGTTCCCGTTGATGAACGGCCATATCGTTCCGCCCGAGATCCTCATGCTGGATCCTTCGTGGACAAATCTTTTCTGGAACATGGCGACGGTGCAATTCGATCATCGCGTTCTCGCGCTGATACTTGTCGTCGTCGCGTTGCTCCTGTGGTGGCGCTTGCGCGTCACGCCGGGATTGCCGTCCCGAGCCGTACGCGGCGGCAACGCGCTGTTGGCCATGCTTGTGCTACAGATCGGCCTTGGTATCGCGACGCTGCTCTACGTCGTGCCGCTTCCACTTGCGGCGCTTCATCAGGGGGGCGCGCTTCTCACGTTCATGCTTGCATTGAATGTCGCTCACGCGTTGCGCTGAATCGCACGGCAGTTTCGCCGGGCCGCCGAGTTGCATCCGGCCATGAAGGCATTCGGGCATCTGCGGTATGCTTGACGACCGGCGACATCCGCGATTTCACGTGCTCGCCGCACCGGAAGCTTCCCATGGCCGAGATGCGCGCCTTAGATGAACCCCTGTCCGATGCCGAGCTCGACTCGCTCGAGGGCTTTCTTGCGTCCGATGCCGTGCCGCAGGACTGCATGGACCTGGAGATGCTCGACGGGTTCTTGACGGCGATCGTCAGCGGTCCTGAATCGATTCAGCCGTCGGAATGGCTGCCGCAGGTGTGGAGCGACGGTGGGCGTACCGCCAATCCGGCGTTCGCCGATAACGAGCAGGCGCAGCGGATTATGGGTCTCGTCCTACGGCACATGGTCGGCATTCAGCGCACGTTGTCGGAATCGCCGACGCGTTTCAAGCCGCTGCTGTACATGCCCGATGAAAAAGCGCGCAACGATAAGACGCCGCCGGAGGCATCGGCGTGGTGCGAAGGCTACATGGCCGGCGTCAAGCTTCGCGACGACGAATGGCAGCCGTTGTACGATGCGCAAGACGCGCGCGACTGGATCTTTCCGATCGAGGCGCTCGCCTTCGGCGACCAGGATCCGGAGTTCGCCGAATGGATCGACGACCGCGAAAAGCGCGCAAGCCTCGTCGAGGAGTTGTCGGTCGCCGCCGTCCTGATCTACCGGTTCTGGCAGGAACGGCGCCGCGCGACCGAATCGCGCGGGACCGGCGCGCGCCGCGATTTGCCCGATAACGGACGCAAGACGCGCCAGCGGTTGCACTGACGCATTTCGTCGTTCACAGATAATTCGACACTTCGATCAAGTTGCCGTCGGGGTCGCGGAAATAAAACGACCGTAACGCTCCGATTGCACCGGTTCGATCGACCGGACCCTCTTCGATCGTCACGCCGCAGCTCTGCACATAGCCCATCGCGGCATCGAGCGGCATTTTGGTGATCAGGCAGATATCGGCGGACCCCGGCGTCGGTCGTTGTGCGCAGGGAGAGAACTCGTGGCCTGCGAGATGCAGGTTGATCTTCTGCGGACCGAAACCGAGCGCCTTGCGCCCCGCGCCGAAGGTGACGCTGGCCATGCCGAGCACTCGCGTATAGAACGCAATCGTCGCGTCGATGTCGGCAACCGTCAAAACGAGATGGTCCAGGTGATCGATCGTAAGCATCGCGCATCCCTTTCGTCAGCGAGCCGCGTTGGTCTCGTGGGGCCCATTTGAATCAGGTGCCGGGATAGCGACGCTTCCAGTAATCGCTTTCGTCGCTTTCGGGCATGAACTCGCCGATCGGCCAGTCCGGAAACGTCGCGAGATCGTCGGCGATCTCGACGATCACGCGACGCAGCTCGAGGCCGATCGTCCAACGTTTGGAAATCGCTTCCGCGCCATGCATAGTGCCCAGCAAGTGGCCGGCAATCGCCGCCGTCGAATCGCTGTCGCCGTCGTGGTTCACGGCGAGCCGTACGCCCGTGTCGAAATCCGGCGCGGTGAGCGCGCATGCAATCCCAATCGCCAGCGCTTCGTCCGCCATCCACCCTTCGCCTAGTTCCGACAGTGCTTCGGCGCGCGCCACGCCGCATTGGCCGAGCGACTCGCCGCGCACCAGCGCCGAGAGCGTCTCGGTGTGTCCGGGATAGCGCCCGAGCAGACGTTTGACGCGTGCAATAGCGTCCGATAACGGCGTTTCGCGCGCGAGCAACATAATGAGCGCAGCAAACGCGCCGGCCGCGAGACGCCCTGTCGGATGACCGTGCGTGAGTCCCGCGACCTCGGCGCCGAGCTCCAGTGCATGTCGTGCGGCGCGTTCGAGTGACAGGCCGTCGTCGAGCCGCGCACACCACAAACCCACCGGCGCGCTGCGTATCACCCCGCCGCAACCCTTGCTTTCGTTGCGAGCGCGTTCACCGCGCGCCGTCATTTGCTCGAGCGCAGAAAGACAGCTCGCGCTCGGCACGCGTTGGACATGGAGCTCACGTATCGAAAACAACCAGCCATCGCGGTCGAATTCGCCGATGCCGGGCTTCCGCCCTTGCGTTGCGAGCCAGCGCGCGTACGCGTTGGCAACGATCGCGGAAACGGCGCCGGTGCCGTTCTGCGCGACACCCGCAACGTAGGCGCGCAGTAAGCCTTCGGCGGAGAACAACGACATCTGCGTGTCGTCGGTGATCGCCCCTTTGCGATCGAATGCCGTGGTGTATTCGGTAATCCCCGAGCGGCCGAACGTTTCCCGTATTTCGGCGAGCGACATGAACTCGACCGGTGCGCCAAGCGCGTCGCCGATCGCGCCGCCGAGGAGGCAACCGCGAAAGGTGCGCTTGTGCGCGGGCGACGGCTCGCGCCGAATGCTCGACGGATCGTTCAAGTGGCATCCGGCATTGCAAGGGTGCGCGCCGGTCCGCCAAGCTTACCGGAACAACGTTCGCCGCTGCACCGTTCGCTCTAGCGGTGGATGCACGTCCTCTGCGAGCTCGCGATGCTCATTGACCCGCGACCGCAAGCAGCGACTGCGCTTCCGGATGCCGGCGCATATACGCCCTCACGTAAGAGCAGGCCGGCAGCACCTTGAGGCCATTTTCACGCGCATACTCGATCGCCGCCCTTACGAGCGCCGCGGCGATTCCGCGGCCTTCGAACGCCATCGGCACTTCCGTGTGAAATATCTGCATCACGCCCCCTACGATCCGATAATCTGCGCGAGCAAGATGCCCATCGAGGTCCACCTCGAAACGCTGGGCCGCCTTGTTATGGCGAACGTCGATCGCCGGACTGGCGCTGGTCATCGAGGGGTCAGGATGGCCGCGCGATCGTGGAAGGATGCGCGATCTCGTAATCGTCGATCAGCGTCGCAAGCTCGTCGAAGCGTCGGCCCTCTGGGGTATCAGGATCGGCGGTCATCAGGCCCTCGAGCTCATCGAGAGCCGCGAAATAATCTTCATCGCGGAGCAGGCGTTTGGGGTCGAGAATGTGCGGCATGCAACCTCCCTGGCGTGGCTGTTGTAAACGAACAGACGCATGACGTCACGCTTGTGAGGTGGTGCGTCCGTTCTCGTCGACCATCGTCGACGTTCTGCATCGGTAGCGCCATACGACTTTTGGCCGATGCGCCCTGATCACGGCGCATCGGCCAAGAGGGGCTGCGAGGCGATCGGATTACCGGCGCGTGGAAGGCAAACGCGACCGCGCCGCATTCGCCGCAAAAACAATTTGCGCCACCGCGACGCTGACGATGAATGCGACGCAATCGAGCAGCAAATTAGCGTTCAACGGCGGCAAAACGGTCGGCTCGTTCGGAAGCAACGCCGCAAAGTTCGTTTGCGGTGCCGCCAGCACCGGCGTCACGATCAGAAGGCCGATGCAAACGCCCATCAGGAAGCTTCCCCAGCGCGCGCGCCAACGTCTGTTGCGCTTTATCACCGGGTCCCAATTCAATTGACGGTTCGACATGGCTGAACTCTAGGATGCAGACGGCAACGCTCGTGATCGGTGAGCGCCTTATTCGGCTGTCGGACATCACCGGACAGCCTGCGCGCCATGGAACGCGTACGAATCCATCGAAAGCGCGCCCCTTTCCAGACCTTCGAAGATGCGTTCTGACCGTACGCCCTCGCCCGCGGCGCCCCAGGCGACGAAGAGTGGAAGAAAATGCTCTTCGGTCGGATGCGCTCGTTCTGCAGAAGGTGCGACGTCGCGATAGCGGACGAGCGCATCAACGTCGCGCGACGAGAGCCGCGCATGAAGCCACTCGGCGAAGTCGCGTGCGTAGGTCGATGTGGAAGACCCGGGGCGCGCAGAAAAAAAATCGCGCAGATTGTGCGTCGCGTGGCCGGATCCGACGATCAACACGTTATCCGCCGCAAGCGGCGCAAGCGCGCGTCCTAATTCAACATGATGAGCGGTTCCACGTTCGGGCTGCACTGAGAGCTGGACGATCGGAACATCGGCATCAGGAAACATATGCCGCAACGGTACCCAGGCGCCGTGATCGAGACCGCGGCACCCGTCGATGCCCGCCGTGATGCCCGCCTGCTTCAGCAAGCCGACAATCTCTTCGGCGAGCGCGGGCGCGCCGCGCGCCGGATATTGAATCGCATAAAGCTCCGCCGGAAAGCCGCCGAAATCGTGAATCGTTTGCGGCTTCGGGTTGCCGGTGACCATCGGCAGAGCGGTTTCCCAATGCGCCGATGCGACGACGACCGCGCGTGGCCGGAGCGTTTGCCCGAGCGCTGCCCACACGCGCCCGGCTTCGCCGGGCGCAGTCGCATGCATCGGCGAGCCATGCGACAAAAACAGCGTGGGTAGCCGATGGACCCCCACGCTTGCGGCTGTCGCCGCTGCGCTGCCCCCCGAGGGGGGGTAATTCGCGCCTTGGGACGTACCTACGGCGCTCATGTGGACTGGTTGCACTCGTTACGCACTGGCCGCCTTCGTCGTATGTTCGGCGTTATGCGCCTTGACGACACTCGGCCGAGCAGCGATGCGCTGTTGATATTGGACGAGCGCCGGCCACGGCGACAGGTCGACCTTGAGCTGAGGGCTCCAATTAAGGATCGCGTGCAGATACGCATCGGCGACGGTGAAGTTCTGTCCCATCAGGTACGGTTGTTTGGCAAGGATGGGATTCAGGTAATCGAAGCGCTTTGCGAGCCGCTTTTTCTGCGCTTCCCTTGTCACATCAGGCGTGTCCGGATACCACAGCGGATTGAATTGCTTGTGGAGCTCGGATGAGATGAAGTTCAGCCATTCCATCAGTCGATAGCGCTCCATCGATCCGAACGCCGGTGCGAGCGTGCCGGGCTTGCGATCCGCGATGTATTGCACGATCACAGCGAGTTCGCTCAAACGCGTGCCGTCGTCGAGCTCGAGCAGCGGTACGTAGCCCTTCGGGTTGATCGAGTAGAAGTCGGTTCCGTCGACGAGCTTGTGCGTCCGGAGATCGACCTTCACCGCCTCGAACGGCAGGCCCGCTTCGTACAACGCGATGTGCGGCGCGTATGAGCAGGCGCCCGGTGAGTAATACAGTTTCACAAGATTCTCCTTTGACAGTGATTGGGGAGCCGCGGGGGTGCGACTGCGCCGCAATCATCTATCTTCTTCGTTTCGGGATAAATAGGCTAAAATGGCATAGATCGTTGCGGATATTGGCATAATCTTGGACCGCTTTCTCGCCTTGTCGGTGTTCGCCAAGGTCGTCGAACAGGGCAGCTTTGCTCGCGCCTCGCAGCGTCTCGAGATGTCGACGTCGGCGGTGTCGCGCCATGTCGCGGATCTCGAAGCGCATCTCGACACTCGCCTGTTGAACCGAACGACGCGACGGCTTTCGCTAACGGAAACGGGCCGGGCCTTCCACGAACGGTGCGTTCAACTGCTCGCGGACCT
Source organism: Casimicrobiaceae bacterium (assembly GCA_036505865.1). Lineage (GTDB taxonomy): Bacteria > Pseudomonadota > Gammaproteobacteria > Burkholderiales > Casimicrobiaceae > VBCG01. The sequence goes on from DASXSP010000057.1 coordinate 26,557, forward strand.
GGTGGAGGCGGAAGAGACCGTGACCGCCGCAACGGTGGTGCCGCGCGGCACGCTCAAACTCACGTGTTCAATCAGCTTCGGCGTTCGGCATCTGGCACCGGCGATCGCGGACTTTGCGACTCGCCATCCGCAACTGCGCTTCGATGTCGAGCTTTCCGATCGCGCCGTCGACATCGTCGACGAAGGCATCGATTTGGCGATCCGCATCGGCGACATCGGCAGCCGCAGCCTGATCGCGCGCAAGATCGGTGTGACGCAACTCGTCTGCTGCGCTGCGCCTTCGTATCTGGCGCGGCATTCCGCACCCAAGACGCCGGCGGACCTTGCTGCGCACGCGTGCCTCAGCTACGAATACTCGCGCGAGCGCAACACGTGGCGCTTCCGTGACAGTCGCGGCAACGAGCACGAAGTTCGCATCGCGGGTCCCGCGCACTCGAACAACGGACAGATGCTGTGTGCGCTCGCGGTCGCCGGTATGGGCGTTCATCTCGAGCCGGATTTCATCGTCGCGCCCGATGTCCGCGCCGGTCGCCTCGCGACCCTATTGCCCGGTTACACGCCGCCGTCGATCGACATTTACGCCGCGTATCCGAGCCGGCGGCATTTGTCGATGAAAGTACGTGCGTTTGTCGATTTTCTCGTGACGCGTTTTGCCGGCAAGACGGAATGGGCGATGCCGTTTCCATCGCAACGCTCACAACCAAAAGCAGGTCCTTCGCTGCGCTCAGGATGACAAACGGTGCTACGGTATTTGTATCTTCCCACCGCCGCCCAGCCCCGCGGGCGGCAATCCCGCGGCGCCGCCTTGCGGAATGACGATCGACGACGAGGCCTGCCGACGCAATTCCTGCAGCTCGCGCATCGCGCGTTCGACCCCGGCCTTCGTCGATTCGGCGTAACGAGCGACTGCCGACGCAAGATCCGTCGCTTCGATATCGAAGCTGATCGGCAGCGGTCCCATGTTGGTCATCAATTGCGCCTCGCCTTGAAACAGCGTCGGGCGCGCGGTATCCGGCGAACCGTCGCTCTTGACTGGAACGAGCACACGAAGCGTCCCGACTTTACGATCGGTGTAGATCTCTTCTCGATAGAGCGATTTTGCGTCCATCGTCGCGTCGGAGATGCGGGTCGTTGGATCGGCAGCCATGGATTGCCTTTCGATGTTGATTGATAGGACATTTTAGCTCGATTCGAACGCTGGTTAGACAGGAGCGCGGTCTTGAGCTTTCGCAACCAATCGAAGCGGCAATTTATGCAACGTGATCGGAAGAAATTGCGCTCTCGCTTTTCGGCGGGCGATCTCAAGTCACTGATTCCATTCCGGGCGCACACTGGAACATCGTTTGCGCGAGTCGTTGAATGGCGCACATTCACATATCGCTTTCGACATACCGCCGCAAGCGCGATTTCAATGCCACGCCCGAGCCGCAAGGTCGCGTGCGTGGCAGCGGCGAGAAGCTGCAGTTCGTGATCCAGAGGCACGAAGCCCACCGGCTTCATTTCGACTTTCGTCTCGAGTTGGACGGTGTGCTGAAGAGCTGGGCGATACCAAAAGGTCCGGGGGAAAGCGTAGGCGAGCGGCGGCTTGCCGTCCCAACAGAGGATCATCCAATCGATTACGCGCAGTTCGAAGGCGACATCCCGCCAGGGCAATACGGCGCGGGGCATGTCGATATCTGGGACCGCGGTACATGGAAACCGATCGGCGATCCACGGCAAGGGCTGCACGACGGCCATCTCAAATTCGATCTTGCGGGGCGGCGCTTGCGCGGACGCTGGGTGCTCGTGCGAATGCAGCCGCGTGACGGAAGCGGCAAAGATAATTGGTTGCTGATCCGCGAGCGCGATCCTGTGCCGACCAAGAGTGCGACGCAATCGACGAAGAAAGCGTTGACGGCATCGAAGCCCGAAGTCGCCGGCATCGCGATCAGCAATCCCGATCGTGTCGTGGCCGAAAGCGATGGCGTCACGAAGCTGGATGTTGCGCGTTACCACGTGGACGTGGCGAAATGGCTATTGCCGCACGTGGTCGATCGGCCGCTCGCGGTCGTCAAGTGCCCAGGCGGCGACCTCGCGCACTGCTTTTTTCAGCGTCATCCCGGCGATCCGCAGCGCCCCCAGCAGCGAGCAGCCGACACGCCACCGTATCTCCATCTCAAAACGATCGCCGACGTCGTCGCCGCCGTGCAGAACGGCGCGTTCGAATTCCACTCGTGGGCCTCGCGTTTTCCTAGTCTCGACCGTCCCGATCGGATCACGCTCGACCTCGATCCCGATCCTGCGCTTACGTGGCCGCAGTTGCGTGAAGCGTGCGAGCTGACGCGGGCGTTGCTCGACCGGCTCGAGCTCCGCTGGTTTCTCAAGACGACCGGTGGTAAGGGACTGCACTTCGTCGTGCCGCTCGTGGCGCGTTATAGCTGGGACGACGTGAAAGCGTTCGCGCGTGGTCTCGCGATGGAGCTCTGCCGCACATCACCGAAACTGTTCACCGCGACGATGAGCAAGGAGAAACGAACTGGGCGGGTCTTCGTCGATTATTTGCGCAACGCCGAGGCGGCCAGCGCGGTCGCCGCCTATTCGCTTCGTGCGCGGCCGGGATTACCCGTGTCGATGCCGATCGCCTGGACTGCGATGCGCCAGGATGTACGCGGCGCATTCTTCAACGTGCGCAACGTCCCGGGAATTCTCGCCCGCCGCAAAAGCGATCCATGGGCCGACTACGAGAGGGCGCAACAGCGAATCACGGCCGCTGCGCGCAAAGCCGTCCGCGCGTAGCGCGAGTCCTAAAGCACCCCGATACAGGAAAAGGTCAATACTTCAGCGGTGCCGCCCGGTTGCGCCGCATGCCCAAAACTGATTTGTCCGCGGCCGCGCAGAACCAGCTCTTCGCGGCGGACGAGGATTTCCTTCTCGCCGTCGACGGTGACATAAGTGCCATTCGAGCTTTGATCGACAAGAACGAACTTGTCGCGCCGCCGCTCGATGCGCGCGTGCATTCGCGAGGCCATTCGATCGCCGATCACAACGTCGCATTGGAGGTCGCGGCCGAGCGTCAACGCGTCTTGTGATTGGGACAGCTCGATCTCGCGTTCACCGAGACGCAGCCACATTTTCGCCGGTTGCGATGCCGGCCGGGTCGAAAGCGCGGTCAACTCATCGGCCGATTCCTGCCAAAGGAGCTCGCAGATTCGCACGTCCTGCGCTTTCCCTTTGACCGTCAGCGAGTCGAGCTCGCGGAAGCGGCTTCGGAGCCACGGCGACAGCGCGGCGACGGTCTCGGAGGACGTAATCACTTGTCCTGCTTTCGCGAGTGCGACCATTCGCGCCGCGACGTTGACCGAATCGCCGTACACGTCGCCGTCGGCTTCAATTGCCGGCCCGAAATGAAAACCGATTCGCATCGCCAAGCGCGTGCCGCCGGCGGGCGCCAGCTCGGTCAACTTTGCCTGGACCTCGGCCGCCGCCTCCGCCGTGTCATCCACGGAACCGAAGACCGTCATCGCTTCGTCGCCGATCGTCTTCACGACACGACCGCCGCGGCCCTCGCATACGGCTCGGACAAGATCGAGGCACCTGCCGATCGCGGCGAGCGCCTGCGCGTTGCCGAGCTTTTCGTACAAGCGCGTGCTGCCGGACACATCGGCGAACAGCACGGCGAGTGCGGTATCGGGTTTGCTCATCGTTCACACCGCGTGTGCGTAGGGTCTCTTCATGCCGAAAGTATAAAAAATCGCGTTTAACCGCGCGCGGACGAACGCGCGGAATAATCCGTCGTAATGGCCTGGTTAATTCACGCTACGCCCCGGCCGCCATTCGGGCATGATGCATGAAGACGATGGAGGATTTGCCATCGGACTGCTAGTATCACCGACTTGCTCGGATGCAGCGACGGACGGTACCTGGCGGATCATCGTTCCCATGAAGATTTACCGGTTTTGCTTCGGATTGTGGCTGTTGGTCCTCGCGCTGCCGGTTTTCGCTGCGGACGCCGGTGTCGTCACCATTGCCGAAGGACCCGCACGGGTATTGCGTGGAACGGTATGGTACATGCTCGCCGCCGGCGCGCCGTTTCAGGAAGGCGACGTGATCGATGCCGGCGAGCGGGCGCAGGTGCAGCTGGAGCTCACGAGCGGCGGCACGTTGAACGTCGTGGGTCCGGCGGCGTTGTTCGCAGCTTCGATACCGGTTCGCAACGATAAGCAGGATGCGCCAATGGAATTTGCGCTGGACAAAGGATGGCTGAAGCTCGCTGCGCCGGTCGGCGCGGCGATGCGGGTACGCACCCCTTCTGCGGTCGTGACGGCTACCGAAGCGACGTTCGTGGCGCGACAGGACGGCAAGCTTTTCGAGATGTTCGTCGAGTCGGGAAGTGCGCGAATTGCGGAAACAACGCGCGCCGGCCGCGACGGCGTCGTACATGACGCCAAATCGGGCGAGTACTGGTCGCGCGAGGGCGATAAGCCGTTCGTAACGGAGCGGCGCGCGCCGGCAAAATTCGTCGCCGCGATGCCGCGCCATTTGATCGACCGGTTGGCGAATCTCGGCGCAAAGTTCAAAGGCAAACGGACGCCGCTTGCCGTCGATCGCGAAATCACGCTGGTCGAGGCCGATCCATGGCTCGCGGGACCGTATCGCCGCGTCTTCGCACGACGTCTGAGCGGCCGTCTTGCCGATCCGGCGTTTCGCAAAGCGGTAGAGGCCAATATCGCGGCGTACCCGGATTTCGATCGCATTCTTCACCCCGAGAAATATCCGCCAACGCAGGCCGGAGCGCCAGCGACGCCCATTGCGCCGCCGGCCGCTGCGCCGGCAACAGCTCAGCCGATCCCTGGGCGCTTTCCAGCGCCACCACCTGCGGCAACGGCAGCGCCACAGAAACCCGCGCTACGCTGACAGGAACGGATCGTGAAGCTTATTTGGAAATTCAACATCGTGCTGGTCGGTATTTGTGTTTTTGGATTCGCTGTCGCAGCGCTTGTGGCGCACTCGGTGCTCCACGCGAATGCCAAGGATGAAATCCTGCGCACTGCGCGGTTGATGATGCAGGCAGCAGGCGCGACGCGCGACTACACGAACACGCAAATCAAGCCTCTGCTCGAAACGCAGCTCAAATACACGTTCTTGCCGCAGACAGTGCCTGCGTTCGCAGCGACCGAGCAGTTCAATGAGTTGCGGAAGAAGCACGCCGATTTCATCTACAAAGAGGCGACGCTCAACCCGACCAACCCGCGCGACCGGGCGAGCGATTGGGAGGCCGACATCATCAACCAGTTCCGCGCCTCGCCGGGAACGCCGGAATCCTATGGGGAGCGCGATACGCCGACGGGACGCACGCTGTATCTCGCGCGCCCGCTGCAGATCAAGAGCCAGGCGTGCCTCGAATGCCATAGCACCGTCGACGCCGCGCCGAAGACGATGCTGGACCTTTATGGCAACGCCAATGGCTTCGGTTGGAAGATGAACGAGATCATCGGCATGCAGGTCGTCTCGGTGCCGACTGCGGTTCCCGTTGCCCGCGCGAACCAGGCGTTTCGCACGTTGATGTTGATGCTGGGGTTCGTTTTTCTGATGATGATCGTGCTTTTGAACGTCATGCTGTATCTGATTGTGGTCAAGCGCGTCACGCGGCTTTCGAAGATCGCCGATCAGGTGAGTCTCGGCAACATGGAGGCTGGCGATTTTCGTTCGCGCAGCAAGGACGAGATCGGCGTCTTGACCGACGCGCTCGGACGAATGAAAACGAGCGTCGTGCAAGCAATGAACATGCTTGAAGATAAGTAGTCGAGTGCTTGAAAATCGCAATGGCTGAACCGCTCACTCTCGGCAAATACGAAATCCAGAGCGTCTTGGGCAAGGGCGCGATGGGCGTCGTCTACAAGGCGTTCGATCCGCACATCGAGCGCACGGTGGCGATCAAGACGGTGCGCAAAGATCTGGTCGATCCCGATCTCGCCGCGCAGTTCATGGGACGGTTCAAGAACGAAGCGCGGGCGGCGGGCCGTCTGCATCATCCGAACATCGTTGGTGTCTACGAATACGGCGAGGATGAAAAGGTCGCGTTCATCGCGATGGAATACGTCGATGGGACCGGCCTCCGCGAATACTTCAATCGCAAGGCGCGGTTCGAGTTCGGCCAACTCATCGCCATCACGTCGCAGCTGTTGCAGGCCCTCGAGTTCGCGCACGTGCGCGGCGTCGTCCATCGCGATATCAAGCCCGCGAATCTGATGCTGACCTCCGGCGGCGCGCTCAAGGTCGCCGATTTCGGTATCGCGCGCATCGACACGACGACGCTGACGATGACGGGAATGGTAATGGGCACGCCGTCGTACATGTCGCCCGAGCAATGCCAGGGAAAGGACAGCGACCATCGCTCGGATTTGTTCAGCGCCGGCGTCGTGCTCTACGAGTTGCTGACAGGTGAGCGACCGTTCCGCGGCTCGCCGGAAATGATCGCGTACAACATTTGCAACGAGACGCCGCGGCCGCCGTCGCAAGTGTCGCCGCTCAAATTGCCACCCGCCATCGACGACATCATCTCGACGGCGCTCGCGAAGTCGCCCGACGCGCGCTTCCAAAATGCGCACGCGTTCAATCATGCGCTGCAATTGGCCGCGGGCGGCACGGTAGGCGCAGCACTTGAAGCAACGGTTGTGAATCTGGCGCATGTCGAGCTCGGCCCGGCGCCTACGACGCAGTGGGACGATGCGACGCTCGCAACCGTTGAACGCAACTTCGCACATTACGTCGGACCGATGGCGCGCCTCATCGTACGCAGGGCCGCAACGCAGACGCACGATGTGTCGGAGCTCTATTCGCTGCTTGCCGCCAACATTACCGATCGAGAAGAGCGGGATCGGTTCGTCGCCACGATGCCGGGCGCAAGCACGGGAGCAGCGATCCGCACGCTACATACCGGCGAACGGCTCATCGGATCACACGGGCTGGCTGCGACCGGAAGTCGTGGAACAGCGCCGGTGTCCGAGCGCTCCGGCTCAGTCGGCTCGCGTGGAATGGCGCCGATTCCGCTGGAGGCCCAATTCGTTCAAGAGACCACGCAGCGGCTGCTCGTTTATCTCGGTCCCATCGGCCGCGTCGTCGCGAAGAGGGCCGCGGCGCAGGCGAAAAGTCAGCAGGAATTCGTGCAGCTCGTCGCCGACCACATCGGCACGCAAGACCGAGGCACGTTCTTGCGCGAAGTCGGCTTCGACGGGTAACCCGCCAGGCTGTTCGACCCCAGCGCAGCTGGGGTCGTTGAGATCGCCTCTCTCGGTTTTCTTTGCTCTTTAGGCCCGAGGCATCAGCGCCTCGAAACGATCGCCCGACATCGCACCGTGGAACAGGAATCCCTGCAGCTGATCGCAAGAAAGATCGCGGAGCAGTCGGGCCTGATCTTCGGTTTCGACGCCCTCTGCGACAACCTTGAACTTGAGCGCATGCGCGAGCGAGATGATCGACGACACGATTGTCAAGCCTTCGGCTTTCGTTGGAAGATCAACCAGGAACGAACGGTCGATCTTCAGCGTCGACACGGGTAGCCGCGCCAGGTAGTTGAGCGACGAATAACCGGTGCCGAAGTCGTCGATCGCGATTTCGACGCCGAGGTCGCGAATCTCCTTCAGCTTGTCGATCGTATCCGGAGCGTCGGACAAAAGTGCGCTCTCGGTGATCTCGACATCGACGCCGGCGGCGTGTCCGCCGGCAGCGCTGACAACGTCGGAAAGCTCGCTCAAAAAACCGCCTCGGCGAAGCTGAACCGCCGACACATTGACGGCGATACGCGGCGGCGCAAGACCTTTCGAGCGCCAGCGCGCGATATCCTCGAGCACGCGCAGCAGCACGAAGCGCCCGGTATCGACGATCAAACCGGTCTCTTCGAGCAGTGCCACGAATTGTTGCGTCGATACGAGGCCGTTCTCGGGATCGTTCCACCGCAAGAGCGCTTCAGCGCCGACGACGATTCGCGTCACCGCATCGACTTTGGGCTGGTAGTGGACGACGAATTGCTTCTCCTCGATCCCGTAACGCAATCGATTTTCGGTGGCAAGCCAGAGCGACATTTCGGCGTGCATGTCCGGCGCGTAAATCAGGAATTGCTCGGGCGATGCGGTCGCCATCTCGCGTGCGGCCTCCGCGTTACGAAACAGCGTGCCCGCATCCTCTCCATGCGCCGGGTAGAGTGCGATGCCCGCTTTGGCGGAAAGGCGGAAGCTGACGCCTTCAAACGTAATGGGCGCGCTGAATGTTTGAGTCAGGATGCGCTCGACTGTTTGCGCGGCGTGCGCGCCGTCGCGTATTCCAGTGAATAGCAGACCGAATGCGTCCGCACCGATCCGCGCAGGCGGCTCGGTACTTGGCGCCGCCGCGCGCAAGCGTCGGCCAACGGTGCACAATGCTTCGTCGCCGGCCGCGGGACCATACGTGTCGTTAAGCGAGCGAAAACGGTCGAGATCGAGCAGCATGACGCCAAATTGCGCGCTGCGATCTATCGTGCCGTTGGCGTGCATCGCTATCCGGTCAAGAAAGCGCACGCGATTAGGCAATCCCGTGAGTGGATCGTTGTACGCGAGATATTCGGCCTGTTTCGATTTGTCGACGAAGGCCATGCCAAGCGCGACGTCGGCGGCAAACTCTTCGAGCAACTTGATCTCGTCCGGCGTGAAGAAATCGGGACGCGGCGCGTAGAGTACGAGTGCGCCGATTGGTTTGCCGTCGAGTCGAAGCGGAAGCGCCGCGGCAGCACGATATCCACGCGCCAAGCATTCGTCGCGAATGTCGCCCAGCGCAGGATTGGACTCGATGTCGTTATCGACGGCGGTCCGATTGTCGGCGATCGCCGCGACGGCGACGCTGCGTTCGCCCGGTGCATTGCGGTCCAGTATGAAGCGCACGCGCGACAGGAAGCCGCGCTCATCGCCGGCATGCGCTAGAACGACGACCGGATCCTCACGCGCGATGCCGACCGAGCCGGCCCACGCCATCCGAAAGCCGCCTTGCGCGACGGCAACACGGCAAGCCTCTTCGAGTAACTCGCTGCGATCGCGGATACGGACGATCGCAGCGTTGATCGCTCGCAGAATCGCATAGCCGCGATTCATTCGTCCAATACGCGCCTCGGCGGCTTTTTGTTCGCCGACATCGCGCGCGATACGGGTTACGCCGACCAACGCGCCCGATGCGTCATACAGACCCTTGAGCGTCACCGAAACGGGCACGCTCTCACCGTCCTTGCGATGGAAAACAGCGTCGAACGGTGCGACCGCATCACCGCTCGCAAATCTGGTCGCGAAAGCGGCCCGTGGAAGTGTCGATTCTTCGCGCAGTAATCGATCGACGCGATCGCCGATCGCCTCGGTCGCGGTAAAGCCCAACATCCGTTCGGCGCCTGCGCTCCAGATCAGAATCTCGCCGGCGAGGGATTCCGAGATGATCGCGTCATCGCTCGCGTCGACGATCGTCGCCAGGGCGTCGTACGAAAGCGATGCGCGGTCTGTTGCGTTACGCTTTTCGCCGGCGATGGCGGTCGATGTCTGCGGCATCGCATCCTCGAACATTTGCAATCAGTATAGACCTGCGGTGATGCCGTTCAAGAGAAGCCGCGGTGGCGATTCTCGGGCCGATCGGTTAGATTGCGCGCGTTGGCGACGCGTTCATTGGAGGGCAAATGTTACGTCGCATTTTCAAACTGTGCGCAGGATTCGCCGCAATATTGATATGCGCTACGACCGCCGCGCAAGATTATCCGAACCGACCCGTGAAGCTTCTCGTGCCCTTTGCCGCTGGCGGGCCGGCCGATGTCTACGCCCGCTTTCTCGCGCAGCGCTTGCAGGAAGCGATGGGCCAGCCTTTTGTTGTCGAGAATCGGCCCGGCGGCGGCGCAGTGCTCGGCACCGAAATCGTCGCGAAAAGCGCGCCGGACGGATATACGCTGCTCGTGATGTCGAACACACACACCGTGAACGAGTCGTTGTTGCCGAACCGGCCGTATCAGTTGCTGCGCGATTTCACGCCGGTGGCGCCCATCAACTACTCCGATCTCGTGCTCGTCGTGAATCCGTCGGTCAACGCGAACACGCTGCGGGAATTCATTGCGCTCGCGAAGGCGCAGCCCGGCAAGCTCAATTACGCGTCATCAGGGCCCGGCACGCCGTATCACATGGCGGGCGAATTGTTCAAGGCGATGGCGGGCGTCGATATCGTCCACGTGCCCTATAAAGAAAGCTCCGCCGCGCGTACCGGCGTTCTGGGGGGACAAGTCGACATGATGCTCGATGCCGTCACGACGATGAGCCAGCAGGTGGCTGCCGGCAAAGTGAAGGCGATGGGCACGACGGGGAAAACGCGCTCGTCTGTCATGCCCAATACGCCGACGATCGCCGAGGCCGGCGTTCCGGGCTACGAGGCAACGATCTGGCTCGGCGTCGTCGCGCCGAAAGGAACGCCGGCGCCGATCGTCAACCGTCTCAATGCGGAGATCACGAAGATCACGAGCCAACCCGACGTGAAAGCCGAATGGGCAAAGCAGGGTGCCGTCGCGATGACGATGACGCCCGAAGCGTTCGGCAAATACATGGGCGACGACATCGTCAAGTGGGAGCGCATCGTGAAGATTTCCGGCGCGCAGCCGGACAAGTAGCGGCGCGAGCAGATGACGAGGGGCCCCGCGCAGCGGGGATCGGCAGCGATGCGAGTCGACGCTAGAGGCCGACGAGTTGAGATTGCACATCGCGATGAAAGAGCAGGAGGCCGAGACGACAAACGGCTGCGGTTGTTGAGCGCGGGCGCAGCGAAAGGAATCGTCGAAGCATTGGCGCCGACGTGGCGGCGTGAAACAGCGATGGAGGTCGCCGCAACCTTTGGCGCCGTCGGGGCGATCAAAGAAGCGTTCGACGCGGGCACGCCGTGCGACGTCATCGTGCTCACACAACGAATGATTGATGCGCTCGCGGCCGACGAGCGCTTGGTCGCTGGCACGGCGGCGCCGCTCGGAGCGGTGCATACAGGAATTGCAGTTCGCGCCGGCGACGCGCTACCTGACGTGAACGACGCAGCGGCGCTACGCGCCGCGCTCATGGCTGCGAATGCGATCTATTTCCCCGACCCCGAGCGCGCCACCGCCGGCGTCCATTTCATGGAAGTGCTGCAATCGCTCGGCATCGAACGCAACGTGGCGTCTCGTTTACGTCCGTTCCCCAACGGCGCGACGGCGATGCGGACGCTTGCGGATGAGGGCCGCCGAGGCGATATCGGTTGTACGCAAATGACGGAAATTCGATACACGCGCGGTGTAGCGGCCGTGGGCCCTCTTCCATCGGGACTGGAACTGACAACCGTTTATGCGGCGGCTGTCACGCGCTCTGCTGACGATCCGGGCATCGCGCAGCGCTTCATTGCGCTTTTGACAGGGCCGCGATCAGAAGCCCTTCGTGTCGCGGGCGGATTCGATGTGTGACGCATCGAAAAAAGCTGGTTCCTTCGTAGCTGTTGCGTCGCCTTCTACGTAATTCGACGGAACCACAAGAGCGAAAGCGCCGCCGCGACGAACGCGAACGCGGCCGCCGTTGCGCTGAACAGCGCCGTGATCTCCGTGTCCTTCTTTTCCAACACCAGTCGCGCGTTGAGCGCCTCATAGACCTTAGCGAGATCCGCCGCCGTGCCTGCGTAGAAATATTCGCCGCGGGTGATGTCCGCGACGGCTTTCAGCGTCTCTTCGTCGAGACGCACATACGCCGACCAGCCTTCGAAACCGATAGTGCCACCTTCCGCGGTACCGAAGCCGACGGTGAAGACGCGAACGCCATGGTCCGCAGCCCACCGTGCGGCGTCGAGCGGATCGGGTCCGGTGGTGCGGCGACCGTCGCTCAAGAGAATGATCGCGCCCGAGGTATACGAGCCCGGCGCAACCGGTGCGACCTGCTTCTTTTCCGACTTGGCCTTGTCGACCTTTGCGCTCCGCGAGCCGTTTCGCGTCAAGCCGCCGGCGAATACCAGCGACTCCAGATCGATGTCGGCGTCCGGGAAGAGCGTCGACAGCGCGACGTAGAGCGCGCTACCCGTTGCTGTCCCGCGCTGCAATTGAAAGCGGTCGATTGCGGCAAGGAGCTCTTCGCGGCTTCGCGTCGGCGGCTGCACGAGTGATGCCGTCGCGCCGAACGAGACGATGCCGATCTGCACTTCGGGTGGATGATCGGCGACGAACGCCTTGGCCGCCGCCTGTGCGGCGGTGATCCGGTTCGGGTCGACGTCGCGTGCCCCCATGCTGAGCGACACATCCATGGCCATGATGATCGTCTGCTGCTTCGACGGCAGCGTGATGACGGCAGTGGGTCGCGCGATCGCGACGATTGCGACGATCAATGATAGAAGTAACAGCAGCGGTGGAAGGTGGCGCCGGATGGTCTGCCCCGGACCGATCGCCTCCTTGACGAGGCTCAAGCTCGCATAGCGCAGCGCTTCCTTCTTTTTTCGTCTCAACAGCCACAGGTAGCCGCCGACGAGCGCCGGCACTAGCAGCAGCAACAACAGCATCTGGGGCCACAGGAACGTCATGACGTTACGCATCGCGCTCTCTCACCATCGGGTGCTGTGCGCGAGCGTTTTGAGATTACCACAGGGCGACTGCGACTACGAGACGTGTGCCGGCAGGTGCAAAAAAAAAGCGGAAGCGCTGCCCCAGAGGGCGTAATTCGCGCCTTGGGATGTCCTGCGGCGCTCATCGGTGCGCGAGTCGCTCGCCGTGCTCGCGCGTCGTATGGAACCCGACGGTGGGCCAGCGCTCCATTGCCGCTTGCAGGTTGTACTTGTTCGTGGCGAGGAAGACCGGATTCTCATCGACGTCGGTCGCAAGCGACGCGGCACGCTCCTGCTCGAACTTGCGCCGTGTCGCCTCGTCGGGGTAGGTGAGCCAGCGCGCGGTTGACACGCTCGCCGGATCGTAAACGGCATCGACGCGATATTCGCGCGCGAGTCGGTCCGCGACGACTTCGAACTGCAGTTGACCTACGGCGCCGAGCAGCAGCGTGTTGCCGACGCTCGATTCGAACACCTGAATCGCACCCTCTTCGCCGAGCTCACGCAATCCCTTTTGCAGCTGCTTCGCCTTGAACGGGTCGCGCGGACGCGCGATCGTGAAGAGCTCCGGCGCGAAATAAGGAATGCCTTTGAAGTGGAGCGTTTCGCCTTCGGTCAACGTGTCGCCGATCTGCAACTGCCCGTGATTGTGGATGCCGATGATGTCGCCGGCGACGGCGTCTGCGCTCGACACGCGCTCGTTGGCCATGAACGTCAGCGCGTTGCCGATCTTCATCTCGCGTCCGGCGCGGACGTGGCGCACCTTCATTCCCGGGGTATAGCGGCCCGAGCACACGCGAAAGAACGCGATCCTGTCGCGATGGCGAAGGTCCATGTTCGCTTGGATCTTGAAGACGAAACCGGTGAAGGGCGCTTCGACAGGCACGACGGCACGCGTGCCGCCGTCGCGTGGCTGAGGCGGTGGCGCCCATTCGGTGAGCGCACGCAAAATTTCCCGCACGCCGAAGTTGTTGATCGCCGAGCCGAAGAACACGGGCGACTGCGTGCCCGCGAGGAATTGCGCCAGGTCGAACGGATGACTCGCATCGCGCAGCAAATCGACGTCGTGCCGAAGCGCTTTTATTTCGTCGGGAAATAATGCATCAAGGCGCGGATTGTCGAACCCCTCGATCAACTCGGTATCGTCGCTGACGCGCGCTTCGCCCGGCGTAAAGCGCAGCAGCCGGTGCTGCAGCAGATCGAAGACGCCGTGAAAACGCTTGCCCATGCCGAGCGGCCAAGTCACCGGGGCGCAGTCGATCTTCAGTACCGACTCGATCTCTTCGATCAACGCGAGGCCGTCGCGTACTTCCCGATCCATCTTGTTGACGAACGTGATGATCGGCGTCGAACGCAGGCGACACACTTCCAGCAGCTTGATCGTTTGCGCTTCGACGCCTTTTGCTGCGTCGATGACCATCACCGCGGCGTCGACGGCAGTCAGCACTCGATACGTGTCTTCCGAAAAATCTTCGTGACCCGGCGTATCCAATAAGTTGATCGTGTGTCCGGCATATTCGAACTGCATTACCGAGCTTGTGACCGAAATTCCGCGTTGCTTTTCCACTTCCATCCAGTCGGACGTCGCGTGGCGCGAGCTCTTGCGCGCCTTGACCGTGCCGGCAAGCTGAATCGCGCCGCCGAACAACAGCAGTTTTTCGGTCAACGTCGTCTTGCCGGCGTCCGGGTGCGAAATGATCGCGAACGTGCGCCTTTTGGCGACATCGCGCACAAGATCAGCGGGAAAAGATCCGTTGCTCATCGATCGAAGTCGGCGTCGAGCAGCTGTAAAAAGTTCAAAAAAGAAACGCCGCTTCCAGAAGGATCGCGGCGATCGCCAATTATACCAATGCCGCCGGGGAACTTTGCTCGGCGCACCGACAATCTAACTTGATGAGGCTGCCGGCGCTCGCGTCGCAATTCGGCGACGCGACCCAAATCGCAAGAGATGCCGGCATGCGGCGATCGATCAACGTCTTTGAGAGAGGAGAATTCCGATGAAGCAACATTTCCGTGAAGGCACACCGCTCGTCGCGGCGTTCTTGATGGCCGGCGCCGTCGGCCTAGCGGGACAAGGGTTCGCGCAGTCGACGTCAGGTGACCAGTCCGGCGCCCAGACGACAACGCGTCCGGCGGCTGCCGCTGCCGATACAGGTTCCAAGAGCGCGAACCCGAGCGGCACCGGGTCGATGGCGACGAATCCGAGCGGCACCGGCGCAACGACGACCGCGAAAGGGATAGCGCCCAGCAAGTCGGAAATGTCCGATTCAGCGTTCAAGAAGCTGGACGCCAGCAACAAGGGCTACGTCACGAAGGACGACACGAAGGCGTTGTCGGGATTCGACAGCGCATTCCAAGCCGCGGACGCCGATCACGACGGCAAATTGACAACAAACGAATTCAAGAAGGCCTGGACGTCGTTCACCGGTAATACGCAGTAACGCGCTCTATCCGTCGTACCGCAAAATTTCACGCTTCATAACGTCTCGACGCGGCGCCGGTTACGCCCGGCGCTGGCGTCAGCCATTCGAGATACGTGTCACAGAATTGGCGGCTCGTCCGGCGCCGGCAATTGCGGCGTTCGAAGGTGCCACGACGTCTCTCGCTGAATCGCCCGGCCGACGTGCACAAGCAATTCGTCGGTGAAGGCCGCGCCCGTCAGTTGCACGCCGATCGGCAAGCCTCCGCGCGAGAGTCCCGCGGGCAGCGATAGCGCGCATGCGCCGAGATAGTTCGCGGCTCGCGTGAACGTCGCGAGCGTCGTCGTCGATTCATCCACATCGACGACAGGGACCGCAGTGATCGGCAGCGTCGGCGTCAGCAACACGTCGCGTCCAACCATCCATCGGGCAAATCGCGCCATCGCGTGACGGCGGTATGCCAACTCATCGAGATACTCCGCCGCGCTCACCGATTTGCCTGCGACGGTGCGCTTACGCACCCACGGATCGATCTGCAATCCGGCATCTTCGATGTACGCGCGATGGACGGCGTACGCTTCGGCGGCGATGATGCGGCCGTTCCGCAGCATCACGTCCTCGAGATCGAAATCGAACGATTGCTCGTCGACGTGTGCGCCGAGGTCGCGCAACAATTGAATCGTCGTCGCATA
Source organism: Casimicrobiaceae bacterium (assembly GCA_036505865.1). GTDB lineage: Bacteria > Pseudomonadota > Gammaproteobacteria > Burkholderiales > Casimicrobiaceae > VBCG01. Next base: position 42,239 of record DASXSP010000057.1, read on the forward strand.
CGCTTCCAACACGTCGATATCGACGTTCTTCGGTAGAAGGTCGAACGCGAGTGCGGTAACACGCGTGCCCTTGATATCTACCGACCGTTCGATCGCCGCGCGAAAATCGACGAGCCCGGCGGCGAGCGTAGCTCGATCGAGAGGGTCAGGCCCCGCAATCGCTGCGGTGACAAGCGCGGCATCCTCGACCGTTCGCGCCAACGGTCCGATCGAATCAAGCGTGGTCGCAAGTGGGACGACGCCGGCGAGACTGACAAGGCCGTAAGTAGGCTTGAGTCCGGTTAGGCCGCACAACGCAGCCGGGATTCGAATCGATCCGCCGGTGTCGGAACCGATCGCCGCTGGTGCAAGACCCGCCGCAACCGCGACGGCCGAGCCGCTGCTCGAGCCGCCCGCGACGTGATGGATCGACAGATCCCACGGGTTCCACGGCGCGCCCATCGGCTCGTTGCGGCCCCATCCGCCGAAGGCGAATTCCACCATGTGCGTCTTGCCGAGCGGAATCATGCCCGCCGCTATCAATCGCACGACAACGGTCGCCGTCGTATCCGATTTTCGCCCGAGCCAACTCTTCGATCCCGCCGTCGTCTGGTGCGGCGCGAAATGCAGCAGATCCTTGAGCGCGATCGGTAAGCCGTGCAGCGGACTGCGGACGATGCCGGCGTCGCGTTCCAGGTCCGCGGCCTTCGCCAACGCGCGCGCTTCGTCCGCGTAAACCTCGATAAACGCATGCAAGCGACCATCGAGCGCCGCGATTCGCGTGAGAAACACATCGACGATCTCGCGGGACGAGGTCTTGCGCGCAGCCAGAAGGCGCGAGAGCTCGGCAAGCGAAACTAAAGAGAGATCGGCGTCCACGAATTCGAAGTCGAGGTTCGGCGCACCATCATTCACCGAACGCCGAGGTTCGTCAAAGGCGCCGTGTGTGCACCGATCGGCGCGGTGTCGCGTTATCCTTGGCGTTCATTCCTTGCAGCCCACTCATGTCACGACGGTTCTTCCCGAATGCGGCGCCGATGCGCCTGCTCATCGTCGGTGGTGTACTGGCCGCCTTTGTCGGCGGCTGCATGCAACTCGAGTATCGCGAGCGCGAGCTCACGTTTCGTCCCTCTCGAGTCGCAGCCGGATGGTTTTCCGGCGTACCCGATGGTGTCCGCGAAATCTACTTGCCGGTCGGCGCGGAAAACGATGCGCCGAAGATCAATGCGTGGTGGTGGCCCGCGTTGCGCGCCGACGCGCCCGCGATTCTTTATCTTCACGGCGCGCGGTGGAACCTGACCGGACAGCTCCGCCGCATCGAGCAGTTGCACAAGTTCGGCTTCGCCGTATTCGCGATCGACTATCGCGGATTCGGCAAAAGCGACGGCGATCTCCCGTCGGAGGAAACGGTCTACGCCGACGCCATGACGGCGTGGCAATGGCTGGTCAAGCAACAGCCCGATCCCACACGGCGTCTGATCTACGGGCACTCGCTCGGCGGCGCGGTGGCGATCGATCTTGCGGCGCGCCTTGGCGAAAACGGCGAGAGCGCGCGCGGCCTGGTTGTCGAATCAACATTCACAACGCTTGCCGATGTGGCGTCCGCAATGACTTACGATTGGCTGCCGACGCGGCTGTTGCTGACACAGAAATTCGACTCGCTTGCGAAGATCACACATGTCCGCATGCCCGTGTTCATCGCGCATGGCGCAAGCGATCATCTGATTCCATCGCGATTTTCGTCGGCGCTCTTCGAAGCGGCGCATGAACCGAAAAAGCTGCTCCTAGTCGATGGCGCAAGCCACAACAACGCGATGATTGTGGGCGAACGCGACTATCTCGCCGCACTCGCGCAATTATTCGGCATTTCTCAAGAAGCTGCCCGCGACGTCGCCGCAAAAAATCGTCGCGTCCACGACCCTTCATAACGACGCATCTTGTTCTGCGCGAGTTGCGTGCAACGAGCGGGGTTCCGCTGTAGGCTACGAGCCACCGTTTGACAGCGACGCCGCGCCGTTCGCAGAATGGAATCAGGGATCAACAATAAGCGGTACGTCGCAACAGCAAGTGAGGGGGAAATCATGAAGAAGCTCTTGCTCGCCGCCGTGGCGGCTGGCGCGATATCAACCGGCATCGGCATCGCGGATGCCGCCGATCAATTGGTGCTGGACCGCAATGCGGCGATTCCATTCGCGACATTGCCCGACGGCGTTCGCTATCCCGAAGGCATCACCGCCGACCCCGCGACCGGCGATATCTTTGTCGCAACGTTCGACTTTGGGCCGAATGCGAACAAGCTGATGCGATTTGCGAAGAACGGTCACTTGAGCGCGATTCGCGACTTCGGCGTCACGCCGCTTCTTGGACTTGATTTCGATGCAGCGCGCGGCAAGGTGTACATCCTCAACTTCGGCGCTTCGAAGGTGCAGCGCATTGCGGCCAATTTCGATGCGGCAACGCCGATCGAGGACGTCGCGGCGCTGCCGATGCCGGGCGCGCCGGGGCCACGCACCGTGGGCAATCCGGACGGAAGCAGCGACACGATCCTATTCGGCTCGAACCATTTTCCCGCGCCGAACGCGATGGCGTTGAGCCGCAACGGCACTCTCTACGTATCCGATTCGTTCCAGGGGGCGATCTTTCGCATCGATAGCGTTGCGACTTGCGCGAAACCGTGCGCCGTGACAACTGTCGCCCAGGATCCGCTCCTCGCGACCGCGGGCTTTCCGCCATTCGGGGCAAACGGTATCGCCCTCAACGCGGACGAGACGGCGCTCTTCATCGCGAATACCGGCGACAATCGGGTCCTTAAAATGGATCTTGCGACGAAGACCATTTCCGTATTCGCGGAGAGCGTTCACGGCGCCGACGGGCTCACGTTCGATGACAGCGGACGACTGTGGGTCGTGGCGAATCAAGGCGATCAAATCATCGCACTCAACCAGACCGGAAGAGTCGTCGCGAAGCTTGGCGAGTTTCAGGGCATCAATCACGACGGGACTCCGAACGGACTGTTGTTTCCGGCTAGTCTAGTCATCGTCGGCGACTGGATTTACGTGACGAATGTCGCGCTTCCGCTGACTGGGAGCGCGGCCGAGTGGGAATCGGAAGTGACACGCTGGACGGTGTCGCGTATGAAATTACCGAAGCGGTAGAGGTATCGACACGCGAACCGCTTGTGCGCGACAACTGTCGCGTGCAGCGTAAGCCGCGTCCGGCAAAGAACTTGCTTGAGTCGCGCGCATGGCACATCGCACGCGCTCAAAGCATTCCAGCCAGCTAACGGCTGCGATCGACCCTGCGGGCGAGGCGCAGGCCGTTCCGCTGATTGAACAGAAAGCGTCGCCCGAAGCGATCCGGCGGCGCAGCGCAGGCAACGAGGGCATCGGCGTATCCGAAGCACGTCATCGCGCGTGGCTGCGGCAGGCCGTGAGGCGCGACAAATGAGCGCCGCAAGAGCTGTGGCCCACAACCGACAGGCCGATCGATCGTGACAATTCGTCGGCTGCAAACGCGGATCCTCGCGCTGTTCGCGCTGATGACGATCGTCGTCCAGATAGGCGCGATCGTGCTGATCAACACGGTCGGCGTGAGTGCAGCGCGCAAAACGCTCGGCGATGAGATCATCCGCGGCGCGCGCGTATTCGATCGGTTGAAAGAGCAGGACTCGGAGCGGCTCGTGCAAGGCGCGCGTCTACTTTCCGCCGACTACGTGTTTCGCGATGCGGTCTTGAGTGGCGACGGGGGAACGATCGCATCGGTGCTCTGGAGCCACAGCAAACGCATCGACGCTGACTTCATGATGCTGGTCGGCCTCAATGGACGCATTATCGCGGACACAAGCGGCGATGGGTGGGGCAAGCCGTTTCCGTTTCCCCGTCTACTCAATCAAGCGGTGGAATCGAAACGCTCGAGCTCGATGATCGTGATTAGGGGACGGCTGCACGAGATCGTCACGGTTCCCGTGCTCGCGCCTGCGCCGATTGCGTGGGTTGCGGTCGGATTCAATGTCGACGACACGCTGGCGAAGAATCTGGGAAGGCTTACCGGCTTGCACGTATCGTTGCTGAGCCGCAGCGGCGAAGACGGCTGGCAGCTCCAAGCAAGCACGCTCGCGCCGCAGGCAAAAGAAAGGTTGGCGCGTGACTTTACCGAAGGACGCTTTGTCGCGACCGACGGCAACGGCAACGCGACCTTCGGCGACGATGCCGTCGTCCGTGTATTGCAATTGCCCGCCGGTCCCGGCGAACAGGTTGCGGCGGTGCTGGAGAAGCCGATCGCCGAGGCCCTCGAGCCTTTTCGTGAACTGCAGCGGCAGCTCCTGCTCGTGTCGCTGCTCGCGATCTTCATCTCGATTTTCGCGAGCATGCTGATCGCGCGCAGCATAGCGCGCCCCGTGCGCGAGCTGGCAGAAGTGGCACGCCGAATCGCCAGCGGCGACTACTCGACCAACCCGCCGCAACCTCGCAGCGACGAGATCGGCGACTTGGCAATGGCGTTTCGAACGATGCAGAATCGAATCGCGGCGCGCGAATCGCGCATCATGGATCTCGCGTACCGCGACACGCTCACCAGTCTCCCGAATCGCGCCAAGTTCAACGAACGATTGGAGGCTGCGCTCGTCACGGCGCACGATAGCGATCTACCGATCGGCGTGCTGCTGATGGACCTCGACAACTTCAAGTATGTGAACGACACGCTCGGCCATTCGATCGGCGACCTCTTGCTGCGCGAAGTGGCGTCACGCTTGCGCGCCGCGGTCACCGCGAGCAATGCCATTGTTGCGCGTCTTGGCGGCGACGAATTCGCCGTGCTATTGCCGGGCTGCACCGCCGGAGATGCACGTCATGTCGCCCGCGCAATTTTGATTGCGCTCGAAGTGCCGATGGCATTCGAGGGCCATGCCGTCGACGTGCGCGCAAGCATCGGCGTTGCCGCTTATCCTGACCATGGCCTCGAACGCTCGACCCTTATGCGCCACGCCGACGTCGCGATGTACGCGGCTAAGCGCAACAACGTCGGCTCGTTGATCTGGCATGAACGATACGAGCAGCACAGCCACGAACGTCTGTCGCTGATCAGCGATCTTCGCCGGGCAATCGACAACGACGAGCTGTTGCTCATGTATCAACCCAAGGTTCCGCTTGGCCGTGACCGAGAGTTTCACGTTGAAGCGCTCGTCCGTTGGCAGCATCCGGATCGTGGGATGGTGCCGCCGATGGAATTCATTCCGTTTGCCGAACAGACCGGCTCTATCCGCGAAATCACCCGTTGGGTCGTCGAGCATGCCGTCCAGCAATGCGCGGCGTGGCGGCGCGACGGTGTGGCGATGAACGTGTCGGTGAACATCTCTGCGCGCGATTTGATGGATGCGGAGCTGCCGGTGCGTTTCGCCGCGATGCTCGAGCAATACGATTGCAAGGCGCAATGGATTGCGCTCGAAATCACGGAGAGCGCGATTCTCGACGACCAGGGCCACGCGGTGGAAAACCTGCAACTCCTGCATTCGCTGGGCTGTCGGCTCGCAATCGATGACTACGGCACCGGCTATTCCTCGCTCGCGTACTTGCGCCGATTGCCGTTGAAAGAAATCAAGATCGACAAATCGTTCGTCCAGCGGATGACGCGCGATGCAAGCGACGCCATTATCGTGCGCTCGACGATCGATCTCGCACACAACATGGGTCTCAACGTCGTGGCGGAGGGCGTGGAGGACGAAGCGACGCTCGAGCGCCTCCGCGGCATGGGCTGCGACTTGGCGCAGGGCTACTACCTGAGCAAGCCGCTGATCGCCGCTGACGTCGTGACATGGATACGAAGCGCGCCGCGGCTGCGTGCAGCGCAAGAAGTCACGGAGATCCGGCGCGTCGGTTGATCGGCAGGATCGATTAAGCTTGCGGCTTCGTCAATGCGCGGTCCGTCGCGAAGATGTCTGCCTATCCCCATCTGCTATCGCCGCTTGATCTCGGTTTCACGACGCTCAAGAATCGCGTTCTGATGGGCTCGATGCACACGGGTCTCGAGGAGGCGCCGGATGGGCATGCCAAGCTCGCGGCGTTTTACGCGGAGCGCGCTCGCGGCGGCGTTGCGCTGATCGTCACCGGCGGCATTGCGCCGAATTTACGCGGACGGCTCGAGCCGCGCGCTGCGCAGCTTTCGTTCGGCTGGCAGTTGAAGCGTCATCGCTTTGTAACCGATGCAGTGCATACCGCCGGTGGACGGATCGCATTGCAGATACTGCACGCGGGACGCTACGCCTATCACCCGCTCGCAGTGGCGCCGTCAGCTGTACGTTCCCCCATCACGCCGTTCAAGCCCCGTGAGCTCACGCGCTGGGGCGTGCGGCGCACGATTGCGAGCTTCGTGCGCTGCGCTGCGCTTGCGCAACGCGCGGGCTACGACGGCGTCGAGATCATGGGCTCCGAGGGCTACCTGATCAATCAGTTCATCGCGCGACAAACCAATTTTCGCACTGACGAATGGGGTGGAACGTTCGAGAACCGGATTCGACTCGCCGTCGACATCGTGCGGCGCACGCGCGAAGCCGTCGGACGCGATTTCATCATCATCTACCGACTGTCGATGCTCGATCTGATCGAAGGCGGCAGCGCTTGGGACGAGGTGGTGGCGCTGGCGCAGCGGGTCGAAGCGGCGGGCGCAACGATCATCAACACCGGCATCGGATGGCACGAGGCGCGCATTCCGACGATCGCAACGATGGTGCCGCGCGCGGCGTTCGCGTGGGTGACGCGCCGCTTGAAGGGCGCGGTTTCGATCCCCTTGATTGCCACCAATCGCATCAACGATCCGGCGGTCGCGGAAAAATTGCTTGCTCGGGGCGACGCCGACATGGTCTCGATGGCGCGGCCGTTCCTTGCCGATCCCGCGTTCGTGGCCAAAGCGGCAGAAGGACGCGCCGACGAGATCAACACCCGCATCGGCTGCAACCAGGCTTGTCTCGACCATATTTTCGAGCGGACGATTGCATCGTGTCTGGTCAATCCCTTCGCGTGTCGTGAAACAGAGCTGCGTCTCGTTTCGACACGCAAGGAACGCAAGGTCGCGGTCGTCGGTGCAGGTCCCGCGGGACTCGCTGCGGCAACCGTCGCAGCCGAACGAGGTCACGACGTCACGTTATACGAAGCCGCCGGCGAAATCGGCGGCCAATTCAATCTGGCGCGGCGCATTCCCGGCAAGGAGGAATTTGCGGAAACGTTGCGCTATTTTCGTGTACGGCTCGAGCGGCTTGGCGTCGCCGTCGAGTTGAACTGCCGAGTCGTGGCGGATGATTTGCGCAATTTCGATGAAGTGATTGTGGCGACCGGCGTCGTTCCGCGTCGTCCGGCGATTTCCGGCATCGGTCACACGAAAGTCGCAAGTTATGTCGAGATCATCGACGGAAGCCGGAAGCCCGGTGACAAAGTGGCCATCGTCGGTGCGGGAGGAATCGGCTTCGATGTCGCAGAATTCCTGACCGCCGTCGACCGTGTCGACGGCCACGCGAGTGACGGCGCATCCAATGATCCGGCGATCACGGCCTTTCGCGACGAATGGGGAATCGACGCGGACTACCGAGCACGCGGCGGACTCAAGCCGGTGCGCGATGACGTGGCGCCGCGTCGCGTATGGCTATTACAGCGCAAGGACGCGAAGGTGGGCGCCGGACTTGCGAAAACGACGGGTTGGATTCGGCGGACGCTGCTTCGCAAGCGAGGCGTTGCGATGATCGCCAGCGTCGAGTACCAGCGCATTGACGATGCGGGCATCCACGTCAATGTAGACGGTCGTCCACAATGCTACGACGTCGACACGATCGTGATCTGCGCCGGACAGGAATCGCAACGCGATCTCGTGCGCGATCTCCAGGCTCTCGGCATCAAAGCGACGGTGATCGGCGGCGCCGACGTGGCGCTGGAGCTCGACGCAAAACGCGCCATCGATCAAGGGACGCGCGTCGCGTTGGCGTTGTAAGTCAACTATTCTCGTTCTTCTTCGCGTGCGAGCGCCGCCGCGCGTTTCAAATCGTCGACGAGTGCCCGCATCAATGTTTCTCTCGCGTCGTCGTCCGGGGCGCGTAGCGCCGCGGACGGATGGTACGTCGCGAAAACGCGCGCACCCGCTGAATGATGGAGATCGCTCTCGCGCGCCGCAGTGATTGTCACGCGCGTGCCGGTGACCGCGCGCAGCGCCGTCGCGCCCAGCGCGACGATGACTTTGGGGCGAACGGCGCCGATTTCGCGTTCCAGCCACTCGTTGCACGCGGCCATCTGTCGCTGCGTCGGCGTCTTGTGAATTCTGCGCTTGCCGCGCGGCTCCCAGCTGAAGTGCTTGACCGCGTTGGTGAGGTAGAAATCGGTGGGTGCGATGCCGGCTTCGCCGAGAAGCCGCCGCAACAACTTTCCCGCAGGTCCAACGAAGGGTTTACCTTGGCGATCCTCGTCGTCGCCGGGCACCTCGCCGACCAGCATGAGGCGAGCCTTCCGGGAGCCTTCCCCCGCTACGCCCTGCGTCGCGCGTTCCCACAGCTCGCAGCGACGGCATGCGTCAATCTCGTCCTTCTCAGGGATCTTACCGTGGCCGTGCTCGCTCGCCATCGCTTCGGGTTCGTTTGCCGGCCGGCCGATATGCGCGAGCCGGCGGACGTAGATGTCGGCTAAACCATTCGCGGGCGTGGGTCCGCAGCGTGCCCACGAAGGAATCGGCAGCGGGCGACAGCGAACGCGTTCGTTTTCTGAGAACGCCGATTTGACGCGTTAGTTCCGGCGCATCGAGCTTTTGAACGACGAGATCGGCAGCAGCCGCAATTTCGAGCGCCGACGACGGTAACAGCGTAGCGCCGAGACCGGCGCGAACCATGCCGATGGCCGTGGCCATGAAGGCGGGCTCATACGCCGGTGTGGCCATCCGGCCCAGCGACACGCACGCGGCGTCAACGATGCGCCGCACGCTGCTGTCACGATTCATCAGGATAAGCGGCGTGTCCAGTAGATCGGCGAGCCTCAATCGTCGCGCCGACGCGAGCGGATGATCGCGGGGCAAAAGCGCGACCATCCGGTCCGACGCGAGCGGTGTGAACTCGAGTTGCGCATCGCTCGCCGGCGAGCTCGTGACGCCAAAGTCCACGTCGTCGTTACGAATCATTTCGACAATCCCTTCGGCGAGCGAATCCTTGAGTGCAACCGTAACGCCAGGGAACTGCGTACGAAACCGCACGACTGCTTGCGGCAAGAGCGTAGACGAGACCGAGGGCAGCGCGGCGATCGCGATACGTCCGATATTCCTTTGCACGACGTTTTGCGCGTGAGCCGCTACCACACCGATATCGGCGAGGATTTTTTCGACAATCGGCAAAAGATCGCGCCCCGCTTGCGTCGGCGAGACTGACCGGGTGTTGCGGTCGAACAAGCGCAATCCCAGCTCGGCTTCGAGTTCGCGGATTTGCGCCGACAGAGCGGGCTGAGTCGTATGCAGCGCATCGGCTGCCCTCGTAAAGCTGCCGAGCACACCGATCGTCATGAAGGCCCGAAGCTGCCGCAAATTGATGTTATTCATATGTGTTTTTATATTTCTGTGATTTGAATTATCTATTTGAATTATAGATACGGATCGAGTTCAATCGCAAGCAGCCGGCTCACACCGGGACGCTAAGCGCCGATATCGAAGAGCGCTTTCCAGTCCTGAACGGCAATCGATTCGGGACCACATCATCGAATCAGGAGGACGTTGTGAAGAATTTCACGCCGATCACGAATCGGTACGTGTGGCTCGCGGTTGCGATCGCAGCAGCCGGCGGCACCGTCGCTAAACCACCGGAACATGCGAACGACAACCTAACTGAAATCGTCGTATTGTCGAATCGCGCCGATCTGGTTTCGGGCGGCGATGCATTGGTCGAGATTATTCTGCCCGACAAAGCCAAAGCCAATCCGAGCGACGTGAAAGTCGACGTCGACGGCCATGACGTGACGAGCGCGTTCGCGGTGCGCGCCGACGGACGCTTCTACGGTCTGGTGACGGAACTGCCGAACGGCGCGAGCGTGCTGCGAGCAAAGGTGCCCAACGGTCCGGGCGCGCGCATCACGATCACCAACCACCCGATTGGCGGTCCGGTGTTCTCGGGTGCGGAAGTCCAGCCCTGGACGTGCAGCACGACGACCGCGCCATCGCTCGGACCTCCGCTCGACGCGCAATGCAATGCGCCCACGCAGTTCCGCTACATGTATCGCACGACGACTGGACAGTTCGTTGCCTACGATCCGGCGCAGCCGCCCCCTGCAAATCTCGCAACGACGACGACGGACCTGGGCGTCACCATTCCCTACGTCGTCCGCATAGAACGCGGAACGATGAACCGCGGCATCCACGAGATCGCAGTGCTCTTCGATCCGACCAAGCCGTGGATGCCGTGGGCGCGTCAATCGCAATGGAATCGGAAGTTGCTGATGCTCTATGGCGCCGGGACGAGCCAGGTCTACGCGCAGCGCACGCCGATGTCGGTGCTCAATCACGAAGCGCTCTCGCGCGGCTTTGCAGTGGCGAATTCGTCGATGCTGATCAACAGCCTGCACGCGAACTTCGTCACGGCAGCGGAGACGACGATGATGCTGAAGGAGCACATCATCGAGACGTACGGCGAGATCCGCTACACGATCAGCGAGGGCAACTCCGGCGGTGCGCTGCTTCAGCATCTGATCGCCGATAGTTACCCAGGCCTGCTCGACGGCCTGCGCCCGACCCAGGACTGGGAAGACTCGATCTCGGGCGCCTATCGCGAGTTCGCCGACAGCGCAGCGGTGACGGCGGCGTTCCAGTCGTCCCCACTGACATATTCGACCGCCGAGCGCGCAGCGATCGGCGGCTGGGGCGCGGCCAACACCAACGTCTTCAACATCGAGAACGGCCGCATCGGCGACTACAACCGGCCGGACGACGGCACCAACTGCGCTGGCGCGGACAGCTACAACGCGGTCACCAATCCGACCGGCGTGCGCTGCACGTTCCAGGACTTCATGGTCAGCGTCCTCGGTCGACGCGCAGAGGACGGCTACGCGAACCTCGTGTTTGACAATGTCGGTCTCCAGTACGGCCTTTCCGCCCTCAACGCCGGAGAGATCACACCGGGAAAGTTCGTCGACGTGAACGCCAGGGCGGGTGGATTCGACGTCAACGGCGTCTGGCAGCCGCAACGGAGCGCGATTCCGGCCGAGGTGGCCGCGCTGCTTCATCGCACAGGACAAGTGACCTACGGCAGACAGCTTGGCAAGGTGCCGGAGATCGCCATCCGCGGCACGAACAACAACGATTATCACTATCCGTTCCGCACGATGGTGAATCGCAACCGGCTGATCGCAGCGAACGGCACGGCCGACAACCATGTGTTCTGGATCACCCCGCCGCCATCGGTCAGCACGTTGCAGGCCATGGATCGGTGGCTCGCCGCGATCGAATCCGATCAGACCGACGATCCGATCGATGCAAAGATCATCCGCAACAAGCCGGCCGACATCGTCATCGCCTGCTGGATCGGCGGCGTGCAGACCACGGACCTCACGGTATGCGATGCAACGTATCCGTACTTCCGCGAGCCGCGCACGGTGGCGGGCGACGCACCGACGATCTACACGATGAAGTGCCAGCGGAAGCCGCTCGTTCGAAGCGACTACAACGTCGCGTTCACCGACGACCAATGGGTGACATTGCAGGCGACGTTTCCGACGGGCGTCTGCGATTTCTCGAAGCCGGGTGTTGGATTCCAGCCGAACGTTCCGTGGCTCACGTACGCGAACGGCGCGGGCGGCGCATCGTTGCCGCCTGCACCGACGTCGAAGCCGGGAGACGGCGGCGCATAACAACCTTTGGAGGATGGATGAATATCTTGAAAACAGCGGCGCGATCGATCGCCGGCGTTCTCGCAGCGTGCGGTCTTGGATTTGCCGCCGCGAATCCGCCGGATCAAGCGAACGACAACCTCACGGAGATCCGCGTTCTTTCGAATCGCGCCGACCTGATCTCCGGCGGCGATGCGCTCGTCGAGATCGTTTTGCCGGAAAAGGCCAAGGCACGACCCGATCAAATCAGAGTGGACGTCGGCGGTCGTGACGTTACGAGCGCTCTTGCCGTGCGCAACGACGGCCGCTTTTACGGTCTTGTTACCGGATTGGTCGACGGTGAGAACGTGTTGCGAGCGAAGGTGCCCAACGGCCCCGGCGCGCGCATCACGATCACCAATCATCCGATCGGCGGTCCGATCATCTCCGGCCCGCAGGTACAACCGTGGATCTGCAGCACAACCACGGTCAATCCGTCGTTGGGTCCAGCGGTGGACGAACAGTGCAACGCGCCGACGCAGTATCGGTTCATGTACCGAACCACGACAGGCCAATTCCAGACCTACAATCCCAACGGACCGCCGCCCGCGAATCTGGCGATGACGACGACGGATCAGGGCGTGACGGTTCCGTACATCGTGCGCATCGAACGCGGAACGACCAACCGCGGCATCCACGACATCGCGGTGCTGTTCGACCCGACAAAGCCGTGGACTGCGTGGGCGCCACAACCAGCATGGAACAAGAAACTCTTCTGGCCGTTTGGATCAGGATGCGAGATGGGCCATGTACAGGGTGGTCCGGGCGGCGTGCTCAATCACACGGCGTTGTCGCGCGGGTTCATGGTGGCGTCTTCGTCGATGACGCAATACGGCACGCACTGCAATGACGTGACATCGGCCGAAACGGTGATGATGCTGAAGGAGCACATCGTCGAGAGCTACGGCGAGATTCGGTACAC
>DASXSP010000058.1:0-22714 GCA_036505865.1 Casimicrobiaceae bacterium
GTCGAGTAACTTGCCGACAAAACGTAGGCGCTCGTCCATCACCGAACACTCCTTCCACGGCATAGACACCTCCCGCTCGAAGGCGGGAAGTGTTACCTATGTGTCCGGTACGTCGTGTAACCTATGTCTCGGTCCGTTCACCAGGCAGTTGCCGTCACTGAACCGGCGGGCCCTCGCTTTCGAGTCAGATCCCGAAAGGCACGACTCGAACGCCGAATAGCGCGCGATGGAACGTCATGAAGATCAACGCGACGACGATTCCAGCAATAACGGCAATCACGTCATGCCGCACGGCGGGCTCAAAAGACTTCACCGCGTGGCGCTGCACGGCGGAAAAGAGATCAACCACCGCGTAACCGAAGAAGGCGCCGAACAGCACGGTCCCGCGTAGGTCGCCGTTGGCGAGCAGATGCACTCCGGACCAGATGAGGACCCCGATCAACATCGGATGCTTGAGCGTTTGCCTCAGGTGACCCCGCATGTTGGCCACTGCAAAGAGCGCGAACGCTACGACCATCGCGTAGGGCGCGACCGCGATTGCCGACGGCAGTGCGGGGAACAGTTGGCGGCCGCGGTCCGCCATCGCGTAGCCGATGATGATCAGCGCCAAGCCGGCGAACGACACGAGTGTGAAAAGGCCCTTGTAGCGTCGCTCGCCCCATCGCGCCACGAGTTCGCCGCGAAAGCCCGTAAACGCCGGCAACAGATGAATGCCCAGAAAAAGGACGAGACCGACGAGGAGCGTGGCCATGGTGACGTTGAGTCCGGAGTTAGGAATATGCCCGCTACCCACCGAAGCCGGTGGCCCACGACAGCGTAGCGCAGAATGCGAGGCTGCCACAATTGACGCCGGTCTGCGACGGGGGCCCAGTCGTTTCAGCTAAGATTTTGCCGTTTGCCCGCTCGTCGTCGACACAACAATGGATAACGCCGCATTCACCGCCGAGCTCGATACGCATCGCCGCTACCTGCTGCGTGTGGCGCATCTACAGCTCCGGGATCCCGATCTTGCCGAAGACGTCGTGCAGGAAACGCTCGTCGCGGCGTTGAGCGCGCAGGCAGGATTCACCGGCAAGTCGAGCGTGAAGACGTGGCTCACCGGAATCCTCAAGCACAAGATCGTCGACGCGATTCGGCAAAAGCAACGGCAGCCGATAATCCAGGCATCGTTCGACGAGGAAACCGATCTCGATGACTTCGATCCGCTGTTCAAGGACAACGGCGGCTGGGTGGCGCCGCCGGCGGACTGGGGGGATCCGGAAAACGCGCTGTCGCGGAATCAGTTCTTCGACGTCATGGAGCTCTGTCTCGAAAAGCTTCCGCCGAACACCGCCCGGGTGTTCGTGATGCGCGAGGTCATGGAGCTTGAATCCGACGAAATTTGTAAGGAATTGACGATTACAGCGAATAACCTATGGGTCATCCTGTATCGGGCCAGGATGGCGTTAAGACAATGCCTGGAGCAGAACTGGTTCGCGGGCCAAGGGAGCGGTTAGCTCGGGGAATTCCGCGTCCCGACGTGTGCGAACCAACATGAGATCGATCAACAACATTCTAGGGCATCTGCTGTCGTGCAAGGAGGCGACTCGCGTCGTCTCGCAGGGACAGGATCGTCCTCTGTCCGCCTTCGAGCGCTGGAAACTCCGGATGCATCTTGCGGTCTGCGACAAGTGCACGCGTTTCGAACGACAGCTCCGATTCATGCGCGAGGCGCTCCGCAGGTATCGCTCGTAGCCCGCTAGTCGCATAATCGATTCAAATGGAAGTCACAGTGAATGGCGCGACGCGTTTCATTGAAGCGCCGGCGTCGGACATCGCGGCGTTGATCCGAGCGCTGGGTCTCGAGGGCAAGCGTATCGCCGTCGAGCGCAACGGCGAGATCGTACCGAAGAGCCGCTACGCGGACACGCGTGTGCTCGCGGGCGACAAGCTCGAGATCGTTGCGGCGGTCGGGGGCGGGTAGCGGCTGTTACGTCTTCGATCCGAAGCATCCAACGCGTCGCGCCGGTCGTGCTGCGCATCGGAACAACGTATCGAAGGCAGTGGGCAGGGTGCGGCGAGCGCGAGTGGGAGCCGCTTGCGTAGCGGGTGGCGCGGCCGTGTCCGCGGCGTTGGGTCGACGCTCACGGCCGTGCCGGGTACCCGCAGCAAGACGTTTGCGGACATCCGAGCGCTTAAGGCGCACCCTCTCCGCTGCCTTGGACGGGAACAAGAACAGACCGGGCGTAAAATTGTTCCCATGAATGCGCCTTCCGATCCCGCTGTTCTGTCCGACCCGCTGATCGTCGCCGGCCGCACGTATCGCTCGCGACTGCTGGTCGGCACCGGCAAATACCGTGATTTCAACGAGACGCGCGCCGCGATCGTCGCGTCGGGTGCTGAAATCGTCACCGTCGCGATACGCCGCACGAATATCGGCCAGGATGCGAATGCGCCGTCGTTGCTCGACGTGCTGCCGCCCTCCGAATTCACGTATCTGCCGAACAGCGCCGGCTGTTATTCCGCCGACGAGGCCGTGCGAACGTTGAAGCTCGCCCGTGAGCTCCTCGACGGAAATTCGCTCGTCAAGCTCGAGGTGCTAGGCGACGCGAACACGCTATTTCCCAATGTGCGCGAGACGCTGAAGGCTGCCGAGCGGCTGGTCGCCGATGGTTTTCAGGTGATGGTATACACGTCCGATGATCCGATCGTCGCGCGCGATCTCGAGCAGATTGGATGCGTCGCCATCATGCCGCTCGCGTCGTTGATCGGCTCCGGCATGGGGATTCTCAATCCATGGAATCTTCGGCTGATCATCGACGAGTCACGCGTGCCGGTGTTGGTCGATGCGGGCGTCGGCACGGCGTCGGATGCTGCGATCGCGATGGAGCTGGGTTGCGCCGGCGTGTTGATGAATACGGCCATTGCGCTGGCACAAGACCCCGTGCGGATGGCGCACGCGATGCGCCTCGCGATCGATGCCGGGCGCGAGGCGTTTCTCGCCGGACGCATGCCGCGCAAGTTGTACGCCGCGAGCCCGAGCTCGCCGACATCGGGGCTGATCACGTAGTGGCTGGCGACGAGCGCTAGCGCCATGGCGTCCTTGTTGCGCGTGAGCTTCGCGCTCGTCACGCTCGCATTCGCGTCGTCTTCGTTTTGCATTTCCCTTCCTGCGACGCAAGTCGCGGAGCTTTGCGCCAACGCCGAAGATCAGGCGCACTGCGGACGATTGATCGAAGAAGTGCAATTGAAGCGGTTGCCCGGACTCGCCGTGCGCGACGGCGACGATCTCAAGATTTCACTGTTTCCGACGGGCGTGACGACGTTTCGCGACAGCGTCGCCATCAGCGGCGCGAAGTCCTTCACGCTGTGGGACTATCTGGATCGGATCAACGCGGTCGTGCTGTTCGCAACCGACGGCGATCAAACCGGTTTCGTGCTCCTGCAACGCGCGAACGGCAAACAGTACCGCTTGCCTGCGGAACCGACGTTATCGCCGGATCGGCAGCATCTTGTCACGGTCGACATCTGCGCGAAAATCTGCGACGGCGAAGTAGCGGTGTGGCGCGTCACGCGTGATGACGTCGTCAAGGAGCTCGCGTGGAAACCGCAGCCGCCATGGTCGGACGCGAACGCGATCTGGGTCGACGCCGACACGATTCGTTTCGATTACACAATGGGTGGCGAAGAGCGGCGCAAGCAAGATCGCCGCCTCAACGACGCAGTTTGGATCCGATCAAGCCGGTAGGCCTTTCAACGCAACTGCGATGCGGGTGGATACGACGCAAGAAGAACCACGGAAGCCCATTCGGAGTTACGTGCTGCGACAAGGCCGCCTGTCGCCGGCGCAGCGTCGCGCGTGCGACGACTTGTTTCCGCTCTATGGTGTGCCGTTCTCGACGACGGTCGTCGATTGGGCTGCGATTTTCGGCCGCGTTGCGCCGGTCGTGCTGGAGATCGGATTTGGCATGGGCGAAACGACCGCCGCGATCGCCGACGCGCATCGCGAAATGGACTTTGTGGCCGTCGACGTGCACTTGCCCGGCATCGGTGCGCTGCTGAACCGCATTGACACGCTACATCTGACCAACGTGCGCGTCATACGCCATGACGCCGTCGAAGTGGTGAGCACGATGACCGCGAAGTCGTCGCTCGCGGCGATTCACGTGTACTTTCCTGATCCGTGGCCGAAGAAACGACACCATAAGCGGCGATTGCTTAAGCCTGACTTCGTGCATGCACTCGCGCAACGCCTCGTGCCGCGCGGCTATTTGCACGTTGCCACCGATTGGCGGGAGTACGCGGAGGACGTGCTCGCAACGATGAGCGCCGAACCGCTGCTCGTCAACACCACTGCGGGCTTCGCCGAACGGCCGCAATGGCGACCATTGACAAAATTCGAAGCGCGCGGCCAAAAGCTTGGCCACGAAGTGTTCGATCTCGTTTTCGCGCGGTCTTAGCGGACTATTCCGCGCTGAGCGTCTGCAGCGTAGGCCGCGTCCGGTGCGCGGGTCCCAGCTTGGCCGCACGATGCTCGTCGGCGAGCGCGATGAGCCGGGTGACCGCGCTTCGCGCGACATCGCGCGAAAAATAGCGGCGGATGTTTTCGCGGCCTCCCGCGGCGAGCTTTTCCCACAATTCACGATCATGGTAGATGCGCACGATCGCGTCGGCGAATTCGCTGGCGGTGTCGCCGAGAAGCACATCCTCCCCTGACGTCAAATGCATGCCCTCGATGGACGCCGACGTCGCAACGACCGGCAGCCCGTAGCTCATTGCCAGATTGATCTTGCCTTTGACGCCGGCGCCGTAACGCAGCGGCGAGATCGATATCCGGCAGCCGTTGAAGTAGGGCGCCACGTCGGGCACATAACCGGCGATGACGAAATCCGGCGCCGCAAGCGCTTTGATCGGTGCGGGAACGAGGCTACCGACGATGATCGTCCGCACACCGGGCAGCCGTTCGCGCAACAAAGGAAGAATTTCGCGCGCGTACCACAGCACCGCGTCGGCATTCGGCGGATGCTGGAATCCGCCGATGAAGATGAGCCCTTCCCGCTCTGCAAACGATTTGGCGGGCGGCAACAATTCGTGGATGGTCGACAACACCATGACGCGAGCCTCCGGCACAAGCTCTTCGAGGAGCGCATGCTCGGCGGGACTTACGACCAGCGTCACATCGGCCTTGCGGATCAGCGCGAGCTCTTCATTGCGCTTGAGGCGCGCGGCCGCCTTCGCCGTCGTGCTGCCTTCCAGCTCGGCCAGCCGCTCCTCGCGCAGGAAATGAAGATCGACCGTATCGAATACGCACAGCGCGTGGGGGGCAAAAGCGCGCACCGCATCGATATGCTTGATCGCGATGTAGTGTCGCGACATCACGATCATGTCGAACTCGCTGCCGCGCGTATCCAGGACTGCCGCAATCGAGCCCACGTAGGGTGAAAAAAGCACTTCCACGCCGCGCCGCTGAAGCTCTGAAACGTACGGCTGCCGGTACTCGAGGTTATCGGCAACGAAGGTTATCTTGCACTTGAGCGACGTCAAGATCTCGAACATCGCCTGCATCCGCAATGATCCCGCGTCCTGGTCGGGAGTCAGCATGCAGGCGTCGATCACCAATACGCGTCGCGCAACGCTTCGATCGCGCGCGATTTCAACGGTGATGCCATTTGCGTCGTGACCGGCAAGAACCGCCGACCATTTGGTTGCGAACCTCTCGCGGTTGACGACCTGGTGCTGCTTGACGCCTTCGGTCAGGTCGGTGCCCGATGTCTGCCCCTCGAAATGCACAACGGTCGACAACGGTTGATAGAAGACCTTGCGACCGGCGGCACGCACGGCGAACGCGAGATCGGCGTCCTCATAGTACGCGGGCGCGTAACGCGAATCGAATCCGCCGAGCGAGCGGAAGAGCGCACGCGGGACCGCGAGACACGCACCCGAGCAGTAGTCGACCTCGCGCAAGTAGTTGTACTCCGGCTTCGCCGGATCGTCGTCGCGTCCGAAATTCCACGCCGAACCATCGCGCCACACGATGCCGCCCGCCTCCTGCAATCGACCATCCGGGTAGATCAGCTTCGCTCCGACAAGTCCGGCCTCAGGACATTCGGCGAACACGTCGGTCAGCGCTTCGAGCCAGCCTGGCGTGACGATCGTGTCGTTGTTGAGGAAAACCAGAATTTCGCCGCGAGCAATCTCGGCCCCGCGATTGCAACTACCGATGAAGCCAAGGTTCGCGATGTTCCGCTCAAAGCGGACGCCGCGGACTTCGCCGAGCGTTTGGCCGATGGGCTCCGGCGACGCATCGTCGATCACGATCACTTCGTATTGACCTGCCGACGCGTGCGCTTGAACGCTCTTGAGACAGGTAAACGTAAGCAGCGGTTTGCCGTACACGGGAATGATGATCGACACGCGCGGCGCATCGACCGTCACAAAGTTCAGCGGCGTGACCGCCTGTTCGAGGCGGAAGTCCGCCGTCGCGGGCTGGAACGCCGGGCGTCCGCGCATTTTCTGTACGACGCGCTTGGCAAGCGCTTGCGGACCTTGATCGCCGAGTATCGTCGCCGCGATCGAGACCTGCTGCGGCAGGCGACGGAGATCATGCCATCGCGCGCGCGACTGCGCGATCAGAACCTTGGTTCGGCGGCCGACACGGCGTATCGGCGCGGTAATGCGCCATGACGTCGACGTTTCGATTTCGGCGATTTGCGCACGTGCCCGCTCGATCTGCGCGTCGAGGTGCTGAATGTGCGCCAGCAGCGCATTCGTTTGTACGTGGGAGCCGCTCGCTTGCATCTGCAACGTCGCGATGGTGCGCTGTGCCTGCACCAGATCGGATGCAAGCTGACCCTTGTCCACCTGCGCCTTGTCGTGGACGGCGCGAAAATGCTCTAGTTGCACGTTCACCTCAGCGAGACGGCGCTTCAACTCGCGCCGTGCTTCGGTATGCCCGCATTCGACGCCGACGCTGTAGAGTTGCGGCAGCGTCATCTCCGTTGTCGCGGCGCTGCCCAATGGCATGCCGAAATGGCGTTCTGCGAGTGGTGGCAATTTCGGCGGCGGTCGGCGCGGGCGCGCACCGGCAGGAATCGCGGCGGCATATAACGCGAAATATCGATTCGTATCCATCACGATACGACGCGAAGCGGACGGTCAATCAGCGAGGCGCGATCGGGCAGGCCCGCCGATGACATCAGCGCTCGGTTCCATTCGGCGGCCTCCGCGTCCCACGCGACCGTGACGGCACGCGGATAGCCGATCAGGCGCTCGGGCAACGCGCCTAGCGCGGACGCAACGATCGGGACGCCTGATTCGAGCGCAACCGACATCGTGTAGGCGTACGTCTCCGGCACCTGCGCAGCAAACAGGATCACATCGGGTTTCTCTGCGATCAGCAAATGTGCGAGGTCGGCATCGTCGTATTGACCGTGGATCGTGAGCGGTGCGTCCGGAAACTGCGGTATCGGTTCGGTCGTCGATCCCAGCACGCGAAATGTGAGCGGCAAGTCGCGTTTGCGCGCATCGTCGGCGCAAGACGCGACGACGTGCAATCCCTTGGACGGCGTCAGATTACCGAGCACGACGACGCGCGCTACGCGCTTCGGCGGTTGTGCCGGTTCCTCGGGATGCGGCCACACATTGACGGTTAATGCGGGGAAATAGCGGTGGATTCGCTGCGCGACATCCTGCGAAGGCGCAATCACGCGGTCGGCGCGACCCAGGAACTCTTCGAATGCGCCGCGCCATGCGGTGATGTCGAGACCCCATTGCCCCGGACGACGCGATAGACACGCCGCGCAGCCACTGGCATCGGGTTCGCCGCAATAGCGGCCTTCCTCGGTAACGAGATGGTATTGCGGGCAGATCGCGAAATAATCGTGCAGCGTGCAATCGAATGGCACGCCGACCGCCGAAGGTAATTCGAGAATCGCGCGCGGCAATCGGTGCACGTGATGATAATGCAGCCGCGCGACACCGATCGCCTTCAGCACGTCGGCAAGAAGCGGCAACTCTTCGGGAAAACGGAAATACGCGGCGAAGCTTTCGCCGTCACGCGGCCAATAGAGCTTCACCGTATTGTCGTCCGCCGGCTCAACATAAAGCGCTTCGGCGCGCTCGCCGACCAGCGAAGCGAGATCGTCCATGTAGCGGCGAATCCCCCCGCCCCATGGATGCGAGACGAATACGAGCAGCTGTTTGGGCAGCTCGGCGAGGCGCAGCAGATCGACGCGTCGGGCGAACATTCGCGCCGGGTCGTTTCTCATCAGCGCCAGCCGCTGTTCCGGATAAGACGGATAGAGCTTCGACAATGCCTGTTGCGTGCGACCCGCGAGTTGCTCGGCTTTATCTTTGCCGAACGACGTGTGGCCGACGTGCTTGACGAATATATCGCCGGCGACGAGGTGGCGGAAACCCGCGCTGCCCGCGCGAAGGCAAAAATCGATCTCGATACCGTAGTCGCTACCGAGCGGCGCAGCGTCGAACGGCCCGACGGCGGCAACGCATCCGCTCCGGAAATAGAGGCACGGTCCGTGGACCACCGGCAGTGCGACGCTTTGCCCGCCATTCGCGTGCACGAAGAGCGAGTCGAGCGTCGCCGTCGTATAGCCCGCCGGTATCGGATTCGCTTTGTGCGACGACGGGTACGTCGCGATGCCGACGGCGTTGGTGAAAACCCCTACGACGCCGATATCGGGTGCAGTTGCATGTTGCGACAGCCGGTCGAGCCAATCGCCCGCAACCTCGGCATCGGCGTGAAGCACCACCTTGTCCCGATCGCGATGCAGTGCGAATGCGCGATTAAGCGCGGCTGCACAACCCTGTGCGGTCGCTTGCTCGATGAGCGTTACCCGGCCGCGCGCCGCGAGGTCGCGGACATATTCGACGATTTCCTGCTCCGGGCTTCCATCATCGACGACGACGAGCTCGTAGGACGCCAGAGACGACGACGTCAACACACTTTCCAGGCACCGCCGCGTCGCATCGAAGCCGCGAAACACAGGAACGATCACGTCGATCGGCGTTGTCATCAGCTCGCAATCAGTCGGCGCTTGGCCACACCCAGCGGCCAGCGTATCCAGCCGGCAAGCGTTTCTCGGTACGCCAGTCGTGCTCGCATTTCTTCGTGGCCGGCAGCCTCACGGCGGAAATCTGCATTGGTCCGAATGAGCTCGGCGCGCACATCCGCAAGCGCGCGTTCGTAGTCGGCTTGGAGCGTTGCCCATTTATGCTGTGCGCTCGAGAGAGCGTTGGTGCTGTCGACCAGCTCGCGCAGCCGATCCTCGGCAATCTTGCGCGCGTCGAGCTCATCCCACACCAACTGACGCTCGCGCTTCGCGACACGCGTAAATTCACGCCACAGCGACAACTCGCCGTCGTCAAAGAGTGAAAGGGCAGGCAATGCCGGCAGCGTAGCGGCGGCGGCCGCGCACATGACGACGAAATACATCGGCGGCGCGGGAGAGACTCGGCGCGACGCCCCGTCGTCAGTCAGAACGTCGAACGAGACGCCGTCGGCAACGCCGCGGTCGTCCCATAGCAGCGAATGCGCGAGCACGCGTTGCGCGTACCAGGACTGGTTGGGAAATTGCTCGTCGAGCAGCGCCTTCAGCTCGTCGCGATCGAGCTCACGCACATGAAAGTCGTTCGCGACGTCGCCGGATTCGTTGTACACGGGCCGATTGGGAGACGACACGATGAGCATGCCGTCCGGCGCGAGTACACGGCGAAATTCGACAAGCATTGCACGCTGCTCGGAAAGATGCTCGATCGTTTCGAACGAGACGATCAAATCGACGCTCGCCGGCGCAAGCGGAAGCGCGGTCACCGACGCCTGGATGTACGTCAGGTTCGCCAAGCGATAACGCGACTTCGCGTGTGCAATGGCGTCGGCGCCGATGTCGACACCGACTACCGCCTTAGCGTGGCGCGCGAGCAGCGCGCTTCCGTAACCTTCGCCACACGCTGCATCGAGCACGCGACGTCCATGCGCCAGGCTCGCAGCGATGCAGTAGCGATGCCAGTGCTCGTACCAGATCGCGCCGCGGCTTTCCGGCGTAAACCGTTCGCCGGTGAAAATGAGCGCTGCGGAAGCGGGCAGGGGATTCAAAGCAGAGTCGTGGCTGGGGACGGCGCAGAGAATGCCGCTCGCAGCCCATCATTGTAGCCGCCTGGCCGGACCGGGCTACAAGTCGAGCGTAATCGTGACCGGCTGGTGGTCGGAAGCCTGCGTTTGCTGGTCGACGGACACGTCGCGTACGCGACGCTCGAGGGCACCGCCGACGAAGATGAAATCGCAGTGCAATTCGTCGCCGCTGGCATCGGTCTTCTGGTAGATGCAGAATGTGGAAGGGTGGGGCGCTGCCGGGTTGACGACTTGCCACGCATCGAACAGCGGCGGCGTCCCATCATCGAACGCCGCGCGCATCCGCCGATACTCCGCCGAGTCGGGCTCGAAATTGAAGTCGCCCGTGATCACGATGCCCTTCGGACGGATAAATGTCTGGAAGGGACTTCCATCGTCCATCGTGATGCGAGCGTCGGCCGCGTGGGCGTAGCCGTCGGCATAAATCGTACGCAGCGCGTCGACTTGCGCCATTCGCTGCAGCGCCGAATAGTATTCAAGGTGCGTCGTGATGACGCGGACATCGCCGAGCGGCGCGGCAACGACGGCTTCGAGCGCGATGCGCGGCATCCCCGCAACGCCGGGATCGCACGGATACGGCAGCAGGTGCCGATAGACCTGTTTGACGGGATAGCGCGACAGAATCATGTTGCCGAAACGGCGCCGCCGGCCGTTTTGCGCTGGTTGATCGACGGCGACGCCGGCGATCGGCGTGTAGCCCGGCAGAAGCGTTGCGAGCAGCGCAAACTGATCTTCACCCGCGCTGCCGCCGAGATCGGGATCGGGGAAGTTATCGGCGATCTCCTGCAGGCACAGCACGTCGAAATCCGCGATGCGCTTTGCCTCGGAGACGATGCGGGCCGGATCGACTTTCTGGTCGACGCCGCGGCACCACTGGACGTTCCACGTCATCAATTTCATCGGATTCCCGCCCGCATGAACGATTGAACGAACTGCCGCTGGAAGAGGAGGAACGCTATCAACAAGGGCCCTGTCGACAGCAGCGTCGCCGCTGTGATGATCGACCAATCGATACCTTGGTCGGTCGCCGAAAACACCTGCAGTCCGACGGTGACCGGGCGCGATTCCACCGAATTGGTGATGATCAGAGGCCAGAGGAAGTTGTTCCAGTGATACGACACCGAAACAAGTGCGTAGGCGAGATACGTCGGGCGCGCAAGCGGCACATAGACCTTCCATAGCGTTTGCAGGGGCGAGCACCCCTCGACGCGCGCCGCTTCGTCGAGCTCGCGCGGCACCGTCTTGAAAGTCTGGCGGAGCAGGAAGATGCCAAATGCGCTCGCCATGTAGGGCAAGCCGATGGCGAGGATCGTGTCCTTGAGGCCGAGCACGGTCATCGTCCGATAGTTTTCGACGATCAGCACATCGGGCATGATCATCAACTGGACCAGCACGAGCGCAAACAATATCCCTCGCCCCGGAAAGCGGAAGCGCGCGAACGCGTACGCGGCGAGCGTGACAAGGACAAGCTGCGCGATCAGCACCATCGTGACAAGCATGACGGTGTTCAGAAAGTAGCGCGCGAACGGGGCGGCGTGCCAAGCGTTGACGAAATTGGCGAGCGTCCACGGCGCGGTGAGCTCGAATCGCGTCGAGAATTCCGGCGGGTGGAACGCGGTCCACAACGCGTAAACCAACGGTAACAGCCAGAGGATTCCCAGAAGCCATGCCGCCGCGGTCTCCAGGATGTTGATCGAGCCGTGCGGCAAGCGCCTCGAAGCGATATTGCCGCGAAGAACCGGGGGAGCACCGATCGGGAGCGTGCTCATTGGTAATGTGTCCGGCGCTCGAGGAACAAGAATTGCGCAAGCGCGGCCGCGCCGAGCAACAGCAGCAACACCATCGTGAGCGCTGCGGCATACGCGCTGTCCCAGAAGCGGAAGCCAATTTCGTAGATGTAGTAGAGCAGCAGCGCAGTGGCGTTATCGGGACCGCCCCGCGTCATCACGACAACATGATCGACGAGCCGAAATGCGTTGATCACCGCGTTGACCAGCACGAACAGCGTCGTGGGCATCAGCAGGGGGAACGTCACGCGACGAAAAAAGTACCAGCGCGACGCGCCCTCGATTGCCGCTGCTTCGGCTAAGTGCGGTGACATCGATTGGAGCGCCGCCAGATAGAAGATCATGAAGAATCCGGCTTCCTTCCACACTGCGACGACCATCATGGCCGGCAGGGCCGTCGATTGGCTGCCGAGCCAATTGTGGGTTGCGATGCCAAACAAACGAAGGAATTGCTCGAGCAATCCGTACTCGGGCGTATAAAAGAAAAGCCAGATGTTGGCAACGGCGATCATCGGCAGGATCGTCGGCGTGAAATACGCGAGACGGAGCAAGCCGCGGCCGGCGATGCGTCCGTTGACCCAGGCGGCCATCATCAGTGCGAGCGCGATCGACAACGGGATCGTGCCGAGCGCGTACCAAAGATTGTTCGAAAGCGCCTGCCAGAAGATCGGATCATCAGCAAGCTGCCGATAGTGATCAAGTCCTACGAATGATGTTCCCCGGCTGCCGCGCGGCGTCGAATAGAAACTGTGCCAGAGATTGGCAACCGCCGGATAATGCGTAAACAGAACGAGCAGCGCCATCGCCGGCAGCAACAGCAGCCAGCCGTAGAGCCACTCCTTGGTACGCGTCATTGCGGCATCGATCCCGCGACAGTGTCATTCCGAGCGCAGCGAGGAAACTGTCCGGCCAGAATGTCATTCCGAGCACAGCGAGGAACCTGTTGTTGTGCTTCAAAAATCAAAAGCAGGTCCTTCGCTTCGCTCAGGATGACAGCGTTCACGCGATCCTTCGCTCAGGATGACATAGCGTGGAGGTCTACTTGTAGGATCGCAGAAGTCGCTCGGATTCGCGTTGCGCATCCTTCATTGCCTGCTCCGGCGTCTTCGTACCGGTGAGCGCGGCCTGCAATCCGTCGTTCAACGCCTTGGTCACGCGCTGATTGTCATGCGTCGAGAGCTCGGCCTTCGCGTACGGCAACTGGTCGCGCGCGACGGCGGCGGGGGGAAAGCCCGCAACGTATTGCTTCATCGCCGCCGTTTCCCATGCCTCGGCGCGGACTGCGACATAACCGGTATCGATGCCCCATTGCGCCGCGCGTTGGGGCGTCGTCACCCACTTGATGAATTTGAACGCCGCTTCGCGCTGCGCCGGCGTCGATTTCTTGAACAGATAGAAATTGCCTCCGCCGGTTGGACTGCCGCGCTGCTTGTTCGCCGGCAACATCGCGACACCGAAATCGAATTTGGCGTTGCTGCGGACGTTGGTCAAGTTGCCCGTCGTCGTCCACACCATCGCCACCTTGCGCTCGAAGAAGTCCTTCGGCGTCGTGCCCCATTCGACGATGCCCTCGGGATGCACCTTGTACCTCTTCACCAAGTCGACCCAGTACTGCAACGCTTCGATCACCTCCGGCTTGTCGTAGTACGTTTCCGTGCCGGCGGCGTTCATCAAATTGACGCCGTTCTCGATCGCGAGTCCCTGGAACAGCCAATACGGAAACCCGGACGATGGAATCTGCACGCCCCATTGCGTGACCCTGCCGGACGCGTCGCGCTTGGTCAGCTTTTGCGCGTAGTCGACCATTTCTTTCCACGTCGCAGGCGGCTTGTTAGGATCGAGACCCGCCTCCTTGAACGCTTCCTTGTTGTAATACAGCACGACGGTGGAACGCTGGAACGGAATGCCCCACGTCTTGCCGCCGGTTTGGCTGTTCTCCATGAAGCCGGGATAGAAGCTCTTGAGCCACGCTTGATCATCGGCCGTCTTCACGAGGTCGTCGAATGGAACGATCGCGTCCTCGTCGATCAGCGTGTACATGTCGGTCGACAGCAGGATCGACGTCACCGGCGGCTCACCGCTCTTCACGGCAGTCAGCGCCTTCGCGATCGATTCCTGATAGCTGCCCGAGTAGATCGGCCGCACCCTGACGCCGGGATTCTCTTTTTCGAAGTCGGCGGCAAGCCCATCAACGATCTTCGTGATCGGCCCGCCGACCGCGACCGGATAAAAGAATGACACCTCAACGGGCGTTTGCGCCAACGCGACGACTGAAGCAAGCGCAGCGGCGACACCGACGATCAAACGCTGAAACGTGCGTAACCTCATGGTTTTCCTCCCTTTCGCCAATAGGCTTTTATTAAACGCTAAGCAAGCATCGTTGCCGCCGTTTGGCGATCATGTGCGTCGCGACGATTGCCGCTCGTGTCGAAATAATGTTGTGCGCCGGACGCCCATCGTAGCCAAGTCGATTCGCCGCGGGACAAGCCGACGCTGCCCGACGCACGCACTGCGACGCGCTCGGTGCCCACACGACAAACGACAAGCGAGTCGCCGCCGAGATATTCGACGCTCTCCACGTCCGCGCGTACGCCGCGCTCGAATCCAATCTCGATGTGCTCGGGACGAACGCCGAGCAGCGCACCCGCGTGCTCTGCGGAAAAGAACGCAGGGCCCTCTGTTCCAGCGATGACGGCGCCAGCGGCGCGCGGCTCGAGCCGCAGCAAGTTCATCGGCGGCGTTCCGATGAACCGCGCGACAAAAACGTTGGCCGGCGTTTCGTAAAGCTCGACCGGTGTTCCCGTCTGCTCGACCTTGCCTCCGGACAACAGCACGACGCGATCGGCCATCGACATTGCCTCCACCTGATCGTGCGTGACATAGACCATCGCAATGTCGAGCTTGCGCTGCAGCGCGCGGATCTCCTGGCGCATTTCGGCGCGAAGCTGCGCGTCCAGATTGGATAACGGCTCGTCCATCAGGCACACCGGCGCCTGCGCGATGATTGCGCGGCCGAGCGCGACCCGTTGCTGTTGTCCACCGGAAAGCTGTGCGGGCTTGCGTTCGAGGAGCGAGGCGAGTCCCAGCAAGTTAGCGACACGCGCAAGTCGGGCGTCCGATTCTTCGCGTGGAACCTTGCGCACGCGCAACCCGAAGATAATGTTCTCGGCGACGCTTAAGTGCGGGAACAATGCGTAGCTTTGAAACACCATCGCGATGTTGCGCGCCGCAGGCGGAAGGCGCGTGACGTCGCGTCCTGCGATGAAGATGCGACCCTCATCGGCGATTTCCAGGCCGGCGATCAACCGCAACGTCGTCGACTTCCCGCAACCCGAAGGCCCCAACAGAACGTTGAGCGTGGCCGGCTCGAACTCGAACGAGATCGCGTCGACGGCGCGCACTTGACCGCCTGCGGTCGTCCAGTGTTTGCTGACGTGCAGGGCGGCGATGGCCGACATCGGCGTTTATATCTAAGAGAAGGCGGTGATGGCGTGCGCGAAAACGGCAGCCATCATAACAAACGCTAGGGCGCTATCCGAACAGTGCGGCAAGCGCTTCACCCGGGTCGGGCGCTCGCATGAACGCTTCGCCGACAAGGAACACGTTGACGCCATGGCGCCGCATTTGAGCGACGTCGCGCTGCGCCACGATGCCGCTTTCCGTGACGATCAGGCGATCCGCCGGCATCTTCGCCGCGAGATCGAGTGTCGTTTGCAGCGAAACATTGAACGTTCGCAGATCGCGATTGTTGATGCCGATGAGCGGCGTCTTGAGCTTGAGCGCGCGCTCGAGCTCGCCTTCGTCGTGCACCTCGACTAAGACATCCATCCGGTAATCGATTGCGCACTCTTCCAGTGCCGCAAGGCGAGCGTCGTCTAGCGCCGCGACGATCAGCAGGATGGCGTCCGCACCCAGCGCTCTTGATTCCGCGACCTGGTACTCGTCGATGATGAATTCCTTGCGAAGCGCCGGCAACGCGCTCGCGATGCGGGCTTCGACCAAGTACTCCGGCGCACCCTGAAAGAACGGCCGGTCGGTCAGGACCGACAGGCACGTCGCGCCGCCGCGCTCATACGCCGCAGCAATGTCGGCGGCGTCAAAATCTTCGCGGAGCACACCGCGGCTCGGGCTCGCGCGCTTGATCTCCGCGATAACCGCAGGCTTATTTTGAGCGAGCTGCGTACGAAGCGCCAAGATGAATCCGCGTGGCGGCGGCGTCAGACGCGCTTCGGCATCGACGGTCGCGAACGGCCGCGCGACTTGCGCGGCGATCACTTCCTCCGCCTTGGCGGTGAGGATTTTGCCGAGGATGTCGTCTTGGTTGTTCATGCCTAAGGCTCGCCGCAGAAACATTCGCCGGATTTCCCGGCGCCAAGGCTACGCGGCCTTGGGAGCAAGCTTTTGTGTCAGCGCCACGAATTGGTCGAGCTTTCGTCTCGCTTCCCCGCTCGCAATCGCACTGCGCGCCCGCAGAATGCCGTCTGCGATCGAGTCGGCAATTCCCACCGCGTACAACGCCGTTGCGGCATTCAGCACGACGATTTCGCGCGGCGTGCCGTCGACGTTCGAGAGGGCCTCGAGCAACATCTCTTTCGATTCGAGCGCGTCTTTGACCTTGAGCCCGCGGTTCGACTTCATATGCAAGCCGAAATCCTCAGGATGGATCTCGTATTCGAGGACCTCGCCGTTCTTCAACTCACCTACCATCGTTGCCGCACCAAGCGACACTTCGTCCATCCCGTCCTTGCCATAGACGACTAAGACGTGGTGGGCGCCGAGGCGCTGAAGCACGCGTACATGAATGCCGACCAAATCCGGATGAAAGACGCCAATCAATTGATTTGCCGCGCCAGCCGGATTGGTGAGCGGCCCGAGGATGTTGAAGATCGTGCGCACGCCGAGCTCTTTGCGCACCGGCGCCGCGTGCTTCATCGCGCTGTGATGATTCGGCGCGAACATGAAGCCGATCCCGGTCTCGGCGATGCATTGTGCGACTTGCGCCGGCGAAAGCATGATGTTCGCGCCGAGCGTTTCGAGTACGTCCGCGCTGCCCGACTTCGATGACACCGAGCGGCCGCCGTGCTTGGCGACGCGCGCGCCGGCGGCCGCGGCAACAAACATCGATGCCGTCGAAATGTTGAACGTGTGCGCGGCGTCGCCGCCGGTGCCTACGATGTCGAGAAGCGCCCCCGGATCGGGCACGTCGACCTTCGTCGCGAACTCGCGCATCACTTGCGCCGCCGCTGCGATCTCGCCGATCGTCTCTTTCTTGACGCGTAGGCCGACGGTAAGCGCTGCGATCATCACCGGGGTCACTTCGCCGCTCATGATCCGCCGCATCAACGACAGCATCTCGTCGTGGAATATCTCGCGGTGCTCGATCGTGCGTTGCAGCGCGTCCTGGAGCGTGATGGCCATGTTCGATTCGCTCGTGCTTCTAAGGCTTCAGGTCGCGGATTCTGCGGCGGTTCAAATCGATGCGACAACCCAATTGCGCTTGGCCGGCGCCGGTGCCGCTCGCCATTGTTTCCTTGACGTACGCGCATTGCGACGTGCGATATGCCGCGAAGTCCCGGACCGATTTTGCGAGCGCCGCGTACGCTCCCACGCGTCCGGTTGCCTGCTCCAATTCGCGCGAGCGCTTGGCAGCAGCCGCTTCTGCGTTCGATAGCTCGCCGTTGGCTTTGACGTCTTCCTCGGTGAGGCAGCGGAGCACTGCGGCGTGATCGCCGGCCGGAACGCATTCTTCCAGCGCACTCGCGAGCGCAGCACTTGTCAACGCGCCAGACAAGCACAGCGACAACGCTGCCAGCCGCCGAATTGCGTTCATCCGCCCGTTGTTACGTCAAATCGCACCCTCGGTCTCCCTCACGCTCACAAAATTGCTGAGCAGACGCTTGCCGTGCTCGGTCAGAATGGCCTCCGGATGGAACTGCACCCCTTCGACCGCGTATTCGCGATGGCGCACGCCCATGATCTCGCCGTCGTCCGCAGTCGCCGTCACGGTCAACATTGAAGGTAACGTCGCTCGGTCGATCGCGAGCGAATGGTAGCGCGTTGCGTCGAATGGTGACGGCAGACCGGCAAACACACCTTCTCCGTCGTGCGTAATGGTCGAAAGCTTGCCGTGCATCACGCGTTGCGAGCGGACTATCCGGCCGCCGAACGCTTGTCCGATCGCCTGATGCCCGAGACAAACGCCGAGAATCGGTATTGCACCGGCGAATCGACGGATCAGCGCCACCGATATGCCCGCCTCATTGGGCGTGCAGGGGCCGGGTGAAATAACGATGCCGGCGGGCGCCAGTGCTTCGATTTCATCGAGCGTGATCGCGTCATTCCGCATCACGCGCACGTCGCAACCCAGTTCGCCCAGATACTGGACCAGGTTGTAGGTAAAGCTATCGTAGTTATCGATCATCAGCAGCATGTGGGCCTTCGACGGTGACGAATGCAGACAGCTGAAGCGCTCTTCGCGCCAGGGGCGCAAGCGACTTCAGGGCAAGTGAGCGTCGATGGTTACCGCCATCGCCGGCCCGGCATGGCGATGAAACGACAAGCGAGAAAGGAAATGCGGTCCATGACGACGCAGTTTCCTAAAGAAAACGCCCCGACGCAAGCGGGACGCTTCTCTCCCGGCCGACGCGCATCCGCCGGCCGGGTCTCATCGAACGAGTGCGCTAAGGCGTACGCCGGATGAGTCCGGCCACCAGCGACACGACAAAGAGCACCAGGAAGATGAAGAACAGGATCTTCGCGATTTCAGCGGCACCTGCGGCGATTCCGGTGAAGCCGAAGACTGCCGCGACGATCGCGACGATGAAGAACACCAACGCGTAGTGAAGCATGTAAGCCTCCTCGTTCGTAACTAACGGGACGACGACCGATCAATCGAAGGCATCGCCCCCCATCATCAGCGCGATGAAGCGCTCGTCTTCCGGATCGCGTTCCTCCGCGTTGTCGCGACTCGAACGCAACGATTCAATCACCGCCCAATCCTCCGCGCCCGGAAGATAATCGGCGTCCTGCGGCGACTGCTCGGACGGTGTCGTCGGAACAGCGAAATGTCTTTCCAGCGGGTAATCACGCATGGTCGTCACTCGTCCTCTCCCGGCACGCATGGTCGTCACTCGTCCTCTCCCGGCTTCGGCGCTATCGGCGTCTCCGGTGCCGTGGTCGAAGGCTTGACATCGGGCTTCGTAGGGACAGGCGCTTTGGGCATCTTGCCCCTGAGCGCAGGATCCTCTTCCTTGGCGCGTCGCTTGCCTTCAGTTTCCGCTGCAGCCATTTGC
This sequence comes from Casimicrobiaceae bacterium, assembly GCA_036505865.1. Lineage (GTDB taxonomy): Bacteria > Pseudomonadota > Gammaproteobacteria > Burkholderiales > Casimicrobiaceae > VBCG01. The sequence continues at coordinate 19,206 of DASXSP010000058.1, forward strand.
AATTCCTCGGCATCGGTAGTCGGTGCGGCGTCATGCGCCGCCTGTCCGACCCGACCGGAACGGATAAATCTACGCAAGCCCTCGTTGTATTTGCGAGTGGCCTCGTAGTTGCCTTCACCGTAAACGTTCTGTTTCTTGCCCATATGCGTACCCTGGTGCGAATTTTGGCGTTCGCCCGGCAAACCAACAGTCGGTTGGGGACGGAAAGGGCTGTCGGGCGGTCGAAAGCGCCCTGTCCCGCCTTGTCCTACAGCAAGGAAGCCGTCGAAACCGCGAGCGTGGAGGGATAGGGCAGGCAGACGCCGGCCGCGACATCTTCGATGGCATTGAAAACGAGTTTCGGCATCGTGCCGACCGCTTGGCCGAACATCGTTGCGAATGACACGTCGGCCGCGTCGCGACCGGTCGCGATACGGATCAAACCAGTCAACGGTGAAATGCCGGTTGGATCGAATAAATACCATCGGTCGCCGAGGAAAACATCGAGATAGCAGTGGAAATCGGGCGGTCCGAGTCCGGGATCCGCGCCGTAGTCGACGCCCGTGACGATGCGCGCCGGGTAGTTGAGTGCTCGCAGCAACGCAATCGACGCATGGGCGAAATCGCGGCATACGCCGACGCAAGCATCGAGCGTGTCGAGCGCCGACGTGTTGACGCCCGACGTTCCGGGCTGAAAGCGCGTACGCTCACGCACCCACAGGCAAACTGCTTGCACCTGTTCATACCCCGGCGCAAGGTGACCGAATTGCTGCCAAGCGAGCGACGAGACGCGATCGGATTGGCAGTAACGGCTCGGCCGGAGGTAGTGCAGTACCGACGCGGGCAGCTCTGCAGGCGGCACCGCGAACAGCAGCGATGGCTCGATCATGTGATGTGCAACGTCGACGTTCGCCGCGTAGCGCACAACCAGTGGACCGGGCTCGGCATGCAGGCGAGCAAGACGGTTGCCGAAAGCCGGATCCTCGTCAACCCGTACCGCCACCGCCGGCGCCGTGACGAATGATTCGTCAGTCACGCTTTGCTGCAGCGTGCGCGACGCGTGGACGTTGAAAATGAAGTCGGTCGGCGCAACGACGTCGTAGTTCAACTCCACCGCGTAGACAATTCGTACGCGGCTGCCGACGATTTCAGAGCTTCGATGCTGCATCGGCGCTCACTCGACGTATGTGTTACGTCGGCGGCAAGTCCCAGTACGGATTGAAGCCGCAAGGCGCCGGTGCATCGGCTTCGGATGAGCTCGATGCCGGATCGAGATCGATCAATGCGACCGGGCGCATCGCCTCGGCGTCAATCAAGACCTTGCATCCCTCGACCAACTCGAACCCCTGCGCCGCGTAATGGTGTGCGAGCGATGGGTCGGGTTCGACGATATACCACGTACGGCGTCGCTTGTGCGCATCCTCGGTGACGACGACGGTGGTCAACACGCCCATCGGCGCGCATGCCGCGCGTGCGCGCTCGCGATCCAGCGGCGCAGGCGCGCGTAACGCGCGCTCCGACGGTTCGGCAAAAAGCGGGAAACCGGGTAACGTCGATTGAATGAACTCCCGCATGGCGCGAGTCGCGTTGAATTTTTCCATGAGATCTTTCCTTGACGTTGTCGCCCGGAGATCCGAGCGAAACCGGTGCGTTTCGGCCGACCATGCCGCCGCAACAGGGCGACGCTGGCGGAACGCAACTTTATTTTTGCACTATAGCGCCGACTTCGCTTCTCGTCTGTCAGCCAACGGCCGACAGTGCGACGCAGATTCATCCGGCGTCGTCAAGCCCCATTTGCACCATCTCCGCCGCGCGCAAGACGGCGCGCGCTTTGTTCTGCGTCTCCCGCCACTCCGCTTCAGGCACGGAGTCATGGACGATGCCGGCGCCGACTTGCACGTACAACACGCCGTCTTTCAACACCGCCGTGCGAATCGCAATCGCCGTGTCCATGTCGTCTTGAAAACTGATGTAACCAACCGCGCCTGCGTAAATGCCGCGCCGTGTCGCCTCGAGCTCGTCGATGATTTCCATGGCGCGCACCTTGGGAGCGCCGCTCACCGTGCCGGCCGGAAACGTCGCTGCGAGGACGTCGAAACTCGACAGCCCGCGCTTCAGCGTGCCCTCGACGTTCGAGACGATATGCATCACATGCGAATAGCGTTCGATTGTCATCTGCTCGGTGACGCGCACACCGCCGATTTCCGCAACGCGCCCGACGTCGTTGCGGCCGAGATCGAGCAGCATCACGTGCTCGGCACGCTCCTTGGGATCGGCCAGCAGCTCCTGCGACAATGCCTCGTCGGCGTCGCGCGTCGCGCCGCGCGGACGCGTCCCGGCGATCGGCCGCAGCGTCACGGTGTCGCTCTCCTTGCGCACGAGAATCTCGGGCGAAGCGCCGACGATATGAAAGTCGCCGAGATCGTAATAGAACATGTAAGGGGACGGGTTGAGGGAGCGCAGCGCGCGATAGAGCGATAGCGGCGACGCATCGAACGGCATGGCCATGCGCTGGGAGAGCACGACCTGCATGATGTCGCCGGCCGCGATGTATTCGCGCGCCCGGGCCACAGCTGCCTGGAACGCATCAGCGCCAAACTCGCTATGCGCTTCGGTCCTTGCGGTCGCGGTCTGGAACGGGATTGCGACCGGGGCGCGCAGCTTGCGACGGAGCGCCTGCAATCGCTCGTTCGCGTCGCCATAGGCATGAGGCAGGGCCGGATCGGCGTAGACGATCAACGAGATCTTCCCCTGCAGATTATCGACCACCGCCAGTTCCTCGGTCAGAAGCAGGAGGATGTCCGGGATTTTCGCCAGCGAAGCGGTGGCTGGCGGAGCCGAGGCCGCAAGCCTCGGCTCGATGTGACGCACCACATCGTAGCTGAAGTACCCGGCGAGGCCGCCGCAGAAACGCGGCAGGCCGGGAACTGGTGCAGCGCGATACCGTCGCTGAAAGCGCGCAATGAAATCCAGCGGATCGCCCTCGTGCCTTTCGGCCACGATGCCCCCGTGATCGATCTCGATCGCGCGCCCGAGCGCGCGCAGTCGCGTCGTCGCGGGCAAGCCGATGAACGAGTAGCGCCCGAAGCGTTCGCCGCCCACGACCGATTCCAGCAAAAAGCTGAACGGCCGGTTCGCGAGCTTCAGGTAGAGCGACAGAGGCGTATCGAGGTCCGCGAAGGACTCGAGGACGAGCGGTACGCGGTTATACCCTTGCGCGGCGAGCGCTTGGAATTCGGCTTCGGTCATGACGCTTCAACTTATCTCTCAACTTGTGCAACGGTTCAAGGCAGCGTCGCTTTGGCGCGCGACGCGGGCGCGGCTTCAGGAACGGCGCCACCAGCGCCAGTTGTCGCCGCGTGCGCGGATTGCCCGCGCGCTGCCGTTGCAGTTGAAAGTGTTGAAGCTCATTGCGGTGAAAGTTGCCGAATCGCTTTGAGTCGAAATCGTCGGACACACTATAACATCGCGCGCGGCGATTTGCCCACCCTCACCCCGCTGTTTGCCTCCGGCCGCCCCACCGGGCTGGC
>DASXSP010000059.1:0-6483 GCA_036505865.1 Casimicrobiaceae bacterium
TGAGGCGCCACCTCCAACTGGACGCCGTCGCAATTTTGGGGCACTCCTGGGGCGGACACGTCGCGATGCAATATGCGCTTCACCACCCGGCGCGAGTGTCGCAGATGATACTGATGAACACCGCTCCAGCGTCGCACGAAGACTATTTGCTTATGCGCCAGGAACGCCTCAGAAGACGTGCCGTTCACGAAGAATCGCTCAACGCCTTGGCAACGAGCGCGAGATTTCGAGAGGGCGATCCCGAAGCGGTTGCCGAATACTATCGAATCGATTTTGGCACGACGTTCAAGCGCCCGGAGCTGATCAAGCGACTCGACTTGACGTGGTCAAAAGACGACGTGCTAAGAGGCAGAGCAATAGAAAATCGCCTGATGGAAGGGCTCTATTGGTCGGATGGGTTCACGATCATTCCAAAACTCAAACAACTTCGTTCCCCAACGCTGATTATCCACGGAGACTACGATTTTGTTCCCGTGGAATGCGCGAACCATATCGCGGACGCCATACCCGGCGCCCGCCTTGTCGTGTTGGACGATTGCGGCCATTTCTCGTACATCGAAGCTTCGGACCAGGTGCGTAGAGCGATCGGCGAATTCTTCGCCGGCGACTGACGACTTGCCCAGTAATGCGCCGCCGGCCTATTGGACAGCGTGAACTCTGATCGGACGATCGAAGCCCTTGAGTGAAACTTCTCCCATGTCGTGGAACATCAGGCCCTTTCCAATACACAGCTCGGCAACCGCGTTCGATACCAGACTCTGTTCCGGTTGAGCGTGCGAGCAGAGTCGCGCGGCAAGCTGAACCGTCGTTCCGAAAAGGTCCATGTGATTCTCGACCGGCTCTCCCGCCGCGGCCCCGATCCGAACCTTGACCGGAAGGTCGCTGTTCGCTTGCTCGTGCTGAGACAACGCGCGCTGGATCCGAGTCGCGCAGCGAACCGCCGCAACCGTCGACACGAAACACGCCATGATGCCGTCCCCGGTGTGCTTGACCTCGCGACCGCCCCATGCGCCAAGCGCGTCTCGGACGATCGTGTCATGGACCTGAAGAAACGCCATGGCCGCGTCGTCGCCAAGACGTTGCGTGAGCGCCGTCGAATCGACGATGTCGGTGAACAGAACGGTCCGGATGCCCGGGTCGCGCTCGTTTCCTACGCTCCCGGGAACGAGAGCGGCGCCCGCTGGATTGACCTCGCACCCGCCTAGGAATCCCTCTGCTATCTCGGGCTCGACCTCGATAATCTTTGCTGCGAGCAGGCCATGGGCCTCGCGATGCACCGCGGCGGCCGCTTCCGGACTCGGTGCGCTGCAGAGGCAGAAAATCTTTCCCTGGCTCTCGTTGAACCAGTATTTGTGATATTCGACGCCATGCTTCCGCTGCATTTCGACATCCGCGCTGTGCGCTTTGGCAACGGCTTCCGCCGTAGCTCCGTGAATCTCATGGATGTCCATATACATCGGCATGTCCGACCTCCGAAAACACACGTCTCGACGTCTACTGTAACCGGCCGCCAGGACCGTATTTGACGCGTTGTCAGTCCGGGGATACCTGGTGGGACACAGTCATTTCCGGGGGCTGGCGAAGAGATTGATATACGACGCAATAGCGTTCAGTCAAGCGAATAAGCGTACTCAACTGATCTTCGGATGCGTCGGTCTGCAAGTCGAAGTGAAGACGGATACGCTGAAATCCGACCGGCGCGTCCTTGGCAACACCCAAGGTGCCGCGGAAATCGAGGTCGCCTTCGGCGCGGACCGCGCCGCTTCGAATGACAACGCCTATCGCTGTCGCGACGGCGTTGAGCGTCACACCGGCGCAGGCAACAAGCGCCTCAAGCAACATGTCGCCTGAGCACGCGCTTAGTCCATTGCCCCCCGTCGCCGGATGCAAACCTGCCGCGACGAGCGCCTTTCCGGTTTGAACGTTGCAGGTGACCCCATCGCCGAGACGGCCCTGGGCCCTCAGCGTAATGAGCGCGGCGTCGGGATGCGCTTTGTAGCGCTCCTTGATCGGCGCCTGGATGGCGCGAAGCTCGTCTGTATTCATCAATTTGTTTCTGCCTCGTTGCGTTTCGGCGCCTATTATATCGGCCAGTTTCACTGTGATCCGGTATCGCCATGGCTCGTCAGCAATCGCAGAATTTGAACTTCCTTCGGGAGTTCGATCAGGAACTCCGCATCGCGATCTAGGTGGTGGACTTTTGTCGGATCGAAACCCGCAAACGCGCTCATCGCGTCGATGCTCACCCAGTACGAAATCGTCACGAATTCCGTCTCGTCCTCGCGATCCTCTCGAAACGTCTGTACGCCGAGCGCTTTCTCGATGAGCGGCTTTATCCCAACTTCATAGTTGTACGCTTCGTACTCGTCGGCTCGGTCGCGACGGGTCCGGCCGCGCCAGATGCGAGCAATGGTTGGTCGTTTAGAAATAGTGGTGCTCACAATGGGCTCCTTTGCATAGTTGCGTCCGCTTGCGGACATGGCGAGCTGCGGTCGTAAGATGGACGTTGGCAGGCATTGGTCGGTTCCTTCGAACATCATCATGCATAGCGACTACGCATCTCACGTGCGCCAGATCCTCGATCAAATTCGAGCCGACGGTTTCTACAAGAGCGAGCGGGTGATTCAGAGCCCGCAGTCCGCCGCCATTCGTCTCCGCGAGGGCAAGGAGGTGCTGAATTTCTGCGCCAACAATTACCTCGGCCTCGCCGACGATCCGCGACTGATCGCGGCGGCGAAAGAGGGCCTCGACGACTGGGGCTTCGGCATGGCGTCGGTGCGCTTCATCTGCGGAACGCAGAGTGTGCACAAGCAGTTGGAAAATCGACTGAGCAGTTTTCTGAAAACGGACGACACGATTCTGTATTCGAGTTGTTTCGACGCCAACGGCGGCCTGTTCGAAACCCTTCTTGGCGAAGGCGACGCTGTCATCAGCGACGAATTGAATCACGCCAGCATCGTCGACGGCATACGTCTTTGCAAGGCGACGCGCTTTCGTTACCGCAACAACGACATGGCGGATCTCGAAACCAAGCTCAAGGACGCCGACGCGAGTGGTGCGCGGTTCAAGCTGATCGCGACCGACGGCGTATTTTCGATGGACGGCATCATCGCGGACTTGCGCTCGATCTGCGATCTTGCGGACAAGTATCGTGCGCTGGTAATGGTCGACGATTCGCACGCTGTCGGCTTCGTCGGCGAAACGGGCCGTGGCACGCCCGAGTTCTGCGGCGTTGAGGGTCGCGTCGATATCATCACCGGGACATTGGGCAAGGCGATGGGCGGCGCGTCGGGCGGCTATACTGCAGGACGGAAGGAAATTATCGAGTTGCTGCGGCAACGTTCGCGGCCTTACCTGTTTTCCAACTCCCTCGCTCCGCTCATCGCGGCGGCAACGCTCAAGGTGCTCGATGTCTTGCAGAGCGTGGAGGGCGCTGAAATGCGTCGCCGCCTTCGCCAGAATGGCGAGTGGTTCCGCCGCCACATGAGCGAACTCGGCTTCGAGCTCGTGCCGGGCCAGCATCCGATCATTCCGGTCATGCTCGGCGATGCCGCGCTCGCCACGCGAATGGCAGACGCGCTGCTCGAGCATGGCATCTACGTAATCGGCTTTTCGTATCCCGTCGTACCCAAAGGGAAAGCACGCATACGGACGCAGATGAGCGCGTCGCACACCGACCTGCAGCTTCGTGAGGCCGTCGCAGCGTTTGCCAACGTGGGCAGGTCGCTGGGCGCACTCGGCCATTAGATCAAATAGAGATCGGACGATCGATGAAGGCACTCGCCAAGCTCGAGCGCACACCTGGGCTGACGCTCACTCGCGTCAAGAAGCCGGAAGTCGGCCATAACGATGTTCTCATTCGCATCCGCAAGACGGCGATCTGCGGCACCGACATCCACATTTGGAAATGGGACGACTGGGCAGCCAAGACAATTCCTGTTCCGATGCAGGTCGGTCACGAGTACGTCGGCGAGATCGTCGAGATGGGACAGGAAGTGCGCGGCTTTCAAATCGGTGACCGCGTGTCGGGAGAAGGACACATCACCTGCGGCTTCTGCCGCAACTGCCGCGCGGGCAGGCGCCATTTGTGCCGCAACACCGTCGGCGTCGGCGTCAATCGTGAAGGAGCGTTCGCCGAATACCTGGTGATCCCGGCGTTCAACGCGTTCAAGATCCCCGACGATATTTCCGACGACTTGGCGTCAATCTTCGATCCGTTTGGAAACGCAACTCACACTGCATTGTCATTCAACTTGGTGGGCGAGGACGTCCTGATTACCGGCGCGGGTCCGATCGGCATCATGGCCGCCGCGATCGCCCGCCATGTTGGCGCGCGCTATGTGGTGATTACCGACGTCAACGATTATCGGCTCGATCTCGCGAGACGCATGGGCGCAACGCGTGCGGTCAATGTCGAACGCGAGAATCTTCGCGACGTGATGGCGGATCTTGGCATGACCGAAGGCTTCGACGTCGGAATGGAAATGTCCGGCGTTCCCGAAGCGTTTTCGAGCTTGCTCTTGCACATGAATCATGGCGGTAAGGTTGCGCTATTGGGCATTCCGCCGGCGCAAATGGCGATCGATTGGAATCAGGTGATATTCAAGGGGCTGGAGATCAAGGGAATCTACGGCCGCGAGATGTTCGAGACCTGGTACAAGATGGTTGCGATGCTGCAAAGCGGTCTCGACCTGTCGCCGATCATCACGCATCACTTCGGCGTCGAGCAGTACGAGGCGGCGTTTGCAACGATGCTCTCAGGCAAGAGCGGTAAAGTGGTTCTCGATTGGACCGCGATCGCGTAGAGCATTAGTTGCAGTGTCAAATGATGGATGAATTTGCAAGTGCCGACATCCAGACAGGCGAGACCAGCATCTTCGTGCGCTCATTCGGCTCGGGACCGCCGATCCTCTTGCTGCACGGTTTTCCGCAGACGCACTTGATGTGGCGCAGTGTCGCGCCGTTGCTCGCCCGCAAGTTTACGATCGTCTGCGCCGATCTTCGCGGCTATGGGCGCAGCGACTGTCCAGTCTCGACTCCAGACCACGCACCGTATGCGAAGCGGTCGATGGCGCAAGACATGGTGACCGTCATGGAGCGGCTTGGATTTCCGCGCTTCGCGGTCGCGGGACACGATCGCGGCGGTCGCGTCGCTTACCGGATGGCCCTCGATCATCCACATCGTATCGAGCGGCTTGCCGCTCTCGATATCGTACCGACGGATACCGTATGGGAGCGAGCGGATGCAAGGTTCGCGCTAGGCTTCTGGCCCTGGTCGTTGCTCGCTCAACCTGAACCGCTTCCCGAGCGCATTCTGACTGCGGCCGCTGAAGCGATCATCGACGACGCGCTTGGAGGATGGGGTTCTCCGTCGACCGTGTTTCCATCGGAGGTTCGCGCCGCCTACGTGGAGGCTCTGCGCGATCCGAGTCACGCACATGCCATCTGTGAGGAGTATCGAGCCGCCGCGACGATCGATCGTGAGCATGACAGAGCGGATCGCGCGAACAACCGTCGGATAGCATGCCCGCTGCTAGCGTTGTGGAGCGCTAAGGGCGCAGTCGATACGTGGTACGCCGACGACTCCGGACCGATCGCGCTTTGGCGACTCTGGAGCGACGATATTCAAGGTCGTGCGCTCAACGCCGGACACTTTTTCCCGGAAGAGGCTCCCGAACAAACCGCTGAAGCTCTGGATCGCTTCTTCGGTGAGACAAAGTCGCCAAGCTAAACTCAATCGGCGTTTACATCAGAGCGTGTGCCGGAATGATAGGGTCGATCCAAGTACTGTTGCTCAATTTGCCGGAGTAATTGTTCGGCGTAGGCAATCTCCGCGGCAGTCGCTGTGACGAAGGGCGTTAACGCGGGATCGGAGCTCGCATCGTTGGTGGAGTCTGTTTCCATGGCCTCTATTGTGCGCGGCGCTCCGCACACGTCGCCGCAGGTCGGCAGAGGAAACTTGCGTCAGGCCGCCCGAACGCGCAGCGTAGGACGCGAATGGACGGCTGTAAGTGGCGAGCCGACCGCAGAAAAATCCTATTGAAACGACAGCGGAGGCGGATACGCAGTCGTCAAATTGACGGTCATAACGACGGGAATCAATCCGTTCTGTTGGACGGTTACCGGCGAACACCCGTTACCGTAGAGGATCGATCGAACGAATATCGTCGTTGTGGTTCCGATCGCTCCAATGAAGAGGATTGTCCCTTCCGGCGTTGCGACCTGACTCGTGGCGCGCACACCAGCATGGGTCGAGCTGAAGACGTGGGCACCCGACGTGCAGTCGGCGGACGCGAACAAAACACTACCGTCCGATGCCCACGTCGCCAAGCCGGACGCGGCACGTCCATCGGCATCGTAGATTGGGTGAATGAATGCGGGCGCGACGACACCTGGCTGAACGGTAATCAGCATCATGGTGTCGTTGAGTGCCTTTGCCGCGATCTTGCCGGTCGAATCCACCAGCAAGATGGGAGCCGAAAG
>DASXSP010000060.1:0-8019 GCA_036505865.1 Casimicrobiaceae bacterium
CGATGCCGATCCTCAGCTCCAAACGTCAGATCACGCTTCCCAAAGACCTGTGCGATAAGCTCCAAGTGCATCCGGGGGACGATCTCGACATTCTCGAGCATAACGGCCAAATCACCGTACTCAAGAAAATCAAGGGCAGCAGTGCCGCCGTGCTCGAGCATTTGCGTCCCGATCGACGGTTTTCGGACGCCGAATCGCGGGACGAAGGTCTGCTGAGTCCGCGCCGCCTAGTCAAGCAACGAAGAGCTCGGTGATTGCCGTTGATACGAATGTCGTCCTGCGCCGTCTGTTAGGCGATGATGCAGCTAAATCGGAAAAGGCCCGACGCTTGTTTGAAGCGGAGACCGAAGTCCTGATCACCGACGTTGTGCTGGCAGAAGCCATTTGGACGCTCAAGGGAAAACGCTATAAAGCGACCAGCGACGATATTATTGCGGTCGTCATGGGTTTGCTTGAAGAACGCAACGTCGTATTCGAAAGCCGGCAAGCGGTATGGTCAGCGCTCAACGATTTTGCCGACGCAAAGGCCGTTCATTCCGATGATGTAGTTGAAACAGCCGATTTTGCCGACGCCCTGATCGTCAACAAAGCGAAGATCACGGCGCAGCGTCGAGATAAGCGGTATCGTGGCATCTACACGTTCGACCGAGCGGCGCTGGCGATTGATGGAACGAAGACTCTCTGAACTCGCCTTAACGCGCTGTTTTACAATCGTCATCGAGAAGCGGCACGATAGCCGCTTGACCTTAATCCACGAGGAGGATTCATGTCTCACCGCGTTCCCCGTCTAACGCGTGCAGCCATCGTGCTGGCGCTTGCCTGTGCTGCGACCGCGGCGCAAGCGATCACCGAAATTCAGTGGTGGCACTCGATGACCGGCGCCAACAACGATCGCGTCAACGCGCTCGCGAAGCGCTTCAGCGACAGCCAGAAGGACTACAAAGTCAACGCGGTCTACAAGGGCAGCTATCCGGAATCGATGGCCAACGCGATCGCCGCGTATCGCGCCGGCAACGCACCACACATCCTGCAAGTCTTCGAGGTGGGCACCGGGACGATGATGGCGTCGAAAGGTGCTATCAAGCCGGTCTTCGAGGTGATGAGCGAGGGTGGCGAAAAATTCGACCCGAAGGTTTATGTCCCCGCGGTCGCCGGCTATTACACGAACAGCAAGGGACAGATGCTGTCGTTTCCGTTCAACAGCTCGACCACGGTTTTCTACTACAACAAGGACGCCTTCGAAAAGGCCGGTCTCGATCCCAATCGTGCGCCGCAAACGTGGCCTGAAGTCGTGTCCGCGATGGCGAAGCTCAAGGCGTCCGGTCACGCGTGTCCATTCACCACCGGTTGGCAAACGTGGACGCAGCTCGAGAGTTTCTCGGCGTGGCATAACGTGCCGTTTTTGACGAAAGAGAACGGCTTTGGTGGTTCGGACGCGAAGCTCGTGTTCAACGGTCCGGTGCAAATCAAGCACATCGAGAATATGCAGGACTGGATCAAGAAGGGGTACTTCATCTACGGCGGACGCAAGAACGAGCCGGAGGCGAAGTTCTACAGCGGCGAATGCGCGATGTTGACGACCTCCTCCGCGGCGTACGGCACGATCAAGCAGAACGCAAAGTTCAAATTTGCCGAATCGACGCTCCCATACTATGGCGATGTGCCGGGAACGCCGCAGAACACGATCATCGGCGGCGCGAGCCTGTGGATCATGGGCGGCAAATCGAAGGATGAATACAAAGGCGTCGCGAAATTCCTAAGCTTCCTTTCGCAACCCGAGATCCAGGCAGAATTCCACCAAGCGACCGGTTATCTGCCGATTACGATGGCGGCGTACGAGCTCACGAAGAAGTCGGGCTTCTACGAAAAGAATCCCGGAACCGACGTGGCCGTGCAGCAAATGATCGTCAAGACGACGAACAATTCGCGCGGTGTGCGTGCCGGCAATTTTCCGCAGATTCGCGACGTGATGGATGAAGAGCTCGAGGCCGTGTGGGCGGGCAAGAAAACGGCCAAACAGGGGTTGGACGACGCGGTCAAGCGCGGCAACGAGGTCATCGACCGCTTCAATAAAGCAAACAAGAGTTAGCCGGCAAGCATCCATGCTGCCTCTCCCGTCTTGCGGGAGAGGACTTGGGTGAGGGCGGCGTCCTGACGCAACGTCGATGGAAAAACGCGCCCGCTTCGAATCGCGTTGGCTGCCGTACGCGCTGATCGCGCCGCAGATGGCGGTCACGCTGATCTTCTTTTTTCTGCCGGCATCACAAGCGCTGTATCAATCGGTCTTCGTTCAGGACGCGTTCGGCGCTACCACGCAGTTCGTCTGGTTCGAGAATTTCCAGGACCTGTTCCGCAACGAGGAGTACATCGCGTCATTCAAGGTGACGGCGATATTTTCGTTGTTGGTCGCCGCGCTCGGACTCACGATTTCGCTGGTGCTCGCCGTCGTTGCCGATTGGATCATTCGTGGCGCAACGGTCTACAAGACGCTGCTCATCTGGCCGTACGCCGTAGCGCCGGCGGTCGCGGCGGTGCTATGGCTCTTTCTGTTCAATCCGACGCTCGGTGTCGTCGCGCATTTCCTCAAACTTCTGGGCATCCCCTGGAATCCGCTGCTCGATGGCACCCACGCCCTCATCATGGTTGTCGTCGCCGCAGTGTGGAGGCAAATCAGTTACAACTTTCTATTCTTCTTAGCCGGCCTTCAGTCGATCCCGAAATCGCTGATTGAAGCCGCGGCAATCGATGGAGCCGGTCCGATCAAGCGCTTTGTGACGATCGTGTTCCCGCTGCTGTCCCCGACGACATTCTTTCTGCTCGTCGTCAACATCGTCTACGCGTTCTTCGATACTTTCGGCATCATCGACGCAGCGACGAGCGGAGGCCCGGGCAAGGCAACGGAAATCCTCGTGTACAAGGTCTACGCCGACGGCTTCAGAGGACTCGATCTCGGCAGCTCATACGCGCAATCAGTTGTGCTGATGGTCATCGTCATTACGCTTACCGTCGTGCAGTTCCGCTATGTCGAGCGCAAGGTCCAGTACTAGCCATGATCGAGAATCGGCCGATACTGACGTTTCTTTCTCACCTGATCCTCGTGATCGGCGTGGCGATCGTTGCGCTGCCGGTCTATGTCACGTTCGTTGCGTCGTCGCTTGCCGTGGATGAGGTCCTGCAAGCGCCGATGCCGCTGCTGCCAGGATCGCATCTGATCGAAAACTTCGCGAAGGTCCTCACGCAAGGGGCGTCGACCAATGTGACAACCGCGCCGGTTGGCCGCATGATGTTCAACAGTCTGGTGTCGGCGCTGGTCATCGCGATCGGGAAAATTGCAATTTCGCTGCTGTCGGCATTTGCGATCGTCTACTTTCGCTTTCCGTTTCGTGGGCTCGCGTTCTGGATGATCTTCGTTACGTTGATGCTGCCGGTCGAGGTGCGCATCCTCCCGACCTATCAAGTCATTTCCGACTTGCACATGCTCAATAGCTACGCCGGTCTCACATTACCGCTGATTGCGTCCGCGACAGCGACGTTTCTGTTCCGCCAGTTCTTTCTCACGATTCCCGATGAGCTCGCCGAGGCGGCCCGCATCGATGGCGCAGGACCGATGCGCTTCTTTTGGGATGTCGTCGTGCCGCTCTCCCGTCCGAACATCGCTGCGCTGTTTGTCATCCTGTTCATCTTCGGATGGAACCAATATCTGTGGCCGCTGCTCGTGACCACAGATGAATCGATGTATACGGCGGTGATCGGCATCAAACGGATGATCGCCGGCGGCGAGGCAGCAACCGAGTGGAACCTCGTCATGGCGACTGCTTTGCTGGCTATGTTGCCGCCGGCCCTGGTCGTGCTGCTGATGCAAAAGTGGTTCGTGAAGGGACTGGTTGACACGGAAAAATGAATCACCGTCATCCCGAAGCGAAGCCTAGGATTTGCAAATGCATTTGTCATCCCGAGCGAAGCGAGGGACCTGCTGTTGAATTTTATTGAACCCACATGGCTAAAGTCACATTCCGCCGCCTGACTAAGAGTTACGCCAATCTGGAAGTGATCCATGGCGTCGACATGGACGTCTCCGACGGTGAATTCATCGTCATCGTCGGCCCGTCGGGTTGCGGCAAGTCGACGCTGCTGCGGATGGTCGCCGGCCTCGAAGCGATCACCAGTGGCGAAATCGTCATCGGCGACCGTGTCGTCAATGGACTCGAGCCCAAGGACCGCGACATCGCGATGGTGTTTCAGAACTACGCGCTCTATCCACACATGAGCGTGTTCGACAATATGGCATACGGCCTCAAGATTCGTGGCCTCGCGAAAGATGACATCGGCCGTCGCGTGCAGCGCGCAGCGGAAATTCTCGAGTTGGCGGCCTTGCTTCAACGCAAGCCGCGCCAATTGTCAGGGGGACAGCGACAGCGCGTCGCGATGGGTCGCGCGATCGTCCGCGAACCCGCCGTGTTCCTCTTCGACGAGCCGCTGTCGAATCTCGATGCGAAGCTCCGCGTGCAGATGCGCTTTGAGATCCAGAAGCTCCATCGTCGATTGTCGACAACGAGCCTCTACGTGACGCATGACCAGGTCGAAGCGATGACGCTCGCACACAGAATGATCGTGATGAACGCGGGCCGCGCCGAACAGATCGGCACGCCGATGGACGTCTACGAGGACCCGCAGACGATGTTCGTTGCCGGTTTCATCGGCTCGCCCGCGATGAACTTCATGACGGGGAAAGCGACAGGGAACGGTACGATCACACTGGACCACGGCGGGACCGCGCGCGCGGCGAACGCGCGTATTGAAGCAGGCCGGACGATTACGGTCGGAATTCGTCCCGAGCATTTGCGGCCCAGCGGCGCGTCCGACGCCTACGTGACCGGCACGGTGGAGATGGTCGAGCAGCTCGGCGCCGATACGCTGATCCACATCGGACACGGCAACGACGTCGTCATCGCGCGGCTTCCGCATGGAATACATCCTGAAATCGGCGCAACACTCTCCGTCACGGCAGACCCTGGGCGGGTCTTCTTGTTCGATGCGGCCTCCGGGGCGCGAGTGCGATAAGTCGTTGCGCGCAGTGCGATAATTGTTTGTCATCCCGAGGCAACGCCGAGGGACCTGCTGTGAACTACGAAAATCGAAAAACAGGTCCTTCGCTTCGCTCAGGATGACAAGCGTCGGATTATCGTAGGAGCACTATCATGTGCGGACTCCCCGCCTGGCCCTATCCTCGATTGGCCGCTCATCGCGGCGCCGGTAAACGCGCGCCCGAGAACACGCTGGCGGCGCTACGCCTCGGCCACACGCATGGCTATCGGATGGTCGAGATCGACGTGAAGTTGTCCGCCGATGGTGTCGCATTCCTATTGCACGACCATACCCTCGAGCGCACGACAAACGGTATAGGTCGTGCCGATGCGTTGACATGGCGCGAGTTGGCGCAACTCGACGCCGGAAGTTGGCACTCGACCGAGTTCGCTGGCGAGCCGATACCTTCGCTTGCCACAATTGCGCGCTGGTCGCGTGCGAACAATGTGGCGGTCAATATCGAAATCAAGCCAACGCCGGGCCGTGAACGCGAGACCGGCGCTGCAGTGGCGCTCGACGCGAAGACATTGTGGTCGGGCGCCGACGTGCGCCCGCTGTTGTCGTCCTTTTCAGATGTGGCGCTCGATGCGGCACGCGAGGCAGTACCCGAGTTGCCGCGCGCGTGGTTGATCGAGAATTTGCCTGACAACTGGCGCGATCAGATCGTTCGGCTCGGCTGCATCGCGCTCGATGCGAAGCACACGCTGCTTACGCAAGAAATCGTGCGTGATGTTCGTGGTGCCGGCCTACGTGTTGCAACCTGGACGGTCAACGACGCGGCGCGTGTGGCGGAGCTCGCGAAGTGGGGCGTCGATACGATCATTACCGATGCTATCGATGTGATCGCGCCTGATTCCATCCCGGCGCACGCCTAGGTACGAGAGCTACGCGGCCGCCGCCACCGGCCGCTTGATCTCCCGCTCGTCGATCGGCAAATTGATGAGCCCGGCGAGAATTCCGAGCACGATCGTTAGCCACCACACGATATCGTAGCTGCCAGTCGAGTCGTACAGCTTTCCGCCGAGCCACGCGCCGAGAAAGCTTCCGATCTGGTGCGAAAAGAACGTGAAGCCGGAGAGCATCGCCAGAAATCGGACACCGAATATCTGCGCGACGATTCCATTGGTAGGCGGAATCGTGGAGAGCCACAGAAGACCCAGCGCGATCGCGAATGCGTAGACGGTCCACGCGGACAACGGCAGCAACACGAACAGCGCGATCACTACCGAGCGACTGAAGTAGATGAACGAAAGGATGTAACGCTTCGGCATTCTCTGCCCAAGCCATCCGGTCGCATACGTGCCGATAATGTTGAAGAGCCCGATGAGCGCGAGCGCCATCACGGCAACGTGTGCCGGCAGCCCATGATCAGCAAGGTAGGCCGGCAAATGCACGCCGACGAACACAAGTTGGAAGCCGCATACAAAAAATCCGATGGTCAGCAGCATATAGCCACGATGGCCGAACGCTTCAGTCAGCGCTTCGCGTGCCGACTGCTGAAACATATGAGCTTTGCGCTCACCGCGCTCGACCATTGCGGCGGCGAGTGGTGCCATCAATAGCGCCACGGCGGACAGCGCGACCAGCGCGCCTTGCCAGCCGACGTTGGACAGCAGCCATTGCGTGAACGGAAGTATCGCGAACTGGCCGGCAGATCCGGCGGCGGCGGAGATACCGAGCGCCATGCTGCGCTTTTCCGGTGGAAATGCGCGACCCAACACGCCCGCGATGATGCTGTAGGTGACGCCGGACAGCCCGATGCCGATCAATACACCCGCAGACAACATGAACTGCCATGGCGCGCCGGGATGCGCCATCAGTAGAAGCCCAAGTACATACAGCAACGCGCCGCCGAGCACGATGCGCCCCGAGCCGTATTTGTCAGCGAGCATTCCGGCGAACGGTTGCGTCGCACCCCAGACAAGATTCTGTACGGCAAGCGCGAACGCGAACGTCTCGCGTCCCCAGTGAAGGTCGGCGGTCATCGGCTGGAGGAATAAGCCGAAGCCATGGCGGACACCCATCCCCAACGTTAGGATAAGTCCGCCGCAAACGAGGACAGCGGTCGGCGTGCGCCAATCGGCATGCGTAGAGGGTGAAGGCATGGTCATTTCGGTGTTCGACGACCGCTCAATCAGCGGCGTCTTCATGATGGGGATGCAGCGACTCGAGCTCGCCAAGTATCGTAATCAGCGTATCGAGCTTAGGCTTTCCAACGCGCCGCGCGACGTCTTCCTGTGCGCGCTTCCAATAGGGCTCCGCTCGCTTCAGCGCGCTGGCGCCTTTGGCCGTCAGCGCAACCTCGCGCGTGCGCGCGTCACGACCGGCAGTGACTTCAACCAGGGCACGTTCAATCAGCGGATCGAGATTGCGCGACAGCGCCGTGCGGTCGAGAAGTTGGCGCGCCGCGAGATCAGAGATGCGGCGCGGGCCGTCCTCTGCAAGTACCGACAGCAGCGAATACTGCGTCACGCGTAAGCCGGACGGCGCCATCGCGTCGTCGTAGAGCTGCGTTAACGCACGGGCGGCGCGGCGAAGGCGGCCGCAGGCACAGGGGACGCTTACGGATGGCAAGGGTTATCGAATCGATACGAGCATATGCACGTTATTGAGAGTATATGCACGTTTCTCCAATGGCACAAGCCCCGCCCACACTAGTCAACTCCGTCGGAACCTGAGATCGCCGTCAAGCCCACGCCTTCGCGCGCTCGACTGCCTTGCGCCAACCGCTGCGCAACTCAGCCGCGCGGTCCCCCGACATTTGCGGATCGAAACGCCGATCAACCCGCCAGTTCGCGCGGATGTCGTCGGTGCTCTTCCAGAATCCCGTAGCAAGTCCCGCAAGGTAAGCAGCGCCGAGCGCCGTCGTCTCGAGCACTTTGGGCCGCACAACCGGGACGCCAAGCACGTCCGCCTGAAACTGCATCAGCAAAT
>DASXSP010000061.1:0-27524 GCA_036505865.1 Casimicrobiaceae bacterium
ACGCCGTGCTTTTTGCTGAAACTCGGACGCAGCGCTGCGGCGGCCAACGATTTACGTCGAGAAGACGGCGCTACGTATACTTGGCAGGGTGGCATCGGACCCGGCCGCAATGTGGTTGCGTTCTCCGCGATCTGCGCCCATAAGCTCGCGTATCCCACGCGCGACGTTTCGTTCATCCGGTTTCAGAAGGACCGCTCGGCCACGTCTGCCGGAAATGTCATCCATTGTTGCGCCGACCATAGCGTTTACGACCCGACCGCCGGCGCACGCGTCGTCGCCGGTCCCGCGCCGCAGCCGCTTGCGGCGATTGTCCTCGCGCATGATCCGGTGAAGGATGAGGTCCACGCACTTGGAACAATCGGCCCCGAGCAGTTCGATGCATTCTTCGTCAAATACGACATGCGCTTGTCGCTCGAGTACGGATCGAGCCGAGGGCGGATGCCGGTGACGGACACTTCCGTCGTGCGTGAGCTCGAAAACTATTGCAAGACCACGATCCGCTGTTAGTCCCGAATGGCGGCGAATCCGTAGAACGTCGCATGAGAGACGCTTGACGTCCGTTTGCCGGCGATTATTCCGTTTGTACCGATTACTCCGAGCGGGATAATCGACCGACCCATTTGAGTTCGTCTTCTCGCGCGACCGCATCACCTTGTCTGCCAACCATCCTTCGTCCGCAGCGAGCGCCGATGCGGCGATCGTCGTTCGCGACCTCGTCAAGCGCTACGAAGACGTGCTCGCCGTCAGCGGCGTCTCGTTTACGGTTCGCCGTAGTACGACAACGGCCCTTCTCGGCGGCAACGGCGCGGGAAAAACGACGACGCTGTCCATCCTGCTCGGTGTGCTGACACCGACGTCCGGCGCCATCAGCGTTCTCGGTGTCGACATGCTGCAGTCGCGCTACAAAGTGCTGCCGCGGATGAACTTCACCTCGCCGTACGTCGACCTGCCGAAACGGCTGACGGTGCGCGAGAACCTACGCGTATTCGCCGATCTCTATGGTGTGGTCAACCCACGCGAGCGAATTATCGAGCTCGCCGAAGAATTCGATCTTGCGCTGTTGCTCAAACGGCCGTACGGCGAATTGTCGGCCGGTCAGCGCACGCGTGTGTCGCTTGCCAAGGCGTTGATCAATCGACCGGAAGTGCTGTTGCTCGACGAGCCGACGGCGTCGCTCGATCCCGATATCGGCGATCGGATGCGCACCTATCTCGAAACGTACCAGCGTGCGAGCGGCTGCACTGTATTGCTCGCTTCGCACAACATGAGCGAAGTCGAACGGATGTGCGACGACGTGATCATGCTGCGTGCAGGGCTTCTCGTCGATCAAGGCGCGCCGGACGCTCTGGTTGCGCGTTACGGGCGCGATAGCATGGAAGAGGTGTTTTTGGATATCGCGCGCGGGCGGGCAAGTCGCGATGAGGCGGACGCTGTGACGGTCGAGGGCGCGCGATGAGCGCCGCCGGGCCGTCCCAAGGCGCGAATTACTCCCCCTCTGGGGGCAGCGCAGCGGCGAGAGCCGCAAGCGCGGGGGTTCCTCAATGAGCGCCAGGCAACCCACCATCGGATTGTATCCACAGACCGGCGTCGCCGCGTCGGCGCGGCGCGTGCGCGCATTGATTCGGCGCCACGCATACCTGCTGCTCAAGTCGTGGCCGCGTCTCGTGTCGATGATTTACTATCCCACGGTGACGATGGTGCTGTGGGGATTTGTCACGATCTACCTCAAGCCCACAAACAGTTTTCTGCAGGACGCGCCGGGCTTTTTCCTGGGCGCTGTGTTGTTGTGGGACGTGCTGTTCCGCGGTCAACTCGGCGTGTCGCTCACCTTCATCGAGGAGCTGTACGCGCGCAATCTCGGCAATCTATTCGTGAGCCCGTTGCGTTATTACGAGTTGATCGCCGGTCAATTGGTGATGAGTGTCCTTCGCACGCTGATCGGCGTGGGCGGCGCATGCGCCTTTGCATGGCTGCTGTTTCACTATTCGATCTTCTCGTACGGATTTCCGCTGATCGCCTTTTTCGTGAACCTCCTGATATTCGGATGGGCAATTGGTCTCGCCGTTTCGGGAATGGTGCTCCGCTGGGGATTGGGCGCCGAGGAGCTCGCATGGGCCGCAATCTTCCTGTTCGCTCCAGTATCGGGCGTCTACTATCCAATCGCCGTACTGCCCGCGGCCCTGCAGGCGATCGCGTATTCGCTGCCGTCGGCATACGTATTCGAGGGAATGCGGGCGGTGCTGTTGACGCAAACGTTTCGTTGGGATTTGTTGGTGCGCGCGTTTGCCCTCAACCTCGTGTACGTCGCAATCGGCATCGCGCTGTTCCGCGTTGCGATCGGCTATGCGCGAAAGCGGGGGATGCTGCTGCAGATGGGCGAGTAATCGAGAATTCGCGGACCTACGGCTGCGCCCACATCTGTACGAGCCGGTGATAACACGCGGTGAGGCGGATAACTTCGGGCGTCTGTCCGCGTTCCTGTTGCAAGACGGAGAGCGTCTGCGAAATCTCGAACAGCAATGCGCGTTGTTCGTGATCGCGCACGAGACTCTGGATCCAGAACACGGCGCCGAGACGCGCACCGCGAGTGACCGGCGCGACGTAGTGAACGCGCGTCGACGGATAAAGAAACAAGTCGCCCGCCGGCAATTTGACCGCCTGGCGTCCAGTCGATGACTCCACAATCAGCTCGCCGCCGTCGTAGTCGCTCGGCTCCGACAAGAATAGCGTGCCGGACAGGTCGGTGCGCAGCGGCTCATTGCCGCCCATCAGCGAGTTGTCGACATGCGGTCCATATTCCATCCCGGGCGCGTAGCGGTTCATCAGCGGCTGACTGACCCGTGACGGAAATGCTGCTGCGGCGAATACGGCGTTACGCTGCAATGCGCGCATGACGCGAGCGCCGATCGCGCGGCCATCGTCTGTCGTTTCATTGACTTGCTGATTGCGTTTTTGTTGTGCAGCCGATGCGCCCGCCGTGATGCGACCGTCGAGCCAAGGCGCGCGAATGGCGAGCTCGCGAAGCTCGCTCAACTCCGTGGCAGTCAAAATCTGAGGAAGGTGGAACATCTTTTATCGACCGGCGAGCATGCTACAGGACCAACGCTGCGGCGACTCGACGTTCTTCTGCGACGAGGATATTGAACGTTCTACATGCGGCGGCCGTATCCATCACTTCGACACCGACATGCGCCGACGAGAGCGCCGCTGTCAGCCGTGGATGCGGAAATCGCTGCGTCGTGCCGGTTCCCAACAACACGATTTCGGGCTCATACGCGAGCAATCGCGCGAAATCGCCTTCGCTGAGGGCGTCGAAGCCGGCCGGTGCCCAGCCTCTGACGATCATGTCCGGCAATAGCACGACGTTCTCGTGGTATTCGTCCATGCCGATGCGAATCCATCCGACGCCAACGGCGGTGACGACGTTCGACGCCGGAGTCTGTAGGTGAAGTTTCATTTTTGCAAATAGTGGCGCACTCGACGCGATAAGCGCACATTCCAAATTGCAGCAATTGCGCCAATTGGTTACGATTATAGATAGTTGTCGTCGCCTTCCCGCCGCCTTCACGCACACGCGGCCCGCCACGACCTCTACGTCGCTCGGACGGTTCCGGGCGCTTACGCTAGAAGGGCTTGCAATGTCTGCTCCCGAAAACGACTTTGCGCGCTTGACGCGCCTGCCGCCGTACATCTTTTCGATCACCTCCGAGCTCAAGATGGCCGCGCGCCGCCGCGGCGAGGACATCATCGACTTCGGCATGGGCAATCCCGACGGCCCAACGCCGCCGCACATCGTCGCCAAGTTGGTCGAGACTGCGCAGCGCGGCGATACGCACGGCTATTCGGTGTCGAAGGGCATTCCGCGTCTACGCCGGGCGATCTGTCATTGGTACGAGCGCCGCTGGGGCGTCCAGTTCGATCCGGATAGTGAAGCGATTGTGACAATCGGCTCTAAGGAGGGCATCGCACATCTGGTGCTCGCGATCGCCGGCCGTGGCGATACGGTGCTGGTGCCGAATCCCAGCTATCCGATCCACATCTACGGCCCGATCATCGCCGGCGCCGACATTCGTCAAATACCGCTGGCGCCGGGGATCGATTTCTTCGCTGAGCTCGAGCTTGCGATCAAGATGAGCTTTCCGAAGCCGAAGATGCTGATCCTGAATTTTCCGGCGAATCCCACAGCGCAATGCGTCGAGCTGCCGTTTTTCGAAAAGATCATCGCGTTGGCGCGCGAATACGGCATTTACGTCGTGCACGATCTCGCGTACGCCGACATTTGCTTCGATGGTTGGAAAGCGCCGTCGATCATGCAAGTACCGGGCGCGCGCGACGTTGCCGTCGAATTCTTCACGATGTCGAAAAGCTACAACATGGCGGGCTGGCGGATCGGATTCATGGTCGGCAATCGCGACCTCGTGCACGCGCTCGCCCGCATCAAGGGCTATCACGATTACGGCACGTTCACGCCGATCCAGGTCGCGGCGATCGCGGCACTCGAGGGCCCGCAGGATTGTGTCGCGGATATTTGCGCACGCTACCAGTCACGGCGCGACGTGCTCGTCAAAGGCTTGCACGAAGCCAGCTGGAAAGTCGATACACCCAAGGCCTCGATGTACGTCTGGGCGAAAATACCGGATGCGTACGCGAAGCAGGGCTCGCTCGAATTCTCGAAGCAGCTACTAGCGAAAGCCAAGGTCTCGGTGTCGCCCGGGATAGGCTTCGGCGAGTTCGGCGACGGTCACGTCCGTTTCGCGATGATCGAGAATGAGCCGCGAACGCGCCAGGCAATCAGAGGAATCAAGCACATGTTCCGCGAAGACGGGCTTCTATGAAGCCGTTGCAGGTTGCGCTGATCGGCTTCGGCACCGTCGGCAAGGGCGTGTTCGACGTGCTTCGCCGCAACGAAGAGGAGATCACGCGTCGCGCGGGCAGACCGATTCGCATAACATGGATCGCGACGCGCACGCTCGATCGTGCGCGAGACGGCACGCGCGGCATCGATGGCGTCAACCTCAGCAACGATCCGACGGTCGTCGTTCGCCATCCTGATGTCGATATCGTGTGCGAGTTGATCGGCGGCGTCGAACCCGCGCGTACGCTGATGCTCGACGCGATTGGAAGGGGTAAACACGTCGTCACCGCAAACAAGGCGCTCCTCGCACAGCACGGCAACGAAATCTTCGCTGCGGCGTCGAACAAGGGCGTGATGGTCGCGTTCGAAGCAGCAGTTGGCGGCGGCATTCCAATCATCAAGGCATTGCGCGAGGGATTGACCGCGAACCGGATCGAGTGGATCGCCGGCATCATCAACGGCACATCCAATTTCATACTGTCCGAAATGCGGGAAACGGGCGCATCGTTTGCCGATGCCCTCAAGCAAGCGCAGGCGCGCGGTTACGCCGAGGCCGATCCTACCTTCGACGTTGACGGCATCGATGCCGCGCATAAATTGTCGATCATGTCGGCGATCGCTTTCGGCGTGCCGATGCAATACGAAAAGGCCTATGCAGAAGGTATTTCCGGGCTCACACGCGAGGACATCCGCTATGCCGAGGAACTGGGCTACCGCATCAAGCTCCTCGCGATTACGCGCCGTGCGAAGGACGGCATCGAGCTTCGCGTGCATCCGACGTTGATACCGGCCAAGCGCTTGATCGCCAACGTCGAAGGCGCGATGAATGCCGTGCTGGTCAAGGGCGACGCGGTCGGTGCAACGCTTTACTACGGCGCGGGCGCGGGCGCAGAACCCACCGCGAGCGCCATCATCGCCGACCTGGTCGACGTCACGCGCATGCATACCGCGGATCCGAACCACCGCGTCCCGCATCTGGCATTTCAGCCGGACCAGTTGACCGATGTGCCGTTCTTGCCGATGGGCGAGGTGGAGACGAGCTATTACCTGCGGATGCGCGTCGACGACAAGCCCGGCGTGCTGGCGGACATCACGCGCATCCTCGCCGATCGCGATATTTCGATCGATGCGATGATCCAGAAAGAGCCCTCCGAAGGCGAATTCCAGACCGACATCATTCTGCTGACGCATAGGTCGATTGAAAAGCGCGTCGTCGACGCGATCGCCCACGTCGAGGCGCTGCCGACCGTCCGCGGCAAAGTCGTACGCATTCGCCTCGAGCAACTTAATTGAGCTTCCAGTGATGCGCTATATCAGCACCCGCGGCGCATGGGCGAACGATCCACAACCTTTTCGGGCGATTCTGCTTGAAGGTCTCGCGCCCGACGGCGGCCTCACAGTACCTGCGCGTTATCCGCGCTTCTCCCCCGCCGAATTCGAAGCGCTGCGTCCGCTCGGCTATTGCGATCTGGCGACTCAAGTTTTGTCGCGCTTCATGACGGATATTCCGGAAACCGATCTTCGCGCGCTGGTCGAAAAAACGTATCAAAGCTCCACGTTCGGCGGCGACGACGTGACGCCACTCGTCACGCTGGAGCCGCGTTTTTCGCTGCTTCGCGCGTCGAATGGACCAACACTGTCGTTCAAGGACGTCGCGATGCAGTTGATCGGCAACTTGTTCGAATACGTGCT
The DNA here is from genome assembly GCA_036505865.1 of Casimicrobiaceae bacterium. Classification (GTDB taxonomy): domain Bacteria; phylum Pseudomonadota; class Gammaproteobacteria; order Burkholderiales; family Casimicrobiaceae; genus VBCG01. Next base: position 6,548 of record DASXSP010000061.1, read on the forward strand.
GGCGGACGAGGGACGGAGTCTGAATATTCTCGGGGCGACATCCGGCGACACCGGCAGCGCTGCGGAATATGCGATGCGCGGCAAGCGCGGCATCAGCGTGTTCATGCTGTCGCCGCGTGGACGGATGAGTGCATTTCAGCAGGCGCAAATGTACGCGCTCAACGAGCCTAACATCCACAACATTGCAATCGACGGCACGTTCGACGATTGCCAGGCGTTGGTGAAGGCGGTTGCAGGTGACACCGCCTTCAAAGCAGAGTGGCGCATCGGCGCAGTCAACTCGATCAACTGGGCACGTGTGGCGGCTCAAGTTGTCTATTACTTCAAAGGTTACTTCGCCGCGACGTCGAAGCCCGATGAGAAGGTCGCGTTCGCCGTGCCGTCCGGCAATTTCGGCAACATTTTCGCGGCGTGGGTCGCGCGCGCGATGGGCGTGCCGATTGGACAGCTGATTTTGGCGACCAACGAGAACGATGTGCTCGACGAATTCTTCCGCACGCTCGCCTACCGGCCTCGAACGGCTGCGGAGACGCACGCGACGTCATCGCCGTCGATGGATATCTCCAAAGCGTCCAACTTCGAGCGCTACATCTTCGACATCGTTGGCCGCGATCCAGCGGTCATTCGTGTGCTGTGGGCCGACATCAACGACCACGGCGGTTTCGATCTTGCCGAAACGACCTACGCAGAGCGCGTGCGCGCGTCCGGGGTCGTCTCGGGACGAAGCCAGCACGCGGATCGCGTCGCCACGATCCGCGAAATCGAGTCGCGCTATGGGATCATCATCGATCCGCACACGGCCGACGGCGTTAAAGTTGGACGCGAGCTTCGAGCGGGCGATCTGCCGTTGATTTGCGTGGAGACCGCGTTGCCCGCCAAATTTGCGACGACGATCAAGGAAGCGCTGGGCCGTGAGCCGGCACGCCCCCGGTCCTTCGTCGGAATCGAATCAAGCCCGCAGCACGTCACGACGCTTCCACCTGACGCCGCGCGGATCAAGGCATTCATTGCCGAGCGCGCGCTTCAGTCGTAGCGCGCCATTTCAGGATCTTCGTGCGCTACTTCCTATCCAGCCTTGGCCGCAACCTCGTCGCAGGACTGCGGACGTCATTTTTCCTGCCGGTATCGCGCCTCGCGTTCCGCGTCGATCTTGCGCAGTTGCTTGCGCTGTTCGTCGTTTCTGCACTGCTCGATCTCTTGCGCGATTGGCTACGCACCGATTCGGATCGCATATTTTCGTTACTGGGCGCCGGTACCGAATTTTATGGCGCCGGTGTGTTGCTGTTTATCGCCGCGATACTTGCGCTCGCGTATCGGCAGCGTGGAATGATGCTGCGCCTGCCGCTGATCGCCCTTGCCGCATTGCCGTCGCTGCAGGTCGCGTTGGAGCTGCCGTCGTTGCTGCGCGACGTGACAGGATCGACCCTGATCGGGGCCGGCATCTACTATGCCGTGCTTACGTGGATCATCGTCGTATTCGTGCGCTGCATGGCGTTGGCGATGGCGCCTTCAACGACAGTGCGAATTCCACGCGCGCTCGTGGGAGGCTTGCTGCTCGCGGCCCCGATCTGGTTTGGCACGTCGCTCGCACCCAACGATCCCTGGTTTGCCAAGCCGTCCGCTCAACTGGAAGAGAACGGCGGGCTCAATGCCGGATCCGAGCCCGTGCTGGCGACGCAATCATTTCTTCTCGATCAACTATTGGGCAAGCTCGAGGACGAGCGGCCGGGCGTCACCGATCTCTATTTCGTCGGCTTCGCGCCGTATGGTGCGCAGGATGTCTTTCGAAAGGACATCGAAGCGGCACAACACGTGATGGACGAGCGCTGGGGAACGGCGGGGCGCTCGATCGTGCTCGTCAACAATCCGAAGACATTGCTTTCCGCGCCGTTTGCGACTGTGACCAACTTGCGGGAAACGTTGAACGAAATCGGCGGCGCGATCGACACCGACAACGACGTCGTCATGGTTTATCTCGCGAGCCACGGGTCCCGCGACCACAAGCTCGCAGCGGCGCAGCCGCCGTTGTCGCTCGTCGAGTTGACACCCGCAGGGCTGCGACAAATGCTGGACGACGCCGGCATCGGCTGGCGCATCGTCGTCGTGTCATCGTGCTTTTCCGGCGGCTACATCGAACCGTTGAAGGATGAACGCACGATCGTTATCACCGCATCGCAGTCGGATCGCATATCGTTCGGCTGCGGCGACCGCAGCGACGCGACGTTCTTCGGCGAGGCGCTCTTTCAACGTGGGCTCGCAACCGCGGACTCGTTCGAAGCGGCGTTCGACATTGCACGCAAACGCGTCGACGAGCGCGAAAAGGCGGAGGGCTACGCGCCGGCGTCGAATCCGCAGATTTGGGTCGGCAAGGCAATGAGCGAGAAGCTCAAAACGCTTCGGACGCGCGGCCAATCCGGTACGACGGCGGGATGGGTAAAATCGCGAAAAACGTAGAAACGCGGTCTTCACGGAGGAACTGATGCCTCGCTTCCTGACGTTCGTTGCGGCATCGTTGGCCGCGCTTGTATTAGCGGCTCCTGCACACGCGCAGGTCGAAAAGCCGAGGATCACCATCGGTGTCGGCGGCAAATCGCTGTTCTATTACCTGCCGCTGACGATCGCCCTTCAAAACGGTTATTTCAAGTCCGAGGGTCTCGACGTCGAGGTGCAGGATTTTCCCGGCGGCGCCCGCGCGCTTCAGGCGCTACTCGGCGGCAGCGTCGATGTCGTGTCGGGCGCATTCGAGCACACGATCACGCAGCAAGCGAAGGGGCAGAACATCGAAGCGCTGGTGCTCCAGGGCAAGTACGCGGGCATCGTCCTTGGCATGTCGAAAGCAAAAGCAGGATCTTACAAATCGCCGGCCGATTTGAAGGGCATGAAGATCGGCGTCACCGCGCCGGGATCGTCGACGAACATGTTCGTCAACGTCCTGCTCGCGAAAGCGAAGCTTCCACCGGACTCCGTCGCGATCATCGGCGTCGGCGCGACCGCCGGCGCAGTGGCAATCATGAAGCGCGGCGAAATCGATGCGATCTCTAACCTCGACCCGGTCATTTCGCAGCTCGAATCCGATGGTTCGATTGTGCCGGTTGTCGATACGCGGACCGCGAAAGGGATGCAAGACGTCTACGGCGGCGCGTATGCGGCGGGTTGCATCTACGTGCCCGTCGAGTTCTCGAAAAAATATCCGAACACGGCGCAGGCCATCGTCAACGCGATGGTGCGCGCGCTGCGCTTCATCCAGCAATCGACGCCCGATCAAATTGTTGCCGCCGTGCCAGCCGATTACTACACCGACAAAGCGCAGTACAAGGCCGCGCTCGAAAAGAACATCGAGACCTACAAGCACGACGGGTCGATCGGCGTCGATGCAGCGCAAGCGGTCTATCGCGATTTGAAGAGCTTCGATCCACAGGTGCAGACGGCGACGGTCGACGTCGCGAAGAGCTTCAACATGACGTTCCAACAGAAAGCCGCGCAGAAGTATCGGTGATGGAATCCACAGCGACGCGCACGACCGCTGTCGCTGTTCCGGCGCTTGCCTTCGAGCGCGTCACGTGCGCGTTCGCCGAGCGCAACAGTGGAGCGCGTTATCTCGCCGTAAAGGATGCATCGCTCACCGTCGCGCCCGGTGAATTCGTGTCGGTCGTCGGCCCGACCGGCTGCGGCAAATCGACGTTGTTGAATGTCGCGGCTGGTTTGCTTGCGCCGTCTGCGGGCCGCGTGCTCGTCGATGGTGCGCCCCTCGCAGGCATCAACGTCCGCGCCGGTTACATGTTTCAAACCGAGGCGCTGATGCCGTGGCGAAGCGCGCTCGCGAATGTCGTCGCCGGCCTGGAATTTCGCCACACGCCACGCGATGAAAGCGCGACGCGTGCGCGTGAGTGGCTCGGTCGCGTCGGCCTTTCGGGCTTCGAGGACCGTTATCCGCATCAGCTTTCCGGCGGAATGCGCAAACGCGTGGCGCTCGCGCAAACGTTGATCCTCGATCCCGAGATGCTGCTGATGGATGAGCCGTTTTCCGCGCTCGACATTCAGACGCGCCAGTTGATGGAGAACGAGCTCCTCGAGCTGTGGTCCGCCGACCGCAAATCGGTGCTGTTCATTACCCACGATCTCGAGGAGGCGATCGCACTTTCCGATCGCGTCGTCGTGTTATCAGCGGGCCCCGAAACACATCCGCTGGGCGAATTTGCGATCGACTTGCCGCGTCCGCGCGACGTTGCGGAGATCCGCATGTCGCCGCGCTTTGTGGAGCTGCACGAAGCGATTTGGCGCGTGCTCAAATCGGAGGTCCTAAAAGGCTATGCGCAAGCGAAGCGGTGACGCACGTATTTCGCGCGGCCGGCTCGCGCTCTACCAGGCGCTGCTCGTTGGCGCGCTGTTCGCTTTCTGGTACCTGATGACCGAGCCCATTCTGTTTTCCGAGGCGAGTGCGAAGAATACGGCGTTCTTTTTCGGTCGTCCGCTGCAAGTGATCAAGGTTGTGATCGAATGGTTTGTGAGCGGCAAGATTTATCCGCACCTCGCAATCACGCTATGGGAAACGCTCCTCGCTTTTGCGATCGGCAGCGTGCTCGGGTTGGTGATCGGCCTGTGGCTTGCGCTTGCGCCGACGGCATCGGCGATCGCCGAGCCGTACATCACCGCCTTCAATGCGATGCCGCGTGTAATCCTGGCGCCGATATTCGCCGTGTGGTTCGGCTTAGGTGTGTTGTCGAAGGTCGCGTTGGGCGTCACACTCGTCTTCTTCATCGTGTTCTTCAACGTTTATCAAGGCGTGAAGGAGGTGAGCCCCGTGGTTCTCGCCAACGCGCGTATGCTGGGCGCATCGAAGCGGCAATTACTGCGGTATATCTATCTGCCGTCGGCAACATCGTGGGTCTTCTCGAGCTTGCATACGTCGGTCGGGATGGCGTTCGTCGGCGCCGTCGTCGGCGAGTACCTTGGCTCTGCCCGCGGCGTCGGCTATTTGATCCTACAGGCGGAAGGCGTCTTCGACATCAACACGGTGATCGCGGGTATTCTCGTGTTGACGCTGTTTGCCTTATTGCTCGACTTCGCCGTTACCAAAATAGAGGCACGGCTCCTCGTATGGCGGCCGCAAACCGCGGAGACCGCGGCGTTGTAATAATGGACCCCCACGCTTTTGGCTTCGCCGCTGCGCTGCCCCTGGAGGGGGAGCGCTTCGCGCCTTGGGGCGGCCCGGCGGCGCTCAGGCGGCCCCATTTATAATGCCCCGGCACGCGTAGGCGAAAGACGCCCAAACGCCAAAAGCATGCGCATGGACTTTTCCACACGCCGCTTTGCCGACGTGGTCGTGGCCGAACCTACCGGCCGGATCGACTACACCAACGCGGAAAGCTTCAAGTCGATGCTATGGCCCGCCCTAACGCAGGATCGCGCGGAGCATGGTGCATTCGTCCTCGACTTGGGACGCGTGGATTACATCAGCAGCGTTGGATTGCGCGTGTTGATTCTCGCCGCGAAGGAGATGAGCGCCGAGCAGCGGAAGATCGCAATTGCTGCACCTCGGCCGGTCGTGCGCGAAATCCTCGAGATTAGCCGCTTCAATCTGATCCTCGCCATTTTTCCTTCGGTTCGCGAAGCGCTCGAGCAATTCTCGCCTGCGGCGCTTGCCGCTTATGATGCCGGTTCCAAGGCCGATCCTTCGTGAAACGCATACGCTTTTGGGGCACGCGCGGATCGCTGCCGGTTGCCCTCACCGCAGCGGGCGTCCGTGAAAAATTGGTGGCGGCATTGCGCGGCGCCAACGGCCGCACGTTCGTTACCGATCGCGACGCTGCCGCATACGTCGACAGCCTGGACGTGCACGTCGGAGGAACCTACGGCGGCCATTCGTCGTGCGTTCAGATCGAGACGGGTGAACCGCACTACGTGTTGTGCGATCTCGGCAGTGGAGCAAGACCGTTTGGAGAATCTGCGTTGGCGCGCCACGGCGCCAAGTCGCCGCAGACGTATCACATCTTCATGTCGCACATGCACTGGGATCACATCATGGGGCTGCCGTTTTTCGGGCCGGCCTACATCCCGGGCAACCGATTGTGCATCTACGGCGGACATGCGTCACTCGAGGAGGCGCTGCGCCGGCAGCAGTCGCCGCCATCATTTCCCGTGGACTTCGCGGCGCTCCGCGCCACGATCGAGTTCGTCCAGCTCGAACCCAAGGTACGCCATTCGATCGCGGGAATGACGGTGACGCTGATACGGCAATACCACGCCGGCGATTCCTACGGTTACCGCTTCGAGGCCGGTGGACGCACCGTTGTCTACTCGACCGACTCGGAACACAAGCTCGCCGATCCGCTGGCGAGCGAAGCATTCATCGAATTTTTCCGCGACGCCGACGTCGTCATTTTCGATGCGATGTATTCGCTCGCCGACGCTATTTCGGTGAAGGCCGATTGGGGACATTCGAGCAACATCGTGGGCGTCGAGCTGTGTCAACGGGCTTGCGCGCGGCATCTGTGCCTGTTCCATCACGAGCCGGCGTCGAGCGACGACACGATCGCGCGCGTGCTGGCTGATACGCGCCGATACGAGGAGATCACGCGAACGGGCGCGGCGTTGCGCGTGACCGCAGCCTACGACGGCATGGAAATCGATTTGTGACTGCGTCCCCGGTATCGGGACCGGGCCGCGGCGCCTCGAGCCGCATTCGAAACACCGCGATTCTGATACTGGCTGCGATGGCGCTTGTCCTTTGGCAAGAGCCCGCGCCAGTGACACGTCTGCAAGCGGTTTGGTTCGACGCTTATCAGCGCATCGCGCCGCGAGTCGTCAGCACGTTGCCAGCCGTGATCGTGGCAATCGACGACAAGAGCATTGCGGCGTTCGGCCAGTGGCCGTGGCCGCGAACGACGCTTGCGCGTCTGGTGCGCGAAATCTCGCGCGCACGACCCGCGACGATCGGCATCGACATCCTGATGCCCGAGCCCGATCGCTTGTCGGCGGAGCGTCTGCTCGATCAGATCAGACAATTCGACATCGAGATAACCGCACGGCTGTCGGCATTGCCATCGACCGACGAGGAGCTTGCGCGAGCCTTCGCGAATACGCCGACCGTGCTGCCGCTGGCGGCCGCACGCGAGCCTACCGGCGTTAAATTGCGTGCCGCCCCAATGCTCGTGCGCGACTCCGATCCGCAGCCGGATTCGTCGTCGAAGCTTGACGTGCCGAGGTTCGACGGCGTCATCGGAAGTGTCGAAGAGCTTGATCGGGCAGCGTCCGGGCGAGGACTGATAACGGTATTGCCGACCGACGGGATCATCCGTCGCATTCCGCTCATCTTCGATATCAACGGCACGCTTGCGCCGGCCCTGTCGATCGAATTGCTGCGCGTGGCGCAACACCTCGACGCATTCCACCTGCAGACACGCCGCCGCGCGCTGAAACGAATCTCGGTTGGGGATTGGAGCGCCACGCCGGAAGACGACGGGGCGGTTCGCCCGTATTATTCGCGCCGCGATCCGCGCCGCTTCGTCTCGGCGGTAGACGTTCTCGACGGCAAGATCGACAACGAACGCTTCGACCAAAAGCTCGTCCTGATCGGCGTCACGGGTCTCGGACTTGTCGATTATCAGAACACGCCAATCAGAGAGCCCATGACTGGGACGGAGGTGCAGGCGCAGTTGCTTGAAAACTTGCTCGACGGGACATTGCTTTTTCGGCCGACGTGGGCGCGCGTGCCGGAGATTGCGTTGCTCCTCGCGCTGGGCGCATTGCTGATCTTCGCCGCGCCGCGTTGGTCGCCAATGGGCGCGGGGCTTCTCGCAACCGGCAGCATCGTTGCCCCCGCGGTCGTCGGCTATCTGTTCTTCCGCTCGGAACGCTGGTTGTTCGATGCCGCAACGCCCGGGCTCGCGCTGATGTTGTTGTCCGGCGCGCTCCTTGTACTGACGTACCGCGAAGCGACGCGGCAAAAGACGTTGCTTGAGCGCAGCATGCAAGCATCACGCGAGCAAGCGGCGCGAATGGCCGGCGAGCTCGAAGCGGCGCAACGGATTCAAACCGGGATGTTGCCGCGCGCCGATTTGCTGCGAGGCGACGAGCGCGTGGAGCTTGCGGCAGCGATGACGCCGGCGCGCGAGGTCGGCGGCGATCTGTACGATTTCTTTCGCCTTGACGATCGACGATTGTTTTTTCTGGTCGGGGACGTCGCGGGCAAGGGTCTTTCGGCGAGCATTTTTATGGCAGTCAGCAAGGCGCTGTACAAAAGCATGGCTCTACGCGCACCGAATGCCGATATCGGCACATTGATGGCCGCGGCGAACGACGAAGTGTCGCGCGACAATCCCGACATGCTGTTTGTCACGGCGTTTGCGGCGATTCTCGATCTCGAAACTGGCGCGCTGTCGTACTGCAACGCAGGACATGAGAATCCTTATGTGTTGTCGTCCGATGGTTCGCCGTCGGAGCGCATTTGCGACGGCGATGGACCGCCGTTGTGCGTAGTCGAAGCGTTCAACTACCGCGGCGCAGGCCGCCAAATGCGCCAAGGTCAAACTCTGTGTTGCGTCACGGATGGCGTGACTGATGCGCAAAATTCTGCCGGCCTTCTCTATGGCAGCGGGCGGCTGGAAGCGTGTCTATCGCGCATCGACACCGAACACCGATCGCCGCGCGGCATTGTCGATGGTGTTCTGGCCGACGTGGGATCTTTTGTAGCGGGCGCGGAGACGGTCGACGATCTTACGGTTCTGGCGCTGCGCTGGAATGGGCGTCGGACTCGTCCCCCAGCATATTGAGCTGCCAGATGTCCTTATGCGTTCCGTACAGCATCGGCAGCACGGCGAGCAGCGCCGTCTTGCCGATGCTTCGTTTCAGATAGCGCACTTCGGCGAATTTCGCGCGCGTTTCTTCGTCGACGGCGACATCGAACCCGTTTTCGCGCATTAACAGCATCCCCTTCGCGCGAAGCGCGAGCTCCGTGTGAAGCCGGATGTAGCAAAGCAAATCTGCGACGACCGGACCCTTGAATCGATGTTTAAGCGAGCTTAGATACCGGCCTGCGGGCGAATCGGAGAAGCGACCCGACGTTATCGACTCGAGCATCTGCGTATCCGCGTCGAAACCTTCGACCAGCCATTTGCTCACGGTTTTCTCGCTTCGGTGGAACACCAAAAGCAGGAGCGGCGGCAGTACGACGATCACGACGCCGGTCGACAGCCGAGGCGATACATACATGTGGTTGTACGCCGAATGGAGCAAGATCGCCAACGCAAAGCCTGGCAGAAAAGGCGCCACTGCGGCGTTCCGCATCCGCTCCAACAACGCGACGCTCATCATCGCGAAAATCGCGGTGCAGCCGCCGTGCATCAGCGCAGTGCCGAAGCCGCGGACGATCCACGTCCCCATGCCGGCATCGGGCACGCGTTCCAGATAATAGAGATTCTCGACCGTTGCGAATCCAGTTCCGACGGCGAAACCGAGGATCGCGGCATCGATCAGGAAGCCGATGCGATGCGCGCGGATCAGCGCGACGATGATAAGACTCTTCAGGAGCTCCTCGGTGATCGGTCCGACATAGCGGGTGAAGTTGGCGAAATTCATCGCCAACAGCCCAACCAAATACGCATTCGCGAAGTAGCAGAAACCTGCCACGACTGCACCGCAAGCCACGACGCCAATGACGACGCGAAGCTTCACGAGCTTGTAGCTGTCGAGATACAGCAGCGTAGCGAGAAGAGTGAGCACCGGCAGCAAGCCAACGACCGCCGATTCCACCGTATGTGCCGACAGCGCGCGCAATGCTTGTCCCGCTACATGATCTTGAGCGAGATCATCCACTCGCTGCTGACCCGTTTCGTCCCCTGAAGACCGATGGCGAAGCCGACGGAGAGCATCGTGTCATACCAGTGGAGAACACTGAAGCGGAGGTCGGCCTGCGTGCCGATGCTTCCATAGTTCTTGCGCGAGGATTTTCCAGGATCCGTGAATAGAGCTGCGCCAAAGACGGCGGCGCGTAGCCAGTTCAGGTAGAAGCCGGGCGTACCGGTCGATTCGAACACGAGGGGTGGCAAGTCCCACTCCACCATCTCGCGCACAAAGCTGCGCGCGCTGATCTGATCGATGTCGAAGCCCGGCAACGAGTAATATTCGCGATAGCGCCTCACGTTGCCGTCGTCGACGTAGTTGTTGCCGAATGCGCCAAAATAAAAATTGGCGACCGGGTTGCTGCTATCTCCGCTCGCGACGCCAGCCGCGCTGCGAAGCCAAATAGACGAATGGGGAAGTGGAAGCGCGACGCCGAGATCGAGACCGCCGCGAAACAGCGGGATGATTTGACCTTGCACCTGGTTGACGTCGACCTTCACGTTCCAGGTGTGACCCTGTTCGTCGTCGACTGCACCGAGTGAGCGCCGCACGTCGGTGTAGTCGAGCGCGATCTTCCCCGTCATTAGCCGCGTAAACGTTGTTTCGACGTTTTGCGCAGTGGGCAGCGTATCGATTTTGTCGAAATATTCGAAATCCGAGGTCAGCGTCAATTTCCGCGGCTCGTCGTAGATCAACAACCATTCATAGCCGAGCTTCGCCGCGAGGCCCTTGCGGCTGCGCTCGGTTGGGCCGAATAAATCGTAGAAATTCGACCGGTTCCACGACAACGCGCCTCGCCAGCCAAGATAACTGCCGGTGATGTCTATGTGGCTGCGTTCATTGCCGGGAACACTTTCGGCGGGCGTGTAGGCCGCGGTGACACCGAACTTTGCGAACCGAATCGGATCTTCGAAGTTGAAGTGATAGCCGATTCCTACATGGTTCTTGTAACCCTGCAATACGGGGAAGCCGTTTTCCAGTCCGACGTTGCGCAATGGGACGTACGGACCCTTGTCGACGATCAGCTTTTCGTCATCGACGGTACTGGGTGGCGGAACTTGCCAAGTCTTGACGACCGGATATTTCTCGGCGAGCTCGGCGCCGAGAAACTTGATCGCGCTGACGTCCTGGATCGGGCGCGGATCGATGATCGCCGGCACGAAGCCTTCGCCGGTATAGGTCAATACGACAAGGCTGCCATCGGCGAGCTGCACTGGACGGAAGAACCCGGTTTCCGCGTTGGAAACCGCTTCGATCTCGCCGGTGGCGACTTCGTAACGAAAGATATTGGACACGCCAGTGTAGTAGCTGCTGCCGTAGAGGTACCGTCCGTCGCGCGAAAAGACGAAGCTTTCCGGAATGGATTGGCCGAAGCGGAACTCGGAGAGCGGCTTCACGTCGCCGGCGAGGATCTTGTCGAGCTGCCACACACGCAGGAATTGGTCCGTCGTGACCTCGCTCATCGACGCGGACAGTAGGCGTCCATCTGGCGAGATATCGAGATCGTAGGGGACCGACTCGTACGGAAACGTGTACACCGCGTTCCACTCTTTGTAGGGGTACGGAATGCGCACCAGCATTGCGAGACCGTTCACATGGCGTACGCCCATCAGCGAACGGTCGACCGGATTGAAGGCAATATCGCCGATACGCGCGTCCTCGAGCAACATCGTCACTGCGCCGGTTTTGACATCGACCGCCATCAGGTCGCGGAGCGCAAGGTTGTCGTTCGTGTAGAAGGCCGTTCCGCTCGTCGGGTCGTAGGCAAAGGATGCGACACGGTACAGCATCGCTCGTTTGATGTCGGCGAGTCGCTTTTCGGTACCGTCGCGCGTATTCAGCGCGCCCACGTGCTCGACGAAGCCCGGGTAGCGGAACGCCGCATAGATCGTCCCGTCTTTTTCGTCGTAGTACATCCGCGATATCGAACCCATCGCGCGACCGACCAGCTTGCGATAAGGCGTTATGGGGTTCTTGCGAAGCTCGGCTAGGTTTTGGCGCTGGAACTCGTGCTCGAAAACGATCCAGTCCTGCCACGCTTGCTCCAGAGAAATCCCGAAGACTTCGCGGAAGTTGTCCGCGTAGTAGCGCGCGCTTCCATCGTCGCGCCGGAGCCACGCGACAACTTTCTCGGGTGAATGAGTGTAAGCGAGGTAGGTGACGAAGCGGGTGCCATACAGATACGCGTTCGAGACGACCTGGAAGTCGACCTGAACGCCGCGCGATACGAGCCCCAGCGGATCGTAAAAATGGGCGTCGTCGCGGACCATCGCACGGAACACCATTTCGTCATAGCCGCCCTGCGCACGGCCCAGCCCGCCGTCCATCCACGTTTCCATGAACACAGCCGTGCCTTCAGAGTACCAACGTGGCGCGGTGAAGCGCGGCACGGTCAGATAGCTGTACAGCAGCGACTCCGGGTGCTCCGCCTGAGGCGACACTTTGCCGAGAAAGAATTGGCGCCAGCGGCGATCCTGCGCGGACGCGATGTCGCCTTGCATCACATGAACGACTTCATGATTCATCACCGAGTACATCCGCTCGCTCGCGGGATACGTCTCGAATGCGTGCGAAAGCGGTGCGATCGTGAAGAACACCGTATTGTGCGGTGCCGACCATGTCGCCGCGTTGCCGTAGTCGGCCAGATCGTTCAGGAGAATGGTCGTCGCTTCGGACGGCACCCAACCCAACATCCGTCGTTGCCATTCGAGGGCGTTGGTGAACGTCCGGACGGCGTGCGGTACAAGGTACGCGAGAGAATCGAAATATATGAGCCTCAGCTCTTTCGTTTCGACGTACGAAAGTCCGAGTGGATTGTCATCGGCGGTGGAAACCGCGGGCATCAGGGCCAACAAAGCGCACAGGACGCGGCGGCGCATCCGGTCTCCCTTTATCGTTGTTTGCGTTCGCCTCGCAGCGTATCGCATGAACGCCCAAAACAAAACCGCCGGCGCATCGCCGGCGGTTGTCGTTCCGCTCCCTGAGCGTTACTTGAAGACGGCCTGATTCACCGACTTGTCGACGGCTTGATTGATCGCCTTGTCGGCCGCCTGATTGATTGCCTTGTCAGCGGCTTGATTCACCATCTTGCCGGCCGCTTGATTCACCATCTTGTCGGCGGCTTGGTTGACCATCTTGTCGGCGGCTTGGTTGACCATCTTGTCGGCGGCTTGATTGACCATCTTATCGGCGGCCTGATTCACCATCTTATCGGCGGCTTGATTCACCATCTTGTCGGCCGCTTGATTCACCATCTTGTCGGCCGCTTGATTGACCATCTTGTCGGCGGCTTGATTCACCATCTTGTCGGCGGCCTGATTCACCATCTTATCGGCCGCTTGGTTCACCACGTTGTCGGTTGCGTTGCTGACCGCGTTGTTGGTCGCGGCGCCCGCTGCCGATGCCGCTTGCGCTGGCACTGCCTGCGTCGTCGACTGAGTGCCGACGTTGATCTCAGGCTGAGTCGCTTTGTACCGCTGCGCCGGCACGATCGTGCCGACGGTGTTTTGAACGCCCGAGGGGAAGTCGATCGTATAAGACAATGTAAGAAGCGCGGCCACAATGGCGATACCACCGCCGATCAGGACGTTGCGCTTACGGGAAAGACCGCCGCTCTGCTCACTCATTTTCCACTCCCTGAGATAGATCCCCGGTTGATAGGCCGGAAGGTCCTTTGCCGATTTCCCCGGGCTCGTGCCCCGAGCTTTCATCCAAGCTACCCCAACTACACGTGATCGCGATGATAGTTGGTCGAGGCGCCTCTGTGGCGCCGAATTTTGCGGAATATTCGCCAAAACGGCGGCCGCCAGGCCTTCCGGCGGAAACGCCTTCGGTACCCGGCCGAGCTCGTCGAACAGATGGCGCAGCTGATCGAATTCGGTGCGCGCAGCGGGTTCGGCCGTCAACAAGCGCTCGAGCTCCCGTACTTCGGCTTCGGTTGCCTCGCGGTCAAGGACCGCATCCATCAACCGCGCGCGTTGGAGATCGTTCATATCAGTATTGTTGCAGGTCGACGAGCAGCCCGCGGAGGCGATGTCTTGCTTCGAACAGCCGGGATTTCACGGTTTTTTCGTCGACGTCCAGGATTTCTGCGATTTCCTGATAACTGCATTCGGAAAAATGCCGCAGCGTCAACACGAGCCGATCGTTGGCGGACATGCTCATCAATGCGCCCTGGATCCGTTTGGAAACCTGCGCTTCGCTGAGCTTCTGCTCCGGGCTTGCGCCATCGCCATCGGGAAGGTCGATCTCCTCATCGAGCGGCTCCTCCCGACCGTGCCGGCGCAGCAAGTTGAGCGATTCGTTGACCGCGATGCGATAAATCCAACTGAAAAATTTGTACTGTCCGTCATATTCATCCAGCCGCTCGGCAACCTTCAGGAACACGATCTGCGCAACGTCCTGCGCGTCTTCGACGCTGCGGAGCACCCAGAACGCGGCGTTGTAGATGGGGCGCTGGTAGCGGATGACGATCTCGGTAAACGCCTCGCGATCGCCGTTGCGGTAGCGGCCCACCAACACCCGATCGGTGTCGTCGTCCACAATTACACGCGGCGGACCGAAAAGTTGGTCGGGGGCCTAACGCGCCCGCTCGACTTCGAAAATCTGGTCGAATCCGGAGTAGCCGAGGATGTCCTGCAGATGCTTGTTGACGCCTGTCAACCGTATCTTGCCGCCCGAAGCCAGCAGGCGCTTTTGCGTCTTGAGAAGAACCCCGAGGCCGGCGCTCGAAATGTATTCGAGTCGGCTGCAGTCGAGCGTCACCCTTCCTTCGAGACGATCAAAAAAGGTCTGCGCGCGAGGCGCTTCGGCAGCGTCCAAGCGGCCGACGATGCTGACGCCGCCGTCCGGCACAAAATCAATCGCAAGCATTCTCTTCGCCTTTGTTTGCCGGGGGTCCGGAAGCGGACGACCCCGGTTGTGTCTTTCGAAACGTGATTCGGCTCCGCCGCTTTTCCTTCGAATAATCGTATTCGATTGAATCCAACAGGCGGCGGATCAAATGCAGGCCGAGTCCCCCAGGGCTACGCTGCTCGATCGGTAACGTGACGTCGACGTCCGGCGACTTCGTGACATCGAACGGCTCGACGTCATGATCGGTCAGTGTCACTTCGACGCCGCCTTCGATCGCCATGATTTCAACCTGCACGGCGGCATCAGTCGTCGTGTTGTATTTCACCATGTTCGTGAACAACTCTTCCAGTGCCAGATCGACGGTGTGCAGCAACCGCGTATCGATGCCTTCTCGCGCGAACGCGTCCGCTGTCAACGCGAAGATGCCGGAGAGCGAGTCGAAGCTGCGCTTGAACGACGCGGACGTCGTCACCGCTTATGCCTCGCGCTTCACGACGACTGCCGTCACATCGTCCTCTTGGGGCAATTCACCCGCAAAAGCTTTCACCGACTCGAACAGGAGCGTCAGCCATTGCGCCATCGGCTTTTCATGATGGGCCTGGACAAGCTCCTGAACGCGTGTCTCGCCGAACTCTTCGCCGCGTCCATTGTGCGTTTCGTAGATACCGTCCGACAGAAGCACCAGCATGTCACCCCTAAGCATATCGATCGTCACCGCGGGCTTCAATGAGGTCAACGGCATCGCCCCCAGCGGGAAGCTCGTCGGCATGTAGCGTTCACAAGCGCCCGTTGAGGCGCGATAGTAAAGGATCGGCCCCTGTCCTCCGCTGTGAAAGTGCAGGCGATGCGTTTGCGGATTCAGCAATCCGACAAACGCGGTGATGAATCGATCAGAAGGCAACGTTTCGGTCAGTCGATTGTTGACTTGCATGAATGCGGTCGGCAAATCGGCGCCGAGTCGGAAAGCCATCCGAAGCATCGCATGCATCTGCGTGACCGAAAGCGCGGGTGCAATACCATGGCCGGTTGCATCGCCGAGAACGATCAACAGCCCTTGATCGACGATTGACAGATCGAACGTGTCGCCGCCAGTAAGCTCTGCCGAGCGAAACGTACCGCAAACATCGTAAGAAGGAACCTTCGGCATGACCGCGGGTAATGTGCTCATCTGCACTTCGCGCGCCATTTCCAACGCCTGTCGCATCCTCTCGCCCTCGATCAGCGCTTCGGTCATGCGCACGCGCTGGAGCGCGACCGCGCATTGCGCGGCCAATGCGGTTGCAAGCGCCTCGTCGTCTTCATCAAAGACGCCGCCGGACTTGTTCAGCACTTGCATCACGCCCACCAGCACGTCTTTGTGGTCGACCAGCGGCAACGTCAGCATGCAGCGCGTTTGGTAGCCGGAGGACTTATCGACGCGCGGGTCGAAACGAGGATCCGCATAACAGTCGGGCACGTTGATGATTCGCCGCTCGCGCGCGCACGCGCCGACAAGGCCGGCGCCTGACGGCACGCGCACCGGTTGGATGCCTGTCGCGACTTCAAGGACCAGCTCATCGGTGGCCGGATCGTACAGCCAGACCGAGCCGCGATCGGCACTCAACACCTGCTTGGCGGCTGCGACGACCTCGCCGAGCATCGTCATGAGGTCGAATGGCGCCGCAAGAGCGCTCGTGACCCCCAGGATCAGCTCCATGTCGTGCGCCGAAAGCTGACGCTGCCGTGGCCGTACGTTCATGCCGACGCGACAAATGATCTGCGACTATCGCACAAAGATTTCTACGCGCCGATTGCGCGGCTCGGCAACGCCATCCGCTGTAGGTATCAACAGATCGCGCTTGCCGCGTCCCGATGCCTGAATGTTTTCGGGCGCCACACCGCGGCGCATCAGCTCGGCGCGGACTGTCTCGGCGCGTTGGCGCGCGAGCGCGTCGTTGAATTGATCGCTACCGACGGCATCGCTGTGGCCAACCACGATGACGTCCGGCACGGGCCGTCGTGCGATTTCGGCAAAGATCACTTCGACGACGCGCTTCGATTCTTCGGTGAATTCGTCCTTGCCTTCGATGAAGTAAAGCGTGAACGTGACTGCCCGTTGCGGTTGCGAGCCCAGCGCCGTGCCAAATTTCGACGTGACTTCTTCAGGCGTTGACGTGTAGGCACGCACACCAAACGGTGTTTGCCGGGCGGCAGCATAGGGCTGGTCGAGCACGGTCTCGCGACCGTCTTGCTTCACAACGACTGCAGTCGGCTTGCCATCCTTTTCGGGGAGCAGAACGACAGTGCCACGCTGCGCGCAGGCGCATAGCGATGCCAACAGCGCGACCACTGCCCACGCCGAGGCGCGCGTGGGTAACTCAATCATCGACGCTGACGACGAACTCGGTACCGCGCACGCCCAATATCGCCGACGGCGTGCGGAGCGTCATCGCGTCCACCGACTGTTTCGCAATGCGGCCCGAGATGACGGAGAGCGATCCCTTCTTGAGCGACGCGTCGAATTGGCCCTGATGCGTCGTCGAATCGAACGCGAAACGATCGAGCGACAACGTGCTGTTGGGACCGGCGGACAAAAGCGAGTCGTCGCTCATCGTGATGCCGACTGAGCCGTCCGTACCCGTTGTGATGACGTCGGACGTCTGCAAACGCGTTCCGACGACGCCCGGCAGCGAGTGCGCGGCGCGTTCGACGGTGACTGATCCTTTGGAGACTTTGATTTGACCGATGTCAGCGGCGAAGGCCGACAACGCGAAGCAGGATGCAAGCGAAAGAAGTGTTGTTGTGACGTACGAGGTGCTGCGTGCCATGCCGGTCCCCTAATCCCACAAACGCTTGCGTCGGCTCACGGCGAGCGCGAGCACTCGACGTTCATTTCCTTGCAGGTGGCGATGATCCGCTCGACGATCATCGACGTCGGCGACTGAGGCGCACTGCTGCGCGCCGACGAAACCATCAATTGCGTAAGGTTGTCGCCTAAGCTGATCGCTTGGATTCCGGCGGTCTGTTCGCCGTTCGTGAATTGAATGCGGCGCGCGGCGGAATCCTCATTGGTGACCGTGATGCCTTGCGCGCCGCGCACCGAGCGCTGCACCGTATCGTAAACACGCTCGACCGGCACATCGACCATGACCGTCGCCGTGTCAAACGTTGTCTTGCCATCTTGCGACGTCTGCGACATTTGCTCGACGCGTCCGATTGCACGTCGCGCGAGCAACACCCATTGCGCCTGCGCGAGGTCCGTCCAAACGATGAGAGCGATCGCGCATATGAAAACAACGTTATGATGTACCGAACGCAACGTACTCTCCCTGAGTTGATCGCGTAAACCAATTATCTATCGTTATCTTCTAGCCCGCCATGACGTCGCGCTAGCGCGGTTATGGTGCTCACTTCGTTGACCCGGATTAGCGCGGTCGGCTATAATTACAATCCTCTCGCGGGGTGGAGCAGTCTGGCAGCTCGTCGGGCTCATAACCCGAAGGTCGCAGGTTCAAATCCTGCCCCCGCAACCAAATTATCAAGGGCTTGCAGCGATGCGAGCCCTTTCAATTTCCGGGTTGTGACTTTTTTGTGCCTACGATTTCTGAATCGACGGCACGCAAAGCGCACAGACGCTCGGCAAAAGGCGCCAAGTGATCCGCGGCGAGGTGCGCGTAACGTCTCACCATCTCCGTACTCGACCAGCCACCCATTTCCTGCAAGGCGTACAGCGGCGTGCCGTTTTGCACGTGCCAGCTCGCCCACGTATGGCGTAGATCGTGCCAACGGAAATCGGTGATGCCTGCACGTTCCAGAGCTGCATACCAAGCCTTCGTGCTCACCTGCGTAATCGGCTTTCCTCGGAAGCTGAACACATGCGTCGGATGCTTGCCAAGCCACTTGCGAACCAAAACTACAGCTTCCGCGTTGAGCGGCACGGGCAGCGCCTTACGCGCCTTGGCTTGGTCGGCATGAACCCACGCCAATCTTCTTACTAAGTCCACCTGCGTCCATTGCAAACCGGTGACGTTCGCAGCGCGCAAACCCGTTGCCAGCGTCAACGCCGCCATGTCGGACAGATGCGGCGGCAACACGGCGAGCAACCGTTGCGCTTCTTCATGCGTCAAGAATCGAATGCGCCGTACTGGCTCTTTGAGCATGCGGATCTGCGGCGCCCGCTCGAGCCACTCCCATTCATTGACGCACTTGCGAAGTGTTGCGCGCAACACTTCCAGCGTCCGGTTTACCGTGGCGTTACTGCACCCTTGCGCAAGTTTTGCGTCGGTGATGCGGTCGACCAGCGAACGTGAAATGGTGTCCAGTGGCTTGCCGCCAAGATACTGATCCCACCACCGAAGCTTGGTGACGTCTTCGTCGGCAGTTGCCTTGTGCGATTGTTCCTTCAGCCAGCGAACGACGGCCTCATTCCACGTATGGCGCGGCTTCTGCCCCAAATGGCCAACGCGCCACAGCTCCGTCTTCAGCCGATCGTGCAACTCCTGCGCTAGGGCTTTGTTGGCAGTTTCAGTAGTTCGGCGTATTCGTTCCCCGGATGGGGCATAAACGTCGATCCACCAGATACCGCCGCGTTTGCGAAGTGACATTCCAACTCCTTTCTCAGTGTCACTTGCAACGCTTGCCGAGGAACAGCATAGAACGAGCGTAGGTAGGCGGCAAGATCGTCCTCGAGGAAGACCCAGGCCCGGCCGACTTTGGCGCCGGGGACAATGCCGGCTTTCACACGGCGCCTGAGCTCCTCTGGATGGCAGCGCACGAAAGCAGCGGCTTCCTTGAGGCCTAGCGTTTTCAAGATTCAGGCTGGCCGCATAACGATGTGCGGTCAGTATGCTTGGCGGAGCGGCTGATACAAACCTACTGCAGCGTATTGCAGCATGGGGTACACAATGCAATGCCGATGGCGGGGAAATCGTTAGGGCAGGCCGGCGGTGAATTGTGGCGCTTAGAAGCGCCCACGATCTGAAAATCCTTGTGTCGGTGGAGTAATTCGGACCCGCTGGATCACACTCTATCGCGCGCAAGTACGTTCTAGCTGGACGAATATGATTTCGGGGTTACGCCGAGGTTACCTTCGTTTTGATCTCATCGTTACCGAAACCAAGGCACGACCTGCTCGCCGAACCACATTACGCTCGATTCTCGACCCAGCACACGGCGAAGGGCTCGTGGGCATGTTCCGGAATTCGGTTAAGCACGAAACCGTCGCGCATCACGCATATTCGTCGCAGCCGATGAACGTGGTGTGGGATCTTTATTTGTCGCTACTTCGCGAAGCGACGATCGAGGCTCAACTGGCCAGCACCGTTTACCACCAGCAACAGGAAGCCGCCGGCGATCGAAACGTTCTTGAAGAACATGATCATCTCGATCTGGTCGGCAAAGTTCGAGTGGAACACGAGTGCCGTCAACACCGAGTACCCTGCCAGGAGAAAGGCGCTGATGCGGGTCTGCCAGCCGAGGATGACGGCCGTCGCGCCGAGCACTTCGGTGGCGATGACAACAGGAAGCAAAACGCTGGGCACACCGGCCGACGACATATACGTCGCGGTCGCTGCATAGGCGCCGATCTTACCGATACCAGACAACAGGAACAGCCCCGAAAGCAGGATGCGTCCCGCGAGCTCGGAAATATTCTTTATCGCACTAATGGGTGACCCCCGCGAGACGTGGGTACTTATCCCGCGGTTCGTGTTGGTTGCCAATGTGTTCACGAGACGTTCCTCAATAATGGTTGGAGGTCGGTGCAAAAGCGGGATCAGGCGTTCGCGTGGACCGGGAGATTCACTCGGGCCCAGGTCGAGAACTTGGTCGGTTGCCGGCCCGCTATTTTGTTGGCGAGCGCAATTCGGTCGCGCATATCCGAACCCAGGTAGGTATGAGCCTGGAACCAGGCGAACGTCGCTGCGATCTCGGCGGCTCCAGGAAAGGAAGTCGCGAAAGCGTCCTTCGGGACTTGTTTAAACGAAAATTGATGTCCCTGCTGATTCAGTGTTTCGACGATTTCGTTGAAGCTCATGAAGTCACCGACGAGAGGCAGGTATTCGCCATTGCCTGCCTCTTCCGGGCGCGCGAATGCGCCGGCGACGAGGTCACCGATTTCGCGGATGTCCCCCATGTGAATGCCGCGCACCGTAGGATCGATAGAAAGCGCCCAGCCCAAGGTTCCGTCTTCCTGCTTTTGCGGAGCCATCAGCCCCACCAGGTTTTGGTAGAAGAAGGGCGCGATGACGAACGTATGATGCGCAAAGCCGGCGTCCTTCACGATCCGATCGATCTTTGCCTTGCC
>DASXSP010000062.1:0-19687 GCA_036505865.1 Casimicrobiaceae bacterium
CAAGCTGATCAAGGTGCTCATCACGCCGATCGTCTTTTGCGTGGTCGTCATGGGCATTGCGGGCGCAGGCGATCTCAAGAAGGTCGGCCGGGTGGGGCTCAAGGCGGTGATCTATTTCGAAGTGGTCACGACGATCGCGCTCATGCTTGGCATCGCGCTCGCCTACACCTTTCAGCCGGGCGCCGGGATGAACATCGATCCCAAGTCGCTGGATGCGGGAGCGTTGAGCTCCTACGTCGACCGCGCATCGCAAGTGAAAAGCCAGGGAACGGTCGAGTTCCTGATGAAGCTCATTCCGACGACCTTTGTCAACGCCTTCGCCAGCGGCGACGTCCTGCAGGTGCTGCTCGTTTCGTTGGGATTCGGCTGCGCCCTGGCGCTGTTGGGCGATACGGGCAAGCCCGTGCTTTCGTTCATCGAGCTGGTGTCGCACGTGTTCTTCAAGATGATGTTCTTTGTCGTCAAGCTGGCGCCGCTGGGCGTGCTCGGGGCGATCGCGTTCACCGTCGGCAAGTACGGCATCGGTTCGTTGCAGCAGTTGGGCTATCTCGTGGGACTGTTCTATCTGACCGTGATCATTTTTGTCGTGGCGATCCTCGGGGGCATTCTGCGCATGGTCGGATTCAGCATCTTCAAGTTGATCCGGTACCTGCGCGAAGAGCTGATGATTGTCGCCGGCACGGCTTCGTCGGACAGCGTGCTGCCTCAGATCATGCGCAAGCTCGAGCGCATGGGCATCAAGGACTCCACGGTTGGCCTGGTCATTCCAACGGGCTACTCGTTCAACCTGGATGCCTTCTCGATCTACCTCACGCTGGCCGCCGTGTTCATCGCCCAGGCGACCAACACCCCGCTGTCGACGACCGATCTGCTGGCGATCCTGGCGGTGGCGCTTATCACATCCAAGGGCGCGCATGGGGTGCCGGGCTCCGCGATCGTGATTCTGGCGGCCACGCTGACCGCGATACCGGCCATCCCGGCGATCGGACTGGTATTGGTGCTGTCGGTGGACTGGTTCATGGGCATCGCACGGGCGCTCGGCAACCTGATCGGCAACTGCGTGGCGACCGTCGTCGTCGCGGCGTGGGAAAAGGACATCGACAAGGCGCAGGCGCGCAAGGTGCTCGACGGCAAGGTCGAAGTCGACCTGGACGAGCACCCGGCGGAGCTCGCATCGCATAAGCCGCAACTGGCGTGACGGCGGTTGCCTGCGCGGCGAAGCGGAAGGAGGCATCATGCGATTCGGTACCGAGCTGATGCGGCAGGCGGACGTGCTCGGCTTGTTCACCGAGGATGCGCCTCGGGTCACGCGCACGTACCTAAGCGAGCAGCACAAGCAGGCCGGCGAATACCTGATCGGGCTCATGCGTCGCGCCGGAATGACCGCGGAATTCGACGCGCTCGGCAACATCGTCGGGCGCTACGAGGCCGCGGATCCGCGCGCGCCGGTGGTAATGACCGGCTCGCACCAGGACAGCGTGCGCAACGCCGGCAAGTACGACGGGTTATTCGGCATCACCACCGCGATCGCGTGCGTGAAAGATCTGCACGATCGCGGCAAGCGCCTGCCCTATACGCTCGAGATCGTCGGCTTCGGCGACGAGGAGGGCGTGCGGTTCGGCGCGACGCTGATCGGCAGCAAGGCGATGGCCGGCAGCTTCGAGCCGGCGTGGCTCGACAAGGCCGACGATAACGGCATCACGATGCGGCAGGCGCTCACCGATTTCGGCGGCAACCCGGAGGGATGGCGCGACATCGACCGCAGCGGCAAAGGGGTGGTCGCGTACGTCGAATCGCATATCGAGCAGGGGCCGGTGCTGTTGAATGAAGGTTTGCCGGTAGGGGTCGTCACCGCGATCGCCGGCGCCTCCCGGCTCCGCGTCAACGTGACCGGTCTCGCCGGCCATGCCGGGACTGTGCCTATGGGCAGCCGCCAGGACGCGTGCACGGCGGCGAGCGAGATGGTGCTGTTCGTCGAGCGCTATTGCGAAGAACGCCAGGGGCTCGTCGGCACCGTCGGCAAGATGGCGGTGCTACCCGGCGCGATCAACGTGATTCCGCAGGAGGCCGAATTCACGATCGATGTCCGCTCCGGCGATGACGCTCTGCGCCGCGAGGCCGTCGCGGCGTTCCAGTCGGGCTTCGAGGCGGTCGCGAAGCGGCGCGGCGTGACCGTCAATGCGGCGCCTTTCTACGCCGCCAATGCGGCGCCCTGCGATGCGGCGTTGCAGGACCAAATCGCGGGCGCCATCAGCGCGCACGGCATCCCGATCCGTCATCTGCCGAGCGGCGCGGGCCACGATGCGATGGTGTTTCCCGCCGTGTGCCCGACGGCGATGCTGTTCGTCCGCTGCGGCAACAACGGCATCAGTCATCATCCCGACGAAACGATGACCGCCGACGACGCCGAGATCGCGACGTCGGTGCTGCTGCATTTCTTCGAGAACTTCAACCCGTCGAGATGAATCCGTACGACGAGCTCGCGCGCTGGATCGACGCTCATCATCCGGCGCAAATCGAATTCCTGCGCGAGATCGTGCGCGTGCCTTCCGACACGCCGCCCGGCGACAACGCGCCCGCGGCCGAGCGAGCCGCGACGTTGCTGACCGCGCTCGAGTTCGACGTCGAGCGGCATCCGGTGCCGGCAGACGTCCTCTCCGCCTACGGGATGCTAAGCGTCACTAACCTGATCGTCCGCCATCGTTTCGGATCGGGCGGACCGACGATCGCGTTGAACGCGCACGGTGACGTCGTGCCGCCGGGCGAGGGTTGGACGAAGCCGCCGTACGAAGGCGTGGTCGAGAATGGCCGAATGTACGGGCGCGGTGTTGCCGTCTCGAAGTCCGACATCGCAACGTTCACCTACGCCCTCGCCGCGTTGCGCGCGCTTGCACAAGGCGGTGCGCCGCTCGGCGGGACGGTGGAGTTGCACTTTACGTACGACGAGGAATTCGGCGGCCTCGCCGGACCCGGATTCCTGCTCTCGAACAAGCTGACGAAGCCCGACTACGCGATCGCCGCGAGTTTCAGCTACGCGGTCGTCACCGCGCACAACGGCTGCCTGCAGCTCGAAGTGACCGTGCATGGCAAATCCGGGCACGGCGCGATGCCCGAGACCGGACGCGACGCATTTCGCGCCGGCGCCGCGATCCTCAATGCGCTTTACGCCGAAGCCGATGTGCTCAAGGCGAAGAAGTCGAGGGTGAGAGGCATCGATCACCCCACGTTGATCGTCGGCGTGCTCCGCGGCGGCATCAATACCAATGTCGTGCCGGATCGGTTGACGCTGCGCATGGATCGGCGGATGACGCCGGAAGAAAATCCCGCCGAGGTGGAGGCGCGCGTGCGCTCGCTGATCGAGGGAGCCGTGCGGGGCATGGACGGCATTCGCGTCGAGATACGGCGCCTGCTGCTCGCCAATGCGCTTACGCCGCTACCCGGTCACGAGAAGTTGGTCGCCGTGATCCAGAAGCACGGCACGCGCGTGTTCGGCGAGCCGATACCCGCCGTTGGCGTTCCGTTATACGCGGACGCGCGCCTCTACGGTGAGCACGGCGTGCCGATCGTCATGTACGGCGCGGGCCCGCGCACGATTGGCGAGTCCAATGCGAAACGCCCTGACGAAAACCTGCTGCTGGAGGAATTGCGCCGCGCCACGCACGTCGTGGCGAGCGCGGTGCACGACCTGCTGCAGAAGTGATTGCGCGTTGACCCCTGAGCGCGGACGTCGTGCAGGATGTCGACGCGAAGCAGACGATTCTCACCGGTCAACGTATCGATCGCGGTCAGCCGCCGCTTGGTCTTGCGCGCCGCCGCCTGCGCCGCCTTACCGTTGATGTCGGAGCCCGACGACGCCGCGGTGGGCGATGCATTCGGAACCTTGCTCGTGTCCGACGCCGTCATGCGGATGCGATCGATGTTGACGGCGAGTTCTTCTGCAACGACCTGCGCGACCTTGATGAACAGGCCTTGTCCCATCTCCGTGCCGCCGTGATTAAGCATCAGCGTGCCGTCGGTGTAGACGTGCAGCAGGCAACCTGCCTGTTGAGATGCGTCGCGGTAAACGAAATACCGAACTTCACCGGCGTGAGCGCGATGCCGCGTTTCACGTACGGATTCTTCGCGTTGAACGCACGGATCGCGTGCCGGCGCTCACGATAGTCGGCGCTTTGCTCGAGATCCGCCACGATGTCATGGATCACGTTGTCGACGATCGTCTGATGGTAGTGCGTCACGTTGCGCTCGGCGACGCCGTAGAAATTCAGCTTGCGCACGTCCAGCGGATCTTTGCCAAGCGCGTGCGCGATGTCTTCGGCACAGCCCTCCTTGGTGCCGGTATGGCCAAGGTCCTCGCGGAGATACTGAAGCACCATGCGCGTCGGATCGACATCGTCCAGCGTGACGATCTCACCATCGAGCGCGAAGCGTACGCGGCCGCTTTGCGGCGCCGTCTTCGATTTTTGTCTCGCCATCGAGGGCTCGCGTTTCTACCCGCCGCGATACGTCGAATAGCTCCATGGCGACATCACGAGCGGCACGTGATAGTGCTCGTCCGAATTCGCGACGCCAAAGCGCAGCACCACATCACCGACGAAGGGCGGATCAGAAAGTGTAGCGCCAGAACGGGCGAAATAGGCTCCGGCGCCGAACTCGATTTCGTAGACGCCGCGCGTGAATGCGGCCCCCTCGAGGAGCGGATGATCGGTGCGCCCATCGGCGTTGGTGAACGTGCTTGCAACGCGCACGCGCGCGTCACCGACGCGGTAAACGGTGACCTCGATGCCCGCGGCGGGACGTCCCTGCGCGGTGTCAAGCACGTGGGTCGTCAGGCGACCCATGCCGACCTCGCGCGGTGTTCAGAAGGCGAAAGCATTGGCGCCGCGGCCCCGCGGCGTCGAGCGTTCTGGGCGCCGTTGCCGACGCCCGGAAATGTCGCGCTCCCTGTTTACTTCCCGCCGCTGGCGCGTCCGACGTCAGCCAGCAACTTGTCCGCAGCTTTGTTGTGCACGCTGCCGCGGATCAGAATATCGACGGGCTGCACCGGCTTCCCGTAATACGCGCGGTTCCAGTCATCGGAAAGATTGACCAGCGTGCCGTCGACGTTCACGCCGCCGTAAACCCCTTTGGCCCGCGAGAACGCGATCAGGTCCGCCAGGATGTCGGACTTGGCGCCGGCGCCGACAGGACCCGCCGCAACGCTCGCGTCGCCGCCGATCTTGAAGTTCGCCGCCAGCATCGAGTCCATGCCTTTCTGGGTCATGACGAGCGTCACCACCTCGGATACCGATACGCCAGCCTGGAAGCCGACGCTTGCGGTCGCCATCGTGTAGAAGGACGGTCCGTTCCACTTGCCGCCTTCTCTCGCGACGAGCACGGCACGGCCGCCCGAGCCACCGAAGATAAATCCGGCTTTCACGATCTCGGGCGCGATCAGAACCGCCTTGGCGCGGCCGATGTTCTGCTGCAGCCATGTCATCTCGGGATCGCGCAGGAAATTCGAGAGCGTCGTATCGGCCTGATTTACGAGCCTTTGCTGTTCCGATTGCGCTATCGCCGGAACTGCGAACGCCAGCGACGCCGTTGCGACGAGCGCGAGCGCAGCCGCCTGAAAACTGATGCGTGTCATATGCATTTCTCCTGTTATTGCCTGTTGATCATCGACGCCGCATCATCGTCCCCGCGGCAGAAGCTCGAGCCCCGTGTCGGTGACGCGTACACGATCGCCAATTCGCAGTCCGGGCGATTGCGCCTGCGTAATCGTCCCGTAGCTCCCGTCATCGTAACGGATGCCGATTTCCCAGATGAGTTCCGTTTGCGATTTCTGCATCTCGTTGCCGACGATGCCGCCGCCGACAGCGCCGACGATCACCGCGGCGGCCTTGCCCCAGCCTTGGCCCGCGATGCTGCCGAGACCGCCGCCAATGAGGGCGCCGGTCACTGCGCCGGTGCCCGCCTGATACTTCTGCCGGTCGACCTGGCGGATCGATTCGACAGTGCCAGCGCGCGCGACCGGCTGGTTATAGACCTGATAGGTCGGCTGCTGCGCGCAACCAACGACAGTGATGGCCGCCACGATGGGCAAGGCGAAATGACGAATGCGTTCGACAAGTTGCATAGCGTGACTCCGAAACAGAGAACTTGTGTGCCCCCTCGCGCTTGCAGCGTTCATTCGGGGATCGCGTTTAGCAGATACATGGCCGCGAGCAATCCGGACGGACGCCCGAGCTTGCCCAACCATTGCCGAAAGATGATCTCGATATCGCCGGACACGTAAACCCGCGTCAACGCTTTGTTCACTTCGAGGCGCATCGCGGCGTCGCCGCGCGGCAACGCAAAGGCGTACGGCTCGTACGATAAGTCTTCCGTCAACATCGCGTACTTGTCCGGATCCTTCGCCTGTGCGGCCAGTCCGATCAGCTTGATTTTGTCACCGGCGAAAGCATCGACGGCACCGGTGGCGAGCAGCGCGACACCCTCGCTGCCGTCGGTAATCGTCGTCACCTGCGCGTTGACGAGACGCGCCTTCATCGCCGCGTTCAATCGTTGCTCGGTGGTCGTGCCCTTGATGACGGCGATTTTCTTGCCGTTGAGATCGGTGAAGCGGTTGATCGGGGCATCGGCTGTCACGAGAAAGCCGCCGCCATCGATAAAGATCAAGCTCGAAAAGTCGACGTCCTTTAGGCGCGTCTGCGTCATCGTCGTGTTCGCGCATTCCATATCGGCCTTGCCGGTCGCGACCATCTGCACGCGCTCCGCCGCGGTGCCGACGATCCAATTGACCTTGAGATTCGGCTCACCGACCGCTTGTCCAATCGCCGCGATGACGCGTTGGCACAAGTCAATTGAATAGCCCGCCGGCTTGTTGCCCTCGCCGACGTACGAAAAAGGAAGCGAATCGCCCGAAAACGCCACGTTGATCGATTTTGCGGCCTTGATCTTGCCAAGCGTGTCGGGCACACGTTGTGCAGTGGCGCCGGTGGCGATCAAGCTGAAGGCAACGACAACGACGAATACGATGGACTTCACGATAAACCTCGTTTGGGAAGTTGGCCTGCAACGGGCGTCGACGCGCAATCGCCGGTTCTCGCGTCCGCGTGCATTCTACCCTTGGCGGCAAAAATTGCGATGGGTTTGCCGCGCCACGACAGATTTGCGGGACCACAAGGACTCCTCTGCTACACTCGCCGTCGCGCTGGCGCAGCCCGTTTGACCCGACGCCAGCGCCTTCGAAATGACCACCCGTCCGCTCCGCGTTTTGTTGCTGATTTGCTGCGTGGCCGCGTCGTCGGTCGCGGCGGCAAGCTCAACGCTTGACCGTATTCGCGAGACCGGAACGATCACGTTTGCTTATCGCGACCACGCTGCACCATTCTCGTACACCGATCGCGATGGTCGGGTTCGCGGCTACTCAACCGAGCTTTGCAACGCCGTTGCCGCATCGATCCAACAGTCGCTGAAATTATCGACGCTGAAGATCGTCTGGCAGCCGGTCGATGCGGCGGCACGCCTCGATGCGGTTGCGTCGGGCCGCGTCGATGCCGAATGCGGTACAACGACCATCACGTTGTCGCGAATGAAGGATGTCGACTTCAGCCTTCCGATATTCGTCGACGGCGGCAGCGTGCTCGTTCGCGCGAAATCGAGAATCGCCAAGCTCGCCGACCTGCGGGGCCGCAAGATTGCAGTGATCGCCGGAACAACGACGGAGCAGTCGCTCGTCAGCGCGTTCGGCGTGCTCGGCGGGCAGGCAACGCTCGTGCCCGTGACCAATGCGGCAGAAGGCGCTGCGATGCTGGCCGCCGGAAAAGTCGACGGCTACGCCGGTGACCGGATCGTGTTGACCGACATCAAGCTCCATTCACCACAAGGACGCGATTATGCGCTGCTCGGTGCCGATTTTTCGTACGAGCCGTACGCAATCGTCGTGCGCCGCGACGATCCGGATTTTCGTCTCGCCGTAAACCGTGCGCTCGTCGGTCTCTACAAGGGCGGTGGTATCGATCCGATTTTTCAGCGCTGGCTTGCGCCGCTCGGGCCGCCCGGTCCGCTGTTGCATTCGATGTACTACTTGAGCAGTCTGCCCGATTGATATGCGACGCGGCGCGCTCGCTTTCTGCGTCCTTGCCGCCATCGCATTGACCGCGTCCGCGCAGCCGACGAACGACGGGTGCGACGCATGCGGCGTCGTTTCGTCGATTCGCATGACGACCGAGCGCGCGCAATGGACGCCGCTCGGCGCCGCCACGCCGGCGATCGTGACGCCAAGCGGCGCGCAAACCGGCGCGATGACGCAATTCTCGATCGGACCGCAGCTTAAGAATCAGGGTCTCGTCATGTTGGGCGCCGCGGGCGGCGCGGCATACGCCAAGCGTCCCAACGTCTACGAAAAGCCGCGGTGGGACGTCACAGTGAAAATGGATCGCGGCGGCACGCGCGTCGTTTCGCAAAGCTACGAGCCGTTGTTGCGCGAGGGCGACCGCGTTCGCGTTCTCGGTACGCAGCTCGAGCTCGTCAACCTTTGACGAACGTGCTGCTGCAACGACGATGACGGCGCTCGCGATTAAAGACACCGGTGAGGCGCGGGTGCTCGAGCTTTCCGGGCGGCTCGACGCGTCGACGATACGCGGTGTATGGGACGACGCGCGGCGCGCGCTCAAGGAAGCGCCCGATCGCCGCATCGTCGTCGATGCGGCCAACGTCGACTATTGCGATGGCGCCGGCATCGCGCTCATCGTCGACATGCTGAGGCAGCGAAAGCGCGGCGACGTCGAGGTCACGAACCTGAAGCCTGCGTTCGCGGCGTTGCTAAAGCAGTTCGACGTCGAATTGCTCGACCATGACCTCGATCCGGAGCCCAAGCGTGGATCATCGATCGAGGAAATCGGCGAGATCGCGTCCGGCGTCGGACACGATATGTACGAGCAGGTGGCTTTCGTCGGCGAAACGATGTCCGCGCTTGCGTATGCCGTGCGCCACCCATCGACCGTCCGCTGGAAGGATGTGTGGGTGATCTGCGAAAAGGTTGGCGCCGACGCGCTGCCGATCGTCGCGCTGATTTCGTTTTTGCTCGGCGTGATCCTCGCGTTCCAATCGGCGATTCCAATGAAGAAGTTCGGCGCCGAAATCTTCGTTGCCGATCTGATCGGGCTCGCGATGCTGCGCGAGCTCGGACCGTTGATGACAGCGATTCTCCTCGCCGGTCGATCGGGCGCAGCGTTTGCGGCCGAGATCGGAACGATGAAAGTGAACCAGGAAGTCGACGCGCTCACGACGATGGGCCTCGACCCGGTGCGTTTTCTCGTTACGACGCGGGTCATCGCAGCGTTCCTGATGACACCGCTCTTGACGCTGTTTGCCGATCTCGTGAGCTTGATCGGCGGGGCGATGACGCTGCAATCGTTCGCGATTCCTTTCGTGACGTTCATCCACGAGGTCGAGGGCATCGTCGACTTTTCCGACTTCATGGCCGGATTCGTCAAATCGTTCGTCTTCGCGATCCTCATCGCCGGCATCGGGTGCCTGCGCGGCCTGCAGACGTCGGCGGGAGCCTCGGCTGTCGGCGATTCCGCAACGCGGGCGGTCGTTTCGGGCATCATCCTGCTCGTCATTGTTGACGGCATCTTCGCCGTCATCTATTTCTTTCTGGATATATGAACCCCCACGCTCGCGGTTGTAGCCGCTTCGCTGCCCCCAGAGGGGGCGTAATTCGCGCCTTGGGGCGGCCCTGCGGCGCGAATGGTCAGCTCCGATATGGCGACACTCATGAGTGAGTCGGCCGAACCGATCATTCGCGTCGAAGGCCTGACCGCCGGTTATGGCGATTTCATATTGCTGGAGAACGTGACCTTCGACGTGCGCCGCGGCGAGGTGTTCGTGATTCTCGGCGGCTCCGGCTGCGGCAAAAGCACGCTGTTGAAGCACATGATCGGTCTCTATGACCCGAAGGCCGGCCGCGCGCTGATCGATGGCGACGACATCGTTTCGGCGGACGAAGCCACTCGCCACAAGATTCTGCGCAAGATCGGCGTCATGTACCAATCGGGCGCGCTGTTCGGCTCAATGACGCTGCTGGAGAACGTGCGTTTGCCGCTCGAGGAGTACACGGACCTCGACAACGACGCGATCGACTTGATCGGCCGCATGAAGCTCGAGTTGGTCGGCCTCGAACAATTCACCGGACATCTGCCTGCCGAGATCTCGGGCGGCATGCAAAAGCGCGCGGCGATCGCGCGCGCCATGGCGCTTGATCCGATGATCCTCTTTCTCGACGAGCCCTCGGCCGGGCTCGATCCGATCACCTCTGCGTCGCTCGATGCGCTGATTCGCCGGCTTGCCGAGAATTTGGACGTGACATTCGTCATCGTCACGCACGAGCTCGCCAGCATCTTCGCGGTCGCCGATCGCGTGATCATGCTCGATCGGCGGAAGAAAGGCATCATCGCCGAGGGAGACCCACGCGTACTGCGCGACACGAGCGAAGATCCGTGGGTGCGGCAATTCTTCCACCGCGAACCCGAGCACGCGGTCGCATAGATGAGCCAGCGCGCCAACTACTTCAAGCTCGGACTGTTCGTCATCGGCGCGATTGCCGCTGGCATCATCGTGCTGCTCATCATCGGGACAGGACGGATTCTGCAAAAGCGTGTGACGGTCGAAACGTATTTCAACGAATCGGTCCAGGGTTTGGACATCGGCTCGAAGATGAAATACCGCGGCGTGGAAGTCGGCCAGGTCACGCGGATCAGCTTCACGTACGTCAAATACGAGCAGGACAGACCGATGGGCGATCGCAAACGCTACGTGCTGGTCGAAGCGCAGATCCAACCGCGGCTTGTCGGCGGGCGGGCCGCGAACGATATCGCGAGCCCCGAATCGACGGCGCTGGAAGTCGAGAAGGGATTGCGCGTCAAGCTCGCGCCGCAGGGCATCACGGGCACGAGCTATCTCGAAATCGACTATGTCGACCCAGCGAACAACCCGCCGCTGCCGATTGATTGGGTGCCGGACAACATCTATATCCCGAGCGCGCCTTCGACAGTCGGCCAGATTGTCAATTCGGCGAGCGAGATCCTGGAGCGATTGCATCACCTCGACGTCGAAGGCGTCATCAATAACATGAACAAGCTTTTGACGACGACCAACGATCGCATCGCGGCGCTCGATACGAAGACTCTCCAGCAGCGAACGGAACGGACGCTAGCGAAAATCGAATCGACGCTAAACGATATCGCTGCAAAGAAGCTTTCCGACGAAGCGTTGGTGCTGCTCGGGGAGCTTCGCAAGTCTAACGCCGAGCTTCAGGCGACGCTCACAAATCCGACGTTCAAGAAGCTGCCGGAATCGGCCGACGCCGCAATCCAGAAAGTGCACGACCTGGTCGCCGATCCGAAGCTTGCATCGTCGATCGCACACATGGAGCGCACGCTTTCGCGTCTTGATCGTATCTTCGGCGGCGGCGAGAGCGATCTCACGACGACGATCGAGAACCTGCGGCAAATTTCGGACAATCTGCGCGATCTGACCGAAGATGCCAAGCGTTATCCGTCGAACGTGATCTTCGGTGCACCGCCTCGTCCGCTGGAGCGTACCCAATGAAGCATTCCGCGCTCGTTGCCATCGCGGCGATCGTCCTAGCCGGCTGCTCGCTGAGCCGTCCGGCGCCGATAAAGCAGCAATACCTACTCGATCCGCCTGCACCGACAGCCGTCCCAAAGCCGCAGCCGACGTCGGTGCGCGTCGGCACGATCAACGTCGCTGCGCCGTTTCGCGGCCGCAGCTTCGTGTTGCGCGAGGCCGACTTGCGCTACGAGACCGACTACTACAACGAGTTTCTCGTTCCGCCGGCGACGATGCTGACCGAATTGACGTCGCGCGCGCTCGAGCGATCGAAGGCTTTCGCGCGTGTCGTGCCGCCGGGCTATTCGGCAGACGCCGATTGGGTGCTCGATGGCTTCGTGTCCGCGCTTTACGGCGACGAGCGCGACGGCAAGAAGGTTTCCGCCGACGTCTCTGTTTCGTATTACTTGTTTCAGGCAAGCGGCGGAAGCGGGATGCCGGTGTGGACACACGATTACCAAAAGCACGTTCCGATAGCGACCACGTCAACCGAAGCGTACGCCGCCGCGCTCAAC
Organism: Casimicrobiaceae bacterium; assembly: GCA_036505865.1. Taxonomy (GTDB): domain Bacteria; phylum Pseudomonadota; class Gammaproteobacteria; order Burkholderiales; family Casimicrobiaceae; genus VBCG01. Next base: position 12,132 of record DASXSP010000062.1, read on the forward strand.
ACGGCTTTCGGCGAGATATTCGCGGAGCTCGCACGCGATCTCGCGGCGGCGGACCTCGGAACCGCGAAGCGCTGACGTTTTGCTAGGGCGCGTTCGGCGCAGGCGCGATCTCTACGCGTACCGGCGCATCGAGGCGCAGTGTTCGGTGCGGGAACGGGATCGAAAAGCCCGCGGCCGTCAACCGCTGCACGATTTGCTCGCGAAGCTCGGTCGCGACACGCGCGCTGTCGAGCTCGGGCGCGATGTCGATCCAATAGGTCAGGCGGAATTTCTGCGCGTCGTCGCCGAAGTCGTCGAAGTACGCGGCGGGCGGAGGATCCTTCAGCACAGCAGGGTGCTCGGCGGCGACGGCGAGCAACGCTTCGCGCACTTTCGCGGGCTCGGCGCCATACGCGACGCCGACGCCGATCTGCTGGCGCAACTGAGTCGACGAATACGTGAGGTTCGTGACGTTGCTCTCGATGAACGTCGAATTCGGAATAAGCGTCTCGATACCGTCGCCCGTACGCACAATCGATGCGCGGAATCCGATGTTCGTCACGCGGCCGCGCACGCCGCCGAACTCGATCAGGTCGCCGACGCGCAGCGGCTTCTCGAGCAGCAGCATCACGCCCGACATCAGGTTCTTCAGCAGATTCTGGGCGCCGAAACCGACGCCGATCGCGAGCGCGCCGCCCATGAACGCGAACACCGTGAGCGGGATGTCGACGGTGAGCAGGCTCGCGACGACGAGCAGCGCGACCAGCAGCGCGAGCGTCCAGCGATGGACGACGTTCGCGTAGGCAGGCGTTTGCCGCAGCAGCGTCACCGCCGCCCAGCCGGTGATGTGTGCGAGCTTTACGCAAAGCCAGGAACCCATGATGATCAGCAACGCGGCGCCGAGCGTCTTGCCGATCGTCACCGAGCGTCGTCCGGCGATCTTGCGACCATCGGCGGTCTCGAAGCTATCCTCGACGCTGAACAATTCGTAGGCCCAGACGCGCTTCACCCACAGCTTCGCCACAATCCACGCGTCAGCGGCGCGTTGAAACAATGACCCCGACGCGTCGGCGTTCACCATGTTGGAGCGCCAGCGCGACAGCAGGCGCTCGAGCGGCTGCGTTGCGCTGAGCGAGTTGCGTAGGATGCCCTCGCGCTGCACATAGATGTCGCGCAACTCGCGCACCGCTGGGGCGTCCTCAGAAGACACGCCGCGGAGCTTCGTTTCCAGCGTGGCGACAAAGCTGCTCGCCGTGTCGAGTTGCTGTTTCTGATATTCGTTCCACGCCTGCAGCGCCGTGAGCGAGCCGATCATGTTCTCGTAAGCGCTCGCCTCGCGCGCGAGGTTCTTCGACTGCGTGATTTCGTAACGGGTTGCCCACGCTTTGCGCTCGTAATCCACCAGCGCGATCTGTGTCTTGGCGCCTTCGAGCGCAATACGCGCGTTTTCGGCCCGCTGCTTTGCGAGATCCGCCTCGCGTTCGAGCGCATCGATGCGCGCGGCGAACGTTTCCGGCGTCTCGCTCGCCCCCGTGCCGGCCTTGCGTGCCTCGGCGAGCCGATTCGCTGCGCCATCGGAGGCGCGGCTCCGGTCGTTCCGTGCCGCGGTGGCGCGAGTCAAATCGCCGGCAAGCGCCTTTGCGTCGCCGGCGAGACGCGCATCGATGCGGTCGAGATCGTCCTTGGTGAACCGTGTGTCGGCGCGGGCCGCGGCGACTTTGGCTTTCGCAAGGCGCAACTCCGCGTTCGCCGCGCCCTTTTCTTCGGCGACATTCGCAAGGCCTTGCTGCATGTCGTCGAGCGCCGCTGCTGCTTCCTCGCTCCGCAACTGCGCAAGATCATGCAACCATTTCGCGCGCCGCTGCTCTTTGTCGTCCCGCGCTTTTTCGATCCGCTCGCTGGTCTGGCGCAGCTCCGCTTCGCTGTCGCGCAGCCGGCGCTGCAGGCGCACGACAAGGCCATTGAGCACGGTTTCTCGCGCTTCAATCGTCGCGCCTTGCTGTGCGATTGTCTCCTCGGCTTGCTCGAGCGAATCCACGAACGGCAGCGGATAGGGAGGCGGATCGGAAAAGCCCCGCCATTCGTCGGCGCGCGCCTCGGCGTCCCGCCGCACCCGCACGAGCGCTGCATACCGCGCTTCTCCCTCGATTCGCTGCGACAACGAACGGTCGAGTTGATGCAGAAGACGCATCCGGTCGCCGATCTCGCCATCGGGCGTGTCCGGCGGGCTGCCATCGGTAACGGCACCGGGACGCTCCAGATTGGCAAGCATCGCGCGCACGGTGGCGAGGCGCGACGCAGTATCCGGTTCGGCAGCAGCCTTCAGCGATTGCGCGGGAATGTTGGGCTTGAGCGGCTGGAGCGGAGCAAGCACGTCGGCATGCGCGAAGCATGCGAACCCGAACGGCACCGTGGTCGCAAGGAGAATCGCGATCGAGCAGGCGCGTGTCATCGACAGGCGTCGCCGGCGTCAAAACATCGGCTGATCTGCGACGCGCTTGTCGAGCGGCGCCGCCGCGCCAACGGGCGTCAAGCGGTCCGCAGCGTCGATCCATCCACCGCCCATCGCCTTGTAGATTGCGACTTGCGCAGCGAGCGCTGTGTTCTGGCTATGCGCATAGCTCAACTGCGCCTCGAACAAGCTGCGCTCGGCATCGAGCACTTCGATATAACTCGTATAGCCATTGTCGTAACGCAGGCGGGCGAGGCGCGCGTAATCGGCAAGCGCTGCGACGGTGCGCTGCAACGCTGCTTGCGTCGCGCGCGCCTTCTCAGCCGTAATCAACGCGTTCTCGACATCGCCAAACGCTGCTTGCACCGTCTTGCTGTAATTGGCGAGCGCGAGGCGTTGTCCGGCTTCGGCCTGCTGCACCTGACCCGCGATCGCACCGGCATTGAAAATGGGTGTCGTCAGTCCCGCCGCAAAAGACCACGTGCGCGCGGGCCCCGTGAAAAGGTCGCCGAGCGCAGTGGATGCGGCGCCGAACACGCCGGTCAGCGAGATCGATGGGAAGTAGAGCGCCTTGGCGGCGCCGATCTGGGCGTTCGCCGCGATCAGTTGTTGTTCGGCTTGACGTATGTCGGGGCGCCGTTCGAGCAATTCCGACGGCAACCCCTCAGGAATCACAATCGGCTTAAGCTGGTCAATGGATTTGCCGCGCGGAATCGGACCGGGATTGCGACCGAGCAACAGAGAAAGCGCCTGCTCCTGCAACGCGATTTCCGTCTCAATCGGAGGGATCGTCGAAAGCGCGGATTCAAATTCCGAAGTAACTTGCGCAACTTCGAGCTGCGACACGACGCCGCCGGCAAAGCGCTTCTGAAATAACTCGAGCGAATCGCCGCGTGACCTTGCGGTCTCGCGCGCAATATCGAGCTGCCGATCCAGATCGCGCAGCGCAATGTAGCCGCTGGCGGTCGCCGCGGCCACCGACAGGACGACGCCTCGGCGTGCTTCTTCGTTGGCGAATACGTCTGCCGTTGCTGATTCGGTTTGTCGCCGTACCTTGCCCCAGAGATCGATCTCCCATGACGCCGATATCCCGGCGCGGTACGTCGCGAACTCGATGGTGGTGTCGGAGGGCACTTTTTGAGGCGTTGCAAGTCGTGAGCCCCGTTGTCGCGCGGCCTCGATCGGGAAAGTCGGCGCGACGGCAACCTGCGGAAAGAGCGCGCTCCGCGTCGTCGCGAGCGTCCCCAGAAAAATGTCGACGCGCGCGGCCGCGATTCGCACGTCGAGGTTGTTGCGCAACGCTTCGCGAACGAGGTCTGACAATACCGGATCGCCAAATCCTTCCCACCATTCGATATCGGCAATTGCCTGCGCCGCGGGCTCGGCATAGCGATACGCAGTCGGTACGTCGATCTGCGGTCGCTGGTAGTTGGGCCCAACGGTACAGCCCCCGGCGAAGACTCCGGCAAAGAGCACTGCGGCAACGCGCACGTCAGCTCTCCTCATGCGGCGCTTGCGGTGCGCCGGCGGGCAGTCCGCCGCCGCTTGGCAATGCACGCGCTTCGCCAACCGGTACTTCGTATTTCTTTCCGCCGAAGCGCTCGGAAATCGACTCGATCACGTAATAAAACATCGGAATGAAAAACACGGCGATCACCGTTGCGGCGAGCATTCCACCGATGACACCGGTGCCGATCGAGTGCTTGCTGCCCGCGGCGACGCCGACCGAAATCGCGAGCGGCACGCAACCCAGGATGAACGCGAGCGACGTCATCACGATCGGTCGTAGACGGTCGCGTGCAGCATTCACCGCCGCATCGAACACCGACTGCCCCGAGTCCCGATTGATGACCGCATACTCGAAGATCAGGATCGCGTTCTTCGCGGCGAGCGCCACGAGCATTGTCAGACCGATCTGAAAATAGATGTCGTTGGAGAGACCTCGGAGCAGGATGGCGAGCAATGCGCCGAACAGCGCGAATGGCACGGCGAGCAGCACGCCGAAAGGCAACGACCATTTTTCGTATTGGCCGGCGAGAATCAGGAAGACCATGATCAGACCGAACACGAAGACCAACGTCGACGCGCTGCCGGATTTCTTCTCTTCGAACGCCTGCCCGGTCCACGCAATCGCGTAGTCGTCAGGCAGCGCTTCCGTCGCCGCTTCCTCCAGCGCGGCGATCGCTTGCCCGGTGCTGTAGCCTGGCGCCGCATTCGCCGTGATCTTGACGGCCGGAAAATTGTTGAAGCGCGTGACGATCGACGGCCCCGTCACATATTTGGTCGTGACGACGGCCTTGAGCGGAACCATCGCGCCCCCTTTACTGCGGACGTAGACGCGCTCCAGGTCCTCGGGCGTCAGACGATACGAAGGCTCCGCTTGCACGATCACCTGCCACAGGCGGCTGAACTTGTTGAACTGTGAAACGTAGAGCGAGCCGAACATGGTCTGCATTGCCGAGTAGACGTCTTCCACGGGAACGCCGAGGATTTCCGCCTTCTCGCGATCGACGTTCACCAGCAATTGCTGTGACGATGCGTCGAACGTCGACGTGACGCCAGTGAGCTCGGGGCGCTGGCTCGCCTTGGCCACATAGTCGCCGATCACGTTCTCTGTTTGATTGAGCCCGCCGTCACCCTTGGCCTGGACATAGAGCTCGAGACCGCCGGTGGTGCCCAGGCCCGGAATCGATGGTGGATTGATCGGCAAAATGATGCCCTCGCGCACCGTCGAAAAAGCTTTGAACGCTTCGGTGATGACCGCTTGCGCGTTCTGCGTTTTGATGTTGTCCGACGAATAACGCTCGCTGAAGGGCTTGAGCCCGACGAAGAACACCGACGCGTTGCTCTTGACCTGGCCGTCGAGCAGACTGTAGCCATCGACGACGACAACGGCTTGCGACGCGGCGTTTTTGGTGAAGAAATCGGTGACATGCGCGCTGACGCTGGCCGTGCGGTCGATGCTCGCCGCGTCGGGCATGATCACCGCGCCGAGAATGTAACCCTGATCTTCGGCAGGCAGGAACGAGCTCGGGATCGTTCTCAGCAACTGCACCGAGATCGCGATCATCCCCGCGAACAAGAGTAGCGCGATGATGCTCCGCTTGATTACGAGCTGGACTGCACGCGTATAGCCTGCCGTCATGCGCGCAAATCCGTTTTCGAACCACTTGAAGAATCCCTTCTTTTGATGCTGGCCGGGCTTCAACAAGAGCGCGGCGAGCGCAGGCGAAAGGGTCAGCGCGACGATGCCTGAGATGACGACCGAGATGGCGATCGTGATGGCGAACTGTTTGTAGAGCTGGCCGGTGATGCCGGGGATGAATGCGACGGGAACGAACACTGCGCACAGGACCAGCACGATCGCAACGAGCGCGCCACCCACTTCATCCATCGATCTTTTCGCCGCTTCCTTCGGCGAAAGGCCGTACTTCGACATGTTGTGCTCGACGCTTTCGATCACGACGATTGCGTCGTCGACGACGATGCCGATCGCCAGCACCATGCCGAACAACGTCAGCATGTTGATCGAGAAGCCAAGCGCCGTCATGCCGATCGCGGCGCCGACGATCGAGATCGGGACCGCGATGATCGGGATGAGCGTTGCTCGAATGCTCTGAAGGAACAAGAAGACCACCAGGACGACCAGCACCAGCGCCTCGAAGAACGTATGAACGACAGTGTCGATCGACGCACGCGTGAACTGCGTTGTGTCCATCGCGATGCTGTAGTCGATCCCGGCCGGAAACGACGTTTTCATCTCGGCAAGCGATTTGGTCACCGCGCCGGCAACTTCGAGCGCGTTCGCCCCCGGTTGCTGATAGACGACTAGCACGGTCGTCGGCTTGCCGTTGAGCGTGCTGCGCACCGAATAATCGCGCTGGCCGAGTTCCGCATGCCCGACGTCCTTCAGCCGTACGATCGCGCCGCCTTCGCTCGCGGTGCGCAGGATGATGTTGTCGAATTCGGCCGGCTCTGTCATTCGGCCGGCCGTCGTGACAGTGAACGATTGCTCGACCGCGCGTCCGGTGGGCGACTGCCCGATGCTGCCCACGGCGAACTGTTGATTCTGATTCGCCACCGCGCGTTGCACGTCGGCGGCGGTGATGCCGAGCTGTGCCATCCGATCGGGCTTCAACCAGATCCGCATCGCGAGATCGGGCGCGCCCATGATGCTCGTCTGGCCCGCGCCGGGAATGCGCTTCAGCGCGTCGAGGACATACAGGTTCGCGTAGTTGGCGATGTACTGGTCGTCGTAGCGATTGTCAGGCGAATAGATCGCGATGACCATCATGAACGACCCCGAGCGCTTTTGCACCGAGACGCCTTGCCGCTGCACGGAGTCGGGCAGCGTGGGCAACGCGAGGTTGACGCGGTTCTGCACGTCGACTTGCGCGAGCTCCGGGCTCGTTCCAATGTCGAAGTACACAGTGATCGATGTATTGCCCGACGACGAGCTCGCCGATTCCATGTACATCATGTGATCGGCGCCGTTGATCTGCTGCTCCATCGGCGCCGCGACGCTGTTCGACACGACGTCGGCGGACGCACCCGGATAGGCGGCGCTCACCGACACAGTCACCGGCGTGATTTCGGGATATTGCGCGATCGGCAAGTTGATCATCGCGACCGCGCCCGCGATCGTGATGACGATCGAAACGACCGACGCGAAGATCGGCCGGTCGATGCAATAGCGCGAGAGGCTCATCGCGGGGCCGCCGCTTCGGGCCCGCTCTGCGCTTTCTTTCCGGCTTGGGCGACGCGTGTCGGGACGACGTCGACGCGATGCGCTTCCACATTGTGCGGCCCGCCGGTGATCGCGGCCGGCATCTTGAGATTCGTCTGCTCCGGCCGAGCGCCCTGCGCGATCAATGCGGCACGCACGGCCTTTGCGCGATCCTTGGCGAGCTGCGTGTTGCGCGTCGACGTTCCGGTCTTGTCCGTGTAGCCGGCGATATCGACGGCAAGCATCGGATCCCCGGCGAGCATTCGCGCGAGCGGGCCGAGCGCCTGCGCGCCTTGTGGCGTCAGCACGTCGCTGTCCTTTTCGAAGTAGACCTTCGCGGCGTCGCGCGATTTCTCCGCCGGCGGATCCTTCGGCGAATTGTTCGTCGGCGCCGACATC
>DASXSP010000063.1:0-9192 GCA_036505865.1 Casimicrobiaceae bacterium
ACAGGCAGACGCAGCGCTGCTCCCGTCGGCGAATGTCATCGCGAGTGCCGCAAGAACCCATCAGTCGCTTGAAACCCCGCTGGGACAGCTGCTCAATGCGACGCCAAACTTCGACCGCAATGGCCCCTACTACGAGGCCAACTTCGCGGCGGCTTGGGAAATCGACGTGTTCGGTGGCCTACGACGCGGGCGGGAAGCGGCGCGCGCGGAATATCAGGCGTCCGAAGCGGCCGCGGTTGCCACAAGGCTTGCGGTGACCGCGCAAACGGCGGATGCCTACGTCACGATCCGCGGATTGCAAACGCGCATCGCCATCGCCCGACAGCAAACGGAGACGCGCCGTACGCTTCTCGCCACGGTCAATCTTCAGTTCGAAAAGGGAATCGCCGCCGAATTGCAGATGCGCCAAGCCGAGGGCTCGCTCGCTGAGGTCGAAGCGCAGGTTCCCGTGCTGGAAGCTGGGCTCGATTCGGCGATGAACGCGCTGGACGTGCTACTTGCGGTACAGCCGGGAACCTACCGCGCAGAGCTCCGTTCCGCCGCAGTTATTCCTGTCGCTCCCGGTCTGGCTGACACCGGCACCCCAGCCGAAATGATCCGGCGCAGACCGGATCTCATCGTGGCCGAGCGCCGCCTTGCAGCAGTCAGCGCCCGCATCGGCGTGGCGATTTCGGAGTACTACCCCAAGTTGTCTCTCGGCGGTCTGCTCGGCAGCGCCACTGCAATCTCAAGCGGCCATCTCTTCACTGCCGCTACGAGCCAGGCGCAGGGCATCCTCGGCCTTCGCTGGCGTTTGTTCGACTTCGGCCGCATCGACGCGCAGGTCGCCGCCGCGCGTGGCCAGGACGCCGAAGCGCTCGCCGTATACCGGCTCGCTGTATTGCGGGCGACCGAGGAAGTGGAGAACTCCTTTGTTGCTCTCGTCAAGCGCGAGGCCCAAGTCGGCATCCTGACGCGCGGTGAATCGTCGCTCGCCCGTGCGCGCGAGAACGCCTTTGCTGCTTACAACGGCGGCGTCGTCAGCCTGATCGAGGTGTTGGATGCCGACGGCAACTTGCTCCAGGTGCGTGACGCCAAGGCGCAGGCGCAAACGGAAGCTGCGCGCGCCGCCATTGTTTCGTTCCGGGCTCTGGGAGGTGGATGGGACATGCGAAATCCGACAGCCACCACGACAGCGGACTCCAGTGACAGCGACAGATGAACGAAAGGGCGGCAATGGATAAATCGTGGGTTCTCATCACCGGCGCATCGAGTGGCTTCGGCGAGCAGTTTGCGCGCCAATATGCCGAGCTAGGCCACTCCTTGGTGTTGGTAGCGCGCCGGCTCGACAAACTTCAAGCGCTCGGCGGCGCACTCTGGAAGCAACACCGCATTGATGTCGTTGTGGAGCAGGTCGATCTTTCCGATGTTGCGGCAGTCGTCCAATTACATCAGCGACTCAAACAGCGAGGCATTGCGATCGACATCCTCATCAACAATGCGGGCCACGGTCTCCAAGGTCCATTTGTGGATGGCACGCTCGACGCGGCGTTGGCGATGCTGCAGGTGGATGTCGTCGGTCTGACTGCGGTCACGCACGTCTTTGCGCAAGACATGCGTACACGAGGACACGGCAAGATCCTGCTCGTCGCCAGTTTGCTCGCCTATCAAGGCGTGGAGAACTTCGCGGTCTATGCAGCGGCCAAGGCCTACGTGTTGCGTCTAGCTGAAGCCCTTCATCAAGAACTCAAACGCGATGGTGTCGGGGTTACGGCACTTTGCCCCGGCATGTCGGAAACCGGATTCGCTGCAGCAGCGCGTCAGAAGATCACGCCTGCGTTGAAGCTGTTGATGATGCAACCGGCGACCGTCGTGCGCGCGGGTATCCGGGCGCTGCAGGACAGACGCATCAGCGCTGTGCCAGGCTGGGCAAACAAGGCGGCCGTTATCTTTATCTGGTTAACCCCACGTTGGCTGCACCAGGCGATTTTCTCTCGCGTCATGAACGGATGAGCCGGGCGCCGAGAAGCGAGAACACCGGAACAGCAACCTATCTATTCGGAGACCTTCACATGTCGGGCAAGGGAGCCCAGTTAAGTAGCGGCGGAAAAAGCGCAGATCCTTCCGAGTTCGTTTGACTCTCGATCCGCCTCGCTCCATGACGGTGTTTGAGTTCATCTCGGATTCGCACGCGCCGGCCGCGCGCGCAGCAGCCCTCATCGACTGTTCTCCACTTGAGGCAGAAACGCCCTTCGTGATCTACGGCGCGTTGCCAATCGCGTTCCACTCGCCTGCACCGCCCGACAAAGCGACCTGACAGCCGCTTTAGTCCAAGTTGGAAGTTGACGATGTTGTCCTGTGACGACTGGAGGTTGACGATGTTGTCCTGTGACGACTATATCTTGAACAATATTGAAACTTCGACAAGCGCATTGTTATCTACGATTGTGGTCAGTCGGCCCAGCGAGCGTAACCCCCGCGTAACCCCAGAATGGTGAGTATCAAAGACAGTCGCATTGCAGCGTGACTCAGAATGCTCGAGCGCGTTGCGATTTCACAGCGACACAAGGACTAATTGCTCGCGTAACACCACAAGAATTCGCTAAGTGATTGGTGGCCAAGGGCGGAATCGAACCACCGACACAAGGATTTTCAGTCCTCTGCTCTACCAACTGAGCTACTTGGCCTTAAGGGATCAACCGAGGGGCTCGGCCGATTTGCGATTCGCCGCAGTGAATGAAGTTGACGCCCAGCAGCGAAGCTCGCGATTATACCGAAGTCGAATCGCGCCTTTGAGGCGTCAAGGCCCCGGCAATGAACGCCTTTCACCGCACCCGCCGTTCGCTCGCCTGTTTTGCTTTCTCCCTCACCGCTTGCGCCGCCATCGAGCGTCCGACGGCAACTCTTGAATCGCTGACGGCCGACGGTTTTGCGCACGACAAGGCGCAGCGCGCGCTGTTCGACTCGGCGATCGATCGTCTCGCCGAGCGCGCGGTGGCTCGCGGCGATCGTACGCTCGACATTCTGATGTTGTCGGGCGGCGGTCAGCACGGCGCTTATGGAATTGGATTCCTGCGCGGCTGGCTCTCACGTACGAGCGATTCGATGCCGCGCTTCGATTTGGTCACCGGCGTCAGCACGGGCTCGTTGCAAGCGCCCTACGCGCTGATCGGCACTGCGGAAGCGCTTGCCACCGCCGGCAATCTCTATCGCGAAGCCGCCACGCAATTCGCGCCGACCCCCGACTATTGGTTTTGGCTACGACGGACCGGCGGCGTCGTTGACACGACACGGTTTCGCGCAGAAATCGCCCGGACGGTCGACGCGCGCATGGCCGAGCGCATCAGCAACACCGTCAAAGAACACCGCCAATTGCTGATCGCAACGACCGATTTCGATCTCGGCGTCGGCCGAGCGTGGGATCTGGGCGCGGAGATGACACGCACGCCGGCCGCTCTCGAACGGGTACACGACGTCATCCTCGCCTCGTGCTCGATCCCCGGCATCTTCCCTCCGATCATCCTCGACGGTCACGTACATGCTGACGGCGGCATCATCGCGAACGCGCTCTTTCCATTCAATCTAGGCGACTTCAAGCGGCTTGGCGCGAAGATTCGCGAGCGCGGCGTCACTCAGCCGGTGCGCGTGCGCCTTTGGGTCATCGTGAATTTTTGGACCCATCCGCGTGTCGTCGACATCGATCCCGCAAGCCGCGCGCAGATTACTCAGCGGTCCACGGTGGTGATGTTCGCAAGCCAGCAGCCGCAGTTTCTCGAACGCCTCGAGATGCTGGCGCGCGTCGTTTCGAGCGACGTGCCCAGTCTCGCCATGGAGATGCGCTTCACGGCCATTCCACCCGATCTCGAAAACGACCCGGCGGCGCGCAAGCTCTTCGACGAGGCTTGGATGCAGAAGCTCGAAGGAATTGGTCTTTCGCGAGCGCAAAGCGTAACGCCGTGGGACAACGTCGTCTCGCCTTACTTGCGGCCGCTCGCGCCCTAAGCATCATCGGAAAAAAATGTCCCGAGCTCGTGGAGCGTCGCGTGAGGGTCCTCTTCGGCGAGATAGTGACCGCAGGGCAATGGCTTGCCTCTGACGTCGTTCGCAACGCCGCGCCAATCGGAAACCGGATCGAAGAACCGATGCACGACGCCCTTCTCACCCCATAGCACCAACAATGGACATGTAACGCGCCGATCGGCATCTTGCGCATCGTGCTCGAGATCGATCGCAGCGGCGGCGCGATAGTCTTCGCATGTCGCGTGAATCGTCGCGGGATCCCGAAAGCACCGCTCATATTCCGCCATTGCGCGCGGATCGAAATGTGCGGTGCCGGTTCCCCAGCTTCCGAGCTTGCGATGCAAGTAGTAGATCGGGTCGGCGCCGATCAGTCGCTCGGGAAGATCGAACGGCTGGATCAGAAAGAACCAATGGTAGTACGCCGTCGCAAACGCTTGATCGGTCTTGCCGTACATGGTTCGCGTCGGCGAGATGTCCAAAACTGCCACGCGCACAACTGCGGCGGGATGATCGAGGCACAACCGATGTGCAACGCGGCCGCCGCGATCATGACCGGCAAGCAAGAAACGCGAATGACCAAGATCGCGCATCAACTCGACCATGTCTTGCGCCATCGCGCGCTTCGAGTACGCGGCGTGTTGCGGGTCGCTCGGAGGCTTGGACGAATCGCCATAGCCGCGAAGATCGGCGCAGACAACGGTGAATCGATGCGCGAGCGCCGGCGCAATTTTGTGCCAGATCGCGTGCGTCTGCGGATATCCATGCAGCAACAGCAACGGCGGACCGGTGCCGCCGACTACACAGCGAATCTCAGCGCCCGACGTCTGGATTCGAAGCGTTGTAAAACCAGGAAAGAGATTGGACTCGGCCATCCGCTCAATCGACCTTCGCGCCCGACGTCTTCACGACCTCTGCCCATTTGACCACTTCCGTTTTCACCAGTGCGGCGAATTCCTCCGACGTATTGCCGACGGGTTCCGCGCCGAGGCCGATCAACTTCTCCTTCACCTCCGGCAGGTTGATGATTTTGACAATCTCGTTATTCAGGCGCTTGACGATCGCGGGCGGCGTACCCGCGGGCGCGAACACGCCCTGCCACGATCCGACTTCGTAACCGGCGAGCCCGGATTCCGATAGCGTCGGAACGTCAGGCGCAACGGCGGAACGCTTTGCGGTGGTGACGGCGAGCGCGCGAAGCTTTCCTCCTTTGGCGAGCGGCCACGCGGTCGTGATGTTGTCGAACGTCATCGCGACTTGACCGCCCACGACATCCTGCAGCGCCGGCGGGCTGCCCTTGTATGGAATGTGCTGCATGTCGACACCGGCCATGCTCTTGAAGAGCTCGCCCGACAAATGCTGCGACGTGCCGTTGCCGCTGGATGCAAACGAATACTTGCCAGGATTGGCTTTCAGCAACGTGATCAACTCGGCGACACTTTTCGGGGGAATGTCTGGATTGATGACAAGCATGTTCGGAACGCGCGCAATCAGCGTGATCGGCACGAAATCCTTGACGGGATCGTAGGGGAGGCTCTTGTACAACGACGCGTTGATCGCGTGCGTGCTGATCGTGCCGCCCATGATCGTGTAGCCGTCCGGCGGCGCCTTCGCCGTGAATTCCGCGCCGACGCCTCCGCCCGCACCCGGCTTGTTTTCGATGATCACCGGTTGACCAAGCGCGAGCGCCAGCTTTTCGCCGATCGTGCGCGCGAGAATGTCGGTCGTTCCGCCCGGCGCAAACGGCACGATCCATTTGATCGGTTTCGCGGGCCACGTCTGCGCAAAAGTCACCGTGCAGAATGCGAACGCGACAAGGCCAACAAGACGCGCGATACGTTTCACTGGTCATCCTCCAATGTTTCTTTTGATTTACGCGATCATTGCGCTCGCGCGTTCTTGATCGATACCGACCGATTGTGCAGCCTCTGTCAGATCCGACCATGTCGTGTCGTCGATCGGGATGCCGTTCGCGAGACGTTGCTTGCGCGTTGCGCGCTCGACGTCTCCCGGGGCCTTGACTGGCTCGCCCGATTTCGCCGGCGGCGACGCTTTCACGAATTCGATGAATCGCGACGCCTCGTGGGAAACGCCGCCGCTTGCGTCGTAAACGGCGGGCGCGATGAAAATCGACAGCATGTTGTTGCGCAGAACCGTGTCGTCCGGATCGGAGCTCTTTCCCGTCGTAACGGCGCCGGCGAGAAGATCGGTCACGATGGAGAGGCCCGAACCTTTGTGTGCCCCGATCGTCAATAGCGCGCCGCCGGCGTAGAAGTCGCGGGGATCGGTCGTGGGCTTGCCGTTCTTATCGACGATCCAGCCTTCGGGCAGCGTCTCGCCCTTGTTGACCGCGACCATCAATTTGCCTTCGGCGACCGTTGACGTCGTGATATCGAGAATCATCGGATCGCCGTTCGCAATCGGCACGCCGATCGCCAGCGGGTTCGTCGACAAGCGCCGATCGCTGCCGCCGTACGGGGCGACACGCTGCGCGCCCGACGTGTTCAGGAAGTGCAGCGACACTTGTCCCGCGTCGGCCGCCATTTCCGCCCAATCGCCCAAGCGCCCCAGATGGCCACAGTTGCGCAGCCCGATCATTGCGATACCTTTTTGCGCCGCCTTCGCAATGCCGAGCTTCGTCGCGTACTCGCCGATCACTTGCCCGAATCCGCGATTGCCATCGACGATGGCCAGCGTATCGGAATCGAATACGAGCGTCGGCGGTTGATTGGGCTTGAGCCATCCTGCGCGCATCCACTCGAGATACTTGCCCACGCGGATGACGCCGTGCGAGTCGTGCCCAACCAAGTTGGAATCGACGAGCCGGCGCGCAATCGTGTGCGATTCCTCGACGCTGCATCCGGCCGCATGCATGATCGCGGCGACAAGCTCGGTGAGCCGCGACGCAGATACGACTTTCATCAGTGGATTTCCGGCTCGGCAGTGTGCTGGGTACCTTCGAGGAAATCGAAGTCGCAGCCTTGATTCGCTTGGGTGATATGGCTCTGGTAGAGCGCGCCGAAACCACGCGCGAACTTCGGCGGTGGCGCTTTCCACGCCGATCGCCGGCGGGCGAGCTCGGCATCGCTAACCTTGAGCTCCAGTTTTCGCGCGGCGACGTCGAGCTCGATCAGATCGCCATCGTGCACGAACGCGAGCGGACCGCCGACAAACGACTCCGGAGCGACGTGCAGCACGCATGCGCCGTAACTCGTCCCGCTCATCCGTGCGTCGGAAATGCGCACCATGTCGCGCACACCCTGCGCGAGCAACTTCTTCGGGATCGGCAACTGTCCCCATTCCGGCATACCCGGCGCACCTTGCGGTCCGGCATTCTTCAGCACAATGACGGAGTCCTTCGTCACCGCCAATTCCGGATCGTCGATGCGCGCGGCCATGTCGTTGTAATCGGCGAACACGACCGCAGGACCGACGTGCTTCCAAAGTCGCGCTTCTGCGGCCGCCGGCTTGATCACCGCGCCGTCCGGCGCAAGGTTGCCGCGCAGCACCGCGAGGCTCCCATTTTTCACCAGTGCCTTGTCCCGCGTGAGAATCACTTCGCGGTTGAATACTTTGGCGCCGGCAATGTTCTCGCCGAGCGTTCGTCCGTTGACTGTGCGCTCGCCCAGCGACAGCAGATCGGAGATTTCCGCGAGCAACGCGCGTAGACCGCCGGCGTAGAAAAAATCCTCCATCAGATACTTGCCCGCCGGGCGAATGTTCGCGATCAGTGGTGTACGTTGCGAAAGCTGATCGAAACGTTCAGCGGTGAGCGGTACGCCCGCGCGCCGCGCGACCGCGACCATGTGCACAACGGCATTCGTCGACCCACCGAGCGCAAGCACTGCGGTCACTGCATTGTCGATGCTGGCGACAGTGACCAAATCGCGCGGCTTCAAGTCTTCCCATACCATGTCGACAATGCGACGACCGCTGTCGGCTGCCATTCTTCCGTGACGCGAATCCGCAGCCGGAATCGAAACGGCGCCCGGCAACGTGAAGCCGAGCGCTTCGGTTGCCGACGTCATCGTCGATGCCGTGCCCATCGTCATGCAATGGCCCGGCGAGCGCGCAATGCCCTCTTCGATTTCGAGCCATTGTTGATCGGTGATATTGCCGGCGCGTTTCTCGGCCCAGTACTTCCACACATCGGAGCCGCTGCCCAGCGTCTGATCGCGCCAGTGGCCACGCAGCATCGGACCGGCGGGCAAGAATATCGCCGGAAGATTCATGCTGATCGCGCCCATCAACAGCGCCGGCGTCGTCTTGTCGCAACCGCCCATCAGCACGCATCCGTCGACCGGATACGAGCGCAACAACTCTTCCGTTTCCATCGCAAGGAGGTTGCGATAGAGCATCGTCGTCGGCTTCTGAAACACTTCGGCCAACGCGAGCGCCGGCATCTCGAGCGGGAAGCCGCCCGCTTGCAGCACGCCGCGCTTCACTTCTTCG
The DNA here is from genome assembly GCA_036505865.1 of Casimicrobiaceae bacterium. GTDB lineage: Bacteria > Pseudomonadota > Gammaproteobacteria > Burkholderiales > Casimicrobiaceae > VBCG01. The sequence goes on from DASXSP010000063.1 coordinate 8,449, forward strand.
GCGCGCTGACGGAAATGCGCGTGGCACGAATTGATGTCGCTCCACGTGTTGATCACCGCAATGATCGGCTTGCCGAAGTAATCGGCGCGCGAATAACCCATTTGCCCGATGCGAGAGTGATGGCCGAATCCGCGCATGTCGGATGCGCCGAACCAACGGTACGAACGCAATTGCTCGGGATTTTTGCGATTCATCGAAAAGCGACGCATTGTTGTGCTTGCGATCGATTATATACGGGGGTCGACGGCTCGCCGGATCGGCTTCGGCGACGATGTGTCGGTTTTCCGCTGGCAGCCGGTTAGGACGAATGCGCCTTGTGCTTCGGTCCGATCGGGTTATAGTCGCCTTGCGAAAGCCTACCGTGAACGACGAAAGGGCTTTCGCCGCCATTGAAGCGCGGACCGGCGCAAACGTCCGCTGTAATTGCCGGAGGCCCGTCATGGATGCCCCGAAAACGTTTGCGCGATCCGCGACCGCTCTCTTTCATGCCGCATTTTGCGCGCTCGCCGCCGTAGTCTTTACGCTCGCGGTTTCATCGCTTGCGCTCGCTGCGCAGGCGCCGCCAACCAAGCCGACGCCGCACAAACCCGCTGCAACGGAAGCCGGCAAGATCGACACCGAAAAACTCTTCGGCGCCGTCGTCAAGGTGTCCGCCGTTGCAATTCCCGACGCGCGTAGCGCGGCAACGTTGGGCCGCGAACGGCAGGGCTCCGGCATCGTCATCGGCGACAAGGGACTCGTGCT
>DASXSP010000064.1:0-2390 GCA_036505865.1 Casimicrobiaceae bacterium
AAGCCTGCGGACTGTTCCAGTAAACGTCGAAGATGTCGGCGAGCTGACGAACGACGGCACCCACGATGAACACGTCCATGTCCACGAAATTGCTCGTTGCGCTACGTGTAAAGTATTCATCTGTGATGTTGCGCCCTCCCATGACAGCGACCACGCCGTCGGCGATGAAGAGCTTGTTATGCATTCGGTGATTGAGCCGTCTGAAATCGGCGATCGACGCAACGTATTTGCCGGCGATGCTCTGTCGTGCGCAGCAAAACGGATTGAACAGGCGTACCTCAACATTCGGGAACGCTGCCAGGCCGCGAAACATTGGGTCGCCACCTGCCGTGTAAAGGTCGTCCACGAGCAACCGCACTCGCACGCCGCGCAGTGCGGCGTCACGCAAGTTGCGCATCAGCAGCCGGCCGGTGCGATCGTCTTGAATCAGGTAGTACTGAACGTCGAGTGAGTCGCGAGCCCTGCGGACAAGCTCGATCCTGGCATCGAGCGAGTAGAAACCGTCCGGCATCAGCCGAAAACCCGTCAGTGTCGGCGCGGGGCTCGAGTCCTGCGCGATCCGGACCAGCGGACTGTCGGCCGAAGGTTGCTGCGCCGGTGAAAAGGGCCGATCGGCTTGCATTGGCAGTGCGCCGCAAGCCGACAGCAGGGCTGACACCAGCAACGCTACGAATCGCGCCACGTGACTGCCGGGAACTGTGGTTCCGGACTAAACCACTTTGATCGCGACATCGATGTTGCCCCGCGTGGCTTTGGAATACGGACACGTCTCGTGCGCGGCGTTCGCCAGCCGTTGCGCGACTTCGCGCTCCAAACCCGGCAGGCTGACATGCAGGCGAGCTTGGATGAAGTAAGCGTCGCCGGTCACGCACAAGTCCACTTCGGCATCTATGGCCAAATCAGGCGGGAGAGTGATCTTCATCTTGCGTGCTGCGATGCCCATCGCACCTTCGAAGCATGCCGACCAACCGGCCGCGAACAGCTGCTCCGGGTTGGTGCCGGCACCCGGCGAGCCAGGAATCGAATGCTTGATATCGAGGCGGCCATCATCGCTGCGAGAGACGCCGTGTTCGCGACCCCCTGTCGTGTGTACTTTGGCGGTGTACAGCACTTTCTTTTGGACTTGGGTCATTGCGGCTTCCATGAGGTTTCCTTTGCGAAGAACTGCGTTGCGCATATCCACACTCGGACGCGATATATCGATGCGATATACGGGAGGGAGATGAGGGCCGGCTCAGTCGCCGACTTGGTGAAAATGGACGCAAGGCTCCGCCCCGCCCCTGCGCCGAAAGGCTGACACTCCACTCACCGGTCGTTTGCGTTACGCGAACTCTTCCTCGGGCGCGAGATCGATCTGCGGCGGCAGGTCGAGAATGTCCTCGAATTCCGTGATGCTGTTGATTTCGGTGCCCATCGCGATGTTCGTGACTCGCTCGAGAATGATCTCGACGACGACGGGCACGCGATACTCCGCCATCCCACTCGCGCGCCTTGGCGAACGCCGGCTGGATGTCGTCCGGCTTGTGCACGCGTATCGCCTTGCAGCCGAGACCTTGCGCCACTGTGACGTGGTCGACGCCGTACTCGTTCAGTTCCGGCGCGTTGATGTTCTCGAAGCTCAGATCAACGCAGAAATCCATGTTGAAGTTGCGCTGCGCCTGCCGGATGAGACCGAGGTACGCGTTGTTCACCAGCACGTGCAGGTACGGAATCTTGAACTGCGCGCCGACAGCCAGCTCCTCGATCATGAACTGGAAGTCGTAGTCGCCGGATAGTGCAACGACCTGCCGCGTCGGGTCGGCGACGCACACGCCGAGCGCAGCGGGCAGCGTCCATCCAAGCGGGCCCGCCTGCCCGCAATTGATCCAGTGCCGCGGCTTTTGTACGCGCAGAAACTGCGCCGCTGCGATCTGCGACAACCCGATCGTTGCTGACGTAGCACACGTCGTTGCCGAACGCTTTGTTCATCTCGGCGTAGACGCGCTGCGGCTTGATCGGCACGTTGTCGTAATCGGTTCGGCGTAGCAGCGTCCGCTTGCGTTCGCGGCATTGGTCCGCCCACACCGAATAGTCCGGCAACTTGCCCTCATGCTTGTATTCCCGTGCAACCTCGACGAACAATTCGAGCGCGGCTTTCGCGTCCGACACGATCCCGAGATCCGGCCCGAACACGCGACCGATTTGCGTCGGCTCGATGTCGACGTGCACGAACTTGCGCCCCTGCGTGTACACGTCCATGTCATGCGGCTTGCGGAATGTCCGCGGGCGTGGGACGCGTTGCGGGTACTTCGGTGCGGCTCGTCGCCACGGATTGCGCGAGCAGCTTCGTCAGCGCGTAGACAGCGTCGATGTGCGGCGTGGGTGTATGCGTGAGGCGGCCGAGCTCCACC
>DASXSP010000065.1:0-48945 GCA_036505865.1 Casimicrobiaceae bacterium
TCGCTTCCCGTGTCGCGCGTCGCGAGGGACCGCATGTAAATATTCGGATGCTCGATCGCGTTCATCCGAATACGGTCACCTAAGAGTGCGCCGCCCGACTTGCGTCGTGACGGGTCGATCGAGATGATCGCGATCTTGAGCGCGTCGCTCTGATCGAGCCGAAACCGCCGCACGAGCTCGTCGGTGAGCGAGCTTTTGCCGGCGCCGCCGGTTCCCGTGATGCCCAATACAGGCGCCTTGGATTTGCTCGCTGCCGCGCTCAATTCATCGCGTAGCTTGGGCGGCGCAACGCCGCTTTCGAAGGCCGTGATAAGCCGCGCCAGCGCACGCGTACTCGCGTAACAGTTGCTATCGCGGAGCGCGGCAATCGATTCCGGCAACGATTGCGAAAGATCGACGTCCGACATCGCGACGATCTCGTTGATCATCCCCTGCAATCCCAGCTTCTGCCCATCTTCGGGCGAAAAGATCCGAGCCACGCCGTAGTCGTGCAATTCCTTTATCTCGTCGCCTACGATTACGCCGCCGCCGCCGCCGAATACCTTGACTTGACCGGCACCGCGCTCGCGGAGCAGATCGAGCATGTACTTGAAGAACTCGACATGACCGCCCTGATACGAAGAGACGGCGATTGCATGCACGTCTTCCTGCAACGCGCACGTGACGATCTCTTCGACCGAGCGGTTGTGGCCGAGGTGGACGACTTCGCAACCGGTCGCTTGCAGGATCCGCCGCATGATGTTGATCGAGGCATCATGACCATCGAACAGGCTCGCGGCGGTGGCAAATCGCACCTTGTGCAACGCCTTGTAAACGAGCGGCGGTCGGGTCGAGTCGTTCATCGGTTTCGAGTGCGGCAGCTTCAGCGCTGAAAGCAGATTATTCCACTCAAGCTTCGCGCGGGGACGAAAACCGTCACGTTATATGACGTTTACGTAAACGTCAATCCAGTCCCCCGGAGACGCTCCGAACGTGAGCCGTTTGGCGGCCGGAGCTCCCGTCTTAAGAAAGCGATAATCGACCGTCGCTAAGCTCGCGGTTTCCGCGTTTTCTCTTTCTCGGGCTCATCATGATCCGTTATCGACTTGCCCGCGCGCTTGCGCTCATCGCGTTTTTCGTCACTGCCGGCGCCGTCGCTTTGGCGCTTCCCGACGGCGTCAAGCAGGGCCCCACCGTCGAGGGCATTACCGAGTACGCGCTGACCAATGGACTCAAGGTGCTGCTGTTTCCCGACGCCAGCCAGCCGAAAACGACGGTCAATATCACCTACCTCGTCGGCTCGCGGCATGAAAGCTACGGCGAGACGGGGATGGCGCATTTGCTCGAGCACTTGATGTTCAAGGGCACACCGACGTCCGGAAGCTTCTTGGACGCGATGAGCAGGCGCGGGATGCAATTCAACGGAACGACCTGGTACGACCGCACGAACTATTACGAAACGTTCAACGCATCAGACGCCGACTTGGACTGGGCGCTGGCGATGGAAGCGGATCGAATGGTGCATTCGAAGATCGCCCGCACAGACCTCGACAGCGAAATGACCGTCGTGCGCAACGAAATGGAGCGCGGCGAAAACAATCCGTTCCAAATGCTGCTGCAGCGCCTCGGTTCCACATCGTTCGATTGGCACAACTACGGCAAGTCGACGATCGGCGCGCGCTCCGACGTCGAAAACGTCGACATCGGTCGATTGCAGGCGTTCTATCGCACGTATTACCAGCCCGACGATGCGGTATTGATCGTCGCCGGGCGGTTCGATGCCGACAAGACGCTCGCGGCCATCGCCCGTCTTTTCGGACCGATACCGAAACCCGCTCGTGTGCTTCCGCGCCTTTACACCGAAGAGCCCGTTCAGGACGGCGAGCGGTCCGTGACGCTGCGCCGTGCCGGCGACACGCAGCTCGTCGGCGTTAGTTATCACATCGTTCCGGGTGCACATACGGATTTCGTTCCGCTCCAGGCGCTTGTCAATGTGATGACGATCGCTCCTGCAGGCCGTTTGTACAAGGCGCTGGTTGACGCACGCAAGGCAACGAGCGTCGGCGGCTTCGCGCGTTCATTGCACGATCCGGGATTCATCGTTTTCTTCGCGCAGTTGCCACCCACCGATTCGCTCGACGCCGCGCGCTCTGCCATGGTGGCGACGCTCGAGGACGCGCGGACAAACCCCGTGTCAGACGCCGAAGTCGATCGCGTGCGGATCCGCGCCCTCAGGAATGTCGATGATGCGCTCGCCAATCCCACCGCGCTTGGTGTAAGCCTCTCGGAGTCGATCGCCGCGGGCGACTGGCGCCTCTTCTTCCTGCAACGCGACCGTTGGCGCAAGGTCACCGCTGCCGACGTCAACCGTGTCGCGGCTCAATATCTGAAGCCTGCGAATCGCACGGTCGCACTGTTCGTTCCCGAATCGAAGCCGGATCGTGCGCCGAATGTCGCCGCGGTCGACGTCGTCGACATGCTGCGCGACTACAAAGGCGATCCCGCACTGGCCGCCGGTGAAGATTTCGATCCGACACCGGCAAACCTGGAAGCGCGCACCGAGCGCTTCGTGCTGGCGAATGGAATGAAAATCGCGCTTCTGCCGAAAAAGACGCGCGGCGAAAAAGCTCGCTTTGCGCTTCAGCTTCACCAAGGCGACGAGAAATCGCTCTCCGGTCGCACGCCGCAGGGCGAGCTCGCTGCCGCGATGCTGATGCGCGGCACAACAAAGCGAAGTCGCCAGGAGATCGAGGACGCGCTCGATCGGCTTCATTCTCGGCTCAACATCAATGGCACGGAGACGCGGACACTTGCCACTGGCGAGACCACTCGCTCCGACGTCGCGGATGCGCTGAAGCTCGTCGCGGAGGTGTTGCGGGAACCAGCGTTTCCAGCCAGGGAATTTGAACTACTCAAACGCGAGCAAATTGCAGCACTCGAAGCTGAACGGCAAAGCCCGGAAGCCGTTACCTCACGCGCGCTCGGACGCTATCGCAATCCGTATCCGCGTGACGATGTTCGTTACATGCCCACGCTTGATGAAGAGCTGCAGAAGCTCTCCGCCACGACGATCGACGATGTAAAGACATTTCACCGGCAATTTTTCGGGGGCTCGTACGCGGAGCTGGCCGTTGTCGGCGACTTCGACGCCGCTTCGTTGCGAACGCTTGTCACCGACCTCTTCGGCACGTGGGTAACGCCCACGCCGTTTGCGCGCGTGCCCGATCCGCTGGTCACGAAACCGGCGACGTCGATTGAAATCGAAACGCCCGACAAGGCCAACGCGGCAATGCTCGCCCAATTCGGCATTCCAGTGCGCGATACAAGCTCCGATTATCCGGCGCTCGTCATCGCGAATCACATCCTCGGGACGCCGGGCGCATCGCGCCTTTGGTCGCGCGTGCGCGAGAAAGAAGGGCTGAGCTACGGTATTCGCAGCTCGTTCGATGCGAGCAGCTTCGAACCTAATGCGACGATCGGCATGTTCGCGATCTTCGCGCCGCAGAACTTGGGAAAGCTCCGCGCAGTGCTGGCCGAAGAGCTTGCGCGTGCCGTGCGCGACGGCTTCACCGATGCTGAGGTCGCGCAGGCGAAGGACGGCGTCCTCAAGCAACGCCAGCTCGCGCGCACGCAGGACGCGAGCGTCGCTGCGGCGCTGATGCAGCAATCGTACCTGGACCGGCGGTTCGATTTCGCTGCGAGGATCGATGCCGCGATCGCGGCGCTTAGCACTGCCGACGTCAATGCGGCGTTACGCAAATACGTAAGTCCGGACGGTTTCGCTTACGCGTATGGCGGCGATTTCGCGAAAAGCCGCTAATTTGTCATTCCGAGGACAGCGCTCTTGTGTCCGAGGAACCTGCTTTTGGGAGTTAGTCGCGTCAAACCGAACAGCAGGTCCCTCGGCTTCGCCTCGGGATGACAAAATGATGCACTGACTTGTCTGCCCTTTGAGCGAATAATCGGCTCGGTCGACGGAGATAATTCGGCGCGCCGCCGTTATCCAATTGTCATATACTCCTCCCGTGGGCTTTCCTCGGAGATGTCGCCTTTGGAGTCCAAGCTTCCTTCGCTGTTCGCGTCGACGCAGAAGGGCGATCCGGCGGCTGCGCAACAGCTCTTCCAGGTCTTGTACGCCGAGCTGCACAACGTCGCCAAGCGCGAGTTGGTGCGTAACGGCGCATGGGGCTCGCTCGGGGCCACGACGCTGCTGCATGAGGCGTTTCTCAACATGTCCGGGCGGGTCAAGATTTCGTTTCCTGACCGCGCGCATTTCATGGCGTACGCTGCGCGCGCAATGCGTGGACTGATCATTGACTATGTACGGAGCCGTCAGGCGCAAAAGCGCGGCAGCGCCTTCGAGTTCACATCGCTTGACACCGATATTGCCGACGCGGCGGCCGATGACCACGAGCTGTCGCGCGTCAGCGAGGCAATCGACGAGCTCGCCACCGTCGATGCCGAGCTCGCGCAGCTCGTCGAGCTCAAGTTCTTTTGCGGGTTCTCGATTCCCGAGATCGCCGATATTCGCGGCGTGTCGGAACGTACGGTGCAGCGCGATTGGGAAAAGGCGAGACTCTACTTGCATCGCGCGCTCAAGAGCGATTTCCCGCTTCTGTAGTCGAATTGCCAATCGATGTCGCGTTTTTCTTACGAAATACGATATCGCTGATAGCGCGCCCGTAGAAGACGGCCTTCGAAAACCTACGGCGTACGAATAGAACGGCCGCGGTGACCATCACTCACGAACGCTGGCAGGTACTGAGTCCGCTGCTCGATCGCGCGCTCGACCTTGAAGCTGGCGAGCGTTCCGCGTGGCTCGGAAAACTCTGGGAAAGAGACACGGCGCTCGCTGCCGAGCTGGAAGCGCTTCTTGACGAGCGCAATACCATCGAGCGTGAAGGCTTTCTGGCGTACAGCCCGCTGTCTGCATTTGCGCCGCAAGCATCGCTCGCGGGTCAAACGCTTGGCGCGTACACGCTGCAAGCGCAACTCGGCCATGGTGGGATGGGCAGCGTTTGGCGTGCGCGACGCAGCGACGGACGTTTCGAGGGCAACGTTGCGATCAAGCTGTTGAATGCGGCGCTCGTCGGACGCGCAGGTGAAGAGCGCTTCCGCCGTGAGGGGAGCATCCTGGCGCGGCTCGCGCACCCCAACATCGCGCGGCTGATCGACGCCGGTGTTTCCGACGCCGGCCAACCGTATCTCGTCCTCGAATACGTCGAAGGCGAACCGATCGACAGCTATTGCGATGCCGAGCGTCTCGATGTGCGTGCACGCCTTCGCCTGTTTCTCGACGTTCTGGCCGCAGTCGCGAATGCGCACGCGAATCTTGTCATCCATCGGGATATCAAGCCGTCGAATGTGATGGTCGGGGACCGCGGCACCGTCAAGCTGCTCGACTTCGGCATCGCGAAGCTGCTCGATGATCAATCGGCGCTCGGCGACGCAACGCAGCTGACACGCGATGCGGGGCGCGCGCTGACGCCGAACTTCGCCGCCCCGGAGCAGGTGTTGGGCCAACCGGTGACGACGGCGACCGACGTTTATGCGCTTGGCGTGCTGCTCTATCTGTTGCTCGTCGGTCAGCATCCGGCGGGCGGCGCCACAGGTTCGACCGCCGATATGATCAAGTCGATCGTCGATACCGACCCGCCGCGGCCCTCCGACGTTGCGGCCGCGAAGAAAACGCTGCCGAAGAGAACGCTTTCCGACAACGCGGCGAATCGCTCCGCGACGCCCGCCCGGCTCAAACACGCGTTACGCGGTGATCTCGACAACATCGTCGCCAAGGCGCTCAAGAAGGATCCGCAGGAGCGCTATCCATCGGTGACCGCGTTCGCCGACGACATCCGCCGGTATCTCGCGCACGAGCCGGTGAGCGCGCGTCCCGATTCGCTCGGGTATCGCACCGCCAAGTTCGTGCGCCGCAATCGTCTTGCGGTGGCGCTAAGCACGCTCGCGGTCGTCGCGTTGATCGGCGGTCTTGCCGGAACGATCACGCAGGCGCAACGCGCGACGCGGCAGGCCGCGATCGCTGAACGGCAGCGCGACGAGGCGCGTTATCAGGCGCAGCGCGCGGAAGCGTCGAGCGAAGTGATGAGCCTGATGCTCGAGGAGATCGGTCCGGGAGGCAAAGCGCTTACGCTCGACGCGCTGATCGATCGCGGCGTTGCGCTGCTCGAGCGCCGTTACAGCGCCGATCCGCATCTGACCGGACTGATGATGGTGCAGATGGCGCACCGTTATATGGACCTCGATCGTCCGCAGAAAGAGCGCGAGACGCTCGATCGCGCCATGGCAATTGCGCGGCAGACGGACGACGCGGAGGTTACGGCGTCTGCGCAATGCTTGCGCGTCCACACCGACGTGCGCGAGGCGAAGTCGGACGACGCGGCGCGCGCGCTCGCCGAAGGCAACAGCGCCCTCGCGCGCCTTGCCGCGCCGAGCGTACAAACGCAGATCGAGTGCTTGCGCGCCGAGGCGTACCTGCGCAACTTCGAGGGACGCTGGAACGATGCGCTACGCCCACTCGAGGAAGCGAGAACGCTGCTCGAGCGAACGGGCGACACGCGCACGCTCCTGTATACGTCGACCCTCAACGATCTCGGCTACGTGTATTTCCGCTCGGGCCGTTGGCGTGAGGGGCTCGCGAACAATCAGGCTCTGCTCGAATTGTTCGAGCGCAACGGTCGCGGCACAACGGTCGGCTTCGCGGTGCTGATCGTCAATCGCGCGAGCACCCTCTACAACCTGGGCGAGATAAAGGCGTCCGAAGCACAGGCTCGGTCGGCGCGTCAGCGCGTCGAGGGATTTCCGGAGTTGGACATTTCCTCGTACGCATACCATCTGGGACGCACCTTGGTCCGACTGGGCAAGGACGCGGAAGCGACCGACCTTTTGCGCGATGCGGCCACGGCAGCCGAAAATCACGGCAACGACTTCTGGGCGTCGCGTTGCCGTTTCGAGCTCGCGCAGGCGCTCGCGCACCAGCGCGATTTTGCGGCAGCCGAAGACGAGCTTACGCGCGCGGAAACGTTCTGGACGCGCGATCCGAATATCAACGCCGGCCCGCTGCTTCATGCGACGCTCCTTCGCGCGGAGATCGCGCTGGCGCAGGACCGAAAGGAAGAAGCGCAAAAGTTCGTCGATCATGCCCGCACCTTTGTGGACAAGCCATCGGCCGACACGCCGTTCTATTCGATAAGGCTCAATCGCACGGCGGCGATGGTCGCTTTGGCGAAAGGAGACTCCACAGCCGCCGACACATTCGCGGCCGAATCGCTGCGTATTGCGGAAAACGTCGCGCGTGATCCCTCGGCGAGCGCCGACGTTGGCGAAGCGTTGTTGCTGCAAGCGCAAGCGAAGATCGCGCGAGGCGAGAACGAGAGCGCGCGACCGCTGCTCGAGCACGCGTCCACTTCGCTCGCGGGCGGCCTCGGTACCGACCATCCGCTCACGCAACTCGCCAAAGATCTATTGGGGAAAAACGTCGCGGCGAGCAGCCGGTAGGACTCGCCAGAAACGGCGGGCAACGCGTGAAGCTAGCGCGGGAACGGCCGCCCCTCCGAGCGAACTTCGCTGTTTCCATTGGCGGATGGGCCCGACCATTCGTCGCCTGCGTCGTCCAATGCGAGCCGACGCGCTTCGTCTGCGGTTAGGTTCGCTCCTGAGGCTAGCAGAGCTTCCAGCTCATCAGGCGGAACGTTTTCGCGCAGCAGCCCTTGCAAACGATCGCGCGCCCGCGCTTCGTTGGGCTGACGAGGTGCCTGCCTTGCCGTCCACAAGTAGTCCGCGAAGCCGGCGAGGCGCGATGCTTCGGAAAGCTTGCCTGCGAGCGCGGCTCGCGGAGCCAGGTGGTCGAGCGCAGTCTGGCAAGACGAATCTCATCGCACGGTGACAGGCTGTCGGCGCTGATCGATCGTCGGCGCCGCGCTGGCATTGACCCCTTACGCGTCCGTACCCAAAAGTGGAAACGTCAATAGGCATGCCTGATCGTCGGTCAATGCGCGGCCTTCGTTGCTCAGCTGGACAATCGCTTCGGCCGAACGCTGGGCGGAAAGCAGTGCACGTAGGCGTTCTTGATTCCGAAGCGCGACAGGACGCGGTTTCCTTCCCACGGTGGCGTATACGCTTTCCGCATACGCGGACACTCGGGCCGCGTCATCGATTTGTCCCCGGCGTGCAAGCAGTCCTGCCGCATCGTGCAGCACAAACGCCGCGCTGCCATAGGCACGCCTGACCAGAGGCAGGGCGTCGCGAAAAGCGGATTCCGCCTCCTCCAGCCGACCCGATTCCATCAAGGCTGACGCATAGTTGCGCACCGTCAAGCCGTCATCGTAGCGGGGCCTTGAAGCACGGACGCGCGAGATCGGCTGGCGCAGCAGCTCGACGGCATGGTCCGGGTCACCGGTTTCGACATCGAGGTCGGCAAGCAGGTTTAACGCGCCCAACTCGCCCGCGTTGCTGCGCATCTGCCGGGCGAGATTCAAGAATGCGACAAGGTGCTCGCGCGCTTTCTGCGGCTGGCCGACGTTATCGAAATACAACCCGGCCATGTTTTCGTAGCCCGCGTGCAGTCGCAGCGGCCACGATGGCTCGAGCAATCGTTTCACCTCGTCGAGCGCGCGGCGTGCGTCGTCGCGCCGATCGGCGAGCGTGAGCGAGTACGCCAATGCATGCCACCCAAAGAATTCACCCAACCGGTCGTGCGCATCGCGATAAAGCGCGATCGCCCGTTGCGCGTCCTGAGCGGAGGTGTCGAGCGACGCTGTCATGCCTTGCTCGGCGCAAGCGAGCCAGAACCGCGCAGCGTCTGCCGTTGGGATGGAGGCATCCATCCTCGGCTTCAGCGCCTTGCACCACTGCCAACCTTCCCATTGGAGCCCCGCATTCGACAGGAACCCGACACCTGCTCCCGCAGCTCCGACGAGCGCGATCGCGGTGAGCAGATCGCCATCGGGTCCGCTCGCCCAATGGATCGCGCCTCGAAGATTATCGAGATCTGCGCCCAGCCGCTTCAGCTGCTCTCCCGGCCACGCGCCGCCAGCGACAATGTCCCGATAGAAACGCTCGAACAAGACCAGCATCACCTCTGCATGCCGGCGCAGGGTGGGCAGCGTTGCGCCTCGCTCGGCCAGATGCTCCAGTGCGAACGCTCGCGTCGTTTCCAGCATCCGGTAGCGGGGTACATCGTCGCCGTCGGCGATCACCAGCGACTTGTCGACCAAGGCGCCCAGATGGTCCAGCACCGCCCACGGATCGATCACATCATCGCTTGCGAGCTGCTGCGCCGACTCGATCGAGAAACTGCCGGCGAATACGCCCAGCCGGTCCAGTGCGATCTGTTCCGGCTGCGAGAGCAAGCCGTAACTCCAATCCAACGCTGCACGCAGTGTCTGATGACGGCGGAGCGCCAGCCGGGAACCCGCTGTCAGCAAACGAAATCGCTCATCTAGTCGGTCGCGCACGCCGTCCACGCCGAGCAGCGGCACGCGCGCCGCCGCCAACTCGATCGCGAGCGGAATTCCGTCGAGCCGCCGGCAGATATCCACCACCGCGCCGACATTGGCATCGCTCACCACGAAGCGACGCTCGAGCGCCTGCACGCGCGCGGCGAATAGTTGAATCGCGCCTGCCGCGCGCGCCTGTGCGACGGTGACCTCTGCCGGCAACGCCAGCGCGCGGAGCCGGTACACGTGCTCGTCCGGATGCCTCAGCAACTCTTGGCTCGTTGCGAGAATGTGTACGCGAGGCGCGCCTTTGCGCAACGCTGCGACGACGCGATCCACGGCGGCCAGCAGATGCTCACAATTGTCGACAACCAGCAGCAGGCGTTGAGTTGCCAACGCCTGCACGGTGAGATCGAGTGCACTGTGCGGGTCGGCAACCGTGAGCCCGAGTGCACGCGCCACCGTTGCGGCGACAAGATCGACGTCGGCGAGCGGTGCCAACTCCACCACGGGCGCTCCATCCGCAAACTCGTCGCGCAGCTCGTGCGCAACCGCTTGCGCCAATCGCGTTTTGCCGATCCCGGCCGGCCCGACCACCGTGACCAGCGGGCGGTGCCGGATCAAATCGCGCACGGCAGCCACATCCTCGGACCGGCCATAGAGCACCGGCGGTTCAGTGAGGACATCGCGCAATGCTGCGCTTCCGCTGGACGATGCCCGTGGCACTGATTCGGATTTTGCAGCCTGCGCCGATGCGTCGTCCGCTGCCAGCATCCATCGATACCCGCGCCCAGGGATGGTAGCGATCGCCTGCGGCCCGAGGAGCTTGCGCAACGTGCTTATTTGGACCGGCAGGTTGTTCTCTTCGACGACAAGGCCAGGCCAGACCAAGTCGAGTAACTCGTTCTTGGTCACCAACTGACCGGCGCGCTCGACCAGTGCCAGGAGCAAGTCGAACGCCCGAGGGCCTAGCGCCACGGGGCGGCCCTTCATCAGCAGCCGGCACTGGTCCGGCTGCAATTCAAACGAGCCAAAACGGTAAGCAGTCACGGCGAAAAGCTGGCAGCGGCACTTTGGACAGCTTGCCGTAAATCTACTTCAACGTCGGCGCCTTCAGAACGCCTTTCAGAAAAGTTTAACCCCGGCTAAAGGACTGAAGCGGCTCGCCAGTAGGAAAATACGTCCCAGCACAACGGACTTTTCCCCACTGCAACTTGACCGCAAGGAGACTGCAATGAACGGCAAACCCACCCTCGCCCGCCGCAAAGTCGTCACGACCAGCGTCGCCGCTTCACGCATCCGGAACGTCGCAAGCCGCTGAAGCTCTGCGAGGCGATCCATCGATGGTCGTGCTCGGAGCTGCCGGGACAATGAGCCTATACCGCTATCTAGCCACCATCGTTTAACCAACAAGGACGAAGCCATGACCGACAGGGGAGAGTGTGATGAATTTCATCCAAATCCGCCGCATTAAGATCTGGGAGCCACTTCAGCAAACAGTTGTCTTCATGCTCGTGGGTCTTCCCATCATGTTGGCGGCTTGCACGAGCGCGCCGCAACGATCGATGGTCACAGTACCTTCGGCGTTTGATTCATCCCCCTGGGCCACGCCGAGCGCGACGATGCGCTGGAACGAATACGCGTGCGACCTGATCGCAAGCAATAAAAGCGGCCAACAGGGCTCCGTGCGCGTGCTCGCCTACCTCAATCTCGCTATACACAACGCGATCGTTGTCGCGGCCCAGCGAGGACGCAAGTCCGACGGTGCCACCGCAGGCGCCGCGGCCGCATTCCTCGCCTACTACTTCCCTAACGACGCAACTGCCATCGCGGCACGCCTCTCGGGCGAAACGGCGGCGCTAGGATCCGGCCCCACGCGAGACGATTTCGCCGCCGGTGCACAAATCGGGCAGACCACGGCCGCCGACGTCATCGCTGTCGCGAAGACCGATCGATTCGACCTTGCCTGGACCGGAACAGTGCCCATTGGCGCGGGCAAATGGGCGAGCAGCGGGCAGCCGGCGCGCGCTCCCATCTTCCCTCGGCTAGGAGAGATGCGGCCTTTCTTCTTGAGTAGCGGTTCCGAATTGCGACCGCCGCCGCCACCCGCATTGGACTCGGCCGAATTCAAAGTGGCACTTGCTGAACTGCGCTCCATTTCGGACCATCGCTCGACCAATCAATTGCGCATCGCGCAGTATTGGGAGAATTTGACACCACCCTATGTCGGTGGAGCCTGGAACGACGTCGCGAGAGGGGCGATTTCAGCGCATGGATTGACGGATGCCGAAGCAAGCCGCGTGCTCGCCCTCGTGCACATGGCGCAGATGGACGCATTCATTGCCTGTCACGACGCAAAGTATGCGTACTGGCTGGCGCGGCCGACCATGGTCGATCCTGGTATCAGGCTCGCGATTGTCCTGCCGAATCACCCGTCGTATCCCGCCAACCATGGCTGCGTATCGACCGCATCCGGCGTTGTTCTTGACGCCGTGTTTCCCGATCAGGGCGGTCGCTACACCGCAATGTCCCGTCAAGCAGCCGAATCGCGGGTCTACGGTGGCATCCATTACCGCTTCGATATCGACGCTGGTATGGAGATCGGACGAAAGTCCGCGGCGTTGGCACTCGCCAATTTACCGAACGATCGTGTCTATCTGCCGGTCATGCGTTAGGTCATCGCCTACGAGCTCGCGCATACCCTGCTCACCGCTCGCGAGCGCGTTGCATTGAATAGAGATTGGTACACCTGTCTCGCGGAGCTGCAGGAGCTGGCAACTCGGGATCGACCACCACTTCGATCCTATTCGCGTAGCTCATCTAACTCGCTTTCATTAGCACCGACCCAGCCGGTCGGCGAACCGCGAGGCATGCCGCTCGCGGCCTTCGCTCTTCGCCGCAACTTCCCATCAAGTTGATTCGTTGACCGTCCGCTTCTGAGAAGTCCGACCGACTGGTCAGGGACGTTAGCCGACGACTTCCGGATCACTGCAATCGCCTCACGGAAACCCGCCAGCGCAGCATCAAGGTCGCCCATCGCCCAGGTCATGTCAGCGAGATTGAGGAGGACCGCCAACATGGAGGACTCGGCTCCCGCGTTTCGATAACGCAACAAGGCTTTTTCGAATGCTCGCGAGCGCAAGTGGGATCTCCGGTCAGCATCTTTAGGAAGGCGAAGGTTTCGAAATACCGCACGAGCGTCTTGTGTGAATTAGCGCGTTCTAACAAGGGATATGCTTCTGCAAGCGCAGCCGCTGCGAGCTCGAATCGCGGCATGAACACCCATACGCGACCAAGCCCGAGAAGCGATTTGCCGAGGGCTGGCATGTCCCCTATCCGCCGATAGAGTTCGACGCGTCGTTCCAGCGCTGCCGCTGCTCTCGTAGGTTCGGCCGCCGTCAACAGCCTACCCAGGCCAGACCATAACCGCGCCTGCTCCGACAGGGCGCGTCCGATTCCGCGAGCTTCATGATGCTCCGGAACGCGACAGGTTTTATCGATTTTTAATGGGCTCTTCAAGACTCCGCCGGCGAGGCGGTTGAAGATTCCGGCACCTGTCGCGTTTTTCGCGCCGATTCCGATTTGATCAGTGAAGCGCCAGGAAACGCACACCGTCATGAGTGACGGCAGCGGTTCGGCGCAGTTCATCAAAGGAGAGGGCCATGGCGAAGATTCACAATTTCTCGACGTTGGGTTCGAAACGATCGCGCACGGGAAACGCTTTTGCAGTTGCGGCGGTCGTTGCCGCGACCCTGATCATCGTCGGCGCGGGTTCGCTGGTGTCGTTTGGCGAATTTTCGACAACCGCCCTCGGCGATGCGAACGCAACGATGCACGCGAGAACGTTGGTCGGCACGACCAAGTCGGCGTCCGTCGGCGATACCCCTTCGAAGGCCGATAAAGAGCGTGGGTTCGACTATTTCCCGGACCATTATCGCAACCAGGCGACCGAGCCGGCGGAGCCAATCGCGACGTTTTAGCAGATAGACACGATCGCGCGCTGTACTGACAAACGCGATCCACAACAGATGGGGAGGGCTTCACCATGAAGCGCGCATTCACGCGCCGGCACGTCGCCGTAGCGCTCGCAGCATTGTTCGTGCTGAGCGCTTCGGGACACGCCGGACAGACGACTTTCCTGCCCAACATGCTGTCGTTTCCGAATCCCACAGGTGTTGCGGCGACCTATAGCACCATCGGGAAAGTCGCCCTGGACGGATTGTTCTTCCAAAGTCTCGGCAGCAACGGCCGCAGTTGCGGCAGTTGTCATCAACCGAGCGATGGCTGGACGGTGATTCCGAGCCACATTCGCGAACGATTCGAAGCGAGTGGCGGGACGGACCCGATCTTTCGGACCAATGACGGTTCGAATTCGCCGCTTGCGGATGTTTCCACCGTCGATGCGCGCCGCAACGCCTACAGCATGCTGTTGAACAAGGGCCTGATCCGCGTCGGCATCGGCATCCTTGCCGACGCCGAGTTCGAGCTGATCGCCGTCGACGATCCGTATGGCTACGCGAGCGCATCGGAGCTGTCGCTGTTCCGGCGACCGCTGCCGTCGACCAATCTCAAGTTTCTGAGCACGGTGATGTTCGACGGTCGCGAGACGTTCAAGGACCCGACATCGCAGGACTGCATTGTCGGCACGACGAATTGCTTCGCATCACTGCACTTCGATCTAGCCGACCAGTCGAACGCTGCGACGACAGGCCACGCTCAAGCAGCCAACGCATTGACTACCGAACAGCGCGAGGCGATCGTCGCATTCGAGATGACGCTGTTTACCGCGCAAGTGTTCGACGCCGAGGCCGGTCACCTATCGGCGCGCCACGCGCGCGGCGGACCCGAGTATCTCTCGTCGCAACCGTTCTATTTTGGGATCAACGACGTCGTGTCGGGCGATTACAAGACCGGCGCGCCGTTCAATCCGAGGGCCTTCGATTTGTACGAGAGCTGGCGCTCGAGCGCTGATGACGACGGCAGCGACCCCGACCGAAAGGCGGCGCGCGCTGCGGTGGCGCGGGGCGAGATCCTGTTCAACTCGAGGCCGATCCTGATCGAGGGCGTCAAGGGACTGAACGACGACCTCGACATCGCCACGCTACCGGGCACATGCACGACTTGCCACGACACGCCAAGCTCCGGCAATCATTCGATCCCCGCGCCGCTCGACATCGGGCTGACCGACGCGTCGCGCCGCACGCCCGACATGCCGCTCTACACGTTGCGTAACAAACAGGATCCGAATCTGGTCGTGCAGACGACGGACCCGGGACGCGCGCTCGTCACGGGCAAATGGCGCGATATCGGCCGATTCAAAGGTCCAATCTTGCGTGGGCTCGCGGCGCGTGCGCCGTATTTCCATAACGGATTCGCGAAGGACTTGGACGCCGCCGTTGATTTCTACAACGAGCGCTTCGGTCTTGGCCTTACCGACGACGAGCACGACGATCTGGTCGCGTTCCTGCTGACGTTGTAGGCGGCGCGCCGCCCCTCGCACGAGAGCCGACGCCGGTCAACTCGACGAACGCATCGCTGATGCCCGGCGCGCAGCCGAGGCATGCGACTTTTTCAATCGCGCGTGACGGCAAGAACGGCGCCGCGTAGCCACCCGCCTCTTCGACAAGCGCGAGTCCACCGATCGCATCCCAGATCGACAGCTCGAGCTCGACGAATCCATCGAGGCGTCCGGCGGCGACGTGCGCGAGCTGCAACGCGGCCGATCCGAAATTGCGCATCGCCACGCCCGCATCCATCATTCGCCGCCGGATCTCCAGATACTCGTAATCGGTCGCTCGATCGTGGTGACCGAATGCCACGTACGCGCCCGCCAATGTTGCGGTCGTCGCAGTCTGCAGCCGCTTCGAACCGGACCGCGAATCGCACCACGCACCGCCGCCACGGACCGTGTGATAGAGCTCGTCCTGGGTTGGATCGAAAACAACGCCGATTTCTGCGCGCGCATTTTCGACATAGGCAATCGCGACGTTCCAGTAGGGAATGCCACGCAAAAAGTTGTGCGTGCCATCGATCGGGTCGATGACCCAGCAGCGATCGAATGGGCCCGCGAAATCCGCAGCAGTTTCTTCGCCGAGGAATAGATCGTGCGGATACGCGGCGGCCAACTCGCGACGAAGGAGATTTTCGACTTCTCGATCGGCGACGCTGACAAAATCGCCCGGCCCTTTAAGCTCGACGACCAAATCGTCGCGCCGCCTCCAGAAATCGAGCGCGAGCGCGCCGGCCTTGCGTGCAATCGCGCAAGCCGATGCATAGCGATCATTCATGACGGCATGGATTCTGCTCACAAACCCGGACTGGCCGGCTCATCGGCCGACACATCGACCGTCCATGTAAAGATTGCAACGGTCGCGTGCAGCCTTGGGGAAAAAAGACGGAGAAATGCATGCCGATACCGCAATTTCACCGCACGCCAAAAACGCGCAAGCGACGGATACGCCGCGCACCGCCGACGCAAGAACGTTTCGACGTGCAAGAATTGGAAGTCGAAAATACCGTCATCCATGAAGGGGCATCGACCGGAAAAGCGATGGAGCTCGACGCGAACTGCGCGCTCGTTCAACATGGCAGCGCCAACGATGAAGCGATATCGCCGCTGGACGATGTGCCGGCGCTTTTGTCGTCGTGGCCGCCGCGCTCCAAATAGTTTCAAGTTTCCGTCGGGCCATTGCCGCCTCCGATCACCGCGGCAACGCGTAAACCTCGCGGTCCCATTTTTCGAGAATTCGCTTACGCTCGGTGGCGCTACCGTACTTAGCGAAATCGTAGGGGATAAGCTTCAAGTCGGTCATCTTGAGCGCACCCGCAGGTATCGGCGTCGTCTTGTTCGATGGTGTCTGGAAGTTCTTGAGATCGCCGCCGATCTTCTGCGCGGCGGGCGTCAGCGCCCAATCGTAGAACTTCTTCGCGCTGTCGAGATTGCGCGCACCTTTGATGATGCTCATCGAGCCGACCTCGTAACCCGTTCCTTCGCAGGGAACGACGATCTTCACCGGAAATCCGTTCGCGATCTCGGTAAGCCCGTCGTGCAAAAACGTAACGGCAATCGTCGTCTCGCCGCGCGCGACGGCGCGGATGGCCCCGGCTCCGGCCCGCGGATAGTTGTTCGTGTTCTTGTGCATGCCTTTCAACAGCTCGAACGCCTTGTCCTCGCCGAAGATCTGCACGAACGTGGCAATCGTCGAATATGCGGTCCCCGATGCATTCGGATTGGCCATCTGCACTTCGTCCTTGTAGATCGGATTGGCCAGATCCGCCCAGCATTTGGGTGGCGTTAGATTCTTCTTCGCGAGCAACTCGCTGTTGTAGCCGATACCGAGCGCGCCGGTGTAGATGCCGACCGTGCGGAACTTCGATTGCTCTGCCTGCCTGACCGCCCAGTCGTACAGCTCCGCGAGCATCGGCGATTTGTATTCCTCCGTGAGGCCGAGCTCCGCAGCCTGCAAATGAGGATCGCCGGTGCCCGCATACCACACGTCGTATTTTGGATTCGATTTTTCTGCGGCGACCTGCGCCATCGATTCACCGGAGCCCTTCTGCGTGAGGCCCACTTTGATTCCGGTCTCCTTCGTGAACTGCGCGGCGAGCGCTTCGCACCAAGGTATCGGCACGCTGCAAATGACGTTGACCTGACCTTGGGCGTATGCAGTCGCCGCGCACAGCGCCATCATCGTCGCGGCAATTCGAGCGAGCGTAAGCATGGGATGACATCCTCCTTGGCGAGCCGTCCGCTATTTGACATCCACTTCGTAAACGTAAACGGTCGACTTCTCGTCTTCGGGCATGAAGTAGCCGCGCAGACCGGCCGGCGTGGTTTCGATCCAGACCGGGTTGTACGTCATCGGCAGACCGGATTCCGTCCATTGCTCGAACGGCACCTGGAATGTCGCCTGGTTCGTCGTCAGGTCGACCACTTCGAGTCCGCCGAGCGCGTAGCGCGGCCCATCCTTCTTCGGCGTGTAGAAATTGAGCCCGGTACAGAGCATCTCGCGGCGTCCGACGTACTTGCAGTCCTGATAGTCGATGTAGTGCTCGCGATTGAGCTTGCGAAGCTCCGCCGGCGGCGTGCTCGCGTTCGTTACCTTGCCCTGCGCATCGAGGGTCCAGCGGTAGAAACGCCGCGAGCCCCAGGTGACGCCGTGCAACGTGTTGTCGTCGGTGTTGTACACGATGCCGCCGACATGATCGCCGTAGCGGAAGACTTCCTCGGCCTTCATCGTCGCCGGATCGACGCGATAGACGGTCGCGCGGCTGTTGGGACGATATTCGGCGACCGGTACCCAGATGTATTTCCCGTCGTAGTCGATGCCTCCAGGGTGATAGATCGATCCCTCGCCCAGTACAAGGTCGGTGATCAGGTTGCCCTTTGCGTCGAATTTGAACAGATGCCCGACGCCTTCGCCGGTATCGCGGTCGTAGCCGTCCTGAAGCTGCGGGTAGCGTTTGGTCGGCGTCTTGATTTCTACCGACGTCACGTAGAACGTATCGCCGATCTTCACCATTCCCTGCGGATGCTGGGTGTTGAAATTGACCGGTATCGTGGCGACCTGCCGCCACTGATTGGCGCGCGCAAGCTGCTTGACGCGATCGCTCACGGCGGTGTCGGCCGCTGCGTTGGCGACAACGGCGGTCGTGTACGTTGCGAACGCTATCGCAAGCCGGACTCTCGTACTTGTCTTCATGACGGGCGTCCTCGGCGATGGCGTCGCTGACGACGCTCTAAAATTCGATCGCGCGCTTTGTCCGCATCGACTCTCGCAGTGCGATGCCGATCCGTGTGGCCTCGGTCGCATCATGCAGTGTAAGCGGTGGTGGTCGATCGTTACGGATGATGTCGACGAACGCCTGATCTTCGCGCAGGAATGCCTCTTCGAATCGTTCATAGAATGTCGGCGTACATTCGTTTCGGACGCCATGTGCGTCGGCGATGTCGACCAGATTGGCGCGCGGATTGCTGCATACCGTCAATCGACCCCGCGTTCCGACGATTTCGGTCGACGCTTCGAAGCCATGCGCCATCGTCCGCGACGCGCCGAAGTACGCGATCTTGCCGCCCTCGAACTCGCACAGCGCAGCGCCGTTGTCCACATCCTGCCATTGCTGCAGACCTTCATGAATCGCGACAGTGCCTGCCGCATACGCGCGGATCGGCGCGGGATTGCCGAGGAGCCAGCGCGCCGCATCGATGTCATGAACGCTCATGTCGAGAAAGATGCCGCCGCTCGTCGCCGCGAAGCGCACGAAGAATCCGCTTGGATCGTGCTTGTCGAGCGTCTGCGAGCGGACCATGAACGGCGTACCGATCGCGCCCTGCGCGATGCGTTCGTGGGCATCGCGGTAACTCACGTCGAAGCGGCGAACGAATCCGATCATCACCTTTAGTTCTGGGAAGCGCTGCGCCTCGCGTTCGACGCGGAGGCATTGGTCGAGGTCCAACGACAGCGGCTTTTCCGAGAACACGTGCTTGCCCACATGCAGCGCATCGATGATCTGCTGCGCGTGCAGCGTTGTCGGCGTCACGAGAAAAACCGCTTCGATATCCGGATGCGCGAGCATCGCCGCGTATTCCGAAAACGTGTGCTCGACGCCGAGCGTTTGCCGAGCCCATGCGAGCTCGTCTTCCAACGGACTGCAGGCGGCGGTGAGCGTGGCGCCGGTTACTCGACGCGCCAGGTTCTCGGCATGCCGTCGGCCCATGCGGCCCAAGCCGGCGATGCCGATGCGCAGCGCTTGGCTGAGGTCAGAGCCCAATGACGCGTCCCTCGCGCCATGAACGCGTTGCCGCGTCAGCAAGCGCAAGCGCTTTCACGCCGTCATCGATCGATGTGCGCACCGGTTGCCCGCGAACAATTGCATCGATGAAGTGCGCCATCTCCGCGGCGTACGCGGCGCGATAGCGCTCGAGGAAGAAATGCTCGGGCTTGTCGGTGCTGACGTTGCCCGCGTTCCACGCGACGACTTCTGTCGGCTTGTGGTTGCCCGCCTGCAGCATTCCCTTGCTGCCGATCACCTCGAACCGCTGGTCGTAGCCATACGCGGCGCGTCGAATGGTGTTGATCTGCGCGAGACGACCACGCTTTGTGCGGATCGTCACGGCCGTCGCATCGATGTCGCCCGCCGCTTCGATCGCCGGATCGGTGATGCAGCTACCCGTCGCATAGATCGTGGCCGCCTCGTCATCGAGAATCCACCGGAAGATATCGAAGTCGTGGATCAGCATGTCCTTGAAGATGCCGCCGGAGCGCTTGATGTACTCGACTGGTGGCGCGCCAGGGTCGCGGCTCGTCACGACCAGCATTTCCGGATCGCCGATCTCGCCTTGGTCGATCCGCGCCTTCAGCGCGGCGAACGTGGGGTCGTAGCGGCGCTGAAAGCCGATCAGACATGTCACGCCGGCGCGTGCGACTGCTTGCGCGCAGGTGCGCGCACGATCAATGTCCAGATCGACGGGTTTTTCGCAGAAGATCGCTTTGCCCGCTGAGGCCGCGCGCTGGATCAAATCGGCGTGCGTGTCCGTCGATGCTGCGATGACGACTACATCGATCGACGGATCACTGAAAACGGTTTCGGCGGACGTCGCTTGCGCGCCGTATTGATTCGCGAGCGCAGTCGCGGCGGCGGAGTCGACGTCGACAACATATTTCAATCTGACGCTCGCCTGGCGAACAACATTGCCGGCGTGAATCTTTCCGATCCGGCCGGCGCCGAAGAGCGCAACGTCAGTCATTGTGTCCTCCGCACCTTGTCTTCATCGCTGCAGCATCCATTCGTGCGCCGGGTCGTTCTTGAAATGCCATTCGCGCTTCGGACCCGCCATCACGTTTAAATAATACGATTCGTAACCGAACGGCACGACAACGGGGTGATAACCGCGCGGGACCAGTACGACGTCGTGGTCCTCCACCGCGAGCGACTCGTCGAGTGAACGGTCGTCGGTATAGACTCGCTGGAAGGCGAAGCCTTGTGCCGGCTGCAAGCGATGGTAGTACGTCTCCTCGAGCGCGCTTTCCTCCGGCAGATTGTCGGAGTCATGCTTGTGCGGCGGATAGCTCGACGAATGGCCGCTCGGAGTGCGTACTTCGACGACGAGCAAATGCGCGGCCGGTTCGCTTTGCGGCAGGATGTCGCAGACGAAGCGCTCATTGAGCCCGGCGCCGCGCGCGAAGCGCTTCATCGCCGACGGCTCGATCAATCGCGCGGAAAACAATCCGGTGGCAGCGGGCGCACTCGCGACGCCGATTTCCGCCTGCGTATGCGCGGTGACGACGACTTCGTCGCCCGGCGGAAGATAAACAGCATAAGGCGCTCTATCTTCGAACACATCGCGACGCTCGCCGATGTCGCGCCATGTTTCGTTGCCGCGTTTGACGGTGATCCTGCCGGCGAGAACGACGATGCAGAGCTCGTCGCCCTTCCTTTGTACCGTCAGCGAGTCACCGCTGTTCAAGCGATACGCAGCAAAGCCGACGTATTTCCATCCCGCCGAGCGCGGCGTCACGTTCACGATTTCACGGCCGTCGCGCCGCGCCTTGACGAGAAGGCTCATGGTGTTTTCTCCACGCTTGCAACGAGACCTCGCAGGTGCCGAAACCCCATTTCCGCGTAGCGATACGGCGGTGCGACAACCGGATCCTGCTCGGCCTCGACGACTAACCAACCGCGATAGCGATTCTGGTGAAGGATTGCGAGCAGCGCTTCGAAATCGACGGCGCCGTCTCCGGGCACCGTGAACGCGCCGTTGATCACCGCTTCAAGGAAGCTCCAGTTGCGATTGCGCGCAAGCTCGATGACAGTGGGTCGCACGTCCTTGCAATGCACATGACACACGCGCGCGACGTGCTTTTCGAGCATCGCCACGGCATCGCCGCCGGCAAACGTCATGTGGCCACTGTCGAACAGCAGTCCGACTTCGTCGCCGACGTGCGACATCAAGCGATCGACGTCGGCCGGCGTCTCGACGTATGCGCCCACGTGGTGGTGATACGCGAGGCGCACACTGTGCTTCAACGTGTGGCGCGCGAAGGCCGTCAACTTGTCGGCGTATTCGCGCCACTGTCGATCGTGAAAAAAGCGCGGACGCTTGTACAGCGGCACCGGTGCGCCTTGGATGCTGTCGGCAACTTCGCCGTAGACCATCACGTCGGCGCCGTTCGCGGCGAGTAGCTGCAAGTGCGGCTCGACCGCGCCGATTTCCTCCTCGACCGAACGGCGCGCGAGCTGGCCGGAATACCAACCCGAGACAAGCGCGAGATCATGGCGCGACAAAACGTCGCGTAGCGCCTTGGGCTCGCGGGGAAACTTGTTGCCGAGCTCGAAGCCTTGGTAGCCGATCGCTTTCCCCTCGGATAACGCGACTTCGAGCGGCGTCTCGCCGCCGAGCGAAGGCAGATCGTCGTTGCTCCACGAAATCGGATTGATGCCGATACGAACATCGAATTTTTCGTTCATCACACCACTCTTGTCATCCCGAGCAACGCGAGGGATCTGCTTCACTATTGTTGTCATCCCGAGCAACGCGAGGGATCTGCTTCACTATTGTTGTCATCCCGAGCAACGCGAGGGATCTGCTTCTTGTGGCATTCGAAGAAAAGCAGATCCCTCACTTCGTTCGGGATGACATGGCGGGGGGTCTGGGATGACATGGCGGGGGGTCTGGGATGACATGGCGGGGGGTCTGGGATGACATGGCGGGGGTCTGGGATGACATGGCGGGGGATCGGGATGACATGGCGGGGGATCGGGATGACATTGCTGGGGTTGTTCATGGGCGCTGCTGTTTCTTGTCGTTTTCGTACTGCTCGCGTGCGCGCCGAACTTCCGCGCGCTCCGATACCTCCGGCACGGCAACGTCCCACCAGCAGCCGCCCTCCGCCGTCGCCTTGTTGGGATCGGTTTCGATTGCAATGACATAGGTGCGATCGGCGGCGCGTGCGCGTGTCATCGCGGCTTCGAGCTCCCGAATCGACTTCACGTTCTCCGACAGCGCACCGAGCGAGGCGGCATGCGTGGCAAAATCGATCCGCGGCACACCGTCTGGTCCTTGCACGCAATCGGCGAAAAGATTGTTGAACGGCACGCTGCCGCACGCCCGTTGCAAGCGATTGATGCAACCGAAGCCCGAATTGTCGAGCACGACGATGATGAGCTTCTTGCCGAGCATGACCGACGTCGCGATCTCGGAATTGAGCATCAGGTAGCTGCCGTCACCCAACATGACGACGACCTCGCGGTCCGGCTTCGCCATCTTGACGCCGAGCCCGCCTGCGATTTCGTAGCCCATGCACGAATAGCCGTATTCCATGTGATAACCGCCTGGGGTCGACGTCCGCCACAGCTTGTGCAGCTCCGCAGGCAAAGTTCCTGCGGCGCAAACGACGATGTCGTTCGTCGTCGAGTCGGACGACGAACGTTGCACAGCGCCGATCACGTCGCCTTCGTACGGCAACGCGACGTCGCGTTGTCCCGTGATACGCGCGATGTCGTCACGCCATTTACCGGCCGCCTCCTCGGCGTGGCGTGTCCATGCGGGATCGGCGCGCCACCCGGAAAGAGCTTGCGACAACGCTTCAAGCCCGAGCTGCGC
Organism: Casimicrobiaceae bacterium; assembly: GCA_036505865.1. Lineage (GTDB taxonomy): Bacteria > Pseudomonadota > Gammaproteobacteria > Burkholderiales > Casimicrobiaceae > VBCG01. The sequence goes on from DASXSP010000065.1 coordinate 23,035, forward strand.
ATCGGCGCGAAGCTCTGCGCCGCGCCACTTCTGCGCATCTAGCGGGTTGACGTTGAGATTGACGAGTGTCGCTCCGCCAAACATCGAATGCGAGCCCGTGGTGAAATCCGACAGGCGCGTGCCGACAGCGAGAACGATGTCGCAATTGCGCGCCAAATCGTTCGCGGTGGGAGACCCCGTCACTCCAACAGAGCCCTGCTGCAACCGATGGTCCCACGCTAACGCACCCTTTCCCGCCTGCGTTTCGGAAACGGGAACGCCGTGGGTTTCGGCGAACCCGCGCAGCGCGTCGCTCGCAAAACCGTAGAGCGCGCCACCGCCCGCGACGATCAAGGGGCGCTTTGCGGAACGCAAAAGCGCTGCAGCAGCGACAACGTCCGCTTCTACAGGCGGTAATGCGGCGAAACGGATAGGCCGCGGCGCGAGAAATTCGGCCGGAAAGTCGTACGTCATCGTCTGCACGTCTTGCGGCAGCGCGAGCGTCACAGGACCGCACAACACAGGATCGGTCAAGACGCTCACTGCGCGCGGCAGTGCATTCAGCAGTTGCGCTGGATGGGCGATGCGATCGAAATAGCGCGATACCGGCCTGAAGCAATCGTTGGCCGACACCGTACCGTCGTGAAAGTCCTCGATCTGCTGCAGCACTGGATCGGGTACGCGGGTGATAAAAATATCGCCGGGGAGAAAGAGCACCGGCAAACGGTTCACATGCGCAAGCGCGGCCGCCGTCACAAGATTGGTCGCACCGGGACCGATCGACGTCGTGCACGCCATCATCCGCCGGCGCATGTGTGCCTTGGCATAGGCAATCGCGGCGTGCGCCATCGCCTGCTCGTTGTGCGCGCGATACGTCGGCAATGCTTCGCGATGCGCATATAAGGCTTCGCCAATTCCCGCGACATTGCCGTGGCCGAAGATCGCGAAGACGCCACCGAACAACGGTTCGGATGCATCGCCGACGTGCAATGCGGCGAGATAGTGGACGAGCGCTTGCGCCGTCGTCAGTCGTATGGTTTTACTCATCGCAGCCGAGTTTCATTGATGCTATCTGCGTGCATCTTGCCACGCGTCGATCAGCGCCTCGAAATTGGCGCGAATCGTTTGCTTGAGCGTTGCATCATCGATCGCATGTGCAAGCCATCGGCGCGCGGGTTCGTGGAAGATCGTGCGGCCGACGGCAAAGCCTCGGCACGTCGAGCTCGAGCGCGCATCGCGAAAGCCCGTAGCGAGCACGTCCGCGGTCGCGTTCAACCCGAGCAGGACTACGCCACGACAATACGAATCGCGCTCGCCAATCAACTCATCGATTGCTCGCCATTGCGCGACGCTCATCGGCTCGAGCTTCCACCACTCGGGATAGATGTCGAGGTTGTACAGTCGTTTGAGCGCCCTGTAGACGGTATCCGACTCGCGCGGCAGCGACTTCGGCGGAATGATCTCGAGCAGAAGCTCGTGGCCGCTCGCCTGCACGGCGTCGTACAACGTCTTGATCTGCGCTTCCTGCTCGAGACGATCGTCGATCGCATCGTCGGGGTGAAACGGCACCAGGCACTTGACGACGTGCTCTTGCGGCCAGCTGATCAATGTTGTCCCGATCGATCGGCCGCGGTCGAACACAACCGGATTCGACCCCGGCAATTCCACCGGCCGTCCGATCCACCAGCCCCGTCCCGTCGCCGCATTGAGCGCGTCCTGCCCGTAGCGATCGTCGCACAGGATTCCGATGCGACCGGAGAGCGAACGCGACACTTCGGTCTCCGCAACAGCGTCGACGAATAGCTGCTTCAGCCGCGCAATCCTCGATTCGTCGGCATTCGCTTGCTGTGCTAATTCGAAAAACTGATTGCGGTGATCGAACGCGAAGACGAGCAGCTCGTCGCGTCGCGCGCGCGGTGCCGTGACGCGGTGGAGCCGCGTCAATCTCGCGTCCTGGTCGGGACGTGGAATCTTTTCCGCATTCGCCAGAAAATAATCGAGCTCCACGCGCGTCGGCATCGCGGGCGCACACCCATGACGCGACACGACAAGCGCACCGCACGCGTTTGCGTAGCGCGCGCAGAGGTCGTAGTCTTCGCCGCGCACCCAACCCGAAAGAAATCCAGCCGAGAAAGCGTCGCCGGCGCCCAGCACGTTCAACACCTCGACTTCGACGCCGCTGCCGTTGAAGGCTTCATCGAGCGAGCGCGGAATCTCCCCGTCGATCACCGCACATCCCATCGGGCCTCGCTTCACGACTAGCACCGCGCGCGTATGGCGTCGCACTGCAGAGAGCGATTGCATGATGTCGGTGCTGCCGCCCGCGATGTTGAACTCTTCGATCGTGCCGATGACGAGGTCGAACTTCGGCAGCAAGCGCTGCAGATGTGCGGTCACGGTGTCCGATTGAATATAACGTGTCTCTCCATCGCCGCGCTTGGTAAGGCCCCACAGCACCGGTCGATAATCGATGTCGAGGATCGTTCGCACGTCGTTCCTGCGCGCGCGGTCGAGTGCCGTGTTGCTGATCCGGTTAATGTATTCGGTGGAAAAATGCGTTCCAGTGATCAGCAGCGCGCGGCTCCGTGCGATGTACGTTTCTTCGATTTCGCCGTCACCGATCGCCATGTCGGCGCAGTTCTCGCGCAGGAAGATCAGCGGAAACGTGTCCTTGTCTTTGATACCCAGCACGACCGCTGCAGTCAATCGCATGGGATCGACGCCGACATGGCTGACGTCACAACCTTCGCGGGCGATCGTTTCGACGAGGAAGCGGCCCATCGCGTCGTCGCCGACGCGCGAGATCAATCCCGCCTTGAGGCCAAGCCGCGCGCAGCCGAACGCGGTGTTCGCCGACGAGCCGCCCAGATACTTGGCGAAGCTCGCGACGTCCTCCAGTCGCGCGCCGATCTGCTGCGCGTAGAAGTCAACGCCGAAGCGTCCGAGGCAGACGACGTCGAGCGGGCGCCCGGAGGCGAAGTGGATTTGATTGCGCATGAATAATTAGATCATGAAGTCCCGGACACCCGCGCTCCGCTCGCCGCATCGAACAGATGAATGGCGCTCGCCGCCACGTCGCACCGCACGTGGTCGCCAGGGACGAGCCTACGCGTTCGGTCGACACGCGCGCAGACCCGAGTACCGCTGACATCGAGGTAGACGTACGTCTCCGGTCCCAGCGGTTCGACGACGCTGACCTGTGCTTCGAGCGGCCCGACGCCATCGATCATGACGTGTTCCGGCCTGAACGCGGCGGAAATACGCGTGCCGGGTGTAACGGTCGAGCCGGGCAGTGTCAGGTGCATGCCGTTGTCGGTGCGGAGCGACGCCTGTTGCGCAGCCGCTTCAACCACGCCGGTCCACACATTGATCGCCGGCGAGCCGATGAATTGCGCGACATACAACGTCGCGGGATGGTCGTACACGTCGAGCGGCCGGCCGATCTGTTCGATCCGGCCGGCGTTCATCACGACCATGCGGTCCGCCATCGTCATCGCTTCGACCTGGTCGTGCGTCACGTAGATCGACGTTGCGTGCAAACGCTGATGCAGCGCGCGAATCTCCGTTCGCATCGCGACGCGGAGCTTGGCGTCGAGATTGGACAGCGGCTCGTCGAACAGAAAGAGTTGCGGATGGCGGACGATTGCACGACCCATCGCGACCCGCTGGCGCTGTCCGCCGGACAACGCACGCGGCAGTCGGGCGAGCAGTGGCTGCAAGTCCAGCGTCGTCGCCGTCGTTTCGACTTGGCGATCGATGTCGGCCTGCGGCCGCTTGCGCAGGCGTAACGAGAAGCTCATGTTCTCGCGGACGTCGAGATGCGGATACAGCGCGTAGCTTTGAAACACCATCGCAACGTCGCGCTCACGCGGCTCGAGGTCGTTGACGCGCCGTCCGCCGATCGCGATCTCGCCCGACGTGATCGGCTCTAGTCCCGCGATCATGCGCAAGAGCGTCGACTTTCCGCAACCCGACGCGCCAACCAATACGATGAATTCGCCGTCGGCGACGTCGAGATCAATGTTGCGCATCACGACGACCGAGTCGAACTGCTTGCCGACATTGCGAATGTTGACCGCAGCCATGCGTCTCCCCTTACTTGACCGCGCCGAGCGTCAAGCCGCGGACGATGAAGCGCTGGCCGAGCGCCATCAGGATCACCGCCGGAATTGTCGACACGATCGATGCCGCCGCCATCTGGCTATGCTGGATCTCGTATTGCTGCGCAAAGCGCGCAATCGCCACCGGCACCGTCGCGAGCTCGCGCGACGTGAGGCTCAACGCGACCGGAAATTCGTTCCAGCTGAAGATGAACGCCAGAATGCCTGCTGCGATCAAGCCCGGGACTACGAGCGGCAGCGTCACGCGGCGAAATGCTTCGAGCGGACGGCAACCGTCGACCAGCGCTGCTTCCTCGATCTCGGGCGGTAGCTCGCGAAAGAATGCGCGCATCAGCCAAACGGTCATCGGCAGATTAATCGTGACGTGCGTGAGAATCAATGCAATGCGCGTGTCGTACAGGCCGATCTCGCGGAACGCGACGTACCAAGGACCGATCAGCGTCATCACCGGAATCATGTGGAACACGAGCGTCCACCCGAGAAATCCGGCACTCACCCACACTGGCCAGCGAAAACGCTGCAGCGAATAGGCGGCGAGCGTTCCGACGACGAGAACGAGTGCGGTGGACACCGAAGCGACGATCAGGCTGTTCACGACGTTGCCGATAAAGTCCGAGCGGCGTCCGAAAAGGACCTCCGCGTAGTTCGCGAGCGTCGGCGTGAACGGCCATTCGCCCGAGTAGATCGCGATCTGGTATTTGAACGACGCGGTCAGGATCCACGCGAACGGCCCAAGAACCGCTGCGACCGCGAGGGCGAGCAGCACCGAACCGATCCAGCCGCCGCCGACTGTCGCGGTCGGCGCGCTGGTCGCGGCGCGGGCGAGCGGAAGCGCGGTCGCGGGCGTGCCCATCATGTACGAGTCATTCGTACCGCTTGCCGGCCAACTAGCAGGAACGCAACGATCGCCGCGATCAGCGCGAGCGACAGCAGCGATCCGTAGCCCAGTTGGTTCTGGTCGAAGAACACTTTGTATAGATGCAGCGTCACGAGCTCGGTCGACGTGCCCGGCCCGCCCGATGTCAGCAGGAAAACTTCGTCGAACACCTTGAACGCGAGAATCGTGCGAAACAAGAGCGCGACGACGATCGCGGGACGCAGCAGCGGCAGCATCACGCGGCGCAGTAGCTGCCAACGCGTGGCGCCGTCAACGCGAGCCGCTTCGAGGACGTCGACCGGCAATGCCTCAACGGCCGCGAACAAAATGAGAAACACGAACGGCACCCAATGCCACACATCGACGATCACAACCGACCACAACGCGAGCGATGTCGATCCGAGCCAGTTGATGGGCGGCAACTGGAGCGCCGCTAACGCTTGATTGAAGATGCCGAAGTCGTAGTTGTAGAGCAGCTTCCACATGCTGCCGATTGCAACCGGCGGCACGAGAATCGGCAAGATCATCACCGTGCGGATCAAGCCTTTGCCGCGCGTCACGCCGGCGACCATGATTGCGAGCGCGAGCCCGAGAATCATTTCGATCGCAACCGCCGCCACGACAAACACGAGCGTGTTCCGCACGGCAGCAGGCATGACCTCGTCGGCACGCAACAGCGCGAGATTGCGGAGCGGCGTAAACGTCCAGGTTTCGCTGCCTTGTGCGAACTCGATCGTCGAGACGCTCATCCGGAACAGGTTCGCAACCGGATAGATCGTCAGAACGATAAACAGCGCGACCGCCGGGAGAAGGCTCCAATGGCGGAACGTGCGGTTGAGGAAATCCACTTGCGCGCGTTCGCGTTACTCCGGCAACGGCGGCAACGCGCCGGTCTTGCGGCCGTTCTTGCGGAAGAGCTCCTCGATCTCCCGCGCCGCGGTGTTAAGCGCCTTCCCCGAGCTCATCTCGCCGATCAACGCTTGGTTCAGTCGGAGTCCGATAATCTGCTCGACTTGCGCACCTTCGGCGTAACCCAACTCCTGCTGCGCGAACTTCTGCGTTTCAAGATAGGCAGGCATCCAGCGCAAGCGCGGCTCTTTCCCGAGATCGGAGGTGAACACGTCGCTGCGGTTCGGAATGCCGCCGCTTTGCGCGAATGCGCGCTGCGCATCGACGGTGACGAACCAGCGCGAAAACGCGAGCGCCGCTTTCTTCTGCGCGTCGGAAGCATTTTTCGGGATACCGGCATTCCAGTTGCCGATGACCGCACCGCTCGCGCCACCGCGCCCGCGCGGGAGCGGCACCGTCTCGAGTTTGCCGACGACCGCCGACTTGTTCGGATCCTCGAAGCTCGCAAACGCCGCGGTGACGACGTCACCCATCGCAGCCTTGCCAGTTGCCAACAGCTGAATCACGTCGCCTTGTCCGAGCGAACCGTAGTTGGGCGGCCCGCAACGCTTCAGCAAATCGATGTACAAATCGAGCGCCGCCTTCGCCTGCGGGCTGTTGAGCGTGACGGTGTAATCGCCTGCAGCGGGATCCTTGACGACCGACGCACGCTCGGCGAGCATGACACTCTGCCAGTCGTAGCGTATGCCGTTGCCCTTCTCACCCCGCGCAACGAACGCGTACGTCTTCGGTGGATCGTTGAGCTTCGCGCACGCCGCGAGGACATCATCCCAAGTCTTCGGCGGCGCAAGACCGGCCTGCTTGAATAGATCGCCGCGATAATAGAGAAGCTGCACGTTACCGAGAACGGTGTACGCCATCAATTTGCCGCCGTCGGCGGTGCGCCAGCGCTTTTGCGCGTTCCAGTAGCCCGAGTCGCCGTAGCTCAGCACTTCCTTCGGCAGCTCGAACGCGGCATCGACCTCCTTCAACGGCGACAAAAAGCCGCCTTCGTAGAACTCGATCGTCCACTGCGTATCGAGCATCATCAGGTCGTACGGGCTTTGGCCGCTCCGCACCGCATTGCGCGCCTTCTCGAGAATTCCGCCGAACGGCACGACATCGAGCTTGATCTTGTTGCCGGTCTGCTGCTCATAGATGCCGACGACTTTCTCGAACGCCGGGTACCACGGCGTTGAACCGATGAGAATCGTGATCGGCGGCTGCTTGCCGACGTCGGCGAACGGCTTCTGCGCGAGCGCCGCCGTGGTCAAAACGAGCGCGGCGACGAAAAACCCTATGCGGATAACTCTCGGATGCGAAATCAAAGGGCCTCCTCTTTCGTGATCGCCGCTTCCATCTTCTCTGTCTGGATGGCATAGCGGCCATAGATTTCCGGTGGTGCATCGTGGGCGCGTAGCTCGCGAGCAATTCCCGCGTGGAAACGCCGCTCCAGCACGGCGTCTCGAAACGGCTTCGCTTGGCGCGGATCGGTCGCCAGATCGTACAGCGTCGTGCCGAAATCGGGATCGAAATTCTTGTCGTCGTGCGTGGGAATCCGGCGTGCGTCCTTGAGCGCATCGACGCGCATCACCGGCATTCCCTTCGTGAAATCGAAGGGTTTCGCCATCACCGCAGTCTTCATCTCGGCTGCGCTGAAGAGCGAGCTCAGGTGCATCGGCATCAATGTGTATTCGTGCAAGCCGGGCGCGTACAGATCTTCGGGATAGAGGTAGTACGTATAGCGTCCGTCGGTGGCGGCGATCGGACCGCCGAACATGCCGAAGATGCCGATGTCGCGATGGCGCGAGTCGGCTTCGAGCAGCGGCACGACCGAACGCCCGCGCACTTCCGCGGGCTTCGGCAACTCGAATAGATCGAGGAACGTCGGCATCAGATCCATCGTTTGCGTGAGCGCAGTGCGACGTTCGCCGGCGTGACTCATGCACTCCGGATGATGGACGATCAGCGGAATGTGCGAAATTTCCGTGTAGTACGGCTGCAGGTTTTTTCCCCACCAATCGTGCTCGGCGAGCAAGAAACCGTGGTCGGTGGAGAGGATCAGTGCCGTATCACGCCAGAGATCGTGCCGATCGAAGTAATCGAGCAATTGGCCGAAGTAGTGATCGCAAGCCGCGACCAACGCGGCGTAGTTCGCGCGGATTTCGGCGATCTCTTCGGGACTGCTGTTCGTCGTCTTTTCGTAGATCGGCCAATCGAGAATGCCGGCATTCCAGCCGGTCGCGTACTGCTCCTTGAAGCGCGCCGGCGCCTGAAACGGCTCGTGCGGATCGAAGCATTCGAGCATCAGAAACCAAGGATCGGCTGTGCGATTCACGTCGAGAAACTCGAAGCCCGCGGCGAAGCAACGGGCGAGCGGGAGATCCTTTTCCTCGATCATGAACTCGCTGTTGATCGCGTGCTGGATGCGTTTCCAGCTACCGTCGTTGATATCCTTGGGGCGCTGCCAAGTGCTGTCGAAGTTGTAATGCTTGGCCGCGTACTTTTGCCGCAAACGCTCGACCGGTGGCTGCACCATCGCCTTCCACGCGTCGTATTCCTGACCGCGGACGAAATCCCACGTGCGAAAACGATTGTGGTACGTCGATCCGCCGTCCTCGAAATAATGCAAATGATCGCTGATCAGATGCGTATGGATGCCGGCAAGCCACATCGACTGCGGAAAGGAATTGTCGAACGGCTCGAGCGGTCCCCAGCTGCGGTGCATGAAATTGAGTCGGCCCGTGTGCAGATCGCGCCGCGCGGGCATGCACGGCAGGCTGCCGACGAAGTGCCGATCGAATGTGACGCCGCGTTGCGCGAACCGGTCGAAGTTGGGCGTGCGCACCCACGGCGAGCCGTAGCAACCGAGCGCATTGCGGCACAGCGAATCGAACAAAACGAACACCGCCTTCATCAAGCACCTCTCGGACAGTCCTGGCTGCGTAGCGTAGGTCGGTCGAGGCATACTGTAAAATTCAATCTGTTCAGTCATGCATAACCATTGGTAATGGCTCTGTTGCGCAGTGTCGGGCTGCTGCGGCCCTTTCTCGCCGTCGCACGAGCGGGAAACCTAAGCGCCGCTGCACGGGAGCTGTCGGTGAGCCAACCGGCGCTGACGAAGAGCGTGCGCAAGCTCGAAAAGCAATTTGGTGTGGCGCTGTTTGATCGAGGAGCGCGCGGGATGGCGCTGACGCCGAGCGGCGCTGCGCTGTTGACGCATGCACGCTTGATAGAAGCGCAATGCCGCTTTGCGGACGCTGAAATCGATGCGCTCGTCCACGGCGAAGCAGGAACGATCCGCATCGGCGCGGGTCCTTATTGGGGTCCTACGCTCGTCCCGCTTGCGGTGGCGCGGTTGCAGGCTCGATTTCCGAAGCTCCGCGTCGACCTCGAAGTCAGTGTGAACACGATTACGCTTCCCAAGCTCTTCGCCGGCGATCTCGACTTGGTGATGTCTGCGCTGCCGGACGCCGCCACGCTGCCGACCGGCATTGCGATGGAGGACTTCGGCGAGTTCCATTTGCGCGTTGTCGCCGGTCGCCAGCATCCGCTCCACCGCAAGAAACGCGTGACGGCGGCAGATCTCGCGCGCTATTCATGGGTGCTCTATCAGCACGACCGCGACACGTTGAGCAAATTGACGCGCGTGATGCATGACGCCGGCGTTGCGCAGCCCAATGTCGCAGTCGTCACCACATCGCTACACGCCGTGATGCAGTTTCTGAAATCAGGTCCGTATCTCGGGTGCCTTGCTGACGCCTATTTGCGAGCGATGCCGGAGCCGGATGTGACGATCGTGCCGTTTCGACGCGAGATTTGGAGCTTTCCGTCCGGAGCGCTGTATCACGCGTCCGTGCGAAATTTCGCGCCGATCAGTACTTTGGTCGATGCGCTGCACGAGCTGTCAGCGGAAGCCCGGCGCAGCGCGAAAACATCGCGATCGCGTGCATGAGCGCCGTCGGGCCGCCCCAAGGCGCGAATTACTCCCCCACTAGGGGCAGCGCAGCGGCGTCAGCCGCAAGCGTGGGGGTACAGCAATGAAGACAAAGCTTGCGGCGCGCGACCTCGCGCTGATGCTCGTCGTTGTTGCGTTATGGGGATTTTCGTTTGTGCCGATCAAGGTGGGCTTAAACGAGATGCCGCCGTTCGCGTTCGCCGCGGTACGGTTCCTGTTTGCCGCAGTGCCTCTGGTGTTTTTCATCAAGCCGCCAAGAATGCCCCTCGGCTACGTCATCGCGTACGGATTTGCGATCGGCGTGTGCCAGTTCGGATTGCTGTTTCTCGGCATGAAGCTCGGAATGCCGGCGGGCCTTTCATCGCTCGTCATTCAGCTTCAAGTATTTTTCACGATCGGTCTCGCGATGGTGTTTCTCGGCGATCGACTGCAGCGCGACAATGCGATCGGGGCCGTGATTGCAACGCTCGGCATCGTGCTGCTCGCGGTCTACAAGATTCAAAGCGGCGCCAGCACGACGTTCATCGGGTTCGTGCTGGTCATCGTTTCCGCGCTAGGATGGGCCGCGGGCAACGTGATCGCCAAGCGCGCCGCGGGTGAACACGCCGACGACATGTTTGCGTTGGTTGTCTGGTCGAGTCTCGTGCCGCCGCTGCCGCTCGCCGCGTTATCGTATGCGTTCGAAGGCGGCAGCGCCGCTTGGCACGCAGTCGCGAACGCAAGTGTGCTGGCGTGGGGCTGCGCCATATTTCTCGCCTATGTCGCGACGCTGTTCGGCTTTGCGTCGTGGGCGCGTCTTCTCCATCGCTATCCGACCGCGCTCGTATCGCCGTTCGCGTTGTTGATTCCGGTATCGGGGCTGGTGAGCGGCGCACTCTTGCTCGGTGAAACGCTCGCGCCAATGCAGGCGCTGGGCGTGGCACTGGTGCTCGCCGGTCTCGTCGTGAATGTGTACGGAGTGAAGCTTCGCGCGCTGATCGAACGTCCTTCCGCCTAAGCGTTTAGTTTCGCGGCAGTATCGAGACTTCGCGGTCCCATCGATCGAACAGGCGCCTGCGTTCCGCCGTGCCAAAGCGCGTCAAATCGGTGTCGATCACCTTGACTTCGTCCGTATTGAGTACGCGCGGCGGCAGCTCGACGCTGCGGTGGGCCGGCACCTGCCAGTAGGAAAACGTGTAGCCGATGTCGAGGCTTTCAGGGCTCAATGCCCACTCATAAAATGTCCGTGCAGCCTCGGGATTGCGCGCCTTGCTGATGATGCTCATCGCGAGAACATCGTAGGCGACTCCTTCGCATGGCACGATCAGCTTGACGGGAAAGCCGTCTGCTACCTCCTGCGCCACCGCATACATGAAAGCGATCCCAATCGTCGCGTCGCCCCGCGCGACGGCGCGCGCGGCATTCGTGGCGCGGCGCGTGTAATTGTCGACATTGCCATGAACCCGTTTCATCAGGTCAAATGCCTTTTGCTCGCCAAAGACCTGCACGAATGTAAGCAGCGCCGCACGCGCGGCGTTTGACTGCGCCGGGTGTCCCATCTCGATCTGATCGTTGTACTCGGATCGCGCGAGATCGCTCCAGCATTTGGGCTCCGCAAGCTGTTTTGCGGCAAGACGTCGCGTATTGACGATGAGGCCCACCGAGCGCTGGTAGAGGGCTACCGAACGATATTTGGTGTGCTCTGCGTGGCGCACCGCCCAATCGCGAAGCTCGGTTAGCCGCGGCGAGCGGTACTCGTCAACCAGGCCTTGCTCCGCCGCTTGAAGGTGAAAGTCGCCCGTGCCCGCGTACCAAACGTCAAACCGGGGTGAGCCCTTCTGCGACGCAAGAAGCGCAAGCGCTTCGCCACCCTCTTTTTGGCTGACCGCGACCTTGATGCCGTTATTTTTCTGGAACGCCGCGGCGAGCGCTTCACACCACGGCAACGGAACGGTACAAAGGAGATTGAGCTGCTTTTGCGGCGCGTCCCCCGCGAATGCCGGACACGCACCCACGACAGCCGCAAGCACGCACAGAGCGCGCAGCGCTATCGTCACGGACCTCTCCCTTCGTTCTCGTTGATCCGGCTCCGATCCCGGAGGCAGCCGGTTTCGCAACTATAGCAGTCCGTAACACTGCGGCGTAGAGCTTACCCAACCAGACGCCAAGCAGCGTAAGAATTACGAGGCCTATTCATATGGCGTAAGAATTGGCGATGGCCGCGCGCTCACGCTGCGATGTCGTGTGCGCGAATCGGAGTGGACAATCGGTTAACGCGGTATCGCGTACACCTCGCGATCCCATTTCTCCAAGAGACGCTTGCGCTCCGACGCGCTCCCGTATTTCGCAAAGTCGTAATTGATGAGCTTGATCTCGTCCATCTTCGGTGCACCCGGCGGCGCGGGCACCGACCGGTTCGATGGCACCTGAAAATTCTTGAGATCGCCGCCAATCTTTTGCGCGACGGGCGTCAACGCCCAATCGTAGAATTTTTTCGCGTTGTCGAGATTCTTCGCGCCTTTGATAATGCTCATCGAGCCGACTTCGTAGCCGGTCCCTTCGCAGGGGACGACAATTTTCACCGGGAAACCGTTGGCGATCTCCGTCATTCCATCGTGGAGAAACGTGACGCCAACGCCCGTCTCGCCGCGGGCAACCGCACGTACTGCACCCGGTCCGCTGCGCGGATAGTTGTTCGTGTTCTTGTGCATGCCCTTCAACAGCTCGAACGCCTTGTCTTCGCCGAAAATCTGCACGAACGTCGCGATCGTAGCGTACGCGGTGCCTGACGCATTCGGATTCGCCATCTGCACCTCATCCTTGTAGATCGGATTGGCGAGGTCGGCCCAGCACTTCGGCGCGGCGATCTGCTTTTTGGCGAGGACCTCGGGGTTGTACGCGATGCCGAGCGCACCCGTGTACACGCCGACGGTCCGATATTTCGATTGCTCGGCCTGGCGCACCGCCCAATCGTGGAGATCCTTCAGCATCGGCGATTTGTATTCCTCGGTAAGCCCGAGCTCAGCCGCTTGCAAATGCGGATCGCCTGATCCCGTATACCAGACGTCGATCTTTGGATTGGCTTTTTCCGCCGCGATCTGCGCCATCGCTTCGCCCGCAGATTTCTGCGTCATCCCGGCCTTGATGCCGGTTTCTTTTTGAAACGCGTTGAGAACGGCTTCACACCACGGCAACTGCACGCTGCAGACGATATTGAGTTGACCCTGCGCAGCCGAGTGAGCGGCATGAAGCGCAAACAAGAACATTGCGGCGATTCGCCCGAGGCCTCGCATGCTGTCTCCTCCCATGTCGACGCGTTGTCCATGATAGCGCAGCCCCGCGCGCACACATCACCAGCCGTGGCATGCGCGTTGCTCTATTTGCTGCGGATCCGTCGCAATGAATTGCGAGAGGACGATATGGCAAGAAGCACGCTTGAACGCACGGGTGAACGCGCGCCGCGCGTTGATAAGGGACACACCACACGCGAGCTCGGTCCGGGCGATCGCAGCGATACGGGTAGCGACATTACCGGCGGTCCAGGGCTCGAAAACGACAGCGATGCGTTGGATCTACGTCATGGAACAACGTCGGATGCCGAGCGCACTCGCGGTCCGAAGACGGCGGGACCCGACATTGGCGATGAAAATCTCGACAGCGATTCCGATTCGGGCGGGACAGGCGAACGCGCCGCTGCGGGGCGCGATGCGCCCGCGCCGACCGACGTAACGTTGAACGTGATCGACGTGCTAGCGGGTGAGACACTTGAGAGCGAACCCCCGACCCGACGGCGCCGCGCTAAATCGAAACGCCGGCGCTGATTCACCGTGCCGGAAATCGCGCGACAGCTCCGCAGAGGTTAAGACCCTGCTGTTTCACCGCCGAGAAGGGGAATCACGGTGCCCGTGATGTAGGAAGAATCCGCGTTCGACGCGAGAAATACGTACGCGGGAGCGATCTCCTCCGGTTGCGCCGGTCGCCCCATCGGAACGCTGCTGCCATGCTCGGCGACTGTTTCCGGTGGCGTTCCCGCGTCCGCTGCATTGAGCGGCGTCCACACCGGCCCTGGTGCGACGGCATTCACACGTATCCCGCGCTCGACAACCTCTTGCGCGAGCGTTTTGGTGAACGCGTTGATCGCGCCCTTCGTCGCGGAATAATCGGGCAGACTCTTCGATCCAAGAAGGCCGGTGACCGAGCTCGTCGCGATGATCGAACCACCTGCCTTCATGTGCCGAAGGGCCGCGCGCGCGAGCCAGAAGTATGCGTACACGTTCGTCTTGAACGTCGCGTCGAACTCCTCATCGCTTACGTCGTCGAGGGATTTCTTCCGGTTCTGATGCGCGGCGTTTGAAACAAGAATATCGAGCTTGCCGAACGCCTGCACTGTCGATTCGACGAGATCGTCGCAGAACGACGGCTCCTTCAGATCGCCTTCGGCCAGCACGCATTTTCGACCGTGCGATTCAACAGTACGACGCGTCTCTTCGGCGTCGGAACGCTCGGCGGGAAGATGCGCGATCACCATATCGGCGCCCTCGCGAGCGAACACCACGGCAACTGCGCGGCCGATACCGGAAAAACATCCCGCATGGGTTGGACCGCATCGGCGCGGTCCCGTGCCCGCTCGGTGGTGGCAAATATGCAGGAGCGATTGAAAAAACTACACGCGAATCGAAACGACGGTTCGACTGCGACTCCGCTGATTAGGTCGCGATGAGGTCACAGACAGGCGACAACACACCGATGGAATGAATCATGCTGCTGCATCGGCTGCGTGTCCTATCACGCTCGACAAGGTGGTTTGATATGCAGGACGACGAACGCGCGATTCGCGAGCTCGTGTCGACGTGGATCAGCGCGTCGAACGCCGGCGACATCGCAAAAGTTCTGACGCTCATGGCGGACGACGTTGTGTTTCTCGTCGCCGGTCAAAAGCCGATGCGCAAAGCGGAGTTCATCGCCGGTCACAACGCGCTCAAAGACGTCGCGATGGAAGCGAAAAGCGAGATTCAGGAGATCAAGGTATTCGGCGACTGGGCGTATCTCTGGACCAAGCTGTCGGTTGTCATGACAAAACCCGGCGAACAGCCGATGACACGCGCGGGAAACACATTGTCGATCGTCCACAAACAGAACGGCAAGTGGGTTCTGTTTCGCGACGCTAATATGCTAGCCGAGGAAAAGTAACGCCGCCTCATTCTGTCATCCCGAGTGGAACGAGTGACCTGCTTCTACTTTCGCAAAAGCAGATTCCTCGGACGATAGAGCGTTGTTCTCGGAATGACAGCTCCACTTGTTATCCCGAGTGAAACGATGGATCTGCTTTAGTTGTTAATCTCGTTTCACGCGCTCCGCGAGCTCCGTCAAAATGGGTCGTTGACCCGCAACGATTTTGCGTTGCGCATCAGCGAGTGAAAACCACTCCGCACGATCAACCTCGGGGAACTCGCGCATGGTGCCCGACCGCGGCGGCCACTCGAGCGTAAACGTGTTGCTGCGTAGCGCTTCAACATCAAAATCGGCTTCGACGGCGAACGGATGTACGACCTTGCCGCGCGATTGCACAATCGGTGTTAGCGCAATCAACTGATCGGGCAACGTCGCACCGGTTTCCTCGGCGAACTCGCGCCGTGCGACCACCTCCGCCAATTCACCTTCGCTGAATTCGCCTTTGGGAATCGACCATGCGCCATCGTCCTTGCGCTGCCAGAACGGTCCGCCGGGATGAACGAGAAGCACTTCGAGTGCGTCGTCCCGCCGACGAAACACGACGACTCCGGCGCTTTGTACGCGCGGCATCATTAAACCCGTCGCTCGTATAGTAATCTTTGCCCCGCGAAACGCGTTCGCCGTTTCCGCATCCACAAAAGGTCGACATGCGCAAAGCACTCAAGGTCACCCTGTATGTATTCGTCGTTTTGATTGCGATCGCAGCGTTGCTTGCGCTTCTTGCGCACGTCCTGAGCGAACGCAAACGCCAGCGCACGATCGACGTGCCGGTCGATCCTCTCGCATACGTATCCGATGAGGCGTCGCTGACGCGCGGCAAGTACTTGTTCATGTCGCGCGGATGCGCGGAATGTCACGGTGAGAACGGCAGTGGGCACGTTGTCATCGATGAGGGCGGCATGTTCATCACGTCGCCCAACATTACTGCTGGACCCGGAAGCGTGGTGGCGAATTATCACGAAGTCGATTGGGTGCGGACAATTCGTCACGGTATCAAGCCGGACAAACATCCGGTGATCCTCATGCCCAGCGGCGACTATAACCAACTGACGAACGCCGATCTCGCTGCATTGGTCGCCTACGTGCGGAGCCTTCCACCCGTCGCCGGAGAGGGCGCGGTGATTCGGCTGCCATTGATCGTCAAAGCGCTGTACGCGGTAGGGCAGATCAAAGACGATGCCGAAACGATCGATCACACGCGCCCGCCGCCGAATCCCATCGCCGAAGCCGTGACGCCGGAGAGCGGCGCATACGTCGCGAACATCTGCATCGGTTGCCACGGCGCAGGACTTTCCGGCGGAACGATTCCCGGTACACCACCGGATTGGCCGCCCGCTGCAAACCTTACACCTGGCAACGGCAGCGCGCTGGCGCGTTACGACACGCCGAACAAATTCGTGACAATGATGCGAACCGGCAAGCGTCCCGACGGAAGCGACGTGAGCACCGTGATGCCGTTCGCAACGCTCAACAACTTGAACGATACCGAGCTCGGCGCGCTGTACGCTTATTTGAAGACGCTGCCGCCGCGAGCTGCGGGAAATCGTTGAGGTACGAATTACGATGCTGGCGACGCGGGCGGCTTGCCTTTTACTGAAAGTGCGCCAAGGACGACATGAACGATAGTTTGTTCATTTTTTCCTCGTCGCATTGCGCACTTGAAAGGCGGTAGGCCGTGCAGGGATCGAACCTGCAACCAACGGACTAAGAGAATTAGCCTCAGAAAGCGTCGTATTCTAAATCAAGCTCTTGCGACACACGCCATGTTTCAAGAGCAGCTACGAGCCGCCTAAGAGCAGTTGCACAGCGCTAAACGAAGTTACGATATGGCTACGCTCGCTATCGTCGGGTTGAGCGTTGCAAAAGCGGGCAGCCCTTTGAGGCCGCCCGCCGTGAAGGTCATTTCTATTACTGGCCGGTGCCTTTGCTCGCCGCCTCCGCCTCGGACATCCTTTTCGCCATCTCCGCTTTCACTGGGCCAAGACTGAAAGTCGCGGCCCGCCGCATCGGCGATCAGGTTTCCCACCGGCTTCTGCGCGACCTTCGCCAACATTCGGCGGTGAGTTCAGCGTGTAGGTGCACCGGGCGCGGCCGCGAGTAGGCTTGCGGAGGCCTTTCGTTCCTCTGTTCATTGCCCACTCTATGCGCTCCGCAGTGCGGCGAATCGCTGCGCGAACACGCTCGCCCATTTGTCGAACGCGTTCTTGGCGTAGGTCCACTGCTGAAACGAATCCATGTAGCCATTCACCCAGCTCTCGGCTGCGCCGGCAACACCGGCGTTGAGATCGGCCGCGTACTTGAGCCCGATCTCGGTATCGGCGCACTCCGCGACCACCTTTCCGGACGCGCCATCGCGAAACTTCACTTCCATGCCGGTTCTCCCCAAATAGGGGGTCGATCCCGCAGGCCTGCCCGTTGCTGCGCCCGAGCCGATCTCCGCCACAAAACCGTACGGGATCGCTGTGCCGGCCAAGCTTGCTGTGGTGTTGGTCGGCACGAGGCTGGTGAGCGCGATCTGCACGCTGAGCACCCCGGGTCCGGCAGCGTTGACGATCCGTGCTTCGGGCGTGGTCGCCTTGACCAGCGCACCGTGGAAGTAATCGAGCAGCGTTTTCAGGTCGGAGGGATCGATGGGTTTCGTCGACCCCGACGGGAGATAGACCAGGATGCGCTCGAACAGAACTTTGTCGTAGCGCTTCCAATCGACGCTCGCGTCACGCCAACAAAGTATCCCGCCACCACCGGGCACAGGCTGCAGCCTGGTGTAGTCGGTGAGAAAGTCGACGCGGCGCACCGTGGCCGCTGAAGCCTCGGACGCCACAGTCCCTGTGGTCCCGGCCCCAGTTCCGCTTCCGCCTGGCGAAGCGCACCCCGAGAGGGTGAGGATGGCGGCCAGCGCACAAGCGCACACCGCGCGAACGGCCTCTGCTTGGGATGCAATCATGGTCATCACTCCGATCAATTCGTCAAGGAAATTGCCACGCTCGCACGCCGTCAACTGCACGAGTTGTCATGGCCGTGTGTCACGCTGAAACGCTAGCTGCGCGGTCCGGTGTCGTTCCCAGCATGCGCGGTGCAAAGCGCTGCGTCAGTACCGGGCCCAAGATCGCGCTGACGAGCACCATCATCAGGACCGCATTGAGCATCCGGCTATCGATGAGTGGCTGGCCGGCGGCATTGAAAGTCCTATACGCGACGAGCGTGGCCGCGAGCGTCGCTGCGACCTGCGGCAACGTGAGCGACCACATCGTTTTGCGCGCCGCCGGGGTATAGCCGAAAGCGCGACCGCAAGATTCCGCTGCGATCCACTTGCCGGCAATGAGCGCGCCGATGATTCCCGCTGCGATTGAGAAGTCGTCCGTTAAGCTACGGGCCAGCGCGAGAGGGTCGATCAAGAAGCCGGTAACGATGAAGAAGATCGGTATGAACAAGGAATTGCCCATGAATTCCAGCTTGGTCTTGGCCGGCTTGTCTTTCACGGCCGCGTTGACCGCGAGACCTGCCAGGAACGTTCCGACGATGCCCGGCAGGTTGATCAGCTGCGCAAGGAGCGCCGTCACCGCGAGAATGCCAAGCATCAGGATGAAATAGGTCTCCTCCTCGTCCTCCACCCTCTTCAAAACGTACGCCCCCGCACGGCTCAGCCCGAAGAGTACAAGGGGGACAAACACGATGATCTCAATCACCTGGATGGCGAGCCCCGAAGCCGAAAAGCCGCTGGCGTACAAAGGCACGCAAATGGCGAATACGAGCAGCGACAAGGTGTCCGACATCATCGTCGCGCCGATCGTGACGACGATGGGCTCGAGACTATTCACGCCTAGCTTCCTGACGATGGTCGATCCGAGCAGCGTGTGCGATGCGAGCAGCGATCCGACGACGATTGAAGGCAACAGTCCATAACCGAGCCAGAGGGTTGCCAGCGTGCCCAGCAGCAATGGGAGCGTGGTCGTGGCCACACCGAACACAATCGACCGAAAGATCTGTTGCCGAAACAGGGTCAGGTCGATTTCCAACCCTGCGAAGAACATCAGCAACAGCATGCCCAGTTCGGCAAAAAATTGGGCGATCGGATGATCCTTGGGAAAAACGTCGAGCACATGGGGCCCGAAAACCACGCCGCTCAGCAGCAGCCCCACTGCCTCCGGCAGTCGGACGCGGCGCGAGAGTCGCGGAATGCTGATGATCAAGACCATGCCGATCGCAAATTTCGCAAGATTCGGAAGAAATTCGACCGCGCGATGAAGGTACTCAAGAACCGACATGGTGGCTTTCTCAGACGATTTACTTAGGAAACATCAGTTGCACTTGCCAGAGAAGTACGTGGAGTAACCGTTCTTCTTGAAGAACTCCGCGATCGTCGGGGTTTCCTTCTTGAGGCCATTCGGGTCGCCCGGAACGGCGAATACGCCGGTTTGGCTCAACTGGCTCAGCCGAGCGATCGCCGCCAATTCGCCCACCCGGATTGCCAGCATCTCGGTGCCGTCCGCTCTGAAGGTGCCCGCTGGCGCGCGCAGGGTGAACTGACCTTGAACCAATCGAAGTATTGCTGCGCGCCTTCTTTCGTACCATTGTTGGGCCAGCCCGTGCAGTCGAGGGGCGATGCATCGCCCATCGCGAACGCTCAGTTGAGATCGGGATCCTTGAAGAACTTCGTGCCCGAGACCGTGAGCGTGGCGGAGAGCCCTGTCTCCGTCAGCTGATACAGGTACACGCCGGGCGCCAGCGCAGCCGCGCCACTGAACATGCTGCCCTGGCCTCCCGCCATGGCGGATACGTTGGCCTGCGTCCCGAACGCCCAGCCTTGGTCGATGAAGTTGCGCAGCGCCTGCTCGTTGGTAAAAACGAAGATCAGCCGGTTCTGGTTCACGCCGAATCCCAAGCCTCCTTGCACCTGCACCATCTTCATGAACGTCTGGCGACTCGTGCGCTTATTGACGACAAGGCCCTTGCCGGTCGTGCCGCCGGCGAAGAAAAGCTTGATGCCGAACGTGCTGAAAACGGCATAGCCCGCGGCGCGGTCGACGGCGCGGTGCGCGGTGGGCGCGGTCTCGTAGAGTGTCGCGAGCGCGTCCTGCGCCATCTCGCGGACTTGCTCCCTAGCCTGGATGATCTTTCCTTCGTTCGGCACTCCCTGGGGTAACGCGCTTTCGACGTCTTTCAACGGGTCCCAGGAGAACAGTTGCGCCGCAGACGGTGCGGACCCGAGCCACAGCACTACTGCGATCAATGCAAGGGACCTGCTCATGCGATTCCTTTCGTTCGATCCGCGACGACACGTGGACAGCGGGAGGATCCGTATGCGGGGTCGAGGCTTAGTTCTTGCCGAAGCGGTCTTGTGTGACGCGCGTGTAATTGTCGTCCGTGAATTTGGCGACAGATGCATCAACAGCGAACAGATTCCAAGGAGTATTCATCGCGACCTCCGGGGTGTGCGGTGAGGCGTCCTAAAAACGCGTCGCCGGAGTGGAATAGGATCGCGTCGAAGTCCGCCGGTCGCAGCAGGCTCGGAGCGCGATACACACCGCCAAGTCGCCGTCTACGACGGGCTCGGCACTTCCCACACCACGACGTTACGCGGTTGCCGCCGCGATGGCGACTGAACTTTGGGATAGCTCCGCGACCGGCATGGGTTGGGTGTCGAACCGGCCCACGACGGCGCGGCAGGCGCTTGCTGTTTGTAGATCAGCCATGCGGGATTGCATACACTGGACTCAACATAACGCGTTCATTGCAATCGATCGGACACGTTTGTTGTGTTTCCGACGCGCGCAAGCTTGTCCGAACCCATTTCGGCGCAATCGCTTGCAATAACGACATGACACCTGCAGAAATTGTCTACTGTCTATCTGACGGTCTCTTCCCATGTCGATAATTGGAAGCGCTCCGCGGCGCAACGGGAACGAAGAGGACCACACGGGGCTGCTCTCGCTTGCCGCGAGTGGACTCGCGGTTGGCGCACTGGCCGGGCTGGTTGCCAGTGCGTTCCATTTCGCGCTCGACGCTGCGGAGCGACTGCTAGCAGCGCTGCTCGCGTGGGCGCACGGCTACCCGGCCGTTGGCTGGGTTGCGCCGGTATTGCTTGCCGCCGCCGCGGCCTTCGTCGCGCGTTGGCTTGTCCGGCGTTACGCGCCCGAAGCGGCGGGTAGTGGCGTTCAGCATGTCGAGGCCGTGATTCGCGGACACGCGATCTCCATGAGTGCTGCCGTGCTGCCGATCAAATTCGTGGGTGGCGTGCTGGCGCTCGGTGCGGGGATGGCACTCGGCCGCGAGGGGCCGACGGTGCAAATGGGCGCAACGATCGGTCATCTGTGGTCACGCCTGTTCAAGCTGCGTGCGGGAGACGGTCGCGCCTTACTGGCGGCCGGAGCTGGCGCTGGCCTCGCCGCCGCGTTCAACGCGCCGCTCGCAGGGGCGATCTTCGTATTCGAGGAACTCGTGCGGCGCTTCGAACTGCGCGTCGCCGTCGCGACGCTTTCCGCCTGCAGCGCGGGACTCGTGATCATGCGAATGCTGGTCGGCGATCGCCTCGTCTTTTCGGTGCCGACCATTGTCGTCGATGTGTTTCCAGGTTACTTCCTGTTCTTTGTGTTCGGCGGGGTAGTGGGCGTGTTGGGCGTGCTTTACAGCCGGATGGTCGTCGCGGGGCTCGATGTAGCGGATGGCCTGCAGCGCGTGCCGCCTGAGATTCAGGCAGCCATTGTCGGCGGGATTGTCGGATTACTCGCGTGGGTCGCGCCCGAGAGTATCGGCGGCGGCGAGTCCCAAGTTCAGGCCGTGCTCAACGGCGGACACTCGTTCGTCCTGGTCGCCACGTTTTTCGCGGTGCGTCTCGTGCTGGGGCCGCTTTCCTATGCGCCGGGACTTCCCGGCGGTCTGTTCGCGCCGTTGCTCGTCATCGGCGCGGGAGCGGGATTGATGTTCGCAATGGGGATCGAGACATTGATGCCGGCACTGACGACGTCCCGGGCCGCATTTGCCGCCGTCGGCATGGGGGCGCTGTTCGTGGCGATCGTGGGTGCGCCTGTGACCGGTATTGCGCTCGTAGTCGAGATGACCGGAGCAACGAGCCTGTTCGTGCCGCTTCTCACCGCATGCGCAAGCGCTGTCGCCGTGCCCGCGATGCTCGGCAGCCGGCCCATCTACGATACGTTGCAGGAGCGCGACGCCGCGCGACGCAAGTAAGGGACGTGTCAAAAAAGTTTCATCTGCGCTTCGCTGCACCAAAGTACAGTTCCCGCAACCGGGCAATCGGATGTAAAAAGTGGCTCCGTGTCGATGTTCCCGCCGTCTCAATCCATTGCTCGAGAATGACTTGTGTAACTAATACACCGCGCCCGCGCGCGCGGCGAGATTGCCGAGTTCGTGATCGTCGCTCACGGTGACTAGACAGCCCACGCGCTGATCAGGATGGACGGCCGCGACGAGGCACGGTAACGATAGTTGAGGCGAGCCATTTAACGCCGCGCGGTATTCACGCCGAAATACATTTCATCGAGGGAGCACGTTAAATGAAGAAAAAACTGCTAATCATCCTCGGCTCACTGTTTGTGGCGGGCGTGGTTATCGCGGGAGTGCTCTACGTCACTTTCCCGGTGCAGATGACGACGTATGGCGGTATGGGCCTCAACGTTCTCAAGTCACTGTCTGCGCCGGCAGGTACGGTGAGCACCGAAACGAATCCCGCCTACAAGGCCCCCGTGGCGGCTGCGGTGCCCTCCCCCCCTCTGGCCGACGCGGCATGGCCCAACGCCGCGGCCGGGGACTGGCCAAGTTACAACAGGACACCGACATCGCAGCGCTTCTCGCCGCTCGCCCAGATCAACACGAAGAACGTTGGAAACCTGAAGGTCGTGTGCATCTACGACCTCGGCATATTCACTGCCTTCGAATCCGGTCTGATCATGGTGAACAACGCTCTGATCGGCACCGCCGAGTTCGAGATTTTCTCCATCAACCCGGCGACGTGCGCCGAGAACTGGCGCACGCGGCTGGATTATCCCGGCGCGCTCCTGCCCGCCAACCGCGGCGCTGCCTACATGGACGGCCTGCTGTTTCGCGGCACCCAGGACGGTCGGGTGCTGGCGTTCGATTTCAAGACGGGCAAGCAAGTGTGGGAGACGACCATCGCCGACCCGAAGCGCGGCGAGTCGGTGCCGTCGGCGCCGATCGCCTGGAATGGCCTGGTCTACGTCGGTAATGCCGGCGGAGACTACAAGGGCGGCAAGGGCAAGGTATACGCACTCGAGGGAAAGACCGGCAAGATCGTATGGCAGTTCTTCCTCGCCCCCAAGGTTGAAGGCGACGTCGTCCGCGGCCCGCTGGGCAAGTCGCCGCTCGACGGGTCGACCTGGAACAACGCAGCAGGCATTCCCATTAGTGGCGCCGGGGCGTGGACCTCGTACACGCTCGACATCAAGAACGGATTGCTGTACGTCCCGGGCGGCAATCCGGCGCCCGACTTTGCCTCGGGGGCACGCGAGGGTACGAATCTCTTTTCCGACTCGGTCGTGGTACTCGACGCCAAGACGGGCGACTACAAGAACCACTTCAAGGTCGTGAAAAAGGACTGGCATGACTGGGACGTGTCCAGCCCGCCGATCCTGCTTCAAACCCTGGGTGGCAAGCAGCTCATGTCGCTCGCCCCGAAAGATGGGCACCTCTACGGCTACGATCTCGCCACCAACAGCCTGCTCTACCGCGTGCCGGTAACCACGATCGAGAATGTCGAGGGTACTTTCGCCGTCGACCAGGACGTGCACTTCTGCCCCGGTCCGGTTGGGGGCACCGAATGGAACACGCCAGGCTTCGATCCGAACACGAACCTTATCATCACCGGTACGGTCGACTGGTGCGACACGGTGAGAATCCAAGACGACAAAAAGCTTGCGTCGGTGGCGATCGGCCAGCCATTCACCGGAATAGCGTACCTGAACCCGATCAACATGTTCGGCAAGGAGTCCCGTACCGACGGCTATTGGGCAGGATGGGTCTACGCTACCGACGCCGACAGCGGGATCTGGAAATGGCGTGCCAAGTCCAACTATCCCATTGTCGCCGCCATCACGCCGACGGCCGGTGGAATCGTGTTCGTCGCTGACCTCGGCGGCAATTTCTACGCGTTGGATTCTTCCACCGGCCAGAAGCTCTGGGGAGGGCCGCTCGGAACCGGGGGCGGGATCGGAGGCGGCGTGATCACGTACACCGTGGATGGCGTGCAGAAAGTTGCCGTGGCTGACGGATTCACCATGGTCGCGTGGCCATTGAAGCCGCGGCACGCAAAGGTCGTCATCCTGGGGCTGGACAGCGCTTCCCAGAGCAAATGAGCTGAGTCGTCCGCACAGCTCCGACGATCCGCAACGCGCGCCAATCCACCTGACGGTCGATCAATGGACCTCGATCCCGTATTCCTGTCGCGGTTGCAGTTCGCGTTCGTGATCAGCTTTCACATCATCTTTCCGGCATTCACGATCGGTCTCGGCGCATGGCTTGCGACCATCGAGGGCGCGCGCCTTGTCACCGGCAATCCACTCTATAGGCGCGTGTTCGACTTCTGGCTCAAGATTTTCGCACTGTCGTTCGGCATGGGCGTGGTGACTGGCGTCGTGATGGCGTTTCAGTTCGGCACCAATTGGGGTGTGCTGGTTGAGAAGACGGGGTCGATCCAAGGACCGCTGCTCGGCTACGAATCGTTCACCGCCTTCATGCTGGAGGCGAGCTTTTTCGGTGTCATGCTGCTCGGCCGCAATCGCGTGTCGCCGCGCTTCTTCTTCTTCGCCTGCTGCATGGTTTCGCTGGGGACGATGTTTTCGTCGTTCTGGATTCTCGCCAACAACAGCTGGATGCAAGTTCCGGTCGGACACACGATCGTGGACGGCAAGATCATCCCAGCGGACTGGTGGGCAATCGTCACCGGGCCGGTCATGATGGTGCGCTGGCCGCACATGTTGCTTGCAGCGTTCCTGACCACCGGCATGTGTGTAGCCGCGACTGGCGCGTGGTACGTGCTGCGCAAGGTTCATCTCGCCGAGGCGCGCGTGATGCTGCATTGGGGTCTTGGGTTTGTCGCGGTGGTCATCCCGATCCAGCTTTTCTTCGGCCACCTGACAGGGCTGTATGTGCTCAAGCACCAGCCGGCGAAATTTGCGGCAATCGAGGCCCGGTGGAAGAACGAGCAGCCCGCGTCCGAAGTACTCATCGGGATTCCGGATTCGAAGGCGGAGAAGAATCTGTTCGCCATTTCGATCCCGAAACTCGGCAGCATGATTGCATCGGGCAACTGGACGGCGCCCGAAGTCGGACTGGAATCGTTCCCGCGCGAAGACCGGCCACCTGTGGTGATTCCGTTCTTCGGCTTCCGCCTGATGGTGGGAATGGGGCTGATCATGCTCGCGGTCTCCTGGTTCGGGAATTTCCTTCGATTCCGCGGCCGGCTGGAAACGACGCGTTGGTTTCTCTGGGGGACGTTTCTCGCTTTCCCCACCGGCTTCGTCGCCATCCTGACCGGCTGGTACACCGCCGAAGTGGGGCGACAACCCTGGGTCGTCTACGGATTGCTGCGTACGAAGGACGCGGTGACGCCGTCGCTCACGACGGGCGATGTGCTCTTCTCGCTGAGTGGCTATGTGCTGGTGTACGCCGTATTCATCACATTCGGGACGTACTACGTCTACAAACTGCTGCGAGACGGCCCGACCGGTCCAGCGGTACCTATTCCCGGCGCCACCCCCAACCGCCCCATGGCCTTCGCCGATGACGCTGCCAGCGCCACGGGAACTAACTTGGCGGGCAGGTCCTGAGCCATGGAAGCGACCAACCTCGCGGTGTTCTGGGCAGGCGTCATCGCTCTGTCGATCCTCATGTACGTCATCCTCGAC
>DASXSP010000066.1:0-53031 GCA_036505865.1 Casimicrobiaceae bacterium
GTGATGAGCCTGTTCGCGCTCTACAAGTCGGCGAGCCGCCCTTCACGCACCGATATCAACGACGCGATCGCCGGGAACTTGTGCCGCTGCACCGGCTATCGACCGATCGTCGAGGCCGCCGGACGGATGTACGAGTACGGCAACGGCACGCGCAAGGCCGACGAGAATTGGATGAACTGCTCGTTTTCGTCGCTTACCGACCGCCAGCCTTCGCGCAGCGAGCGCGACATGATCGAGCGGCTGCGGTCGATCCAGCGCCGCGACACGCTCGCGCTCACGACCGGCAATCGGTTGTACTTCGCGCCGGCGCGCGTCGCCGAGCTGGCGGACATTCGCGCGGAGCATCCGGAAGCGCGCATCGTCGCGGGCGGTACCGACGTCGGGCTCTGGGTAACCAAGCAGCACCGCGACCTCGACAAGGTGATCTACGTCGGGAACGTCGCCGAACTAAAGGAGATCGCGGTGACGGACACGCACATCGAGATCGGCGCGGCGGCGAGCCTGACCGACGCGTTCGCCGCGCTCGTCGGCGACTATCCCGAGTTCGACGAGCTCTTCCGCCGCTTCGCGTCGCCGCCGATCCGCAATGCCGGCACGCTGGGTGGCAACATCGCTAACGGCTCGCCGATCGGCGACTCGATGCCGGCGCTGATCGCGCTCGGCACGACGCTCGTGCTGCAAAAAGGCGCGCGCACGCGCGAGCTGCCGCTCGACGAGTTCTACGTCGCATACCAGAAGACGGCACTCGAGCCGGGCGAGTTCGTCCTGCGCATCCGCGTTCCGAAGCCCGACGCCGCGGCGCACGTGCGCTCCTATAAGATCTCGAAGCGCTTCGACCAGGACATCTCCGCGGTATGCAGCGGTTATCGGATCGCGATCGAAGACGGCATCGTGCGCTCGGCGCGCGTCGCTTACGGCGGCGTTGCGGCGATTCCGAAGCGGGCACCAGCATGCGAACGCGCGCTCGTCGGCCAGCCGTGGAACGAGGACACGGTGCGCGCGGCGATGGCCGCACTCGATCGCGACTACACGCCGCTGACCGACATGCGGGCGAGTGCGGCGTACCGCAGGCTGGTGACGAAGAATCTGCTGTACCGATTCTGGGTCGAAACGACCGGCCAGTACACGGCGACCCGCGTGCTAGAGAGCTTCGCATGAGCGCTGAAGGGCCGCCCAGAGGCGCGAATTCCGCCCCCTGGGGGGCAGCGCAGCGGCCTCATTGGGCACTGAGGCCGCAAGCGTGGGGGGATCACGGGAGCACGGCGGGCCAAGCCGAAATATGAGCGAGATCATGGACCAGTACATCAACGGAGGCGTGGGCGCCCCGATCCCGCACGACAGCGGACATCTCCACGTCAGCGGCGGAGCGCTGTACACCGACGACATTCCGGAAATCCGCGGCACGCTGCACGCAGCCATCGGCATGAGCGAGCGAGCGCACGCGCGCTTGAAGTCGGTCGACCTGGCGAAGGTCGCCGCAGCCCCGGGTGTGGTCGCGGTGATCACGGCGAAGGACATTCCCGGCAAGAACGATTACGGCCCCGTCGTCGCCGACGATCCGATCTTCGCGACCGCACTCGTTCAGTACCACGGCCAATCGCTGTTCGCCGTCGCGGCGAAGAGCGTCGAACAGGCGCGCCGCGCCGCACGCCTCGGCGTGATCGAATACGAGGATCTGAAGCCGAACCTGACCGCCGAGGCGGCGTTGAAGGACCAGTCGTTTGTGCTGCCCACCGAGCGGCTGGTGCGCGGCAATCCCCGCGCCGCAATCGCGACCGCGCCGCATCGGCTTGCCGGCAAGATCCGCATCGGCGGGCAGGACCAGTTCTATCTCGAAGGGATGATCGCGTACGCGATTCCGAGCGAAGACGGGACGATGCTCGTCTACAGCTCGACGCAGCACCCCGGCGAAGTGCAACACCAGGTCGCGCACGCGCTCGACCGGCCGGCGAAAGATATCGTCGTCGAATGCCGGCGAATGGGCGGCGGCTTCGGGGGCAAGGAAAGCCAGCCAGGACTCTTCGCCTGCGTGGCCGCGCTGCTCGCGCAGAAGACTCGGCGGCCGGTCAAGCTGCGCGCGGACCGCGACGACGATATGATGATCACCGGCAAGCGGCACGACTTCGTCACCGAGTACGAAGTGGGATTCGACGACGACGGCCGGATCCTCGGCGTCGATTTCGTGCTCGCTGGCCGCTGCGGCTATTCGGCTGACCTCTCCGGCTCGATCAACGACCGCGCGATGCTCCACAGCGACAATTGCTACTACCTCGAAAACGTCAGCATCCTGTCGTTCCGCTGCAAGACCAACACCGTCTCGAATACGGCCTTTCGTGGCTTCGGCGGCCCGCAGGGCATGGTCGGCATCGAGGCGGTGATCGACGACATCGCGCGCCATCTCGACAAAGACCCGCTCGACGTGCGCAAGGCGAATTTCTACGGCGTCACCGAGCGCAACGTCACGCACTACCGGCAGACGATCGTCGACAACGTGATCCACGACATCGTGGCCGATCTCGAGAGGAGCGCCGATTACCACGCACGCCGCGAGGCACTCCGCGCGTTCAATGCGAAGAGCCCGCTCGTGAAGCGCGGCATCGCGCTGACGCCGGTCAAGTTCGGCATCTCGTTCACCGCTACGCACCTGAACCAGGCCGGATGCCTGCTGCACGTCTATACCGACGGCTCGATCATGCTGAACCATGGCGGTACGGAGATGGGACAAGGCCTGTTCACGAAGGTGGCCCAGGTCGTCGCCGAGGAGCTTTCGGTCGACATCGAGCGGATTCGCATCACGGCCTCGGATACCAGCAAGGTGCCGAATGCATCGGCGACCGCCGCATCGTCGGGTTCGGATATGAACGGCAAGGCGGCGCAGGCGGCGGCGCGCGAGCTCAAGGCGCGTCTCACCGCGTTTGCCGCCGCTCATTTCGGTGTGGCGCCCGAAACCGTCGCGTTTCGCAAGAACCAGATCCACGTGGGCGATCAGACGGTGTCGTTCAACGAGCTCGTGAAGCTCGCGTACTTCGCACGCGTGTCGCTGTCGGCCACCGGTTTCTACAAGACGCCGAAGATCGGCTACGACCGCAAGACGTGGAGCGGCATGCCGTTCTATTACTTCTGCTACGGCGCCGCCGTATCGGAGGTGGCGATCGACACGCTGACCGGCGAGAACCGGCTGCTGCGCGTCGACATCCTCCACGACGTCGGCAAGTCAATCAATCCGGCGATCGACATGGGGCAGATCGAGGGCGGCTTCGTCCAGGGAATGGGCTGGCTCACGATGGAAGAGCTGTGGTGGAACGACAAGGGCAAGCTGATGACGCATGCGCCGTCGACGTACAAGATCCCGGTCGCGAGCGACGTGCCCGCGCAGTTCAACGTCCGCATTTACGAATCGGGCATCAATGTCGAGGATTCGATCTTTCGCTCGAAGGCGGTCGGCGAGCCGCCGCTGATGCTGGCGATTTCGACCCTGCATGCGATCCGCGATGCGATCGCGTCGACCGCCGGTTACGCGCTGTCGCCGAAGCTCGACGCGCCGGCAACCGCTGAAGCGATCCTCATGTCGATCAACGAGCTTGCCACACAGCGCGCGAAAGTGTCGGCGGCTGCGAAGGCCGCGGTCCCGGCCTGATGGAGACGAAGATGAGCGATTGGCTCGACACGCTCGTGCAGCTGCGTGACGCTGGGCAGGCCGCGGTGGTCGTCACCGTCGCGTCCACCAAGGGTTCGGCGCCGCGAGAGGCCGGCACCAAGATGATCGTCACGGCCGACGGCATCCACGGCACGATCGGCGGCGGCCATCTCGAGCACAAGGCGATCGCGATTGCGCGCGACCAGCTCGTTCGCAACGCAGAGGGCAGCGTGC
Source organism: Casimicrobiaceae bacterium (assembly GCA_036505865.1). Lineage (GTDB taxonomy): Bacteria > Pseudomonadota > Gammaproteobacteria > Burkholderiales > Casimicrobiaceae > VBCG01. Next base: position 3,872 of record DASXSP010000066.1, read on the forward strand.
TGCACCGGTTCCCCCTCGGTGCGAGCCTCGGCCAGTGCTGCGGCGGTCTCGTCAACCTGCTGTTCGAACCGGTCGTCGGTCACATGGCATGGCTCGACGCGCTCGCTGGCGCGCGCCGCGAAGCGCGCGATGCCGTCGTCGTCACGGCGGCGAACGGTGACGCGAACGCCGGCAAGCTCGTCGTGACGCGCGAGGCCGTCGCTGGCTCGCTCGGCGAGCAACTCGATCGCCCTGCACGCGAGCTCGCTCGCACGCTGCTCGCGGGTGACGGCGCGCCGCGATTGCTCTCGCTCGAAGGCCGGGCGTTGTACGTCGAGCCCGTTCGCGCGATCGATTTCGCAATCGTACTGTTCGGGGCCGGGCACGTCGGCCGCGCGCTCGTGCGCGCACTCGGCGACTTGCCATGCCGCGTCACGTGGGTCGACGAGCGCGCCGATGAATTTCCGCGCGAGATCCCGCCCAACGTGACCGTCGTCTGCGCCGGTGCACCCGAGGAGGAAGTCGACGCGGCGCCCGCGGGGGCGTACTTCCTCGTGATGACGCACAGCCACGCGCTCGACGAAATGCTCACCGAGAGGATCCTGCACCGCGCCGATCATGCCTACTTCGGTCTGATCGGCTCCGTCACGAAGCGCCGTGCGTTTGAACGCAGGATCGAACGGCGCGGCCTGCCCGCCACGCGCTTCGCGACGATGACCTGCCCGATCGGCATCGCCGGCATTCCGGGCAAGGAACCCGCGGCGATCGCGATCGCCGTAACCGCGCAGCTACTGCAGGTGCGCGCCCGCGCGGTCGCAGCGAACGGCGTCAGCGCCGCGCGTCGCGCCTGACGCGAACGCGTCTATCAAGACAGCCGCACCAGGAGACACGCATGCCGACGGGAATGCAGGCGGCAACGCCCACGACTCCGCGCATCGAATTGCGCGGCATCACCAAGATCTATCCGAGCGTCGTCGCGAACAAGGACATTTCTCTGTCCGTCATGCCGGGCGAGATTCACGCGGTGCTCGGCGAAAACGGCGCCGGCAAGAGCACGCTGATGAAGATCGTCTACGGCGTTGTCAAGCCCGACGCCGGCGAAATGCGCTGGGAAGGCCAGCCGGTCGTCGTAGCGAATCCCGCGCATGCGCGGGAGCTGGGCGTCGGCATGGTGTTCCAGCATTTCTCGCTGTTCGAAACGCTGACCGTCGTCGAGAACGTCGTGCTCGCGCTGCCGGGCAAGCCTCCACTCGGTCCGCTCGCCCAGCGCATCACGGAGGTCTCCGAGCGCTACGGGCTCCCGGTCGATCCGCGCCGGCTCGTGCATTCGCTGTCGGTCGGCGAGCGCCAGCGCGTGGAGATCATCCGCTGCCTGCTCGTCAATCCGAAGCTTCTCATCATGGACGAACCGACGTCCGTGCTGACGCCGCAAGCCGTACGCAAGCTTTTCGAGACGTTGCGTCAGCTGGCGGGCGAAGGCTGCAGCATTCTCTACATCAGCCACAAGCTTGACGAGATCCAGGAGCTGTGCACGGCCGCGACGGTGCTGCGCGCGGGGCAGGTGACCGGTCATTGCGATCCAAGGCAAGAAACGCCGAAGACGATGGCGCGCATGATGATCGGCAAGGACCTCCCGCATCCGCAGCACGGCGCGCCGAACGTGCGCGAACCGCGCCTCGTGCTCGCCGGATTGAGCCGCGCATCACCCGATCCGTTCGGCACCGATCTGCAGGACATGCACTTGAGCGTGCACGCGGGCGAGATCGTCGGCATCGCCGGCGTGTCGGGGAACGGCCAGCAGGAGCTCCTCGCCGCGATCTCGGGTGAGGAACCGCTCACCGAGAAGCACCCGATCCTTCTCTGCGGCGAAGAGGCCGGGCGCATGGAGCCCGGCGCGCGGCGCGCGCTGGGCCTCTGCTTCGTTCCCGAGGAGCGCCTCGGGCGTGGTGCGGTGCCGCGGATGTCGCTCGCCGATAACGCGCTGCTGACCGCGCATCGCCAGGGCTATGTGAAGAACGGCCTCGTTCGGTTTACCGCCGTCGAAGCATTCGCGCTCCGGTGCATCGACGATTACAACGTCAAGTGCGGCGGGCCGCAGGCCGAGGCCAAGAGCCTCTCGGGCGGCAATCTGCAGAAGTTCATTGTCGGCCGCGAAATGCTGCAGCAGCCCAAGGTGCTCGTCGTTGCGCAGCCGACGTGGGGCGTGGACGTCGGCGCCGCCGCGTTCATCCGGCAGAAGATCATCGATCTACGCAACGACGGCGTCGCGATCCTCGTCGTGTCCGAAGAGCTCGACGAGCTGTTCGAGATCAGCGATCGCTTGGTCGTGATCGCCAAGGGCCGGCTGTCGCCGGCGAAGCCGATCAAGGAAACGAACGTCGAGGAGATCGGCGTCTGGATGAGCGGCATGTGGCCCGATGCGGGCGACGCCGAGCATCGTTCGCCTGCGCACGAGGAGGTCCACCATGCAACTCAAGCTTGAGACGCGCGCCGAGCCGTCGCGATTGATGGGTTGGCTCGCGCCGCTTTTTGCGGCCGTGCTGACGCTCATCGCCGGCTTCATCCTGTTCTCGGCGCTCGGGCGCAATCCGGTGCAGGCGTTCTACACGTTCTTCGTGTACCCGATCCGCGACCTGAACGGCGTCGCCGAGCTGTTGCTGAAGGCTTCCCCGCTGATGCTGATCGCCGTCGGCCTTGCCTGCGGCTATCGCGCGAACGTCTGGAACATCGGCGCGGAGGGGCAATTGACTCTCGGCGCGATCTTCGCCGGCGGCGTTGCGCTCTACTTCTACAACAGCGAGAGCCCGCTCGTGCTGCCGCTGATGATCGTCGCCGGCGCGATCGGCGGCATGCTGTGGGCGGCGATTCCGGCGTTCCTGCGCACGCGCTTCAACACAAGCGAGATCCTGACGAGCCTGATGCTTGTCTACGTCGCCGTGCTCCTCCTGAGCTATCTCGTGCATGGTCCGTGGCGCGATCCCGAGGGCTTCAACTTCCCGCAGTCGCGCCAGTTCACCGAGTCGGCGCTCTACCCGATGCTGATATCCGGCACGCGCCTGAACGCTTCGTTCCTGCTGTCGCTCGCCGCGATCGCCGTGGGTTACCTGTTCCTCAATCGGAGCTTCCTCGGCTTCCAGATGCGCGTGGCGGGACAGGCCGATGCGGCGGCGCGTTATGCGGGTTTCGATGCGCGCCGCATGGTATGGCTCGGCCTGTTGATCGGCGGCGCCGCCGCAGGTCTCGCGGGAGTTGGTGAAGTCGCCGGCCCGATCGGCCAACTGCAGCCGTCGGTGTCGCCGGGCTACGGCTTCGCCGCGATCATTGTCGCCTTCGTTGGCCGGCTGCACGCGGTCGGGATCCTGCTCGCGAGCCTGCTGATGTCGCTGCTCTACCTCGGCGGCGAAGCCGCGCAGATGGGTCTCAACCTGCCGTCGGCGATCACGGGCCTGTTCCAGGGGATGCTGCTGTTCTTCCTGCTGGGGTCCGACGTGTTCATCAACTATCGGCTGAAGCTCGTGCGCGCACCTGCACCTGCCCCGGTCGCGGCGCTGGAGGCGACATCGTGATCGACAGTCTCGTTCCGATTCTCGCAGCGACGATCGCTGCGGGGACGCCGCTCGTGTTCGCCGCGCTCGGCGAGCTCGTCACCGAAAAAGCCGGCGTGCTGAACCTCGGCGTGGAAGGCATGATGCTGATCGGCGCGATCGCCGGCTTCGCGACCGCCGTGACCACCGGGAATCTGTGGCTCGGCTCGGTGGCAGGCATGGCCGCGGGCGCGGCGATGTCCGCGATTTTCGCGGTGCTCACGTTGAACCTGATGGCGAATCAGGTAGCCTCGGGCCTCGCGCTGACTCTGTTCGGCCTCGGTCTTTCCGCGTTCGTAGGCAAGCCGTTCGAGGGCGTGTCGCTGTTGCGCGAAGGCGCGCCCAGCTTGCCGCTGCTCGGCGATCTGCCGGTGCTCGGACCGATCCTCTTCCGCCAGCACTATCTGGTCTACGTGTCGTGGGCGGTGTTCGCGGCCGTGAGCTGGTTCCTGTTTCGCAGCCGCGCGGGCCTCGTGCTGCGCTCGGTCGGCGAGTCCCCCGATTCAGCCCACGCGATCGGCTACCCGGTAATTCGCATCCGCTGGCTCGCGACGCTGTTCGGCGGCGCGCTCGCCGGATTGGGCGGTGCGTTTCTCGCCGTGTTTTACGCGCCAATGTGGGTCGAAGGGATGGTGGCGGGACGCGGCTGGATCGCGCTCGCGCTGGTCGTGTTCGCGACGTGGCGGCCGGCGCGCGTCATGATCGGCGCATATCTCTTCGGCGGCGTGACGATCGCGCAGTTCTTCGCGCAAGGCGGCGGAATCGCGATTCCAGCGCCGTTCCTGTCGGCGCTTCCCTACCTCGCGACGATCATCGTGCTCGTGGTGATCTCGCGCAATGTCGCAACCATCCGGTTGAACTCGCCGGTTTCGCTGGGACGGTCGTACCGCCCCGATTGATTTGATCGACGGCAACGCATTTCACCAGGAGGAACAGATGAACACGCAACGCATCACCCGCTGGGCATTCGCCTTGGCGGTAGGCACGGCGTTCGGGTCGCTCGCAGCGGGACCCGCCGCGGCGCAGGCCCCGCTGAAAGTCGGCTTTGTCTATGTCAGTCCGATCGGCGACGCCGGCTGGACGTTCCAGCACGATCAGGGTCGCAAGGAGATGGAAAAGGCGCTCGCGGGAAAGGTCGAGACGAAGTACGTCGAGAACGTGCCGGAGGGGCCCGATGCCGAGCGCGTGATTCGCGAATTCGCGGCGAACGGCTACAAGCTCGTATTCACGACGTCGTTCGGCTACATGAACCCGACGATCAAGGTCGCGCAACAGTTCCCCAACACCGTGTTCCTGCATGCGACCGGCTACAAGACCGCCAAGAACGTCGGCATCTACAACGCGCGCTTCTATGAAGGCCGTTACCTCTGCGGCGTCATGGCTGGCAAGATGACCAAGAGCAACGTCGCCGGATACGTGGCCGCGTTCCCGATCCCTGAGGTCCTGCAGGGCATCAACGCCTTCACGCTCGGCATGCGCAGCGTCAACCCGAAAGCCGAGGTCAGAGTGATCTGGACCAACTCCTGGTACGACCCGGGTCGTGAGCGCGAGGCCGCGAACACGCTGATTTCGCAGGGCGCCGACGTGCTTACACATCACACCGATTCGACCGCCGTCGTGCAGGCCGCCGAGGAAAAGGGCAAGTACGCGTTCGGCTATCACTCCGATATGTCCAAGTACGGGCCGAAGGCGGAGCTGTCGGCCACGACGCATCAATGGGGCGCGTTCTACACGAAGGTAACGCAGGAGGTGCTCGCCGGCACGTGGAAAGGCACGAACGTGTGGGGTGGCATCAAGGACGGGATGATCAAGCTCGCACCGATCAACGCGGCCGTGCCGAAGGATGTCGTGGAACTCGTTGCGTCGAAGGAGAAAGACATCAGCGCGGGCAAGCTGCATCCGTTCACCGGCCCGCTCAAGGACAACGCGGGGAAGGAACGTCTGGCCGCCGGGCAGACGATGGGCGACGACAAGCTCGCGGTGATGGATTTCTACGTCGAGGGGGTTCAGGGAACGCTGCCCAAGCAGTGAGTGCGCGTTGGTCGCGACGAACCCGCGCGCGCTTTGCACATGGCGTTCGTCGCGACGACCGACGCAGCACCTGAATGCAGGATGACACGACAACAATGACTTGACGTTGAGATGGAAGCATATCTGCTCGACTGGGCGAATCTCCTCGTCCGCTGGCTGCACCTGATCGCGGGGATCGCGTGGATCGGCGCGTCGTTCTATTTCGTGATGCTCGACAATTCGCTCACGACGCCGGCGCGTCCCGACGACGCGAAGCGCGGCGTATTCGGCGAACTGTGGGCCGTGCATGGCGGCGGCTTCTACGTCAGCCAGAAATTCCTGACCGGCCCCAAGGGCGAGCCGCTTACCGAGAACCTGCATTGGTCGAAGTGGGAGGCCTACACGACGTGGCTCTCCGGTATGGCGCTGCTCGCGATCGTCTACTGGTACGGCTCGAATACGTATCTGATCGACGCCAGCGTCCTGGCGTTGACACCGGCGACCGCGATCGCGGCGAGCATCGCGACGATCGTGGCCGGATGGCTCGTCTACGACGGGCTGTGTCGCGCACTGGAGGGCCGCGAGACGCTGCTGGCCGCGCTGGTCTTCGTGTTCGTCGTCGCCACTGCGTGGCTTCTGTTCCACGTGTTCTCTGCACGCGCCGCCTATCTGCACGTGGGCGCCATGATAGGGACGATCATGGTCGCCAACGTGTTCTTCCATATCATCCCCGGCCAGAAGCGCATGGTTGCCGACATCCGGGCCGGGCGCGACCCGGACCCGCGGCCGGGGATCATCGGCAAGCAGCGCTCGGTGCACAACACGTACTTCACGCTGCCGGTGCTGTTTACGATGATCAGCAACCACTATCCGATGACGTACAGTCATCCACACGGCTGGCTGGTGCTCGCCGTCATCATGGCGGCCGGCGTGCTGATCCGGCAGTTCTTCGTGCTGCGGCATCGCGGAGACGTGAAAGCGTGGTTGCCGGCCGCCGGCGTAGCGCTGCTCGCCGGCGTCGCCGTCGCGCTGGCGCCGAAGAGCGGCGGCGAAGCGGGCTCGAAGGTCGCATTCACGCAGGTGCGCGCGATACTCGATCAGCGCTGCGTCGCATGCCACGCGGTGCAGCCGAAGCAGGAAGGTTTCGCGATGGCGCCGAAGGGCATCGTGCTCGAAACCAATGATCAGATCGCCGCGAACGCCGCGAAGATCGCCGAGACGGTCGGTAACCGCTACATGCCGATCGGCAATCTGACGCAGATGACCGATAGCGAGCGGGCGACCGTGTCCGCCTGGTTCGCGCAGGGCGCGCCGACGAAATGAGCGGCGCCGGGCCGTCCCAAGCCGCGAATTGCTCCCCCTCGGGGGGCAGCGCAGCCGCGCCAGCCGCAAGCGTGGGGGGTCCAAGCGTCGCCGCCAGGCAGCCCAACGAACGTCGGCGCGATCAGGTTTAAGGTGTTTCTATGAAGGGTACCGGGCGGCGGGCGTTTCGCGCGGAGATCGTCCACCTCATCGACGATCCGGTCGTCGCACGCGATCGTGCGCACGAGCATTGGTCCGATGGCCTGCTCGTGCTGGCGGACGGCAAGGTCGAGAGCTGCGGTGACGCGCCAACGCTGCTCGCCACACTTCCCCCCAATACCGAAATCATCGATTACTCGGGGAAGCTGATCGTCCCAGGCTTCATCGACGCGCACGTCCATTACCCGCAGACCGACATCGTCGCGGCCTACGGCGAAAAGCTGCTCGAATGGCTCACGCGCTACACGTTTCCAACCGAGCGGCGGTTCGACGATCCCGCCTACGCGCGCGAGGTTGCCGACTTCTTCCTCGCGGAACTGTTGCGTAACGGCACGACCACCGCCGCGGTGTTCGCTACCGTCCATCCCGAATCGGTCGACGCGTTCTTCGCGTCGGCGCAGGCGCTCGGCGCACGGATGATCGCCGGCAAGGTGATGATGGACCGCAACTGCCCGCCCGACCTCTGCGACACCGCGGAAACGTCATACGAGGACAGCAAGGCGTTGATCGAGCGCTGGCACCGGCGCGACCGGCTGCTCTACGCGGTGACGCCGCGTTTCGCGCCGACGTCCACCGAGCGCCAGCTCGAGCTCGCCGGGCGCCTGCTCGACGAGCACGACGGCCTGTATCTGCAATCGCATGTCGCCGAGAACGCCGACGAGGTGACGTGGGTCGCTGAGCTCTATCCGTGGAGCCGCAGCTACCTCGATGTCTACGATTGTTTCGGCCTGGTGCGCGAGCGCGCGCTTTACGCGCACTGCCTGCATCTCAATGCCACCGATCGGGATCGCATGGGCGCGACCGGCGCCGCGATGGTGTTCTGTCCGACGTCGAATCTGTTTCTTGGCAGCGGACTGTTCGATGTCGATGCGGCGCGTCGACATCGCGTGCCTGTCGCCGTCGGCACCGACGTTGGCGCCGGCACGAGCTTTTCGATGCTGCGCACGCTCGACGAAGGCTACAAAGTTGCGCACCTGCTGCACCACCGGCTGTCGCCGTTCGCAGCGCTTCATTTGGCAACGCTCGGCGGTGCACAGGCGCTCCGGCTCGACGACCGCATCGGCAACTTCGCGCTCGGCAAGGAAGGCGACTTCGTCGTGCTGGATTTCGCTGCAACGCCGCTCCTCGCGCGGCGAATGCAGTCTGCGGCGACGATCGATGAGCGGCTGTTCGCGCTGCTGATGCTGGGCGACGACCGCTGCGTTGCGGCGACGTATCTGATGGGTGAACAGCGGCACGCGCGCGACAACGCGTTCAAGTCATCGGCCGATTTGGCGATCTCAGGCCCGCACAATCAGCACTGCGCCTGACGCGACGGCGAAAACCAGCACGAACACGCGCAGCACGCGGCAGTTGAATCGCTGATGCGCGTACCTGCTCAGCGCGGCTCCGAGCGCGAGTGCCGGTAGCAGCAGCGCCGGCATGGTGAATTGGAACGTGCTCGCGCGGCCAGCGACGCCAAGGAGCGCGAGCGAGATCAGTTCGCCGACCAGGAAGCAAAAGGCAATCGTGCAGCGCAGGACCGCCGCGGTCCGATGCTGAAACACCAGTGCGAGCGGCGGCCCGCCGATGCCGGTTGCCGTTTCCGTGATGCCGGTGATGACGCCGGCACCGATGAGCGATCGGCGACCCGGCTGAAACGAGGGAATGACGAAAGTCGCCGCGGCTGCGGCGATCGTCGCGACGCCGATGAAGATGCTGAGCGCGCTCGCGGTGAACGCGGTCAGCATCCACAAGCCGCCGAAGGTGCCGACGACCCTGCCGCCCGTGATCCACGCCGCGCCGCTGCGCTCGAGCGAGCCCGATCCGCGCCCGGGAATCGTCGGCAAGCAACGCTCGGTACACAACACCTACTTCACGCTGCCCATCTTGTTCACGATGATCAGCAACCATTACCCGATGACGTACAGCCATCCACAGGGCTGGTTGATCCTCGCCGTTATCATGGTGGCGGGCGTCTTGATCAGGCAATTCTTCGTTCTGCGTCATCGCGGCAACATCAAGTGGACGCTGCCGGTTACTGGTATCGCATTGCTCGCGCCTTCCGCCGTCGCCATCGCGCCGAAGCATGTTGATCCGTCGATGGGGAAGGTGACGTTCGCCAGCGTGCAAGACGTAGTGAAAGAACGCTGCCTCCCCTGCCACTCCGCGCAGCCGACGCAACTGGGATTTGCGCAACCGCCAAAAGGCGTCGTGCTCGAAACGCCGGAGCAGATCGTCGCCAACGCGCCTAAGATTGCTGAGACGGTGAACAACAAATACATGCCGATCGGCAACCTGACGCAAATGACCGACGATGAGCGCGCATTGATCGTCACGTGGTTTGCGCAGGGCGCCGCGACGCGCTAGCTACGTGGAGCGCGATTCACCTATGCAAGCGAAGCGCGTCGACGCGTTTCGAGGGTCGCTCTTTCACTTTCTTGCTGATCCATTCGAAAACGGCGAAGGCGCGTACGAATACTTCGACGATGGGCTCCTCGTGCTCTTCGACGGCATTGTCGAAGCGGCCGGCGCCGCGCAGCTTCTGTTACCGACGTTGCCGCACGGCGCGACGATCGTCGATCACCGCGACAAGCTGATCATTCCGGGCTTCATCGATACGCACGTTCATTATCCGCAGACCGACATCATCGCAGCGGATGGCGAACAGCTTCTCGATTGGCTCACGCGGTATACGTATCCCACCGAGCGCCGCTTCGCCGATCCGATCTTCGCGCGCGAGGTCGCGGACTTCTTTCTCACGGAGCTGTTGCGTAACGGAACGACGACCGCGATGGTGTTTGCGACGGTTCATCCGCAATCGGTCGACGCATTTTTCGAGTCGGCACGCGCCCACGGTGCCCGGATGATCTGCGGCAAATGCATGATGGACCGTCATTGTCCTGACTATTTGCGCGACACCGCCGAGTCGTCCTATGCAGATTCGCAGGCGCTGATCGAGCGCTGGCACGCCCGCGATCGTCTGCTCTACGCGGTAACGCCCCGCTTCGCGCCGACGTCGACCGAACGTCAACTGGAGTTTGCAGGACGACTGCTGGATGAGCATGCCGGTGTCTACCTGCAGACGCACGTCGCTGAAACGCGCAACGAAGTGGCCTGGGTCAAGGAGGTTTTTCCCTGGAGCCGCAGCTATCTCGACGTCTACGATCGCTTCGGGCTCGTCCGCGAACGCGCGGTGTATGGGCACTGCATTTACTTGGATGACGTTGACCGTGCGCGCATGGCTGCTGCCGGCGCCGCGATGTCGTTTTGCCCAACGTCAAATTTGTTTCTCGGCAGTGGACTCTTCGACATCGACGCTGCTCGCGCTCACGGCGTGCGTGTCGGGCTCGGCACCGATGTCGGCGGCGGCACAACCTTGTCGATGTTGCGCACGCAGGCCGAGGCATACAAGATCGTGCAGTTGGGTCGCGGTCATCTCGCGCCGCTTTCAACGCTGTACCACGCGACACTCGGCGGAGCCCGATCGCTCTACCTCGACGACCGGATTGGCAACTTCGAAAGCGGCAAAGAAGGTGATTTTCTCGTGATCGATCTTGCTGCCACACCGTTGCTCGCGCGTCGCATCGAACACGCCGCCACGCTGACGGAGCGCTTGTTCGCGTGGACGGTGCTGGGCGATGACCGAAGCATTGCCGCAACCTATTTGATGGGCGTGCGTCAAAGCGTTTGATCCGGTGAGCGAGTGGAACAACGCATCGGCCATCGCTGTTGACTACGCGATGCCTGCCCTTTGGCTGGAGGAAAAGGTGAAGAATCTTCCTTTCGTATGGCTGATTGCCGGACTGCTGATCGTCAGCGCCGCCGACGCACAGACCACGACGCGACTCCGCGGCACGATCACCGAGATACAAGGCAACGTGATGACGGTGAAGTCGCGCGACGGCAAAGACGTCAAGGTTCAGGTACCGGACAACGTCGCGGTTGCCGTCGCAACGGCGATTCGCTTCGACGACATCAAGCAGGGCGACTACGTCGGTGCGACAACGATGGCCGCAGCTGACGGAACGCTGACGGCGATCGAGGTGCATTATCTGCCGCCCACGGTGCCCGAAGGTCACGGCCCATGGGATCTGCAGCCGGGCTCGATGATGACGAACGCGAAAGTGGACTCGATCGTCGCGGCTGCCGACAAGCGCGAGCTGACGCTGATCTACAAGGACGGCAGCAAAAAGATGTTCGTGCCCGACACCGCTCCGATCGTGCGCGCGATTCCGGGCTCGCGTACCGATTTGCATGCCGGCGAGTACGTTTTTGCCGCCGTGCAAGCGGCCCCCGATGGAACACTGACGGCGCCGCGGATACAAGTCAGCAAGGACGGCGTTCGCCCACCGCAGTAGCGCTTGCGCGCAAATCAGCCGAGGCGTTTTAGCAGCGCCAGCATCCGTTCGAACATCTTGCCGTACGGTGGGTAGAGTAGCCGCGCGGCGGCGCTACGGGGCTGCACGAATATCGCCTTTTCGTGACTGAACGTGCGAAAACTTTGCTCGCCGTGATACGCGCCAAACCCTGATGCGCCAACGCCGCCGAACGGAAGCCCTTCATGCGCGAAATGCCATAGCGTGTCGTTGATCGTAGCGCCGCCGGCGAGCGTATCGCGGAGCACACGGTCGCGCCGCGCCGTATCGGCGCCGAAATAGTAGAACGCGAGCGGATGCGGTCTTGCGTTGATGCGTGCAATTGCGTCGTCCAACGTCGCGTAGCTTTCGACCGGCAGCAGCGGGCCGAAAATTTCCTCGCGCATGATCGTCATGTCGCCGGTGACCCCGACAACGAGCGCCGGTGCGAGCTTGCGGCCCTCTGCCCCGCTTTGTCCCAACGAAATGATCGTCGCCCCTTTCGCGCGTGCATCGTCGAGGAGACTTAGAAGCCGCTGGAGATGTCGCTCGCTCACGATCGACGTGTAATCCGGATTGCCTTCAAACGATGGATAGAGCCGTTGCGCTGCATTTCTGACGGCAACCACGAATGCATCGACGCGATCCGTCGGCACGAGCGCGTAGTCGGGCGCAATGCACGTTTGTCCGGCATTGAGAAGCTTGCCGGCGACAAGACGCGGCGCGGCCTGCACGAAGTCTGCATCGCGATCGAACAGCGCCGGCGACTTGCCGCCAAGCTCGAGCGTCACGGGCGTGAGGTTCTCCGCCGCCGCACGCGCGACCGCACGGCCGACCGCAGTCGAGCCTGTAAAGAAGAGATGATCGAACGGCAGTCGCGCGAACGCCTGACCAATGTCCGCATCGCCGAGCACAACGGAGAATTCGTCTTCGGCAAATTTGCCGGCGATCAATTCCTTCAGCAATTGCGATGTTTGCGCGGTGATTTCCGAAGGCTTGAGCAATACGCGATTACCCGCGGCGAGCGCGCCGAGCGCCGGCGCGAGCGCGAGCTGAACCGGATAATTCCATGGGCTGATAACGCCGGCGACGCCAAGCGGTTGTGCAAGCACGCGCGCCGATGCCGGCAAGAATTTGAGCGGCGTCGCTACACGACCTGGTCGCATCCACCGTTTCAAATGGTGCATCGCATGACGTGTTTCCGCTGCGACGATGTACAGCTCGGCGAGACGCGTCTCCTGCGCAGAACGATGGCCGAAATCGCGATCGATCGCAGCGCACAGCGCCTTCTCGTGCACCGTGACGATGTTCAATAGACGCGCGAGCCGATCGCGTCGCGTCGGGAGCGACGGATAAGGCTCCCGTGCGAAAGCCGCGCGTTGCAGATCGAAAACACGACGCAGTTCGTCGGTCGTTGTATCCACGTCGATCGGAATTATGCGGGACGTGGCAGCCGCGACGGCCGCAACACGGATGCGGTACCGGCGATGATCAGCGCAGCACCGAAGAGCATCGGCAATGTCACCGTCTCGTCCAGAAACAGAACGCCCCAGATCATGCCCAACGCAGGCATCAAGAACGTCACGGTCATTGCACGCGTCGGCCCGACATTGGTGATCAGTTTGAAGTACAGCAAATAGGCGGCGCCACTGCCAACGAGTGCGAGCGCCAGAAGATTCGCAATCGTCGCAACGGTTATCGGGCCTGCTACAGGCGCGAATGCCGCCGGCGGCAGGAGGACGAGTCCCGCAAACAATTGGCTCCAGCCCGCGACGGCAATCGGATTCAACCGCGCGCCGCGCTTCTTGAGCCACACGCCCGCGAGCCCATAGCAGAGCGCCGCACCGATGCTCGCGGCAACCGCCCATGTGAATGCAGCGTCCGGTTTGATCGGACCTGCGCGGCTCACAAGCGCGACACCGGCAGCGCCGGCCGCAAGCCCTGCGACCTTGGCGAACGTCATCCGCTCGTCGAGCCAAACGGCGCCCGCCATGGCGGCGAACAACGGCGATAGCGCGTTGAGGATCACGAGATACGACGCCGGCAGATGCAAGGCCGCGAATGCAAAGAGCAGAAATGGCAGCGCCGAATTGAGGATTCCAACCACCAAATACGCGCGCCAGTTCCGAGCTACTTCGGCGTCGAGTCGTATGAATGCGAACCAAGCGGTGAGTGCGATTCCGGCAATCAGCGCGCGCAGCATCGGCACCCATACGGGTCCCAGCACGGGAACGAGCACGCGTATGAAGACGAACGATAAGCTCCAGATGATCGCCAGCGCGAGCAATCGCGCGATATCGCGTTGCGCCATCCTGGAATCCCGCTACGCCGCCTGTCGCGCAAGCGCGAACAGCGGTTGCTCGAGTACGAGGAGCTTCCGCTTCCGATCCAATCCGCCGGCATATCCGGTGAGCGACCCGTCCGAGCCGACGATCCGATGGCATGGAACGACGATCGACAACGGATTACGTCCCGTCGCTGCGCCCGCGGCACGCGCGCTCCCGGGATGACCGACACGCGACGCAAGCTCTGCGTACGTCAGCGTTTCACCCCATGGAACTTGCGCAATAGCGTTCCATACAGCGCGCTGAAATGGCGTTCCGGTCGGCGCGAGCGTCAATTCAAAACGCCGGCGCGAACCGGCGAAGTACTGCCCGAGCTGGTTGTGCGCCGACCGCAGCACCGCTCTTTCTTGATCTTCCTGCCACGCAGGATCGATCGGCGGCAGATATTTTTGATCGGCGAAATAGACGCCGGACAACGCATCGCCGTTGGCAACGAGAAGGACGTCGCCGAGCGGGCTTTTGGTCCAGCAATAACGGATGATCCGATTCATGAGATTCCTTTCCACAAATGCATCACGGCATAGGCGCGCCAGGGACGCCACGCTTCGCTTTGGGCGAGCGCACCTGAAGGACGCGTTTCATTCATCGTTTTCAAGACGATGCGATCGTTCGCGAGGAACGCGTCCGGCCAGCGTAGCGCGCGCATCGCGATGTAGTGTGCGGTCCACGTTCCGACGCCGGCGATCGACTGCAATTTTGCGATCGTGGATTCGACGTCGCCGCCCGGACCGAGATCGATTTCGCTTCGCGCAACGCTTGATGCGAGCGCGACGAGCGTTCGGGCGCGCGACGATGGCATGCCGAGCCGAGCGATTTCTGAGGGCGCGCACTCGGCGACACGCGCCGCCGTTGGAAACAGCAACGCCGTGCCGTCCTCCCCTCCATCCACCGCCGTCCCGAGCTTCCCGACGAGCCTCCCGAGCAGCGTGCGCGCCGCACGCACGGTAATTTGCTGACCGATAACAGCACGCGCGGCAAGCTCGAAGCCATCGAACGTGCCTGGAACACGCAGGCCGGGATGCGCGGCGGCAAGCGCTCCCAGACACGTGGCGACTTGAACAGGATCACAACCAAGATCGAACGCGTGCTTGACGCGCGACAGCACGTGCGGAACAACGCGAGCAAACGACGCCGATACGCTAACCGCTAGAGCGCTCTTTCGCGGTGAACGCCGAATTTCGATCGTTCCGGTATGCATCGCGCCGCGATGCTCGATCGCGAGCGTTCTCCGATACGCGTGGGTGCTGACGACTTCCACCCCTTCGATCGCTCGAGCGCGCAGGAAATCGAGCAGTGCGTCGAATGCATACGGCGGGCGGTACGCAAGCTCGAACTTCAGTACATCCGGCAATGCATCGGGCGCGGCATCCTTGCGCAGCCGCGACGGCGCCATCCGATAACGCGCCTTAAACAGCGCATTGAACCGGCGAAGGCTCTGGAAGCCGCTGGCGAGCGCGATTTCGGTAATCGGTAATGCAGTATCGGTCAACAAGCGCTTGGCCAACAGCAATCGTTGCGTCTGCGCGTACTCGACTGGCGCCACGCCGAATTGCGCTGTGAATACCCGGCGAAGATGACGGCTCGTGACGCCGATTCGCTGCGCGAGGCCTTCAAGGCCATCGTCGTCGAGCGCGCCGTTCTCGATCAAGTCGACCGCCGCTTGGCCGAGACGCGCTGTCGCATCGACGCTCGCATTCCCTGGCGCAAGCTCGGGCCGGCAGCGCAGACACGGTCGATAGCCTTCCACTTCCGCTGCGGCGGCACTTGGAAAAAAATGGCAATTCTCGCGGCGGGGCGTGCGCACCGTGCATACCGGCCGGCAGTAGATTCGCGTCGATGAAACGCCCACAAAGAAGCGGCCATCGAAACGCGAGTCGTGCGTCGCGAGAGCGCGATAACAACTTTCGGCATCGAGCATCATGACGCGCATTATGCGCCGGGCCGTGCGCTGATACTCGCCGTTTTCGGACCTCGAAGCGAGGTCGCGCGCGCCCAAACTGATGACGCCATGGGTAATTTCAAGTTGCGCATAATGCAGGGCGCAACGATCGCTTCAGCCCTTCACTGTCCGGAGCCTTCTCGATGACCCGTACGACCTGGCGTCTCACGCTTGCCCTTATACCGCTGATGTATGCAGCGGCCAGTCACGCGCAAGACAAGCTCACATTCTCAACCGACTGGCTTGCCGAAGCCGAGCATGGCGGTTTCTATCAAGCGCTCGCCGAAGGCATCTATAAAAAGCATGGTCTCGATGTCGAGCTCAAGTCGGGCGGACCGCAAGTGAACGGCTTGCAGCTTCTTGCCGCCGGCCAGCTCGACATCGTGATGGCCGACGCGTTGCAAGTGATGTCGGCGGTTGAACAGCAGATTCCCGTCACAGCGATCGCCGCGACGTTTCAGAAGAATCCGGCGGTCATCATTGCACATCCGGGCATCACCGATCTCGCCCAACTCAAAGGCAAACCGATTGCCATCAGCGCGGCGAGCAACACGACGTTCTGGCCGTGGCTTAAGCAGCGTTACGGCTTCACCGACGATCAGAAACGGCCCTATGCATTCAGCGTGCAGCCGTTCCTTGTCGATAAGGAACTGTCGCAGCAAGGATTCGTTACATCGGAACCCTTCTCGATCGAAAAAGGCGGCGCGAAACCTGTCGTTTTCCTGCTTGCCGACTTGGGTTATCCGCCGTATTCCGAAGCACTGGTCGTCACGCGCGATACACTCGCAAAGCGCGGCGATGCGTTGCGCCGGTTTGTGCTCGCATCCGCCGAAGGATGGAAGAGCTATCTGGCGAATCCGGCGCCCGGCAATGCGCTGATCAAAATAGCCAATCCACAGATGGGCGACGATCTGCTCGCCTACGGCCTCGCCAAGATGAAGAGCTACTCAATCGTCGACGGCGGCGATGCGAAGACACGCGGTCTCCTCACTATGACCGATGCGCGCTGGTCGAGCACGCTCGAATTTCTGCGGAGCGCCAGTCTTGCAAAAGCCGACGTCGATTATCGCAAGGCGTGGACGCTCGACATCGTCGGTAACGTGAAGGTCCTGCCCTGAACGAGATCGCCGCGCTCGTCGTTGCGATTCGCGGCGTCGAGAAGTGGTTCGCCAGCGGCACGCAAGCGCTCGCGCCCGTCGATCTTGAAGTGCATCACGGCGAATTCTTGACGCTGCTTGGTCCCTCGGGATGCGGCAAGACGACGCTGCTGAATCTGATTGCCGGCCTCACTACGCCGTCGCGCGGAGCCATTGAGTGGTGGGGCGGCCCGTTTGGCGGGACCGGAAGTCCCGGCCGCAAGCTTGCATTCGTGTTCCAGTCGCCGACGTTGATGCCATGGGCACGCGTCGACACGAATGTGCGCTTGCCACTCGATCTCGGGCGCGTAGATCGAAGCAGCGCCGAACGTGCTATCGCCCGCGCGCTCGAGCTCGTTGACCTTGGCGATTTTGCTCGTCACCTTCCGCGCGAGCTTTCCGGCGGCATGCAAATGCGCGTGTCGATTGCCCGTGCGCTCGTCACGTCACCCGATCTGCTGCTGATGGACGAACCGTTCGGCGCACTCGACGAATTCACGCGCCAGCGTTTGGACGACGAGTTGTCGAAGCTGTGGGCTGCGCAACGCCTCACCGTCGTATTCGTTACGCACAGCATCGCCGAAGCGGTGTTCTTGTCGACGCGCGTAGCCGTCATGGGTGCGCGCCCGGGCCACGTGCTCGGTGCGATCGCCATCGAGGAACCTTTTCCTCGCGGCGACGCGTTTCGGGTCTCGACGACATTCGCGAGCTACGCGCAGCGACTCTCGCATCTCATCGCCGAAGCAGGTACCGCAAGCGCTCGGGATCGATGAACGAGACCACCGCCGCTCCGCGCAGTCTGCGCATCGCTGCGCCGGTGCTCTTTGCGCTTGCTGTCATCGCGCTGTGGCAAATCCTCACTGACATCTACGCTGTGCCCAGCTACCTGGTACCGTCGCCCGCGCTGGTGATGAAAACGCTTTTGACCGACCGCGAGCTGCTGCTCGGTTCACTTGCCGTGACGCTTGGTATCGCGCTTGTCGCGCTGGTGATCGCAACGGTGCTGGGCGCGCTCACCGCCCTCGTCTTCGTGCAAAGCCGCTGGATCGAGATGAGCTTGTTCCCCTATGCGGTCATGCTGCAGGTCACGCCGATCGTCGCCATCGCACCGCTTATCATCATCTGGGTCAAGAACACATGGGTCGCGCTCGTGCTCTGCGCCGTCGTCGTCGCGATCTTTCCCATCATCTCCAACACGACGCTGGGTCTTCGCAGCGCCGATCCGGGACTTCTCAATCTCTTCCGTTTGTATCGCGCGACGCGCTGGCAAACCCTCGCCCGGCTCCGCATTCCAAGCGCCCTTCCGTACTTCTTTGGCGGACTCCGCATCGCCAGCGGTCTTTCGCTTATCGGCGCCGTTGTCGCCGAATTTGTTGCGGGGACCGGCGGAAGCGGCGCGGGTCTGGCCTACCAAATCCTCCTTGCGGGATTCCAGCTCAACATTCCGCGCCTATTTGCTGCGTTGCTGCTCATTACGGCAACCGGCGTTGCCCTTTTCGGAGTTACGATCTGGGTTTCGCGGCTCGCGCTCGCGAGATGGCATGAGAGCGAGCTCATTTCGGTCGATTAGCGATGTTCTACCTATCGGACGTCGCCTCACAGTCCGGTAGGCGGAAGGCCTACAGACGGGTTAACGTGCCGTCTCTACGATCACCAAGTCTGCATTGAGCGCCCGTTATCCGTGCGACTATCGCTGCGATTTCTTGTTCCTTTGCTGGTGGCGCTGGCCGCGTTCGCTTATGCAGCGGTTCCATTTGTCGACGGGATGATGCAACGGTGGTTTGTTCGCGATCTTGACGAGCGGTCCGCACTTATCGCCTACACCGTCGAAGAGCCGTTGAGGCAGCTGTTGGCAGACGCGACACCGGCGCGCATCACGGCATTCTTCAATCGATTGACGCAGGACCAGCAGCTTTACGCCGTCGCCTATTGCCCACCGGGCGCGACCAAGCCGATCGCGTCGGACCGCTTTCCCCAAGATATCGATTGCCGGACCGTCGACGCGAATCCGCGAAGCGATAGACCGGCGACCGCGAACCATGGCAGCTTGCATCTGACTGCCGCGTCAGTCGGTCCCGACATCGATACCGGCGGTGACTTGGTCGTCGTCAACGATACGAGCTTCATCGCCAACCGAAGGGCGGAAACGCGCCGCTATCTGTTCTATTTTTTCGTTGCGCTCGGCGCGATGGTGGCGCTCATCACCGTCGTGATCGCACAGCTCTCTTGGCGAGGGTGGGTGCAAGGCTTGCAAGCGCTCTTACGCGGCGAAGGGTTGTGGAGACCGGCCAGCGTAGTTGCAGCGCCCGAGCTTCGTCCGTTCGCCCGCGATGTCCGCGAGCTCGTGCGCGAACTGGAACGTCAATACCGGCCGCAGAACGGCGATGGTCGAATCTGGACGCAGGAGACGTTGCGCTCGGCGTTGCGAAGCGAGCTTCGCGGCAACGATGTCATTGCCGTTGCCAATCGCGAGCCGTACATCCACATCAAGACGGACCAGGGGATTCGCGTTCAGCGTCCTGCGAGCGGTCTCGTCTCGGCGCTCGAGCCGGTAATGCGCGCGTGCTCCGGTGTCTGGATCGCGCATGGCAGCGGTTCGGGCGATCGGGATACCGTCGATCGCAACGACCGCGTTGCGGTACCGCCTGACCGAGCGAGCTATCAGATCCGCCGGATTTGGCTCACGCCCGAAGAGGAAGCCGGTTACTACAGCGGCTTCTCGAACGAAGGTCTATGGCCGCTTTGCCACATCGCGCATGTGCGGCCGACGTTTCGAAGCAGCGATTGGAATCATTATGGCAAGGTCAACGCGAAGTTTGCCGCGGCCGTCGCGGCCGAATCGAAGACGCCTGATCCAATCGTGCTCGTCCAGGATTACCATTTCGCACTGCTGCCACAGATGATCCGCGAACGCTTGCCGGCGGCGACAATTATTACGTTTTGGCACATTCCATGGCCCAATCCGGAAGCGTTCGCGATCTGCCCGTGGCGCGACGAGTTGCTGCAAGGTCTGCTCGGCAGCAGCATTCTCGGGTTCCACACGCAGTTCCATTGCAACAACTTCCTCGATACGGTCGATCGTTTGCTGGAAGCGCGCGTCGACCGCGAGACGTTCACCGTGACGCGCGGCGGACTGACGACCGCGGTTCGCCGGTACCCGATCTCGATCGAATGGCCGCCCGCGGCGCTTGCGCACGTGCCCACGGTCGAGCGCGCGCGTAAGTTGGTACGCGAGCGCCTTGGCCTTCCCGACAGCCACAAGCTCGGCATCGGCATTGACCGTCTTGATTACACCAAAGGCGTCATCGAACGTTTCCAGGCGATCGCGCGGCTGCTGGAGCGCGAACCGCGGTGGATCGGCCGCTTCTCCTTTGTTCAGATCGCTGCGCCGACACGTGGCACGATCGACGAATATCGCGGCTACTTCGATCGGGTCACACAGCTTGCCCAGCAGATCAACGGTCAGTATCCCGATGTGCGTTATCCGCCGATCATCCTGATCGCCGAGCATCACGAGCCGGAGTCGGTCTACGAATACCATCGCGCTGCGGATTTCTGCTTCGTCAGCAGCTTGCACGACGGGATGAATCTGGTGGCGAAGGAGTTCGTGGCCGCGCGCGACGATGAGCAAGGGGTGCTGATCCTGTCGCGCTTCGCCGGCGCGTCACGCGAGCTGCCCGAAGCGCTGATCGTCAATCCTTACGATGCCGACCAGTGCGCTGCCGCGCTCAACGTCGCGTTGACGATGTCGCCGAACGAGCAACGCGATCGGATGCGGCTCATGCGAAGCATCGTTCGCGAGTTCAACGTCTACCGTTGGGCGGGCCGCATGCTGTTCGACGCCGCCGCATTGAGGCAGCGTGACCGTTTCCGCGTCGACTTGGCCGTCCCCGGCCGCGTCTGACGTTACGCGAGCGATGCTGGAAGACGCGCCCCATACGCGGGAGCGCCCGCCCAGAACGCGCCATCGGCGTCCCCCACCTCCTCCACTCAACGAACGCTGCGCGCTGTTTCTCGATATCGACGGGACGCTGCTCGAATTTGCGCCGACGCCCGATCGAGTGTTCGTCGATCCCGATCTCGCGGCGCTGCTAAATGCATTCCACCGCGCACTGGGCGGCGCGGTGGCGCTCATCACGGGCCGCACGCTCGCCAGCGTCGAGCGACTCTTCGGCCGGACGACGCTGCCCGTCGCGGGGCTGCACGGCAGCGAACGCCGTTCCGCGGATGGCTCCCTTCATCGGCATGAGCAAGCGGCGGCAGAGCTGGCGCAATTGCGCGAGGACATGGCGCGCTTCGCTGCGCGCCACAAGGGCTTGCTGTTCGAGGACAAAGGCGCGGCTTTCGCCATTCACTATCGCCGAGCGCCTGCGCTTGCATCAATCGTCCACCGCACGTTGCGCCGCCACGCGACGCATGCGTCCATCGTCGGTTGGCGGCTGCAGCGCGGAAAAGGGATCCTGGAGCTGCGCCCGGAGGGGCGCGATAAGGGTACGGCGATCGTCGACTACCTGGGGGAGCAGCCATTCAAAGGACGAATGCCCGTTTTCTTGGGCGACGATGTCACAGACGAATTCGGATTTGCCGCTGTGATGGCGCTTGGCGGACAGGCGGTCAAAGTCGGTCCCGGTCCGACGGGCGCGGCCTTCCGGCTGCCGGATGTTTCCGCCGTGCGGCAGTGGTTGGCGGAATCACTGGCGCAGATCGAAGCGCGGCGGGCTGCCGCGCAGTAACGACTCCGGACAACTACGTCGGCAATAATGCCGCGTTTGACGACCGGTCCTATACCGCGACCCGATGCCCGCGCTGCGCTTCGACATCTTTTGTCACGTCGTCGATAACTACGGCGATGCCGGCGTGAGCTGGCGCCTTGCCCGCCAGCTTGCTCGTGAGCACGACATCGCAGTTACGCTATGGATTGATGCGCTCGCAAGCCTGGCCAAGATTGCGCTGCACATCGACCGCTTGCGTGATGATCAGGTCCACGCCGGCGTGCGCATTCGCGTGTGGCAAGAACCTTTCGCCGAATTCGAACTGCCCGATGTTGTCGTCGAAGCGTTCGGCTGCGGCCTGCCCGAAGTCTATGTCGACGCGATGGTCGCGGCCCCACACCCGCCCGTATGGATCAATCTCGAGTACTTGTCCGCGGAACCGTGGGTAGAGTCGGCACATGGATTGCCATCGCCGCATCCGCGGCTGCCGCTGACGCGATATTTCTTTTTTCCGGGATTCACCCAGCGCACAGGCGGACTTTTGCGCGAAGCCGTCATGATCGACGCAGGCGAAGGCCAGAAGGAGAACTCTGCCGGTCGCGAGACGTTGTGGCAGTCGTTGGGCATTGCTGCACCCGACGGCACGTTGGTCATTTCGCTGTTTTGTTACGCCAACCGCGGATTGCCGTCGCTGCTAGATACCTGGGCGGAGGGCGACGAGCCGATTCTCTGCCTGGCGCCCGAAGGCGTGGCAACCGCGGCCCTTGATGCTTGGACGGGCGGCAACGTCCCGCATGCAAGGCAGTCGCTGACGCGTGGCCGGTTGACGCTCGCCACCATCCCGTTCGTCGCCCAAGACGACTACGACAACCTTCTGCGAAAGTGTGACGTCAATATCGTGCGAGGCGAGGATTCGTTCGTTCGCGCGCAGTGGGCGGCGCAGCCCTTCGTGTGGCATATCTATCCGCAGGCTGATGACGCGCACCGCGTCAAGCTGGAGGAGTTTCTTCGTCGCTACGAGGTGGGTCTAGATGCGAGCGTCACCCACGCCGTGAATCGCTTCTGGCTCGGATTCAACGATGATGAAGCGGACGCTGCTGCGTCCGCCTGGCCGGCTTTTCGCGAGGCACTTCCGCGGGTTTCCGCGCACGGGATCGAATGGGCAAATCGGCTGAGAAAACTTCCCGACCTCGCGTCCGAGCTGGTCGATTTCTGCAACGATCGGCTATAATTTCAGGTTTCCTGAAATCGTCGTAGAAACCCCAACTTAAGACGGACGTCAAGCTCTGGCCAATGAGGTCTGTCGTCCATTAGGAATCACCATGAAACTCGCACAGGAAGTCCGCGCCGGCAACGTGATTATGGTTGGCCCGCATCCGATGGTCGTCCAGAAGGCCGAGTTCACCAAGTCCGGGCGCAACGCCTCGGTGGTCAAGATGAAGCTCAAAAACCTGCTTTCGGGCGGCGGAACCGAGACGGTTTATCGCGCCGACGAGAAGTTCGACGTCATCCAGCTCGAAAAGAAGGAAGTCACCTACTCGTACTTCGCCGATCCGATGTACGTCTTCATGGACGAGGAGTTCAACCAGTACGATGTCGAAAAAGGCAACATCGAGGACGCGCTGCCTTTTCTCGAAGAGGGACTTGCCTGCGAGCTGACGTTCTACGAGGGCCGTGCGATCTCGGTTGAGTTGCCCAACTCGGTCGTCCGCGAAGTCCGGTACACCGAGCCCGCGGTGAAGGGCGATACGTCAGGCAAGGTGATGAAGCCGGCGAAGGTCGGCAATGAGTTCGAGGTCCAGGTCCCGCTGTTTGTAAATACTGGCGACAAAATTGAGATCGATACCCGGACGGGCGAGTATCGGCGGCGAGTTTAGGTAGTTTTTCGGATCTCGCGGTCCAATACGCGGACCCACCGAAATCCGTGCGAGCCGCATTCCAATGTCCTAAGCCCATGAAAAGTTGTCGGCTACGAACGAACGGGCGAGGGTTCGCGCAATCGCCAATTGCCGATCAGTCCTTGGTCCCGGCCCTAGCATCGGGCCGGAGTTGCGATCGTCGAAGGAGTTTACAGTCGCCATTAGGATCAGCATTATGGCTCACCGTAACAGCTTGTTTGCAAATGGTTTAACCAGACTGGTACACTACATGCATTGAAGCCCCGTGCAGGACATTTGACACCGCAATTTAGGGCTGTACCAAAGAGGGGGATTTAAAAATGAAGTATCTGAAACAACTTGCATCGGCACTAGTCGCCTCTGCTCTGCTCTTTGGAGCAGCGCCGGCGAGCGCGATCGTCCTCTTGACGTTCGGGCAAGTCGGCACGGGCAATACGATAACGGGAACGAACAACGGCGCAGGTTCGACGACGATCAGCGGCGCTAACATCGCCGTCACGATCACGCAGATTGACGCCGCAGTCGCCACCCCAATTGCAGCTTTTCTCACCCTCAATGCGACCAGCGTAGGTGCTGCCGTCTTGGTGGCGGGGAATGTGGTTCAGACGTTCAGCGGCACGTTCAGCATTACCAGTGGCGCGACCAATTTCCTGTCCGGCACGTTTTCGGACTCGGTGTTTGGGGCCGCAGGCGGTGCTGCATTAACGTTGAGCGCAGCGCAGCCCCCCGATACGGTGACCTTCACGTCGAATGTTATCGCAGCCGGTGATCTCGGTCTCGCGCGGGGGATCTCGTTTTCGTTCGCCAATGTGAGCCCGCCCGTAGGAATCACCGGGGGCTCGTTGAGCTCGTTTGCGTCATCGGTTTCTGGCACGTTTTCGGGTAATGTGGGAACAACGGTTCCGGAACCGGCGACCCTCGGGTTGCTCGGTTTGGCGCTGGCCGGTCTGGGATTCGTGCGGACGCGCAAGCAAGCCTGATTCAAAGATTCGCTTGATTCGAACCCCGCCCGCGTGGCGGGGTTTTTTTTGGTCGGTGCGGGCGCACTAATCGCGGGCACGATAGCTCGCTTAGTGTCGGACCGGAAGAACCCTTTCTGTTCAGCACAATGCCGCTTCCATTGCGGCTTTGTTGTTTTTCGAGCAAAACCAAGTCAGTACGTCCCGGTTGTCGAATAAACGGAGCCTCGTTCGACCGGCACGCGCTATAATGACGTTGGCATAAATCACGTCCCCACCGCGGAAAGCGCGCTTCGCCGATCGGCTCGCGTCTTGAAGCGCGTCCAGGGACATCCTTGGAAGGACGAAGCTCGTGTCGTCAGCCTATCGCCGCGCCTTGTGGGCCGTGTTTGTCACCGCCGCCTTCCCGGCTCTCGCCGGAGCCGCCCCGTTCGCGTACGTTTCAAACAAGAATTCCGCCGACGTCTCCGTCGTGGACCTCGCCAGCAACTCGCTGGTGACGACGATTCCGGTCGTAGCAGTTCCGATCGGCGTGGCGGTGAACGCGGCCGGCACGCGCGCATACGTGGCGAACAGCATGCTCATCGACGGCTTAAGCCAGATCTCCGTGATCGATACCGCCACGAACGCCGTCATCCGGAATGTGCCGGCGGGCTACCAAGCCTATGGCGTGGCGCTCAACCCTGCGGGGACCCGGCTTTACATCACCAATGCGATGCAGGATGCCAACTCGGTCTCCGTAATGGACACAACCACGAACACGATCGTGGCGACCATCGCGGTGGGCTATTTCCCCATGGGCGTAACCGTGAATCCTGCGGGGACGCGCGTTTACGTAGCCAACAATGGCAGCAATACCGTGTCGGTCATCGACACTGCTACAAACGGAGTCATCGGAACGGTCAACGTCGGGATCGGCGCACGTGGCATCGCGATCAACGGGGCGGGCACGCGCGTGTACGTCACCAACCAGAACGACAACACCGTTGCGGTAATCGATACCTCGTCGCTCGCCCGCATCGCCACGGTCTCCGTTGGCAACAACCCGACGGGCATCGCCGTCCAGCCCGACGGGACGGCCGTCTACGTCGCGAACGAAATGTCGAACACCGTCTCGATCATCGACACGTCGACGAACGCGGTCGTCACGACAGTGCCGGTCGCTTCGGTGCCTAAGGGCATCGCGTTCGATCCCAGCGGCGCGCGTGCCTACGTCGTCAATTACGGCGCGAACCTGCTCTCCGCGATCGACACGGCGCGTCGGACCGTCGTCGGCAGCGTGGCCGTCGGGATGTCGCCGTTCGGATTTGGCCAGTTCATCGCGCCGTCGTATTCGTCGACGCCGCCACCACCCGACACGGCGCCGCCGAGCGCATCGATCACATCCCCGACCGGCGGCACGGTGTCGGGCACAGTGTCCGTCACCGTCAATGCCAGCGACAACGTCGGTGTTGCGCGCGTGGATCTGCTCGTCAACGGTCAGACCATTGGCAGCGATACGTCCACACCGTACCAGTTCTCGTGGAATTCCACATCGGTCGCCAACGGTACGGCGCAATTGAAGGCTGTTGCTTATGACGCTGCCGGCAATTCGGCACCCTCGGCGATCGTCTCCGTCACCGTTTCCAACGTGACCGCGCCGCCGCCCGATACGACGCCGCCCACGGCGAGCATTGCGTCGCCAACGGGTGGAACGGTCTCGGGCGTCATCACGATTTCCGCTTCGGCAAGCGACAACGTCGGAGTTACGCGAGTCGACTTGGCGGTCAACGGAACCGTCGTGGCGAGCGATAGCGCGGCGCCCTGGCAGTTCGCTTGGGACTCGCACGGCGTCGCGGACGGCGCCGTCCAGCTGAAGGCAATCGCCTACGACGCAGCCGGCAATTCGGGCGCCTCCGCGCCGGTGACGGTCACCGTCGCCAATGCGTCTGCGCCGCCGCCACCCGCGGCCGATACGACCCCGCCCATTGTCTCCATTGTCTCGCCGCTTGGGGGCCAGGTCTCGGGCATCGTCAATGTTTCGGTCAATGCGAGCGACAATGTCGGTGTCGCACGCGTGCAGCTTGCCGTGAATAGCCAGGTGATTGCGACCGCAACCAGTGCGCCGTGGCAGTTCTCATGGGATTCGCGCAGCACTGGCAACGGCTCGGCGCAGTTGAAGTCGATCGCCTACGATGCAGCCGGCAATTCCGCTACGTCGCCAGTCGTGTCGGTGACGGTCCACAACACCGGGCCGCGTTCCCCGAAGACGGCCACTGCCGTCGAGTATTACAACGCTTCGCTCGATCACTATTTCGTCAGCGCGTCGGACGCGGACATCGACGCGTTGGATTCCGGCCGCTTCGCCGGCTGGGTACGGACGGGTCAGTCGATCACGGTCTATGCCGCCGGCGAGCCGGACGGCAGCCGGGTGTGCCGCTTTTATCTGCCGCCGGAATATGGCGATTCGCACTTCTTCTCCGCATCGACAGAAGAATGCGCGGAGGTGATGGCACGGTTCCCCTACTTCGCATACGAGACGCCGGAAGCTTTCCGTATCGTGCTGCCGGACAATGCCACGGGTGCGTGTCCAGCCGACACGACACCGGTTTACCGCGTGTGGAACGATCGTGCCGACACCAATCATCGTTACACGACAAACCGCGCGAGTCGCGATCAGTTGGTGGCGAAAGGTTATGTCCCCGAAGGATATGGCCCCGACGCCGTAATCATGTGCTCGCCTCAGCAATAGTCGACGAGAACGGGGGCCGGAACGATTCACGCTTATGCCTGACGATCTCGCGCACGGTGCAATCGTGCACGTGGTCGTTCACGAGCCCCATCGCCTGCATGAATGCATAGACGGTCGTCGGCCCGACGAATGTCCAGCCGCGCTTCTTGAGGTCTTTCGACAGCGCAATCGATTCCATTGAAGCGCTCATCGCCGCCAGCGCTTCGCGCGTGAGGCGCTTCGGCCGCGCCTTCAGGTTGGGCTCGTAACGCCAGAAGTACGCCGCAAGCGAGCCGAATTCGGCAACCAATTCGCGGGCACGTTTCGCGTTGTTGATCGTCGATTCGATTTTGCCGCGATGGCGAACGATGCCGGCATCGCGCAGCAGCCGCTCGACATCGCGTGCACTGAAGCGTGCGACTCGATCGAAATCGAACCCGGCAAACGCTTCACGAAACGCTTCACGCTTGCCGAGGATCGTCCGCCAGCTCAGTCCCGCCTGAAACCCCTCGAGACAGATCTTTTCGAATAGGCGCCGATCGTCGGCGACGGGAAAGCCCCATTCGCGATCGTGATAAGCGATATAGAGTGGATCGTCTCCGACCCAATGGCAGCGGCGCATCGCAGGGGGTGCCGTCGAGACAATTCGGGCAGGCATCGCGGGTTGTTTTCTTCGCGGCATTCGATATGGCTCTTTCCGATGAGCAATGGAACTGGAGGCGCTTATCGAATCGCAAAATCGACTCGCGTCGGCGCGCCTTTGTCTTGAATGCCGTCCGCCGTTAATTTGGGGGCGACGATGAAAACCCGTTCACCTGGAATGCCGCCCGCGCCGGTGAACCATTGCTTGACCGTCTGAGCGCGCTCGTTGGCGAGGGCGCTCAGCGCTTCGTTGTCCACACGGTAGCTGGCGAGCAGGAGCGCTTCCATTTCGTTCGGTGGAATGTCCTTGGCGATTCCCAGCACATTACGCGGCTTGTCGGGAAGATTCGCGTCGCGATAGACGTTGGCAAGATACTTCGGATATTCGCCGGGGTCGACGGCAAGCGCGTCGAGCGCGGGCGCCGATTCGCCTTGTGACGCTAGGGCTTTTTGCTTTTGTACCCGTATCGCGCGTTCGAGGGCAACGCGCTTCAGACCGTCACGATCAACGTCCGGGACCGCACGTCCCGCAGTGTCGAGCTTGAGACCGGGTCGCTCGGTCAACGCCTTCGCCAACGAGCGAAGCTTGGTTTCGGCCGCTGGGGATATTTCGGTGCGCCCCGGCAAGAACTCGACGTACGCCAATTGCTCGCCGCCGCCGCCCGCGATCGCACTAAGCAGCGCAAACGGCGCCGTGGCCGCCTTGGTGATCAGATTGACGACGATCTGCACGACGACGCGCCAGATGGAGAACTTCGGGTCGTCGAGCGTTCCTTCGATCGGAAGATCGAGATTGATGACGCCGTTGCGATCCTTCAGCAACGCGACTGCGAGCAGGACCGGCAGCTTGGTCGCATCCGGACTGTCGACATGCTGGCCGAACGTCAGTTGATCGAGAACGAGCTTGTTCGATGCCGCGAGCTTGCGATTGGCGACCTGATAATGCACTTCGAGCGACAGCTTCCCTTTCTGAATGCCATACCCCGCGTATTTCGCCGAGTACGGCGTGAGCGGCGGCAGATCGATATCCTTCGCCGTCGCAGTGAGGTCGAGCATGAGCTCGCGCGCAAACGGATTGAGCGAGCCGCGCACCTCCACGGGCGCGCTGTTTTCGACGCTTGCGCGAAGCTCGACGTCGCCTGCCTGCGTGGTCGACAACGCAGAGACGCTGCCGGTGACTGCCGTCAAATGCGCGGAGTAATTCGGCTGGATGAAAAAATCGGAGAACCGGACTTCGCCTTCCTCCATGGTAATCCGCGCGATCGACACCGGCAGTTCGTCCCTCGTCGGCGGCGGCAGCTCCTTGGTTGCGATTCCCGCTGCCGGCGTCTGCGCGGCTACGATGGGGCTCGACTGCGCTGCGGATGGCGCAAGCAACTGCTGAATATTCAATGTCGCGTCGGGGTTGACGATCAACCGCGCGAAAAAATGATCGAGCGCGACGGTGCCGAGTGCGAGATTGAACGGCTCGCTCGTCGCGTTGATGCCACTAATCGAGAGCGACTTCCAACGCGCGAGCTCCTGCGAGGTCGGCCGGTCGAGCGAGTCGAAGTCGGTGATCGAGACGTCGCCGCTGTAGCTGGCGCGCGCCTCGCCGCCCGGCGATGGCGAATACGTCAAGCGGCCCTTCGCGCCGACGGCTCCGCTGGTGACGATGACGTTCGTCCGCGCCTCGAAATAAGGACGCAGCGGCACGAGGTCGATCGTGCGCGCATCGATGCGCCAATCGCCGGCGAACGGATTGGTCGCAATCGCGCCGCTGGTGTGCAGGCGCCCCGATGCGCCGATGCGCGCGACGATATCGATGTTCCCCTTTGCGTTGCGCGCATTGCTCAGATTTTCGGCGGCGATCTTCGCATCGGCGATCGCGAGCTTGACCGGCGGCTGTGGCACGCGATCGTCGAATTGCGCGGACAAGCGATCGAGGCTTATTTTGCGAATGACGTACTGCCAGCCGACGTCGCCCGGCTGCGTGCTCTGCGCCGGCGTCCCGGTCCGTGGCGACGTGCGCACGAGACGCTGGAAATTGACGAGCCCGTCGGCTTGCCGGACGACACGGATCGCGGCCTGCGGCGCGAGAGCCTGCTCGATCCTGACGTTGCGCTTCGAAAGATCGAATTCGATGCCGGTGAGCTCGACCCGTGGAACGCGCCAAAGCGGATCGCGTTCGCCGGCGAGCGCGAGATCGAGGTCGGCAAGCGTCGCTCGGCTTCCGTTCACAACGACCCGCGTCGTCGACCCCGCGGCTGCCAGCTCGAAATCGCCGGCGAAATCGAGCGTCCCTCGACGCACGTCGAGATCGAGCGCCTGACTGTAGTAGGGATAGAGCTTCGCCAAATGAAACGTGTTGAGCTCGGCGTGCCCGTGCGCGCGCCTCGCGGCCAGGTCGACCTCGCCACTACCCGCGAAATGCGCGCCTTCGTCGGAATCGAACGCGAGCTCGACGGTGCCGGCAGCGCCGCTCGATGCCAATCGTCGAGCTTGGAGGGCGATGCCGGACAGCTTGGAATCGAAAGCCGGTGTCACGCTCGCGTCGGACAGATGAAGCGTGCCGCTTGCGATGCGCGCATTGTCGACGGCGTAGGTCCACGGTGTTGCAGCCGGCGACTCGTTCGTTCGCATGTTTACGCTCCCCGGCGTCGCGAAGAGCAAACGCTCGACCTCGAGTGTCCCGTCGGCTACACGTCGCAGATCGATGTCGGGTTTGTCGATCGCCAGCGATTCGACGGCCACCGATCGCGCAAGCAGATCCAATTGACGCAGCTTCGCGTCGACGCTATCGGCGGCGATCAGCGCAGACCCGTCGGGACGCGTCACGGCCAAATGATCGATTCTGGCCGTACCGGACAGCGTCATCGCGCGCGGCGCGCTCTTGTCGGTGACGAACGCGAGCGTAAGCCGCGTCGTCAAAGCGCCGTCCTTTAGCTTCACCCCTGGTGGCAGCGGCACGTACTCGACATAGCGCGCAAGCGGAAATCCATCCAGATCGAGGGCCAGCGTGGCTTCGCGCGTATCCGCGAAAGGCGTCGTCGAATCCCCTGCGAGCGCTAAATGCGCATTGTCGATCATGCCTTCGAAATGGGGCGTCACATGGATCTGGGCGTCGTAAGGAAGACTCGACAGGAACGGAATGCCGAGCGCGAGATGCGTCGCGGCGACGCTTCTGCGGTGCTGACGATCGTCGAGCGATATCGCCCCGTTCTCGATCTCGATGTTGTTGAGCGAGAAACGCGGCGGAGGACCGTCGGGTCCGGCGAGCATCCGTTCGACGAGGTCTGAAATGCTGTACGTACCGTCCGCGTTGCGGATGAGATCGAGACGCGGCCCTATCAAGCGCAAGGCGTCGAAGACGGGCGCGCGATGCCACAGCGATGCCGACGAGAGATCGGCTTCAAGCGTGTCGAACGCAAGGAGCGTTTGATTGCCGTCGCGATTCGCGAGCTTGAAATCGCGCAGCGTGGCTTTCAGAGTGAAGGGATTGAACGCAACATGACCGAGCATCGCCTGACGGCCGAGCGCTTGCGTCGCGAGCGTTTCGATTTGCGCTCTCGCGACCGGCGGAACGACGAAGAATCCCAGGACTGCGATCAGCGCGACAGCCGCGATGACGCCGACGAAGACGTTACGGAGTCTTCGCAGCCAACGCGAGCGGACCGCTATGGTGTCCGACATCATGCGCGCACGAGGAAAGCTTTTTTCTAATTGTAGGACGAAATGTCATCGTCATAGGAAGATTCACGATGAGTTCCAAAAGCGGCGAGCTTGGTGGAGCTGGCGAGATCTTGCGCGGCGCTCGCGGCAGCAACGCGAGCGCCTCGTCCTTCGCTTCGCTCGGACCGCCCATCGCTCGGCTGTCGCCTCGCTCATGGCGGTCGTTCGGGCCTCCTCCCATCGTTCGGAGGCCCTTCCTCGAACTCGCCGAGCGGCAATCGCCGAACCTTGCGCCAAAACAAAAAGGCCGCGTTCGCGGCCTTTTGCTTATTGGTGGAGGTGGGCGGAATCGAACCGCCGTCCGGAAGCACTCCACAGTCGGGACTACATGCTTAGTCTCGCCGTTTGGATCTCGTCCTCCCACCGCCGACGGACGGGCTGCGGGCGAACCAGCCGCCTTGCTTTAGCGCTACGGCCAAGCGGCCCGACCGCGCGCGATCGCTCAAAGGGTCCTCGCTGTGACTTGCGGTGTTACCCGCTCATCACCCGGGCTGAGCGCCGCCCGGTGCGAGGTCCGGCGGGGTTAAGCCGCCAGAGCGTACGTTTCGTCGTTCGCAGTTAGATTTGCGATTGCTCGAGTTTAACGAGGACAAGCGCCTCGGCATGCCCCGCGCTGCTTCGCAACCCCCGTCGAAACCAGTTCACCCCCGGTAATCGATGGGCCGGCCCCGTTTACCGGAGCCGACAAAGCGGATTTAGCGCAACGCAATCATACCAGCGGAGATTCCGCCGCACTAAAGGTATGTGGGTCTTACAAAGCTGGTTTTCAATGCAGGGCCGCCGACGGGCGTACTCGGCGGCGCGAATCTCAGTTCGCTTTCAAGCCGAGCAGCAGCGAATTCAAATCCTCCGCGTGCTCTTCTTCCACCGCAAGGATGTCTCGCATCATGCGGTGCGACGTCGGGTCCTTCCCGTCCAGGTACCCAACGATCTCGCGATAGCTTTCGATGGCAATGCGTTCGGCAACCAGGTCCTCACGGATCATGTCGACAAGCGAGGTTCCCTCAATGTACTCGGAGTGAGCGCGCGCGGCAAGATTGGCCGGATTCAAATCGGGCTCTCCGCCCAGTTGCACAATCCGCTCGGCGATGCGATCGGCATGCTCCTGCTCTTCGGCGGCGTGTTGTTTGAACTCCTCCTTCACTGACTCGGAGCTCAAGCCCTGCGCCATGAAATAGTGGCGTTTGTAGCGGAGCACACAGACGATTTCGGTTGCGAGCGCGTCGTTCAACATTTTGACGACGGTGTCGCGGTCAGCGCCATAGCTTGGCGTCACCGCGCCTTCTTCGATGTGCGAGCGCGCACGCTGGCGGAGCGTTGCGACGTCGGTCAGATGGGGGCTCGGGGCGGCAGCGGACGACGAATGCGCTCTCCTCGAAGTCGGTTCGGGCATGGCAGCGTTCCTTTTTTTCCTTCAACGTCTGGCCACCACAAGAGCAACGACGGCGCCCACTGCGGCGGCGATAAGCACCGATTTCAACGGCTCACGGCGAACGTATTCTTCCGTCGCGCCGCGCGCGTGCGTTGCGCGTTCGCCCGCCGCTTCCTTAAGCGAATTGAACTTGACCCGCGCATCGGCGAGCTTACGGTTGAGCTCCGCGCGCGCCACTGCCGCACCTTCAGCCGACAGCGTCTGCGCGTTCTTGAGCAGCGTCTCGAAATCCGAAATCAATTGGCGAAAATCACGCGTGATCCGGTCGACGTCCGGCGACATTGCGGGAGGGACCGGTTGTATGGCCGCGCGCGAAGGCAACGGTTCAGCACTGGCTTGCATCGTCTCGTCTCCTTGTCTCGACGACGGCGCTATTTCCTGGCGAGAGACATCAGGAACGTCACAATCGAGACAATCAGAAAGATAATGAAGAGGATCTTGGCGATTCCAGCCGCCCCGGCGGCGATTCCCCCGAAGCCGAACAGCGCGGTGATCAGCGCCACGATGAAGAACACGACGGCGTAATAAAGCACGGCAAGCTCCTTGTTGTGATGTCGGCGGCAAACTCCGCGATCGAAAACCTGAGTCGCAGGCTTCGTGCCAACGAAGACCCATCTCGAAAGCACTGTCACATCAATCCATTACTCGATGGTAGAGGCATCAAGAGAGGCTGCGCCAAGCATCGCTGTCCAGCGAATGTTGCAAATCATGCGGCGACGTCGGTAACTTCCTACAGTTCGTTCGGGCTCGTACCGATGGTTCGTCGCACGCACGCTCGGTACGGTGGCAATGCGACAGGGGTACGCGTTTCGCGTTCCCCTTCGTCTTTTTTGCATTCGTCACGAAAGGAGAAGTAATGAACGCCACCGCATTGTCCGTTGCGATCGTTTCCGCGTTGTTGATCACGGCATGCAGCGACCGCCAAAGCACGTCGCAAACGACGCCGCCGGCTTCGTCCAGCATGTCGCAGTCGACGCCGTCCTCGAGTCCGTCGAGCCCGTCGAGCCCATCGTCGTCTTCCATGGCGTCATCGGGTCAATCGTCTCCGTCATCCCCGTCGTCGGCCGCACCGTCGAGTCCATCCAGCTCCGACCAATCGTCGCCAAGCAAGGATAAGGACAAGAGCAAGTCGTAAAGCGGGCGCAGTCGGGAATAGCGTTGTAAGGGACGATCGCCGTCGTGGCGGTGGTGTGGCCGGCGAGCATGATTTCGCCGCAGCCGCAACGCCGCCGCGATGATTTCTTATTCCGGTCGCGACGCCGGTTTGTACAAGTAGTGCTTCCCGAGCGGCTCTGCCTGCGCGCAGAAATCCACTTGCGTCGTTTGGAGTCGATCGTAACTCGCCGCGACGGACCAAAAAAAAGACGCCGCGGTTTCGCGACGTCGAGGGTCCCTCGCTTGAGACGAGGGTAGGGAGCTTGATGCTGCGCCGGCTTGCGCAAATCCGGTGTTATCCATTCTTACCTCTCGCAAGCCGCAAACTGGAACTGATTCTCCTCCACGGCGGTCCATCGACATATCGGCACTTTGCTGAATTTCCGGTAGGACACTCACCGACAGCGCAATGCGTATCCTGTTGCCTTGAGCGTGGCCGTTCGATTGCGTATAGTCGGCTTCAGCTACGAATAGCCCTTCGTTCTTTCCCCGAGCGGGATGACCCGTCCATTTCCTCTTAAAGTTCTGCTGCCGCTTGCGCTCGGCGTGATCGTGTCGATCGCTGTGCTCGTCTTTTCCGAATTTGGCTATCGCCGCCTCGACGTCGCCAATCGGCAAAGCACAACGGCGCTCGAAATGGAGTCGCGGCTCAATGACGTAATGGCGCTCGTCGTCGATGCCGAAACCGCTCAGCGTGGTTACCTGCTGACCGGCGATCCCACCTATCTCGAGCCGTACAAGAACGCCGCGCAGAAGCTCGATCCCACGCTCGTTCTGCTGCGCGAATCGGTGTCGAGCGACGGCTCGGTGCAAGTGCGCGATCGACTGACGAAGCTCACCGGTCTGATCGGCAAGCGGTTCAACGAAATCGAATCGACGCTGGTGCTAAACGAGAAGAGCGGCCGCGAAGCGGCGTTTCAGTTGATCGACACCGGCATCGGCAAGCGGACGATGGACGAGATTCGCAGCGAAGCCGCGGCGATGTCCAACGACCTGCGTGCGAAGCTTTCGACCGGTACGACGCGCTGGCAGCAGGACATCGAGTTCGCGCGCATCGGCATGGTGACGATGACGGCATTCACCGTCGCGTTACTGCTGGTCGTATGGGTGCTCGCGCGCCGCGAAATCAGCTTGCGTGAAGAGCAACGGCGGCGTTCGATGCAGGAGCAGGCCCGACTCGAAAGCGTCGTGTCCGCGCGCACTGGGGAGCTGTCCGAGCTTTCGAGCCACCTGCAGATCGTGCGCGAGGAGGAGAAATCGCATCTTGCGCGGGAGATCCACGATGAGCTCGGCGGCATTCTCGTCGGCGCCAAAATGGACGTGGCATGGGCGCTCGAGCGCCTGCGCGGCAAGGACGGCGCAGTCGCCGCCAAGCTCGAACGCGCGTTGAAGATGTTGGATGAGGGTGTCGAGCTGAAGCGCCGCGTCATTGAGGATCTGCGTCCGACACTGCTTGACAATCTCGGCCTTGCCGCCGCAATCGACTGGCAGGTGCGCCAAACCTGCGAGCGAGCGGGCCTCAAGTGCTCGCTCAATTTGGCCGAGCTCGATTCCGACTTTCCGCCGGAAGTGTCAATTGCGCTTTACCGTATCGTGCAGGAAGCGCTCACCAACGTCGTCAAGTACGCAAAAGCGAAGAACGTCAACGTCGAGCTGCTGCGCACCGAATCCGGTGTGTCGGTGATCTTCGAGGATGATGGTATCGGCCTGCCCGCTGGCGCGGAAACCAACGCGCTTTCGCACGGCATCAGCGGCATGCGTCAACGGATCCGTGCCTTCAAGGGCGATTTCCGCATCCACGGTCGACCAGGACTCGGGACGACGATCGAGGTCCATGTACCGCTGCCGGGACAAACGAGCGCCGCGAAAGAGCACATCAGCGCCGAATCACGACCGGCGGACGCAGACGCAAAAAAGGCCGGAACGACGCGCGCCCCGGCCTGACTTCGACCGCCTGCCGTTGTCAGCAGGCTGAGTCGCGGTCACCCCTTATAGGTCAGGACTTTCCATAGCGTGCCTTCGCGTCCTTCACGCACTGCGTCTTCGCGTCGCCGGACATCGAATCACATTTCTCGACCGCCACCTTGTAGTCGGCGGTGCGCTTGTCTTCGGCCGCGTCCTTGCGGGAATCGGCCGCCACGTGCGTGGCCTTCGCATCAGCCCGGGCCTTCGTTTCCGCGGCCTTTGCTTCCTTCACGCACACGTCCTTCTGATTGCCCGATAGGTCATCGCACTTTTCCTTTGCAACAGCGTAGTCCGCTTCCGCGCGGGCGACACGTGCATCGTAGTGCGCCTTCTCGGTGTTCTTGTAAGCCGCTTCGTTATCGGCCTTCGCAACTTTTTCCTTGCCTTTCGCCGTCTCGATGCACACGTCCTTCTGATTCCCGGTCATCGATTTGCACGCGTCACGATCGGCCTTGTACTGATCTTCGATCCGCTTGTTCTCGGCGTTGTAGGCGTCCTTCGAAATCGGCGCGGCGCTCGCAACGCCCGCCATCGCGATGCCTGCGCATGCGAACAGGCTGAGCAACAATTTTGCCATGATGTTCCTCCGTCAGCGTTAACGATGTCCTTCTTTGAACCTCAGATCTTCTCGTAGTCCCGCTGCCGATCCGCAAACTCGCGAACTTGGCGTTCGGCCTCATCCTTCGAAATGCCGTACTGTTCCTGAATCTTGCCCACCAGTTGATCGCGACGCCCGCTGATCAAGTCGAGGTCGCTGTCGGCGAGCTTTCCCCACTGTTCCTTCACCTTGCCTTTGAACTGTTTCCAGTTCCCTTCGATGCGATCCCAGTTCATGTTGATGCACTCCAACAGATGACGGTGCTTTCCATTCGCAACGGTCGTGCCAGCTAAATCGCATGATTTTTCAATGCCTTGCGACACCGCTACGGGTGCTGGATGTAACGGCGCCGCCATCGGCAGAGAAAATTGCACAACGTCGTAGGACGAGTCAGGCATCTGCGACGGCGTCCAGCAACGCCGTTCAGGGCCCCGCCAGCTCGCCGACTGCCTGCATCGAAGGCAACCGTTCGGCGATCGCCCTGAAGATCGCCACGAGCGGCGCGCCCAGCAGCAAGCCCCAACCGCCCCATAGCCATCCAAAGAAAAGCAGCGTCACGAATACAGCGACCGGATTCATGTGCCCCGCGCGTCCCTGCAGCCACGATAAAAGGCCCATGCCGATCGCCGAAGAAATTGCGAGAACCGCAAGCGCAACCGCGAACGCGGCGGGCATCGTGCCGAATTGCAGATACGCAGCCATACCGATGGCGACAGTCGTCAGGGCGGTTCCCGCGTATGGCACGAAATGGAGCACTCCTGCGATCGTCGCCCACAGCCCCGCGCGTTCCACGCCTGCCACCGTCAACAAGAGCCAGATGCAGAGTCCGAGGAACGTGTTGGTGACCAGCATGACGAGCAGATAGCGCTGCACCTGCGCGTCGATTTCATCCAGGATTTCCCGTGTGATCCGCCGCGCGGCAAGGGTCGGTCCCGCAAGCGAAAGCACCTTCTTTCTGAATGTGTCGCCCGACGCAAGCAGAAACATCGCGAGCAGCGCCGCCAAACCGAGATCCGCTGCCACGCTCAGAAACTTCGACGACTGCGCAGCGCCCCACTCGCGCAATTCGTTTGCTGCGGGAGCGGCGGGCGGTTCCTGAACTGCCGACGACGGCACGCCAACGGCTAAGGCCGCGGCCCGACTTAACTCCGCTGCAGCCTCGCGAAGATGCGTGATCGGATTTCTCGGTTCGCGCGCAGACTCCTGTGCGGCGACACGCAGCTTGCGAGCGGCGTAAGGCAACTCGGCCAACGCCGCAACGGCGTCATCGCGAACCAGCGAGAGGCCGCCAACGATGAGACCGGTCAATGCGGCCAACACGCACACCGCGCCGATGACGCGATGGACATGCAGCCGCTCGAGCACTGCCACGACCGGCTTTAACGCATAGGCGATCAGTATTCCGGCGGTCAGTGGGATCAGAAATGCCTGTGCCCACTTTGCGACTGCGATTGCCGCCAGAGACGCGAGGACGACGAGCGCAATCTCGGCCGGTCTCCCGAGCGGCGCCGCTGCAAAAGGGGCCTTCATTGCAATAACGGCATCACGGGTTCATCCCGCGATGCCGTCCTTGCGAGCGAGTTGAGACAGTCAATATTTCTTGTGTTGTTGCGCTTCCGACTGAATCTTTTCGCCGCCCCGCTCAATATCCTTTCCTGCGCCCTGGACCGTGTTGCATCCACCCAGCATCGCCGCCGAAGGCAGTACGAACGACGCGGCAAGCAACAGCGCTAGCAAACGTTTCATGGTGATCCCCTCACGTTGTCGACAAGAACCCGGTTCGCGCCGCGCGCGTCCCTCTTTCCACAGCTTGCACGTGGCGTGCCACGAAAAAGGCCCACGGATTCAGTAGCTTGAAGACATCGTCAGCGCCGGTGCTGCAACCACGGCGGCGCCGGTAAAGCAGCGTTTACACGCGCGTCAGTGCTGGGCGGACATCCGCTTTTCCGCAATGCCTTCAAGCACCTCGCGGACGCGGTGGTACTCGCGCGACTTGTCGAAAAAGAAATCCGCGCCGAGCGCCAAGCTTTTGGCGCGGTATTGCGGGAAAGCATAATTGGTGAGAACAATGACCTTCGCCTCGGGCGCACGGTGCGAGATCAGCGAGCGCAGCACGCCAAGACCGGTCCCGTGCTTCAGCTGCAGGTCCAGTACGAGAACATCCCACGGCGCGGCTCCCAACAGCGTGATCGCCGCTTCCTCGGTGTCGGCCTCGCCGACGATCTCGATTCTTCCCGGGTCGACGAGCGATTCGAACAACCGCTCGCGAATGAGCGGTGAATCCTCGATCAACAAAACACGGAGAGGGGTTAAATTGTTCACTTACGTCGAGCCCGATGCGTTGCAGCGTTTTCGCCGTCTGTCGGTGGAAGGTACCAGCGTGACACGCGCATTGCTGTCCGTGTTGGTCCTACATTTGCACGGTACGACGTCCCGTCTTATTCGATCAGTCCGTTTTTGATGGCGTAATACGTCAAGTCCGCGTTCGATTTCATCGCCATCTTTTCGAGAATGCGCGTCCGGTACGTGCTGACGGTTTTCACAGAAAGATTTAGTTCATCGGCGATCTTCGACACTGCAGCGCCCGCCGCGAGCTTGCAGAAAATCTGAAATTCGCGCTGCGACAACTCGGCATGCAATGGCCGGTCGGCATCCCCTGACACACCGTCGGCCAAAATCTGCGCCAAAGAAGGACTCACATACTTGCGTCCGTGCACGACCGTGCGTATCGCCCCGACGAGCTGCGTCGATGCGGCCTCTTTGTTGAGGTAGCCCGCGGCGCCGGCCCGTAACAGGTTGACTGCGTATTGATCTTCGGCGTAGGCGGACAACATCAAAACGGGCAACTCGGGTTTTACGTGCTTCAGTGTCTTCAGTGTGTCGATGCCGTTCTTGTCGGGCATCGAAATGTCCAGCAGAACGACATCGAAATCGCGCGCGCGCACGGCGGCGATTGCCTCGCTGCCGCTCGAGGCCTCCGCAGTGACTTCCATGTCGGCTTGATCGGCGATGAACTGCTTAAGGCCGGCTCGCACAATAGCGTGATCGTCGGCGATGAGGATCCGGATCATTGGAAGGGTACCCGCGGAATGAGCGGCCCTTCGATTCTATCCCGGCAGACTTGCGGCTTGCAGTGTCGCCACCCTGGATTCGCCCGCTTGGTAGGCAGCGAGGCGGTTGTATAAGGTCTTGAGGCTCACGCCCAGTATTTCCGCAGCGCGACGCTTGTTGCCCCCGCAGTGGTCGAGCGTCGCAAAGATCGCTTGACGTTCCATCTCGGCCAACGGCGTTCCGATCGGAACGCGAAGGCATTCGCCCTCGACCGCCGGACAGGCGAGCCCGCTCAGGTCGAGCTCGACTTCGTTGTCGGCCATGATGAACGCGCGATGAACGGCATTCTTCAGCTCGCGGACATTGCCGGGCCATTGGTGCGTGCGAATCGTGACGAGCGCCGCGCGAGAGAACTGCTTGTCGGTGCCGGCCTCGAGATTCAGCTGCTGGAGAAAATGCTCGGCAAGAAGCTCGGCATCGCCTTCCCGCTCGCGCAACGGCGGGAGGTTGATCGGGAACACCGCAAGCCGATAGAGCAGGTCTTCGCGCAGCTTGCCCTCCTTGACGGCGTCGTGCGGGTCGCGGTTGGTCGCCGCGATGATCCGCACATTGGCGCGGATCTCGGCGTCGCCGCCCACGCGCATAAAACGCTCGGTCTCCAGCACGCGAAGCAAGCGCACTTGCATCTCGGGCGTCATTTCGGTGATTTCGTCCAGCAGCAGCGTGCCGCATTCTGCGCGCTCGAAACATCCGCGGTGGTTGCGGCTTGCGCCCGTGAATGCCCCCTTGTCGTGGCCGAACAATTCCGCCTCGATCAGGTTCGCGGGAATGGCGCCGCAATTGATCGCGACGAACGGCCCCCGCGAGCGGCCGCTCCGTTCATGGATCGAACGCGCGACAAGTTCCTTGCCTCCGCCCGATTCACCGGTCACGAACACGGTCGCTTCAGTTGGCGCGACCTTGTCGATCATCCGATAGACGTCCTGCATCGCCGGTGAGCTGCCGTAGAGCCTTCCGAAGCGTCCAAGCGCCGGTGACGATGCCGCACGTGTCGCAGCCAGAAACGGCAGTGTGACGATGTTCGAAACGTCGACCGGGGAATCGTGCAGATCCATAAGCTGCTCCGCTTTTTATCGTGCTGATGAGTCATGCATCGTATGGAACACCTTGCAATACACGTATCGGTGGCCGGCGGATGCTGGTGTCCTGATTTGTCCTACACCTCGCGTTAGCGTTAAAGTGACGGGGTTTATAGACAATTTTCTTCATTTTCGTACTCGATGACGATGGT
Source organism: Casimicrobiaceae bacterium (assembly GCA_036505865.1). Classification (GTDB taxonomy): domain Bacteria; phylum Pseudomonadota; class Gammaproteobacteria; order Burkholderiales; family Casimicrobiaceae; genus VBCG01. The sequence goes on from DASXSP010000066.1 coordinate 44,847, forward strand.
CGCTCGCACGCTAATTCCGTTGATCCTTTCCGGCGGTGCAGGGACGCGTTTGTGGCCCCTTTCGCGCGAGGCCGCGCCGAAGCCGTTCATGCCCCTTCCGGATGGCGAAACTTTGCTCGGCAAGACGGCGCGGCGCGCGCTCGATTTGCCCCAGGTGACACACCTTCTGACCGTCACGAACCGCGATCTGTATTTCCATACAAAGGACGTTTACGCCAGCACGGGCGTGCCACCCACGCAAGGAATCGCGTATCTGCTCGAGCCGTTCGGGCGCAACACGGCGCCCGCGGTGGCGCTTGGTGCGCTGTTCGCAGAGACGCAGGGTTGGTCCGATGCGGTGTTGCTCGTGCTTCCTGCTGATCATCTGATCCGCGATACGCGGGCGTTCGCGGCGGCGATCGCTCGCGCAACGACGCTCGCGTCCAAGGGGTTGCTCGTGACGTTCGGCATCACGCCGACGCATCCGGACACGGGCTTCGGCTATGTCGAATGCGGCGAGCTCATGATGGCCGCCGACCGCGACGAGCCGCCCGCGTTTCGCGCGCGGCGATTTGTCGAAAAACCGCCGTTGCTGACGGCGCGGGAATATTTAGCGGCCGGCAACTACGTCTGGAATTCCGGGATGTTCGCGTTTACGCCGGCTGCGATCCTGGCAGCGCTCGCGCGTCACGCACCGGGCGTTCTCGCATCGACGCGTCCGATCGTCAACGCGCTGGCCGACACGACGCCCACGGGAATGCTCGAGATCGACGCTGCGCAGTTCGCGGCGGTACCGGACATCTCCATCGATTATGCGGTGATGGAGTCTGCGGCAGCGGCCGGCGAGGTCGCCGTCGTGCGCGGCACATTCGATTGGAGCGACGTCGGATCATGGCAGGCGGTCGCGGCATTGAGCGAAAGCGATGACGACGGCAATGGGGGACACGGTGAACGCATTGCGATTGCAACCCGTGGAACGTACGTTCATTCGAGCGATCGCATCATTGCAACCGTCGGCGTCGACAATCTCGTCATTGTCGACACCCCCGACGCAGTGCTCGTTGCGCATCGCGATCATCTGCAGCGCGTAAAAGACGTCGTTGGAGAGCTGAAGGCTCGCGGTCACGAAGCGTACAAGCTGCATCGCACGGTCGCGCGTCCGTGGGGCGCGTACACCACGCTTGAAGAAGGTCCGGGATTCAAGATCAAGCGGATCGAGGTGCGGCCCTCGGGTTCACTGTCGCTGCAGCTCCACCACCGGCGAAGCGAGCATTGGGTCGTCGTGCATGGGCGGGCGCGCGTCACGCGCGGCGACGATGTGTTCGAGCTCGACGCCAATCAGTCGACGTACATTCCGGTCGAGACGCGACATCGCCTCGAAAATCCGGGCGCGGAGCCCCTCGTCCTGATCGAAGTGCAATGCGGCGATTATCTCGGCGAGGACGACATCGTCCGCTTCGATGATAAGTATGGCCGCATTACGGCGTAGCTATTTGCTTTACCTTAATCCGGCGCCGCGGCAACGGTCGCGCGCGCCTTGCGGCTCGTCATCGTGATGCCCGTCAGGATCAACACGATGCCGATCAGATGGAACATGTGCAACCGTTCATCGAGCACAAGCCACGCGAGGACGATGCCGAACACCGGCATCAGATGAACGAATAATCCCGCCACCGGCGCGCCAACCTGCTCGACGCCGCGATTCCAGAAGATGTACGCGAGCACTGACGAGAACAGGCCGACGGCGACCAACGCGGCGACGGACAACCACGTCCAGATCATCGGCCTTCCGAACGCTGCCTCTCCCAGATAAAACGGAAGCACGACCAGTTCGCCGACGCACGCGATCGCGAACAGGAACGTGATCATGTCAAGCGCAGGCGGCCGCCAGCGAAGGCAGATCGTATACGTCGACCACATCGCCATCGAAAGTATGACGAGGAGATCGCCGCCGTTCACGCGAAAGGCAACAAGCGCAGCGAGTGATCCACCGGACAGAATCGTCAGCACGCCGATCAGTGATATGGAGACGCCCGCGAGTTGAAGCGCCGAAAGGCGCTCGTGCAAGAAGATCCATGACAATGCGACGATCATCACGGGAATGAACGAGTTCAGGATGACGCCGTTCGTCGCCGTTGTGTAATTGAGCCCGAGATACGCGAGAGCGTTGTGCGATCCGATTCCGAGCGCGCCCAGGAGCAACATCGCCTTCCAGTTTGTGCGAAGCAGCGGCCAATCGCGGCGCAGGCGCGGCAGCGCGAACGGCGCAAGAATCGCGAGCGCAAACAGCCACCGGTAGAACGTCATCGCCAACGGTGGAATGTCGCCGGAGAGACCGCGGCCGATGATCCAGTTGCACGCCCAGAAGAACGGCGCGAGCGTCAACAAGACGAAGGGTGACGCGCTAGCGCGCGCGGCGAAAGGCATCACACCGATTATCGCATGCGTGGTCGCGTATAATTTGGCGTCACGAACCTCCATCAAATGTCGCCGGCCGTACCAGTTGCCGGGACGGCCACGGCGCACGACGCGCCGCTCCCCAGAAACGTCACCGCCGTCCCTCTCTCATCGTCGCTGCTCGCGGCGTTGCCTCCGCTCGCGCCGCGATTGCCGGACGCCGCGCGAAAGATTGCGCTCGAGCCTCTAGCAGGATCTGCCGATGCACTCGCATTGGCGCAGTTCGCGACGCAATGCGCGCGCGACCACCGCATTCTCGCGATCATCTGCGCTGACGCGCTGGCGACACAGCGGCTTGCCGAAGAGATCGCCTATTTCTCGCCTGATCTGCGCATTGCGTCATTTCCCGATTGGGAAACGCTGCCCTACGATCATTTCTCGCCGCATCAGGACTTGGTTTCGATGCGGCTCGCAACGCTCTACCAGATGGGCCGGCGCGAATGCGATGTCGTGCTGATCGCCGCGCAGACTTCGCTCTATCGATTGCCGCCGCGTTCGTATCTCGCCGCCCATACATTTTTCCTGACGACGGGTGAAAAGCTTGACGTCGACAATCTCCGCGGGCAGCTTGCGCTCGCCGGTTATTCGCACGTCACGCAAGTCGTATCCCCCGGCGAGTTCAGCGTGCGCGGCGGGTTGATCGATCTCTATCCGATGGGCTCGGCGCTGCCGTATCGGATCGATCGCTTCGGCGACGAGATCGAATCGATCAAGACGTTCGACGTGGACACACAGCGCACGCTCTACCCGGTGCAAGACGTCCGGCTGTTGCCAGCGCGCGAATTTCCGCTGGACGAGGCGGGCCGCACGCGTTTTCGCGGTCGTTTCCGCGAGGTGTTCGAAGGCGATCCGTCACGCTCGCCGCTGTATAAGTACATCACGAGCGGCGTCGTGCCGGGCGGCATCGAGTATTACCTGCCGCTGTTTTTTGATTCGACGGCCAATTTCGTCGACTACTTGCCGAACGATAGCGTCATCGCGCTGCATGGCGACGTGGCCGGCGCAATCGACCACTTCTGGCAGGACACTGAATCGCGCTGGAGATTATTGCGCGGAGACAAGCTTCGTCCGCTGTTGCCGCCGCATGAGCTGTTCGTTGCGCCGGACGCGTTCAATGCGATGCTGAAACCGTTTGCGCGCATGGCGCTCGATTCGCTGCACCCGCAAGTTGCCGAGGGCGTGAACGCGCCGGTGCGGCGACTGCCGCCCGTGCAAGTCGATCGGCGTGCCGACGATCCGCTTACAGCACTCAAGCGCGCGATCGAGATGTTCGACGGACGGATGCTGATCGTCGCGGAAAGCGCGGGCCGGCGCGAGACGATGCAGCAATATTTCGCCGAATACGGCCTCCGCCCCGCACTGATCGACGACTTCGTAGCGTTTGTCGCCGCCGATTGCAAGGTCGCACTCAGCGTCGCGCCGCTTGCGGCTGGGTTCGTCTGGCCCGCCGCAAAGATCGCGCTCGTCACCGAGGCAGAGCTCTACGCCAACATTGTTCGCCGCGGCAAGCGCGAGACGAGGCGTCGGTCCAATGTCGACGCAATGGTGCGCGATCTTTCCGAGATGCGCATCGGCGATCCCGTCGTCCACGAACAACATGGCATCGGGCGCTACTTGGGCCTCGTCACGCTCGACGTCGGCGACGGCGAAACCGAGTTTCTCGAGCTCATCTACGCCAACGACGCGAAGCTCTACGTACCGGTCTCAAGCCTTTCGTTGATCGGCCGCTACAGCGGGGCGTCGCCGGACGCTGCGCCACTGCACGAACTTGGGAGCGGCCAGTGGGAAAAAGCAAAGAAGAAGGCGGCGAAGCAGGCGCACGATACCGCTGCCGAGCTGTTGAACTTGTACGCGCAGCGTGCAGCGCGCATCGGTCATGCGTTCGAATTCAAAGCGCATGACTACGAGGCGTTTGCCGAAGGCTTCGGATTCGACGAAACGCCCGATCAACAGGCTGCAATCGAAGCGGTGATCGCCGATCTCTCCGTCGGCAAGCCGATGGATCGCCTCGTTTGCGGCGACGTCGGCTTTGGCAAGACCGAAGTTGCGCTTCGAGCCGCCTTTGTCGCGCTGAACGACGGCAAGCAGGTCGCCGTTCTGGTGCCGACGACGCTTCTCGCCGAGCAGCATTTTCAAGTGTTTTCGGACCGCTTCGCCGAATGGCCATTCAAGCTCGCCGAGCTTTCGCGCTTTCGCTCGCCGAAGGAAGTGAAGGCGGTCGTCGACGGTCTCGCACACGGCCGCATCGACCTTGTCATCGGCACGCACAAGCTGATCCAGTCCGACGTGAAGTTCAAGCATTTGGGCCTTGTCATCATCGACGAGGAGCATCGCTTCGGCGTGCGGCAGAAGGAACAGTTGAAGAAGCTGCGTGCGGAAGTCGACGTGTTGACGCTGACGGCAACGCCGATCCCGCGGACGCTTGCGATGTCGCTCGAAGGAATTCGCGACTTTTCCGTGATCGCGACGGCGCCGGAAAAGCGTCTCGCCATCAAGACGTTCGTCGCGCCGTTCTCGGTCGGCGTCGTGCGTGAAGCAGCGCTCCGCGAATTGAAGCGTGGCGGTCAAATCTATTTTCTGCATAACGATATCGATACGATACGCACGACGGCGGAACGCCTCGCGCAATTGCTTCCGGAGGCACGGATTGCCGTCGCGCACGGCCAAATGGGAGAACGCGAGCTCGAGCATGTGATGCGCGATTTCTACGCGCAACGCGTCAACCTGCTCGTCTGCTCGACGATCATCGAAACGGGCATTGACGTTCCAACCGCGAATACGATGATCATCGATCGCGCCGATCGCTTCGGGCTCGCGCAGCTGCACCAACTGCGAGGCCGCGTCGGCCGCTCACACCATCAGGCGTATGCGTACCTGTTGACGCCGCCCGAGGAGGCGCTGTCGGCGCAGGCGAAGAAGCGTCTCGAGGCTATCCAACTGATGGAGGATCTCGGCTCGGGATTCTTTCTCGCGATGCACGATCTTGAAATCCGCGGCGCGGGCGAAGTGTTGGGAGACGAACAGTCGGGCGAAATGCAGCAAGTGGGTTTTCAACTTTATGCCGACATGCTGAAGGCGGCCGTATCGGCATTGAGGCGAGGTCGCGAGCCGGATCTATCCGAGCCGCTCGGTGTGACGACCGAGATCAATCTGCATTCGCCGTCGAGGTTGCCTGCGACCTATTGCAGCGACGTGCACGAACGGCTCGTCCTCTATAAGCGTCTGGCCAGCGTCGAAACAACCGACGAGCTGGATTTGATGCGTGAGGAGCTGGTCGATCGATTCGGCGCGACACCCGAGCCGGTGCAGGCGTTGCTTGCGTGTCACCGATTGCGTTTGCTCGCAAAAGAAAAGGGCGTTGTGAAGATCGACGCCGGACCCGTGCGGACGACGCTGCAATTCACGAAGGCGCCGCCCTTTGATGCGGGCAAGTTGATTTTGCTTGTGCAACGCGATGGGCGCATCCGCTTCGCGGGACCGGATCGCATTCGGATCGAGCAGGCAGCGCCCACGCTCGACGAACGCGTCGGCGCCGTCCGCGACTTTCTGGCACGCCTAAAGTGACACCGATAGCGTTCCCGTCGCAGCTGCACGTCTTCGTTCGCGATTGGCTGTCGTCGAACAACGTGCTGCTCCGCGGACGCAACGACAGCGTCGTTATCGACTCCGGATACGTCAAGCATGTGCCGCTAACGCTGGCGCTGATCGCGTCGCGCCAAGGACTCGACGGCGCGCCGCTCACGAAGCTTGTCAACACGCATTGCCACTCCGACCATATGGGCGGCAACGCGGCAATTGCCCGGGCGTACCGGTGCGCGGTCGCGGTCCCCGAAAACGAGGCGCCGTTGATCGAAGCGTGGGACGCGAAAGCGTTGCTGCTCGATTACGCGGATCAGAGGGCCGATCGCTTCGTCTTCGACGACGTGCTATGCGCCGGCGCGACGTACCTCTGGGGTGATCTCGAATGGCGCGCGCTCGCTGCGCCAGGCCACGACATGGCGGCGCTCGTGTTCTACAACCCCGAGCACAGGATCCTCGTTTCTGGCGACGCGCTGTGGAAGAACGGCTACGGCTTCGTGATGCCCCCGGAGATCGATCCCGCCGCAATGCCAGCCACGCGCGCAACGCTCGAAATGATCGCGTCGCTCGACGTTCGCATCGTCATTCCCGGACACGGCGAACCGTTCACCGATTTCGACGCTGCGCTCGAGCGCGCGTTCCAGCGCACTGCGGCGTTCGAGGCTGACCCACGCCGCTTCGCGCGTCACGCACTCAACGTCGTACTGACCTTTGCGCTGCTCGACCGCCGGCAGATGCTCCTCGCCGACCTGCCTTCTTACGTCGACCGGATCGAAATCTATCGCGATTTCAATGCGCGCTTTTTCCGGCTGCCACCGCCCGCTCTTGCGCAGATGTTGGTCGACAGTCTCGAGAAGGCCGGCGTGGTGAGGCGTGACGGCGACCTGGTCAGGCCCGCGTGACTTCCGTCGCGTGACGACGCGTCGAGCGACTACGGCGCAACTTCCTTATAAGCCTCGATCGGGATCATCAGCTTGATCTCGTCGCCCGGATTGTTGACGTTCAAGCCGTTGGTCATGCCCCAATCGGAGCGCTTGATCGTCGCCGTTGCCTCGGCGCCGCACATCGCCTTCTTGTTGAACGGGTTTTCGCCGCAAACAAAGTTCGCGACCTTGAAGCTCACCGGCTTGGTGACGCCGACCATTGTCAGATCACCGTCCACGCCGACCACGCGGTCACCGTCGAATGTCACCTTGTCCGACTTGAACGTCAGCGTCGGATACTTTTCGACGTTAAAGAAGCGATCGCCTTTGACGATGGCGTCGAGCCGCGCATCGAACGTTCGAATAGACGTCGCATCGATGGTGACTTCGATCGTTCCCTTCTTTTCCACCCGATCGAGCGTCACCTTGCCGCTCAGCTTGCCGAAATTCCCCCGCTGGGGTGACATACCGATGTGCCGCGTCTCGAACGTGGGTTGCGAATGCACCGGCTCGACAACAAACGACTCCTCTGCCGCGAACGCTGGAATGGCGATGGCTGTAACGATACTGCCCAGCAATATGCGAATGGCCACGAGCTCTCCTCCATGATTTTGATTGAACACCATCGCGAAATTTATTTCGTTGGCGGCAGCACCATGTGGACGCGAACCAGCACGTCGTTCGCGACGGTCTCGGTGTCGGCCCATAGACCCAGGCCGATGCCGTACTCGAGACGCTTCACAATGAACGTTCCGTCCGCGACGGTATTGCCGGCTGCATCCTTCTTGACCGCTATCGGAACGATCGCGCTTTTCGTCACGCCCTTGATCGACAGTTGACCGCTGATCTCGAACTTGTCGCCGCCCAAGGCCTTCATCGATTTCGATGAAAAGCGAGCGGTCGGAAATTTCGCCGTATCGAACCATAGCGGCCCCTTGCTTTCGGATTCCGAATCATCGCTTTCGAGATCGATGCTCGCGAGATCGATATCGAATTCAGCCTTGGATTTCGCCAGGTCGTTGGGGAGAAACACGACGTCTGCCTTCCATTTGCGGAAGCGACCCTCGAAGTTGACGCCCATCTGCTTCGACACGAACCGGATGTCGCTCTTGTCGATCAAAACACCTTGCGCGCCCGCCCACGGTACCAGTAGAAGCAGCAGCAATGTCAGCGTCGACGCGCGTAGCGATACCATTTTATTTGGCCGTTTCCCTTGGTTTGAGGATGGGCAGCATTCTCGAGAGTAC
>DASXSP010000067.1:0-18097 GCA_036505865.1 Casimicrobiaceae bacterium
GGCCGCGAAGTCTGGATGTATGCCGGCCACAATCCGAACCTGAAAGCGGCCGTTGTGTGGTATGGGCAGGTCGCGATCAGCTTTCACGAAGGCGACAAGACACCGATGAACGTCGTTCCCAACGTCCGGGCGCCGGTTCTAGGGCTGTACGGCGGCGACGATCCCGGCATTCCGAAGGATACGATCGACAAGATCAATGCCGCGATGAAAGCAGCCGGGAAGACCGTCGAAATTGTGGTCTATCCGGACACGCCGCATGGCTTCCTCGCCGACTACCGGCCGAGCTATCGGAAGGAGCCTTCTGAGGATGGATGGAAGCGGTTGACGGCGTGGTTCAAGAAATACGTGGGCTGAACGCGGAGCGCTGTCCACAACGCAGGAAAAGCAGGTTCCTCAGCCGAAGGAGCGTCGGCTTCGGAATGACATGCTACTTCTTCGGGACGCGCCCCATTAAATAGAACTCGTCGTTCGGCCGCAAGCTGATCATGTTCGCCATGCGGTTCGATAGCGCGAAGAACGCTGCAATGCCGCCGATGTCCCAGATATCCTCGTCGGAGAAGCCGTGCGCACGCAGCGCGGCGAAATCGTCGTCGCCGATTTCCTCGCTATGCACGGCGACCTTCAACGCAAACGCGAGCATCGCTTTCTGGCGCGGCGCAATGTCGGCCTTGCGGTAGTTTGCAGCGATCTGATCGGCGACGAGCGGATTCTTGGCGTAGATACGCACGAGCGCGCCATGCGCTACGATGCAGTACAAACAATCGTTTGCCGCCGACGTCGCGACGACGATCATCTCGCGCTCAGCCTTCGTGAGGCCGCCCTCACGAAGCATCAATGCATCGTGATAGTCGAAGAACGCGCGGAATTCGTCCGGACGGTGCGCGAGCGCGACGAAGATGTTGGGGATAAAGCCGGCCTTTTCCTGCACGTCGAGAATCCGCGCTCGAATATCATCCGGCAGCTCCTCGAGCTTCGGAACCGGGAAACGCGAAACGGCCGCTGCCCCGCTCATTTGTTTATCCCCTGGGCGGGACATAACCGGCCGGCGTTTCAGCGCCCGATCCGAAGAAATGTTTTTCCATCTGCTCGGCCAGCCATTTGCGCGCGCGCGAATCGGCGAGCGAAAGCCGGTTCTCGTTGACGAGCATCGTCTGATGCTTCAACCACTGCTGCCACGCTTCTTTCGAAACGTTTTCATAAATTCGTTTGCCGAGCTCGCCGGGATACGGCGGAAAGTCGAGACCTTCCGCTTCGCGACCGAGCTTCACGCATTTGACCATTCTCGCCATGAGCCTTCCTTTGTCGAACGTTATTGCAGGGGCTTTTGATAGACCTGCGATTTACGCTGGTAATTGTAAAGCGCCTGCTTTTGCTGCGGCAGGTCGGCAACGGTGCCCGTGCGAAACCCTCGTTCCAGGAACCAGTGCGCCGTCTTCGTTGTAAGCACGAAGAGCTTTTGCAACCGCAGCTTGCGAGCGCGCTGCTCGATTTCCTTCAACAAGGCTTCGCCGTAGCCCTCCCGTTGAAAATCGGGATGAACAGCGAGCGCCGCGAGCTCGCCGACGCGCTTGTCGGGAAATGCATAAAGCGCCGCGCAGCCGATGATGTGGTTGTCGTATTCCGCGACGATGAAGCGCTCGATCTCGCTCTCCAGCCGTTCGCGCGACCGGCGCACGAGCACGCCTTGCTCTTCCAGCGGCTCGATGATAGAGATGATGCCGCCGACGTCGTCGATCGTCGCATTGCGAATGTGCGCGAGCGCGGTTGCCGCCAGCATCGTTCCAACGCCGTCGCGCGTGAAGAGCTCGAGCAACAGCGCCCCGTCGTGATGCCGGCTGATCAAGTGGGCACGCTTGACGCCGTTCTCGCACGCGCGGATCGCAGCCGGCAAGAATAGGCGCACGTCGGGCGCAAGCTTGTTCGGCCGCTTCACAAGCGCCTCCGCGTCCTTCGTCGACAGGTCCGACAAAAGCTGACGCCGGCCGTTGCGCACACCATCGGTTTCCATAAGGAAGATGAGCTTATGCGCATTCATCCGCACGGCGACCTGCGTCGCGACTTCCTCGACGGTCAGATTGAAGATCTCGCCGGTCGGCGAATAGCCGAGCGGCGAGATCAACACGATATCGCCGTCGTCCAGTCGCTGCTGGATCGCTTCGGTGTCGATCCGGCGAACTTCGCCGGTCAACTGCATGTCGACGCCATCGACGATCCCCATCGGCTTCGCCGTCAGATAGTTACCCGCGGAAACGCGATTGCGCGCGCCGGCCATCGGCGAGCCCGCGAGTCCGAGCGAAAGCAACGCTTCGATCCGCGCCCGCACTTGTCCGGCGGCTTCGAGGACGCAATCCATCGCATCGGCGTCGGTTACGCGCACACCGTGCGCATAGCGGCTCGCAATGCTCTGCTGCTTCAATATGGCTTCTACTTGCGGCCGGCATCCATGCACCACGACGAGCCGTATGCCGAGGCTCACCAGCAAGTTGATGTCATGAACGACGCCGAGGAACGAATCGTCGGCAACGACTTCGCCACCGAACGCGATGACGAACGCCTTGCCGCGAAACGCGTGCACATAAGGTGCGGCCGCGCGAATCCAATGGACGAACGCGCGCATCGTCGCCGAGCTGGCGGGCGGCGGGACTTCAGGCGCGCGGGACATTGTCTGTAGAGGCGTGACGGCGGGCGGCGCGATTATACGTGTGCGATTGTGTACCCCCACGCTTGCGGCCTCAGTGGACAATGAGGCCGCTGCGCTGCCCCCTGAGGGGGAGTAATTCGCGCCTTGGGGCGGCCCTTCGGCGCGAATGTGTTTGACGCAGTCGTGTTGGGCACTCGGCTATCATTCATGTTTCGAAGTTGGTCCGCATGCCTTCTGCGCTTCTCGATCGGCTCAATCCCGAGCAACTCGCTGCCGTCACGCTGCCTCACGCTTCTGCGCTCATTCTCGCGGGTGCCGGAAGCGGCAAGACGCGCGTCCTCACGACGCGAATTGCGTGGCTGCTGGCGACGGGTCAGGCGAATCCACTGTCGATCCTCGCCGTCACGTTTACCAACAAGGCGGCAAAGGAAATGTTGACGCGGCTCGCTGCGCTGACGCCGGCGAACCTGCGCGGGATGTGGGTCGGAACGTTTCACGGCTTGTGCAATCGGATGCTGCGGATGCATTACCGCGCTGCGAACGTGCCGCAGCTCTTTCAAATCATCGATACGCAGGATCAGCTCGCGCTGATCAAGCGGGTCTATCGCGAGCACAACATCAATGATGAGCGCTATCCGCCGCGGCAATTGCAATGGTTCATTGCCGACGCGAAGGAACAGGGACTGCGGCCAAATCAGGTCGAAGCGGGCGACGACTTCACGCGTCGGCAGATCGAGCACTACGCGCTCTATGAGGCCGCGTGCCAGCGCGAAGGCGTTGTGGACTTTGCCGAGCTGCTGTTGCGAAGCTACGAGCTTCTTGCCTCGCAGGAATTGATTCGCGACAACTACCGTCGACGCTTCGCGCATATTCTGGTCGACGAATTCCAGGATACGAACGTCCTGCAGTACAAGTGGCTGCGGCTGCTGGCCGGCCCAAACACCGCCGTCTTCGCCGTCGGCGACGATGATCAGTCGATTTACGCGTTTCGCGGCGCGAACGTCGCGAACATGCAGCACTTCGAGCGCGATTTCGCCACCGCGGAGCGCCCGGTGACTCTGATCAAGCTCGAGCAAAATTATCGGTCGCACGGCACGATCCTCGACGCCGCAAACGCGCTCATCAAGAACAACCGTCTGCGGCTCGGCAAGAATCTGTGGACGAACGAAGGAAGCGGCGAGCCCGTCCGCGCCTTTGTTGCCCCATCGGATTTGGACGAGGCAGCGTTCATCGTCGATGTCGTGCAAAGCTTGGCGCAAGACGGCGTTGCACTCGACGCGATTGCGTTGCTCTATCGTAGCAATGCGCAGTCGCGCGTCCTCGAGCATGCGCTGTTCAACGCCGCGCTGCCGTATCGGGTCTATGGCGGCATGCGCTTTTTCGAGCGAGCGGAAGTGAAGCACGCACTCGCCTATTTGCGCTTGCTCGCGGCGCCGGACGATGATGGCGCGTTTTTGCGCGTCGTGAATTTTCCCCCGCGCGGAATCGGGACGCGTTCCCTTGAACAGCTGCAGGCCGACGCACGCGGCCGCGGGACGACATTGTGGCAAGCGGCATGCGGCGGCGCGATCGCCGGCAAGTCCGGCGCTGCGGTGGCGGCCTTCGTCAAGCTGATCGAAGGGATGCGAGCGGCGACGGCGTCGTTGACGCTCTCGGAAGCGGTCACGCACGTCAACGAAGCATCCGGGCTGATCGCGCACTATCGGCAGGAGAAGGACGGCCGGGAACGAATCGAGAATCTCGAAGAGCTTGTCAATGCGGCGGAAGGCTTCCTGCGCGAAGCGGATCTCGCTGTAGACGCGCCGATGCTGACGTCCCCTTCCACCGCCGCCGCCGGCGACGAACCAGCCGTTGAAGGCGCGACGGATCCGCTGACCGCGTTCCTTGCGCACGCTGCGCTGGAGGCAGGCGACACGCAGGCTGCCGAAGGACGATCGGCGCTGCAATTGATGACGGTTCATTCCGCAAAGGGACTCGAATTTCATACGGTGTTCGTTACCGGCCTCGAAGAAGGGCTTTTTCCGCACGAGAACAGCCTGAACGAGCTCGATGGCGTCGAGGAAGAGCGGCGGCTCATGTACGTCGCCATCACGCGTGCCCGGCGCCGACTGTATTTGACGCAGGCGCAAACGCGGATGCTGCATGGCCAGACGCGCTACAACATCCCGTCGCGCTTCATGGCCGAGATCCCCCGTGAATTGATCGAATGGTTGTCGCCGCCGCGCCGCCGCAGTTTCGACGTCGACCGCGCGGAGTGGGGGTCGTCGATCGCAGCAGTGAATTCGCACGTGACGCAACCGGGACCATCGTGGCGCGTAGGGCAAAGCGTCAAGCATGCGAAATTTGGATTGGGGGTGATCATCGACGCCGAGGGTCGCGGCAACGACGCGCGCGTGCAAGTGAATTTCCGCGATGCCGGCGTCAAATGGCTGGCGCTGGAATATGCGAAGCTCGAGCCGGCCTGATCGACACTACGCGTGAGAGTGCTCGTGCACGATCGGCGCCAGCGCCTCATCCGAATGAAACACGTCGCGATAGCTCACGTAGTCGGAGATGTGCAGCGTTGCCACGAAGCAGAGCATGTACGGCAACATCACGGCAAGCGCGATCGCACGCCCGATAGGTCCCGGAGCGACCAGCGCGATCGCCGTTCCGGCGAGCGTCGGAACAAGTCCGCCAAAGAAAAACACCGACACGACATAGCGAAGAATCGGCCGCCAATTCGCGAGAGCCGCGCGAAGACTTGCGACGAGTGCGGTGACAGCACCCGCATCCTGGAAAACGACGAGTGCCGGTGCCCACCATAACGCGAGTAGCGTCGGGATTGCGCAGACCGCTGCCAACAGCATTCCGAGCTGGACCTGCGAATCCGCCAACGTATCGGCAAGGCGCTTAGCGACTGCGTCTTGGTCGAGATCCTGCGGCGCTGGGTTCGCGATCAGCTCGAACAATTTGCCGCCGTCAACAGCAGCCGTCGTGCCAACCGCGATCATCATGCCGACGACGAACACGACGCCAAGCGAGCAAAGCGCGAGGAGGTTGGAGCGGAAGCCCTGGAACAATTGGCGTACTGCGGGTGTGCCGCCGCGCTCCTGTGTCCAGGCGGCGGCGAGAAAACCCACGGCGAAAACAGGCTTCAGCAGGGGTGCTGCGAGCCCGCCGATGAACGGGACGAGATCGGCGAACAACAGCATCAGGTAATACGTCATCAGGAGCAAAATCCACGCGAACCGCGCGGTGCGAAACATCGCGTAGCTTTCCTTCAACCAGCCGAAGCCCCGTGAGCCCGGATGGCGGGCAAAAGCGATGTCGCGCCCCGGCCCTGCGGCGCTCATTAGTGGACCCCCACGCTTGCCGCTGTCGCGGCTGCGCTGCCCCCAAAGGGGGAGCAATTCGCGCCTTGGGACGGCCCTGCGGCGCTCATGGCGACGTTGTCTTCGTCGACTCGACGCGGTCACGCAAGATGCGCTCGAACTCTCGAGGATCGTGCGCATGCGTGAGCTCGCCAGGACGCGGGAGATACAAATCGTGCAGCCGCGAGACCCAAAATCGCAGCGCTGCTGCCCGCAAGAGCGCCGGCCACTGCGCGCGTTCGGCGTCGCTCAACGGACGCACGGCGTCGTAGGCGCGCGTCAGCGCCTCGACTTTGTCGGCATCAAGCGCAGCGTCGCCGTTTCCACGAAGGCACCAATCGTTCACCGTGATGGCGAGGTCATACGCGAAGAAATCAGTCGCTGCGAACCCGAAGTCGATGATGCCGGCGACACGGCCATCGTGGAACAGCACATTGTTGCAGAACAAGTCGCCGTGGATCGCACCCTTCGGCAACGCGCCATTGCCGTATTCCGCTTGATATTCGAGCTCTGCTGCGAGCAGCTCTTTCTGTTCGGAGATGAGAAACGGCTGCAGCACGCGCGCCATCTGGCGCCACCACGATGGGCCCCGCCGATTTGCAAGACGTGGCCGATAACTTTGTGACGCGACATGCAAGCTGGCGAGTGCTGCGCCGACAAGCGCGCAGTGCGAGGGCAATGGATGACGCACCGATTCGCCGTCGATCCGCGCGACCAGTCCCGCAGGCTTACCGTTCAGAAGCGAAAATAACGCGCCGGTACGGTCCGGTTCGGGCGCCGGAACCTCGACGCCCGCTCGCGCCAGATGCGCCATCAGATTGAGATAGAACGGCAGCTCGGACGCCGGCAAACGCTCGTATAAGGTGAGCACGTAACGACCCTTTTCCGTCGTCACGAAGTAATTGGTGTTCTCAATCCCGGACGCGATCGGCGCGAGCTCGACCAAGCCGCCGATCGTATAGCGGGCGAGCCATGCGTCGAGGTCCTCGGCGGTAACGGTCGTGTAGACGGACATCAAAAATACGCGGCGCAACCTACCGCAAGGGATTACGAAAACGCCAAGAGGACGCTCAGCGCGGCAACCCGCTCAAAAAATGTTGCGATCGGGGCATTCGGTTAAAACGAAAACAACACCCACATCGGAACCTTGAGCGAGATGTCGAGACTGTCGCGGCGGAGGAACGCATAACCGCCAGCATCCGGAACCAAATAATAGGGACGGCCGTTTCGCGGCGTGACCTTGACGAAGCGCAGCTCGCCCTGGATCCGCACTTCCTCGAGCACGTCGTTTTCGCGCCGGATGATCGTCACCTGCGGCTCGAGATCGGTGTCGTTGGCGAGATCCGGCGGCGGCGGAGGCGGGGTTGTCGAAGCAGTCGGCGGCGGAGGTAGCGGCGGCGGACCCGGCGCCTGCGCAAGACAGGGAACCGCCGCAAGCATCGCGACGGCGGCAATGAGCGCCGCGAATGAAGACTTCATGGAACTTTGATTCTAACAAACGGCAGACGTTCGTGCCCTCGGCACGGCATTGATTCTGTTTCGCAGAAGATCGGCGAGACAGACTGGATGGGTTGCCGCTCAAAGGTTGAGCATTTTTTCACGCTCGGCCAGCGTAGGTTGGAAGCCGCGATTTTCGTAGAAGTGGAATATCGCTTCGACAACCGCGTCCGGATCTTCGATGACGCGGACGAGATCGAGATCGGCTTCGCCGATCATGCCCTCGCCGACCAGCTTATCCTTGAACCAATCGAGCAATCCGCACCAGAACGACGCGCCGACCAGGATGATTGGAATGCGGCGGCTCTTGCCGGTCTGGACCAACGTCAGGCATTCGGTCAACTCGTCGAGAGTTCCAAAGCCGCCGGGCAATACCACGTACGCCGACGCGAAGCGCACGAACATCATCTTGCGCGCGAAGAAGTAGCGGAAGCTGATGCTGATGTCCTGATAGTCATTGCCGCCGCGCTCTCGCGGCAACATGATGTTGAGACCGATCGCCGGCGAGCGCCCGGCGTACGCCCCCTGATTCGCCGCTTCCATCAAACCGGGTCCGCCGCCGGAGATCACCGCGAATCCGGCATCGGACAGCTTGTGCGCGATGACGCGCGCCTTGTCGTAATACGGGTGCTCAGCGCCGACGCGCGCGCTGCCGAACATGCTCACTGCCGGGCGAATGCCTCGCAAGCGCTCAGTCGCGAGCTGGAACTCTGCCATAATTCCCAGCACCCGCCACGCCTCCTGTCCGTTGGAGGTATAGAGGGCCTGCGGGTCGATCAACTCCGGAATCTTGTCTGTCTGCGGCAGCATGCCTACGCTCGTCCTCGTCGATGGTTCATCGTATTTGTTCCGCGCGTTTTATGCGCTGCCCGATCTTCGCACGTCGAGCGGCGAGCCGACGGGTGCGTTGCGCGGAGTCCTTTCGATGTTGCGCCGTTTGGTGTTGGACGGCAAGCCGGACTATTTCGCCGTCGTGTTCGATGCGCCGGGAAAAACCTTTCGCGACGCGTTGTACGCCGACTACAAATCGAACCGCAAGGCGATGCCGGACGATCTCTCGCTGCAAGTTCCGGCGCTGCACGATCTCGTGCGCGCACAAGGGTGGCCGCTGTTGATGATCGACGGTGTCGAAGCCGACGATGTGATCGGTACGCTCGCGGTGCGGGCGCAGAAGGCAGGAATCGATACCGTTATCTCGACGTCCGACAAGGATCTCGCGCAGCTGGTCGTTCCCGGCGTGAAGCTCGTCAATACGATGAGCAATGAAACGTTGGACGAGCAGGGCGTTACGGCGAAATTCGGCGTTCGTCCCGATCAAGTGCTCGACTTGCTGACGTTGACCGGCGACAGCGTCGACAACGTGCCGGGCGTGCCGAAAGTCGGGCCGAAGACGGCGGCGAAATGGCTGGAGCAATACGGAAATCTCGACAATCTGATTGCGCATGCGAGCGAGATCGGCGGCGTCATCGGCGATAACTTGCGCCAGTCGATCGAGTGGCTGCCGCAAGGCCGTCAACTTCTGACGGTCAAAACCGATTGCAATCTGCCCGTCGAGCCGACCGATCTTGTGCTTACCCCAGCCGATGTGCCGACGCTTCGCAAGCTCTATCAACGATTCGAATTCAAGCCGTGGCTGCGCGATCTTCCGGCCGACGAGGCTCCGCCCGACCCCGCCGGCGAGATCGCCAAGAAAGCCGCCCGCGACGACACTGGTCGCCGCTGGGACACGCCAGCGACGCCGGAGACAACGTCCGCGCCGCAAAGAGCGCTCGAAACGCACTACGAGATCGTCTACGACGAAGAAGCGCTTCACCGCTGGCTTGCCGCAATCGAGTCCGCGGAGCTGACATCGTTCGATACCGAAACAACGAACCTCGATCCGATGAACGCAGAAATCGTCGGCATCTCGCTCGCGATCGAACCGGGTCACGCGTGCTATATCCCCGTCGGCCACCGCTACGCGGGCGCGCCGGACCAGCTCGATCGCGATCGCGTGCTCGCGAGCTTCAAGGCGTGGCTTTCGAGCGAGCGGCACAAGAAAGTCGGACAGAACATCAAATTCGATCAGCACGCGCTCGCGAATCACGGCATCGTGCTTGCGGGCGCAGCGCATGACACGCTGCTCGAGTCGTATGTTGTCGAGTCGCATAAGCCGCACGATATGGATAACCTCGCCTCGCGCCATCTCGACCTCAAGACGCTTACCTACGACGACGTGACCGGCAAAGGCGTGAACCGGATTGCGTTCGAGCAGGTGCCCGTAGAGCGTGCCCGCGAATACGCGGCCGAGGACGCCGACATCGCGTTGCGGCTGCATCGGAAGCTCTATCCGCCCATCGCTGCGGACGCCAAGCTATTGCACATTTACGGAGATATCGAGATCCCGGTGCGCGATGTGCTCTTCCGGATGGAGCGCAACGGGATGTTGATCGATGCGCAGCTTCTCACAGAGCAGGGCCGGGAGCTGGGCGACAGGATGGCAACGCTGGAGCAACAGGCCTATCAAGCGGCGGGCGGACCGTTCAACTTGGGCTCGCCGAAACAGATCTGCGAAATCCTCTTCGAACGGATGAAGTTGCCGGTCATCAAGAAGACCGCGACCGGTCAACCCTCGACCGACGAAGAGGTGCTGCAGGAATTGGCCGCCAACTATCCACTGCCCAAGATTCTGCTCGACCATCGCGCGTTGTCGAAGCTCAAGTCGACATACACCGACAAGTTGCCGCTGATGGTCAATGCGCGCACGGGCCGCGTTCACACGACGTTCGGGCAGGCGACGGCCGTCACGGGTCGCCTCGCGTCGACGGAGCCCAATCTGCAGAACATTCCCGTGCGCACGACGGAAGGCCGGCGGATCCGCGAAGCCTTTATCGCGTCGGAGGGACACGTCCTTGTCTCGGCCGATTATTCGCAGGTCGAGTTGCGCATCATGGCGCATTTGTCCGAGGACGCGTCTTTGCTGAAGGCGTTCGTCGATGGGGACGACATTCATCGCGCGACGGCCGCGGAAATCTTCGGCGTACCGCGTGCCGACGTGACGTCGGACCAGCGCCGCTACATCAAAGCGGTGAACTTCGGCTTGATATACGGAATGAGCGCTTTCGGTCTCGCGGTGCAGCTCAACATCGAGCGTTCCGCCGCACAACAATTCATCGACAAATACTTCGCACGCTATCCCGGCGTCGCCTTGTACATGCAGCGTACGCGCGAGCTTGCGCGTGAGCAGGGTTACGTCGAGACCGTGTTCGGACGCCGGCTATGGTTGCCGGACATCAGGGCTGCGAGCGGTCCACGTCGCGCCGGCGCGGAACGCGCGGCGATCAACGCGCCGATGCAAGGCACGGCCGCCGATCTCATCAAGCTCGCGATGATTGCTGTCCAACGCTGGATCGAACGCGAGCGTCTTGCGACGAAGCTCATCTTGCAAGTACACGACGAGCTGGTCTTCGAAGTCCCCGATGAAGAGTTATCGCGCGTCAAGGAGGAATTACCGCCGCTGATGACCGGGGTCGCCTCGTTACGCGCGCCGCTGGTCGTCGACGTCGGCACTGGCCCGAACTGGGAGCGCGCGCATTAGGGCGTTCAACGCTTGAGTTCGAACTTGGCCAGTTTCATTTAAGCGCGCAGTCGGTCCGCCGCTTCCTGCAGTGCTTTGATAGCCTCTTCACGGCCCTTTCCGCTCAACTTCTGCTGATCGATGATCAACAGCATTCCTTCCTGTTCCTGGCGAATGACCCGCCCCTGCAAGCCGCTGCCGTCGTGCAGTCCGACGACGCGGTACGTCTTCACCGGGCGCGGAAAGCCTTTGACGGTGATCGTGCCCGTTTCCTCGGCGAGCACAAGATCTTTGACGAGCGCGTAGGTTTCGTGCGCGAGCAGGATGCCTCCCAGATCGGCGTGTGTCTGCAGACGGGCCGCGAGATTCACCTCGTTGCCGATGATCGTGTAGTCGACGCGCTCATCGCTGCCGAAATTGCCAACGGTGCAAAAGCCCGTGTTGATCCCGATGCGAAGCTGAAATACATGCTCTTGGCCGCGCTCGCGCCATTCCGCCTGCAGGTCCCGCATCCGTTGCTGCATGGCGATCGCCATCTTCACGCATGCGATCGCTCGTCGCCCGGGCGCCGCGCGACTCCGGATCGCCGAAGAACAGCATGATCGCGTCGCCGATGAATTTGTCGATCGTCGCGCCGTGGTCGAGCGCGATCGCCGACATCTCGCGCAGGTACTGGTTGAGCAGCGTCGTCAGCTCCTCCGATTCCAACATGTCGGTGGTTTCGGTAAAGCCCGCAATGTCAGAGAAAAAGATCGTCAGCTTCTTGCGCTGCGACGCGACCTCAACGTTCTTCTCGCCGCTGAAGATGGATTTGTATAGCTGCGGCGACAGGTACTTCGACAACTTCGACGACAGTGACACGAGCGTCCGATTCTGCTCGTTGACGCGTTGGTTCGCTTCCTCGCTTCTGGCAATCGCGGCGAGCAGGCTGCGCTCGGCCTCCTTGAGCTCGGTGACGTCGGTCATCACGGTCACTGTGCCACCGGACGCGGCACGACGTCGCGCGATCCGGTAGATGCGACCATCGGGCGTGCGGTCCTCGAAGGCCTTGTCGCTCGGATTGCGCAGGCTGTCGACGCGGCGTGCGACCATCGCGGCAACGTCGCCGTCGCCGTAGTACCCATGTTCGGCGAGGAACCGAAGAAATTCGGGATACGGCCGCCCGGCAGAAGCAGCTCGCGCGGCACCGGATACATTTCCGCAAAGCGATCGTTGCAGACAACGACGTTCAGGTCGCGATCGGTGTAGACCAGTGCGCCGGGCATGTTGTCGAGCGCAATGTGCAGCATCGCTTCCTTGCTTGCCATCTGCTCCACGTTTCGCGTTGAAGCGATAGAACTCGATCAGCTCAGTGCCACGTTTGCACAGCGTTGCGGGATAGCCTCGCAGCGTTCGAAATGCTCTGTTGCAGACGACGAGCTTCAAATCGCGGTCGAATATCGCGAAGCCAAAGCTCAAGGTGTCGAGACCGGCGCGAAGGAGCGGTGGCAGCCCACCAGGGAAACCGCGCGGTGCGACTGAAATCGGTATAGGTTCAACGGCCATGTCGCCGCTTCGAGCGCCGATTACGCGCTAAAGATCTGCCGCCAGCCGGCGTAGCAACTGCCCGCGATCATCGGCGCCAACACCAGCCAGCCAAGTCCGAACGGAATCGATGCGACGATCGCGAGTCCGATATAGATGAGACCGTAAACGAGAAAGGGTACGAAATTGGTCCAGCACGCGGCAAAGCTCTTTTGCAGCGCTGCGAACGGTTCCTCGCCGTTCAGCACGACGAGCGCCGGCGCAAACCAGAACGCCATTGCGATCAGCAAGCCACCGGCAAGCGCAACCAGAAGCAACACCAGAAAGCCGGCGCCCATCGCGTTGATGATCGTCCACGGATCGCCTTGGCCGGCGAGCGCGCTCAAGCCGGACATGCCAAAGGCCATCAGCATTCCGAAAAACATGACGATGCCGAACACGATGAAGATTGCGAGGAGCAACAGACCCAGGATCGCGAGCGGTCCGAAACGACCGTTCTTGAACCCTTCGAACAGATGTGCCACCGATAACGGTTCACCGCGTGCCAATGCTTGGCATCCAAGCATCACGCCGCCGACGAACACCGGCGTCAGGATGAGATGCGCGAGATTGCCGACGACCGGTATGATCGCGAGCCCGATCGAAATCAGGACGTAGACGATCAGGATCACGATCCACGCGCCGGGCGAAGCGCTGAAGATGCGCCACGCCTCGCTCCAGAACGACGCGCCTGCTCCAGCGCGAAGGCGACGCGCCTCGGGTGCACCGGACAATCGGGGCGCTGACGAATCGGGCAGCGGTGGGGCTTGGGTTGACTCCATAATCTCGCTCCCTGATGAAGGTGTGCCGTGCATGCTTAGGCACAACGCGGGACCCCGATTTTGGCCCAGTCGCCGCAAAAGCACGAGGGGCATTGCAAAATTGGACGTCCGCAACCATTTGCGCCTTATCTCTCTCGTTTGATGCCGAAGCCCGGACATGTCGATTCGTAAGCCGGTACGCTTGATCCACGCCCGTCGGACCGTCGAAGGCGGCGGCTTTGTCGTTCGACGGCCGTTTCCGACGCCGGAATTGCCGCTGTTCGATCCCTTCCTTTTGCTCGATGAGATGGGTCCGGTCGATTACGCGGCCGGCCAAGCGGTCGGCGCGCCCGACCACCCGCATCGCGGCTTCGAGACGGTCACGTACTTGCTGGATGGCGAGTTTGAGCACGAAGACTCGGCCGGCAATCGTGGCAAGCTCAATCGCGGCGACATTCAATGGATGACCGCGGGGCGGGGCGTAATTCACTCCGAAATGCCGAGCGCGCGCGTTCGCCAGGACGGCGGGCGCGTGCACGGCTTCCAGGTCTGGGTCAATCTTCCAGCGCGCGACAAGATGACGGCGCCGCGCTACCAGGACGTGAGCGCCGCGCAATTGCCCATTGCGCGCACGTCCGATGGCAAAGCGACGGTCAAAATCATCGCCGGCGAGGCGCTGGGTGTCGCGGCGCGCGTGGAGACACGAACGCCGATTCTCTATTTCGATGTGCTGCTGCAACCGGGTGGCAATGTTCCGCTGCCCTCGCCCGAAGCATTCAACACGGCGGTTTACGTGTTCGAGGGTAGCGTGCGCGTCAGCGGCGAAGTCGACGCGGAAAGCGGTACGTTCATCATTCTGGGCGACGGCGACACGGTCGAGCTTGCGTGTGCTGCCGACGCGAAATTACCGGCGCGGATGCTCGTATTGGGCGGCGAACCGTTGAACGAGCCCGTCGCGCGATACGGGCCGTTCGTCATGAATACCGAGGCCGAAATCCGTCAAGCGATTGCCGATTATCAGAGCGGCAGTTTCGGCGGCATCGCGCGTTAAGTCGTCTGCAGCAAGGGAAAAATGTGGAAGCGATTCTCGAGCAATTGCAAGCGCATGGCAGTCTGATTGTCGGCGTCAATGTCTTCTTGCAGCAGCTCGGCCTGCCGATTCCGTCGGTGCCGACGATGATGGTCGCCGGCGCACTGGCGGCGCAAGGGCACATCAACGGCATCGCAACGTTCGCGATTGCTGTCGTGGCGTCGCTCGTCGCCGATGTGCTCTGGTTCTCCGCGGGCCGACGCTACGGATATCCAGTGCTTCGATTTCTGTGCCGCATCTCGTTATCGCCCGACACTTGCGTACGCGAGACCGAGGGCATTTTCGAGCGCTGGGGATTCTTCTCCGTCGTCGTATCGAAGTTCGTGCCGGGCTTTTCGACGGTCGGCCCGCCAATCGCAGGCGCACTCAAGATGCCGTTCGGCGCGTTCACCGTTGCTTCGCTTGCGAGCGCGGCACTGTGGGTCGGCGCATACATGGGTGTCGGCTTCGTGTTCTCGCGGCAGATCGATGTCGCGCTCGGCTGGATGGCCGACCATGCGGCGCTTGCATTGATCGTGGTCGTCGGCGCCCTTTTGATGTATATCGGCTTCAAGGCATTCGAGCGCTATCGCCTCGGCCGCTATGTCGACGCCGCGCGCATCACCATCGACGAATTGCGGGAACTTCTTACGCAGGAACCGCGGCCGTTCGTCGTCGACGTCGGGTCGCGCCTCGCGCATCAGTCGCGGCCGCATATCCCCGGTGCGCGAATGCTCGATCTCGACACGATCGCGCGTGCCGAAGATTTTCCGACCGACCAGGACATCATTCTCTATTGTGCGTGCCCCAACGAGGAGTCCGCGCGTCGCGCTGCGCAAATTCTCTTAGGGAAGGGTCTGAAGCGCGTGCGGCCGCTCGCTGGCGGACTCGACGCCTGGATCGACGCCGGCCATGCCGTCGAACATGGAATACCTGCGACGTTTACAAAGCACGCAGTTAATCGCGCCTGACGGGTAGATTCAGCGCGTCGCGCGCCGCGCGTTCACCGCGCCGCGAATGCGGGCCGACAACGCGACGGGGGCGTCGCGTCGCACGAACCAGCGTAGCCTCGCCGTATCGCCGACGGAATCGAATCCCAGCGTATCGAGCAGATGCATGACCGCGTGCACGTAGCGCGACGTACGCTGCACGCGCACCACATACGTCTTTTGTCCGGGCGGCGTCGACATCAACGATGCCAGCAACGCGCGTCCGTGGCCGCCTCCGCGCTTGCCGAATTCAAGTCCCGCAAGCCACAGCTCGTAGCCGCCTTCGAGCGCGCGAAAGAGGCCGAAGCCGATCGGCGGGAGGCCGCTGTGCCGATCGTCGGGCCAGAAAACATAGCCGGGAACAGCAATCGTCTCGATTCGACCCGAGCGCGGGTCCTGCTCGACGAAGTAACCGGTTACGAGCGCCCGCTTCAACTTCTCGAAGAAATCCGCCGCTTCGTCGCTTTCCGCCGCCAGCTCGCGATCGAAGCTCCCTTCGGCTGCCCCTTCGCGAATCAATGCGCGAAGGAGCGCGAGGTGGCCGACATGGGCGGGTTGAAGCATTGGCGCACCGTTTGCGCGACGGAATGAACGGAAGAGTATCGCATGCGAGCGTCATGGACGGTGTTTGTCTTACCGGCGGCATGGGAGGCGACCGCTATGGTTGTTTCTTCCTGACAACCGTGGAGGTGGTAGCTAGGCGCCGTCGGGCGCGACCGTTATGCTCACCGCAGCACCGAACCGGGGATACTTGGGGCCTAAGCCCGTGAAAATGAAACGTTTGCTTGCAAAATTGGGATAGCAATCGTGAGGCATGCGGTGCCATTTACAGAACAATCTGCGCCGCGCGGACTCTGATTTTGGCCCGACCGCGCCAAAACTAAGGTCTCTCCATGCCCGTCGCCCCAGAAAAATCGACGCCCGATCCCCCTCCACGAGGGGGGCGCCGCGCGCTCGTTGTGATCGTTGCGGTTGTCGTCGTGGCACTCGGAATTGCCTGGTATTACTTTGCCGATCCCCGAAGCGCGACGGATACGGCGGCACAAGGTCAGGCCCCAACGCCATCGGGCGCCGGCGGCCGTCGCGGCGGAGGCGATGCCTCGCGGCCAACGCCCGTCGCTGCTGCGGCGGTTCGGTCCGGCGATTTCGACGTCTATCTGAATGCACTCGGCACCGTGACCGCACGCGGAACGGTCACGGTGCGCTCGCGAGTCGATGGCCAGCTGAATCGGGTGCTCTTCAACGAAGGGCAGGTCGTCAAAGCGGGTCAATTGCTCGCGGAAATCGATCCGCGTCCCTTCGAAGTGCAACTCGAGCAGATGAACGGCCAGATGGCAAAGGATCAGGCGTTGCTCGCCAACGCGCGTGTCGACCTCGAACGCTATCAGACGTTGCTCGCACAGGACTCGATTGCCAAGCAACAGGTCGATACGCAGGTGTCGCTTGTGCGGCAGTACGAAGCGACGATTGCGAGCGACAAGGGACAAGTCGACAACGCCAAGTTGCAACTGTCGTTCACGAAAATTGCCGCGCCCATCTCGGGCCGCCTTGGTTTGCGCCAAGTCGACGCCGGCAACATGATCCACGCGAACGACACGAACGGCCTCGTCGTTATCACGCAAGTACAGCCGATCGACGTCGTATTTCCGATCCCCGAGATGAACCTCCCGCGCGTACAGCGTCGGCTGCGCGAAGGCGATCCGCCCGCTGTCGACGCGTACGACCGCAATCAGACACGCAAGCTCGCGACCGGAAAGTTGATCACGATCGACAACCAGATCGACACGACGACCGGAACGATCAAACTCAAGGCCGCGTTCGGGAACGACGACAGCGCGTTGTTCCCGAATCAGTTCGTCAACGTGAAGATGCTACTCGACACGCTGCAGGGCGCGACGATAGTGCCGACGGCCGCGGTGCTGCGCGGCGCACCGGGAACGTTCGTCTACCTCGTCAAGCCGGACAATACGGTTACGGTGCGCACGGTGAAATTGGGACCGATCGAAGGCGAGAACGCGGTGGTCGACAGCGGCCTTACTCCAGGCGATGTCGTCGTCGTCGACGGCACTGATCGATTGCGCGAAGGCGCGAAGATCGAGCCGATCGATCGCAATGCGCAGGCGGCGGCCGACCCGACAACGCAGCGTCAGCGTCCGGCTGGCGCCAGCGAAGGCGGGCGCAAAGGCAAGGACGGCAAGGGGGCCGAGGCCGCGAAGTGAATCCGTCCCGCCTCTTCATCCTGCGTCCGGTCGCCACATCGCTGCTGATGCTGGCGATCCTGCTCGCCGGCATCGTCGCGTATAGGACGCTGCCGATCTCGGCGCTGCCGGAAGTCGACTATCCGACGATCCAGGTGGTGACGCTCTACCCGGGCGCGAGTCCCGACGTGATGACATCCTCGGTGACGGCGCCGCTCGAGCGCCAATTCGGCCAGATGCCGGGGTTGAATCAGATGTCGTCGGTGAGCTCGGCCGGCGCGTCGGTGATCACGCTGCAATTCAGTCTATCGCTCAGTCTCGACGTGGCTGAGCAGGAAGTGCAGGCGGCGATCAACGCCGGTTCCAACCTGCTGCCGAGCGATCTGCCGCAGCCGCCGATCTACAGCAAGGTCAACCCCGCCGACGCGCCGATCCTGTCGCTGTCGGTTTCGTCGCCGACGCTTTCGCTG
>DASXSP010000068.1:0-45163 GCA_036505865.1 Casimicrobiaceae bacterium
CAGACAACAGATGTCAAGCGCGATTTATGCTTATGCAACTACTTGACCGTTGACGCGTTTTTGGTTCTGGCCGTCGCTACATTCGACGGCGGGCTAGCAAATGGGCTAGCGTCCTTGGCGATCTCGACATGGCGCACAACCGCTACAAACCGTTTTGCAGCGAATCAATGGGTTACACCGTAGTTGAATCCCAACATCAACATCCGATTCGCCGCGTCGCATTGTGCTGCCGCTATCATTGTCGCCATGGCCAAAATCGAACCAACGCCTCAAGGATCATCCGCCTGGACGCGCGAGATTGACCGCGGCAGAGATCAGCGCGGCGAGCTTCACAAACAAAATCGCGAGGTTCTGTTCGAAAACGAGAAGTTCGTGATCGGCGCTTTGCAGGCGGTTGCTGGCGCGACGATTGTCGCGGCGATGAGTCAGTCCAACACGATCATCGAGCTTACGTCCAAAAACGCGTTTCGTTGGATCGTAACGCTGGCATGCGTTGCTTGTCTTCGCGATCGCCGCGGCGTTTTCCAAACATCAATACAAGATGTGGGACGTTAAGGCCGCTGCGGCGATCGGCGTTCAAGAGGCAGTCGTCGTAGTTCGTCGCCACAGCTTTCAACCATATATCTCGTGACGATGGCGTTTGCGTGTGGTTGGCGTTAGGCGCGCTTCTCGTCGCACTCGGATGCGTGCCGCTCGTGAATCCGCTTAAGAGAGCTGCCGATAATTGTCGCACGCCACGAAACGAAGGATCAGCGGTGCACGTGCATGAGCCGATTATCGGGTCGCGTGGTGCTGAGAGGCGGGAGCGTGGTTCGATAGTGGACTCGCCGACATCACGAGGCGCGCCTCAATCTCCCACGCGAGCGCCCATCCTTCGATGATCCGTACCACGCCGATGCAAGGATATTGCCGGATCATTTTCTGCGCGAACAGCGTGTGCCAGTGCATCCCCGGTTTGACCGCTCGCCACGATTCGAACTTTAACCGGATTGCTTTTTTCGCCGCTTCGATTTCCTGATTGTCGTGAGCGGAGACCGGATTTGGCATCGCCTTCGTCCGCACGACAGATTCGCCGCTTGCCGATGGTGAGATATTGCGGACCAACTGAGCGGCGATCTGCGCCAGCTCGTCGGCGCCGCGGCTTTGGCTAACCTCGACAGTTGCCCGCTTGGCGAGTATTTCCGCCAGTTGCATTACGAGCACTTGCTTCTGCCGCGTCCTGAGCTCCCCAACCAACGCAGAAAACAACGCAACGTAAGACTCGTCCCTGTTATTCGTGTCCATTGCCCCCCCGGGCCCAAGCACATTCTTTTTTTGCGACGGAGCACCGCGCACCGTCGACGCCCAACGCTAACACCCACTGAGGGCAGCATGCAACCCAGATTCGCGCAGTGCCAGCAGATGCCGCGGCGATTCGTCATGACGAATGCATTGATTGCGTTGCACGATATTCAATCGGCATGTGACGCTGTCATAAGCGGCGACTTGACGCTGTCATTCGCGTTCGGAAACCGGCGCGTCGGAAAAAATTACAAACTTATCCACACGCTCAGAAAATCAAACTCTTGGGATCCAAATTTACCCGGATATTAACCAAGGTGGAGTGCCTTCCGGCAGCATATTCAGCGGTCCATTAGCCAACACACCGTTTGTTACCGGAAGTTCGCTCCCCGGTTTCACCGACGGGACTTTCTCAGCGCGGCTCCCACTAGATACCGGCACAGCGGATGTAACCTCTGTTGTTGCGTTTGTATCTAATTCGTTCGCCGGTACGCCACTCGCGTCGGTAACCTTGATCCCAAGCTCGGTGCCTGAACCTGCGACGCTCGCCCTTCTTGGCCTCGGTCTAGCGGGACTCGCCGCGGCACGCCGACGCAAGTCGCGCTAACTGCCGCAACGCTCATGACTCGGCCCGCGCAATTGCGGGCCGATTTGTTTCTTGCGCGTGCCGATGGTCGATCAAGTGCCACGACGACGGACAGTCGTTGCTGTCATGGAAATGACGCAGTAGGCTTCCATTGCAGTCACAAAAATTATTCTTGGGGAGATCACATGGGATACGACGTCGAAGTCGGCGCGCCGGCGCAGCTATACGCGCGCACGGTGCCTGCTGGCGCCACCGCGGTCGGGATCATTCGGAAGAAGGAAACCGGCGAGACCGGCGCCCTGTTGCGATTCCAGAGCGGTACTTACGCGCAAATGAGCGGTAGCAAGATTCGTCCACTCGATCGGCGCGAAGTGATCCAAGCGATGTCGAAGGGATTGTTTGCGCGTTTTTAGTTGCCTGTGGGTCGTGCTTATCGCAGATCGTGAAAGCGAAACGCGACGACGCCGCGATGCGTTAACCCTAGCGTCGCGGAACGAAAGTTCGATGCGGCTCTCGCCCGAGCGGGAGTGTCGATACAGAGCGAAAACGCGTCAAATTTGCGCCGTCGTGCGACGACATGAACGCGCTGATTATGTTGAGACAGGCAACAGCCAAACTGACGTCTGACTAACCCGACTTTCCGAAGCCTGCTTTCTGCTGCTCCGCCACTTCGCGCCGCATTTCGCGAAGTCGCGTATCGACGACTGACAATTGGTAGAAGTCGCCATCGGTCGCTTTTGACGCAAGCTCGAATTGATCGACCGCGCCTCGAAGGTTCCCCTGCCAGGCGTAAAACTCGCCTTGATGCTTGTGCTGCATCAGCTTCTTGTCGAGCGCTGCGTAAGCGCGCGCCGCAACGAGATGGAGCGGTCCGTCGTTGGTGAAGCGCGCCAACTGTCGTTCGACGTACGCCGCGGCTTCGGCATTGCGTCCAGCCTTCATCAGGGCTTCGGGGTAGTCGTAAACGAGCTGCATCTTGTTCGGATATTTGGCGAGTGCCGCTTCGAAGCGCTTGATCGCCACTTGCGTGTCATCGCTGTCGAGATACACGTGCGCGCCAATCGCATCGATCATCGGATGCGGCGGCGCCATTTTCTCCAACACGGCAAGCTCGGTCTTGGCGCGTGCGTAGTCCTTCGCGCGGAGCAACGACGCGACGAGTCCGTAATGCGTGGCGATTTCGTTGTTGTACTTTTTTTCGGCTAATGCAGTGTCGAAGAACTGCACAGCGACCTTCGGTTCGCCTTCATAACTGCGGAGCAATGCGCGGACAAGATGGAAATCGAGCGAGTCGGCGATCTGGCGGTACGGATGACCATAGGCACGCCCCTGCGCTTCGGCGATCCGCTCGTAGGTCACCGGGTGCGTGCGAAGGTAATTCGGCGCTCCGCTGTCGAGAAAGCGGCTCGAACGCTGCAGGCGCTCCATGAACGTCGCCATCGCGTAGACGTCGAACCCCGCAGCGTCGAGACGCCCAAAGCCGACGCGATCGGCTTCGTATTCGTTTTCGCGCGTGAAGTTGAGTTGATATTGCAACGCGCCGGCCTGCGTCGCGGCGACGGCGGCCTGCGCGGCGTCACCGCTCGAGTTGCTTTTCGATCGCGATGCGAGGACTGCGAGCGCGAGCCCCGCCAGCGACATCAGCATCGAATCCTTTTGTCCGGCGATCATCCGTGCGATGTGGTGCTGCGTGACGTGCGAGATTTCGTGCGCCAGCACGCTCGCAAGCTCGGACTCGCTTTGCGTCAAAAGAATGAGACCGCTATGGACGCCGATGTAGCCGCCGGGAAGCGCGAATGCGTTGATCTGCGGGTCGGGTACAGCGAAGAACTCGAAGTCCTGCTTGACGTCCTTCGAGCTCGCCACCAGCCGATGACCGAGCTCGTTCAGGTAATCGTTGACTTCCGGATCGTTCATGTAGCCGCCGGCGGCGCGGAGCTGGCGGATCACCGTTTCGCCGAGTTTTCGCTCCTGCGCCGGCGACAAGTCAGCCTGTGCGGCATCACCGAGATCGGGCAACGGCGTGGCCAGCGGCAGGGCCGGCACAGGTGCAGGCGGCGGGTTGACCGTGCCGAACTGCGGGAGCGGCGCCTTCGCAGCGGACACCGATTGTTCCGACCCTGCGGGCGTCTGCGCCACCGCCGGCGACCCGGCAAGCGCAACGGCCACGACCAAGGCGACGGCGCGTCGACAAAAATTCGCGGAAACGCAATGAGCGCTCAAGACCCGATGCAGCCCTTCAGTCCATGTGGCGGATGCTAAGATGCGCGCCCGTCGATGGAGTTCAATGCACGAGACACGCGGTTCCATGGCAGATGCGCCAGCAGTGAAACGGACGAAGACTAGCGGCGCTTCCGGGGCGCGCCGGGCGAGTGTGCGCGCGAAGCCTGCACATGACGCGCATTTTACCCACTTCGACAGTGCCGGCGAGGCGCATATGGTTGACGTCGGCGCCAAGGATACGACCAAGCGCATCGCTCGCGCAGGCGGACGAATCGTGATGCGTGCGGACACGCTGGCGTTGATTCGCAGCGGAGAAGCGAAGAAGGGCGACGTACTGGCGGTGGCGCGCATTGCCGCGATTCAAGCCGCGAAGCGGACGGCCGATTTGATTCCCCTCGCCCATCCACTGCCGCTGACGCGGGTTGCCGTGAGCTACACGCTCGACGACGAAATGAATGCCGTCGTTATTGAAGTGACTGCCGAGACGATCGCGCGAACCGGCGTCGAAATGGAAGCGCTCACCGGGGCCGCTGTTGGATTGCTTACGATCTACGACATGTGCAAGTCCATCGACCGCGCGATGCGGATCGAAAGCGTTCGTCTGCTCGAGAAAAGCGGCGGTAAGTCGGGGCATTACAAACGCGTGGACGTCGAGTGACGGCGACGTTGCCGATGTAAGGAGGAGCCGTGGATAACGCATTGCTGTGGCTTGGACGAGTAGCGGGCGTCGTTGGCGTCCTACTGTGCGCGGTGGCCGTAGTGACCCGTGTCACCGGTAACTTCTGGCTGGGCGGCTATCAAGCCGGAACGCTGCTCTTGGCTGGGAGCGCCACGATGATCGCCGGCTGTCTCTGTCTTCTCTGGGTGCTGACGGAACGCTCGCGCAAGGAGCGCTGAACCGAAGCGCACTTGGTCTGGTGGTCTGGCAACTTGACCACCTAATCCGGCATCGATAAGATGCGCTGCGGCTTCGCCCTCGGCGGGGCCAAAAAATAAATCGTGCGCCGCACGTGCGGCGCTGGAGGGTCCGTTGTGCCGCTGCAGGCTGTCGAGCCGAAGCGCCTTTATCGGCAGATCGCCGATCAGATCGCGCAATTGATCGCGAGCGGCGAGTTTCCTGCCGGATCCCGGTTGCCCGCAGAGCGTGAGCTCGCAGTGTCGCTGGGCGTGTCGCGCACATCGGTCCGCGAAGCGATCATCTCGCTCGAGATGAGCCGCCTGGTCGAAGTGCGGGTCGGCACGGGGATCTTTGTCACATCTCAGAACGCGGGGGCGCATGGCAGCAGCGCCGATTCGGGCCCCGGACCGTTCGAGCTGCTCGACGCGCGCAAGTTGATAGAAGGCGAAATTGCTGCGCTGGCCGCCAAAAACGGCAAGCCGGACGACTTTGACGCGCTCTCGCGGAGCGTCGAGACGCTGGAAGCGCATGTGGACGATTTTGCGGCGCGCGAGGCGATCGATCGCGACTTTCATTTGCGCATCGCCAAGGCGACCGGCAACAGCTCGCTCGAACTTGTTGTCGAGGGGCTGTGGAATCAGCGTGCGGAGCTCTGGGGTCGCCTGCAGCATCACTTCCACACGCACGAGCTCGCGCTGCAAACGATTCGCGATCACGCGGCGATCGCGAAGGCGATCTCGACGCGCGATCCCGAAGCGGCGCGCACCGCGATGCATCGGCACATCACGCGGGTTGCACGCGAATTCCAGCGGGGCATCGATGTCGCGGGGCAAACGGCTGCGACAAAGTCGGCATCAGTGATCAAGCAACCGGCGCCGGCGGTGGTGGCGCGGCCGCGGAGCATCAAAGCGCGGGAATGACATCTCGACTTAAACGAACCTGAAACGGACCGGCGTCGCATTGTGCGGCACGCGTCCCGATGCAGGGCGTCTCACCAAGAGGAGAAACCCCAATGAAAGTGTCACATACGGATGGCGACGTTAAGCGGCGCATGTTTTGCACGGCCGCTGCAACGGCGATTGCTGTGTTTGCGTTCGCTGCGCCGATGGCGTTCGCGCAGGCGCCGGCGATGCCCAAGAGCCCGGTGACGATCAATATCGTCGACGTCGCCGGCGATCTGGCGCTCACGCAGGATGCGATCGAGAATTACCAGAAGAAGAATCCGCAAGTCGTATCGAAGTTCAATTTCACCAAAGCGCCGGCTCCCGAACTGCCGGGCAAGCTGAAGGCGATGCAGGGCGCGGGCCGTAGCGACATCGACATGGTGCTGACCGGCACCGACTTCCTGGCAGCCGGGATCGAGCAAGGCGTACTGATGAAAGTCCTGCCGACCTACGCGTCGAAATTTCCCAACCTGACGGCGAACTATCAGCCCGCCGCGGCGAAGATGCAGGAGCTCGCGGGTGACTATGGCATCGCAGTCGTCTTCATGCCGGCGGGTCCGCTGATCGAATACAACCCCGATAAAGTGAAGCAGGTGCCGACGACGCCGCAGGAATTGCTTGCGTGGTGCAAGGCGAATCCGAACAAGCTGATCTATGCACGGCCGGCGAATTCCGGACCCGGGCGCACGTTCATCATGGGCCTTCCGTACATCCTGGGCGACAAGGATCCGAAGGACCCGGTGAATGGTTGGGAAAAGACGTGGGCGTATCTCAAGGATCTCAACTCATGCATCGAGTACTACCCGACCGGGACCGGCGCAGTGATGAAGGAATTGGGCGAGGGGTCGCGCGATATGACGCTTACGATGACCGGTTGGGACATCAATCCGCGCGTGTTGGGGATCGTGCCCAAGAACTACAAGGTCGCCCCGTTCAAGGGCATGACATGGGTCAACGACGCACATTACATGGTGATCCCGAGCGGCGTGCCGCCGGAAAAAGTCGCTGTGATCCTCGATTTGATGGCGTATCTGCTGACGCCGGAAGCGCAGGCGTACACGTATGACAAGGGCTATTTCTATCCGGGGCCCGCAATCAAGAACGTGACGCTGTCGATGGCGCCGAAGGAGAGCCAGGACGCGATCAAGGAATTCGGCCGTCCCGAGTACGAAGGTTGGCTCTCCCAGTTTCCGCATACGCAGTCGCTTCCGCCGAAGGCGCAGGTCGAGGCGTTCCGAATTTGGGACCAGCAGGTGGGCGCGCAAAAAACGAAATAAAGCAGATCCCTCGCTGCGCTCGGGATGACAAAGTGCTGCGCTCGGGATGACAAAGTGCTGCGCTCGGGATGACAGAGTGCTGCGCTCGGGATGACAAAGTGCTGCCATTGTCTGTTATTCCGAGAGTATCGCTTTTTCGCCCGAAGAACCTGCTGTTGAAGTGACGTGCACTAAAGCAGATCCCTCGCTTGCGCTCGGGATGACAAAGTGAAACACGACTTCAGTGAACTCAGGCTCGATCGCGTAACGCGGCGCTTCGCCGGCGCGGGCGGACATGCGTTCGCTGCGCTCTCCGAGCTGACGATCACGATCCGGCGCGGTGAATTCGTCGCGCTGCTCGGCCCATCCGGGTGCGGCAAGTCGACCGCGTTGAATTGCATCGCTGGCCTGCTGCCGCTCTCGGGCGGAACGATTCAACTGGACGAATTGCGAATCGATACGCTG
Source organism: Casimicrobiaceae bacterium (assembly GCA_036505865.1). GTDB lineage: Bacteria > Pseudomonadota > Gammaproteobacteria > Burkholderiales > Casimicrobiaceae > VBCG01. The sequence continues at coordinate 7,654 of DASXSP010000068.1, forward strand.
CCGCCGGAGAAGCGCGGGTTCGGCATGGTGTTTCAGAATTACGCGCTGTTTCCTCACATGAGTGTCGAGCGGAATATCGCTTTCGGTCTGCGGATGCAAGGCGTGCACGGAAGCCGGATCGCTTCGCGCGTTACGCATGCGCTGAAGCTCGTGCAATTGACCGGACAGGAACACAAGCTTCCCGGTCAGCTTTCCGGTGGTCAGCAGCAGCGTGTTGCGATTGCGCGTGCGATCGTCATCGAGCCGCCGCTCGTGTTGATGGACGAGCCGTTGTCGAATCTCGACGCCAAGCTTCGCATCGAAACGCGCGCGGAGATTCGGCGCATTCACCGCGAGCTCGGCCGCGCGACGATCTATGTCACGCACGATCAGGACGAAGCGCTTTCGCTGGCCGATCGCATCGTCGTCATGAAGGACGGCGTCGTGCAGCAAATCGCGACGCCGTATGAGGTCTACGCACAGCCCGCGAATCTGCATGTCGCGAACTTCATGGGCTACCGCAACACTGTCGAGCTCGACATCGTGCGCGAGGAGGGCAATCGCGTCGAGTTGTCGGGCCCCGATATTCGGCTAATCGGAACTCGCAAACAGATTGGACCAGGGAAGCGCGCGGTTGTGGCAATGCGGCCCGAAGAGGTGACGCTCGGTGAAGGGCCCGATGGCCGAAACACGATCGCGGCGCGCGTCGACAATGTCGAATACGCCGGTCGCGATTCGCTGGTCGACGTCATCACCGCTTCCGGGACGCGGCTCCACGTGCGCGCCACGTCGTCGCCAGCATTGGGTGACCAGGTACGTGTGCACGTGCCGCCCGAGCGCGTGCTGGTTTATCCGGCGGCGTCCGCATGAACGCACCAGCGGTGCAATTCGATCGGGCGTTGTTGCTCGCTATTCCGGCGACGCTGTTCATGCTGCTGCTGTTCATCTATCCGTTTATCTACGGACTCGCATTGTCGTTTGCGCCGCCCAACGGTGACTGGCTCGCGAACTACCGCACCTTTTTCACCACCGACAATCTTTGGCCAACGATCTGGACGACATTGAAGCTTGCGTTGCCCGCGACGATCATCAATGTCGGCGTTGCGTTGCCGATCGCGTACAAGATGCGCGTCAAATCACGCTATCAACGTTGGATCACGACGATTCTCGTCGTACCGATCACGCTGGGCACCGTGCTGATCGCCGAAGGCATGTTGACGTATTTCGGTCCAAAGGGATGGCTCGCGCAATTCCTCCAGTATTTTCATTTCTACGACGGCTCAATCCGCCTGACGCACAACTACTGGGGCGTGTTGATCTCGCTTGTGATCTCCGGATTTCCGTTCGCGTTTCTGCTGATTCTGTCGTACATCACCGGCATCGATCCTGTGTTGGCGCGCGCAGCCTCGACGCTCGGCGCCGATCCGTTGGCGCAGTTCCGGCACATTTATCTGCCATTGCTCGCGCCAGGGCTTGCGATGTGCTTTTGTCTCGCGTTTGTGCAGGCGTTCTCGGTGTTCCCGTCGGCTGTCTTGCTCGGCGCGCCTGCCGGACCTACGCGCGTGATTTCGATCGCAGCGTATGAAGCAGCATTCGAACAGTACGACTATTCCCTCGCATCGGCGATTGCGATGATCATGGGATTCGTTCAGCTGCTGATCGTCGCCGCGGTGCTTGGATTGCGCGGCTTCTTCTATCGCGGTCCCGTTACCGGCGGAAAAGGTTAGCAGAGATCGGCATGCGCACCGCGTGGCTCGAACGCGTCTGGACCGGCTTGCTATGGGGTCTGATGACGCTGTTCGTCGTCAACATCGGCCTGATGATCGCTTCCGTCGCGACCAATTCCGTCGCGCGCCGATGGCTCGGTACATGGCTGCCCGAAGGGTATACGACCAACTGGTACACGGCGGCGTGGAAGGAGTTTCAGCTTGGCGACGTGCTGTGGGTGACGATCGAGGTCGTATTCGCCGTCGTGTTTCTCGCGCTGCTGGTGGGCGTACCGGCGGCGTACACGCTGGCGCGACGCAACTTCATCGGCAAGCGGCTGTTGATGCTGCTGTTCCTATTGCCGTTGATGGTGCCGCCGATTACGTATGGCATTCCGATGGCGACCGTGCTCTACAAGGTGCAACTCGCCGGAACGATCTGGGGCGTGATTCTCGCCAATTTGATTCCCGCAGCGCCGTTCGTCATTCTCGTCATGACGCCGTTTATCGAGCAGATCGATCCGAACCTCGAGTCGGCTGCGCGTGTCTTCGGTGCCAACACCGGACGGATGTTCCTGCACATCCTCGTACCGCTGCTCGCACCCGGTATCCTGGCGGCGTCGCTGCTCGTCCTCGTGCGCACGATCGCGTTGTTCGAGCTCACGTTCCTCACGGCTGGTTCGGATTCGCAAACGCTCGTCGTCGCGCTGTATTACGCGGTGTTCGCCGCCGGCGTTCGCGCGCCGCAGTCCGTCGATGCGATGGCGATGGTTTACATGGCGGTTACGCTCGTCTGGTTATTGATCGCGTTGCGTTTCGTCAATCCGACGCAACTCGTCTCGCGGGTCAAGGAGCATCCGCAGGGCGCGATATAGCGATGAGGTTTGCACCTTGAAACTCTTGTCGATCGCCACGCTCGATCGCGTTGTGCCGCCGATTGCGCGCCCGCCTTACGATCCGCGCAGCGTTGGCATCGGCATCGTCCACCTCGGCATCGGCGCGTTTCATCGTGCGCACCAGGCGATCTACACGGACGACGCGCTAGAACAGAAAGGCGGCGCATGGGGAATTTGCGGCGTCAGTTTGCGCAGCGCGGACGTCCGCGACCGGATGACGCCGCAAGACGGCTTATATACAGCGGTGGAGAAAAGTCCTGCCGGCGTGCAGCGGCGCATCATCGGCAGCGTGCGAGAAGTGCTCTTCCTCGGCGAGGAACGCGAGAAGATCGACGCACGTCTCGTTGATCCGGCGACGCAGATCGTGACGCTGACGGTGACCGAAAAGGGCTATTGCCACGATCCGGCAACGGGACGCCTCAACTTCGCTCATCCCGACATCGTGCATGACCTCGGCCATCCCAACGAACCGGCAAGTGTGGTCGGATTGCTGGTATCGGCGCTCGAAGCGCGGCGGCGAAACGGCGTGGGACCGATGACGATCGTCTGCTGCGACAACCTTCCTCACAACGGTCGCGTGCTCGGCGGCCTCGTCGCGGCGTTTGCACAAGCGCGCGATAGAACACTTGCCGAATGGATCGACAAGAATGCGTCATTTCCGTCGACGATGGTCGATCGGATCGTGCCCGCGACGACTGCCAGCGACATTGACGACAACGGCGGAGCGCTCGGGATGCACGACGCGGCGCCAGTCGTCTTCGAGCCATTTAAGCAATGGGTGATCGAGGACGAGTTCGTTACACGCAGACCGGCATGGGAACTCGGCGGCGCGGAGTTCGTCGCGGACGTCGCACCCTTTGAGGCGATGAAGCTGCGGCTGTTGAACGCGAGTCACTCGGCGTTCGCCTATCTCGGATTTCTCGCCGGGCACGAATACATTTATCAGGTTGCCGCACAGCCGGAGTTCGTCGCATTCATGCGCCGCTTCATGAACGACGAAGTCACGCCGACGTTGGAGATTCCCGCGAGCGTCGATGTGGCGGCGTATCGCGATGCATTAATCCGCCGCTTTGCCAATCCGGTGCTGCCGCATCGCACGCAACAGATCGCGATGGACGGCTCGCAAAAGCTGCCGCAACGGCTGCTCGCGACAGCGCGCGACAATCTGTCAGCAGTTCGCCCGATGCCGCTGCTGACGCTTGCAGTTGCAGGGTGGATGCGCTACGTTGCAGGCCGCGACGAGCAGGGTCGGTCCATCAAAGTTGACGATCCGCTCGCGGCGCAGTTTGCGACGATCGCTGCAGCGCATCGTGACAATCCACGCGGCCTTGCATCCGGGCTTTTCGGCTTGCGCGCGATTTTTGGAGACGATCTTGGGCGCGATCCACGCTTTGTCGAGCCCGTAACGACATGGCTTGAAGCACTGCATGCCGACGGTGCGGCACGCACGGTTGCCAGGGCTGTTGCGACACAGAAATCCTAAGAAGCACGTCGAGGATCCATCGATGATTCCGCTCAGCCTGCATCCGGATCGATTGCTGCCGGCCGATTCGGAAACGCGCAGCACGGCGCGGCGATTGTATGAAACGGTGAAGGACCTGCCGATCGTCAGCCCGCACGGCCACACCGATCCCCGCTGGTTTGCCGACGACGCGCCGTTTGCCGATCCGTCGACGCTATTGATCGTTCCGGATCACTATGTGTTTCGAATGTTGTATAGCCAGGGCGTGCCGCTCGAGGATCTCGGTGTCCCGCGTCGCGATGGAGGAGTCGTCGAGCCCGACGCGCGCGCGATCTGGCATCGATTCGCAGCGCATTACCATTTGTTCCGCGGAACGCCGACGCGCATCTGGCTCGATCACGTGTTCAACACGGTATTCGGCATCGACGAGCGGTTGACCGCCGAGAGCGCCGATCGCTATTACGACCGGATCGCGGCGTGTCTCGCCAAACCCGAGTTTCGTCCGCGTGCGCTGTACGAGCGCTTCAATATCGAAGTGCTCGCGACGACCGAATCACCGCTCGACCCGCTCGATCATCATCGTAAAATTCGCACATCGGGTTGGAAAGGTCGCGTGATCACCGCGTATCGACCCGATCCCGTCGTCGATCCCGCGTTTGACGGCTTCGCGGCCAATGTCGCGCAATTCGGGGCGTTGACCGGCGAGAACACGGCGACGTGGCGCGGCTATCTCGCCGCGCATCGTAAACGGCGCGGATTTTTCAAATCGATGGGCGCGACGTCGACCGATCATGGTCATCCCACAGCGCGCACCTGCGATCTGGAGACAGGCGAATGCCAGCGTCTGCTCGACCGCGCGCTGTCGGGTGCAATCACCGCCGATGAGGCGGAATCGTTTCGCGGTCAGATGCTGACCGAGATGGCGCAAATGAGCGTCGACGACGGCCTGGTCATGCAGATCCATCCAGGCAGCTATCGCAATCACAATCCGGTGATCTCTCAGCAGTTCGGTCGCGACAAGGGCGCCGACATTCCAACGCGCACGGACTACGTTCGCGCGTTGAAGCCGCTGCTCGATCGATTCGGCAACGAACCCAATCTCTCGGTCATTCTGTTCACGTTGGACGAAACGGCCTATTCACGCGAATTGGCGCCGCTCGCCGGTCACTATCCGATTCTCAAGCTCGGCCCGCCGTGGTGGTTCTACGATAGCCCCGACGGCATGCAGCGATTCCGCGAACAGGTGATCGAAGCGGCGGGTTTCTACAACACGGTCGGCTTCAACGACGACACGCGCGCGTTTCTGTCGATTCCCGCGCGACATGACGTTGCACGCCGAATGGATTGCCGCTTTCTCGCAACGCTCGTCGTCGAGCACAAGATCGACGAAGATGAAGCGTTCGAGCTCGCGCCGCTGTTGGCGTATGGCTTCGCCAAGACGGCCTACAAGCTGTAGCGTCTGGCGGCTGGCAATCATGTCAGTTTGCGCGCCGCTCCAGTGCGGTTTATTCTCTCGGCGATCATGATCCGCATCTTCATCACGGCGTGGTTGTCGCTGCTGCTTGTCGGCATGCAGCAACAGCTCGTCGTGCATGAACTGGATCACCTCCGCGCGAAAGTACAGCGTGGGCATGACACGAATGTCGAAAAGCCGAGCCCCGGCGAATGTCTCGAATGCGAGCTGCTATCGGGGGGCTCCAACGCCGTTCCGGTCGCAAATGCCGTTCTCTCACGCGATGTGCAGACGTGGGCGCGAATCGCGGCAATCATCTCGGCCGGGCAACCCCAAGCCAAGCCGTCGTTCTATCAGAGCAGAGGCCCTCCCACCGTCCTGTAGTTCGTTTCTGTCGCGCCGCGTTCGGCTGATCGCGGCGATTTCGTACGCGAACTGCGGGAGGTTTCCAAGTGTCAAGACAACTCTGGGCGGTGGCGCTCCTGGCGTCGACGCTCTTTCCACCGGCGATTGCTGCTGCGGCAACGGACGCCGAGCTCGCCGAGATCCGCGAGCAGATCAAGCAAATGAAGGAATCGTACGAGACGCGTATTCGCGCCCTCGAAGACAGGCTCAAAGCCGCCGAAACTGCAGCGACGAGCATGCCTGCACCTGCGCCGGTCGCCGCACAAGCCTCTTCCGGTCCGTCAGCGAGCACACTCGCCGCCTTCAATCCCGGCATTGCCGTTGTTCTGCAGGGCAATTACCAATATCTGAAGCAGGATCCGGCGCAATACGGGTTCAACAACATACAGATTGGCGAAGAAGTAACGCCTGGGCGGCGCGGCCTGGGTCTTGCCGAATCGGAAATCAATTTCTTCGCGAGCGTCGATCACCTCTTCGCGGGCAATCTCACCGTCTCGCTCGCGCCGGACAACAGCGTGGAGGTCGAGGAAGCGTACGGCCTCGTGACGGCATTGCCGTATGGGGTCGTGCCGAAGTTCGGCCGTTTCTTTTCGGGCGTCGGCTACATGAACGAGCAGCACCAGCACGCGTGGGACTTCCAGGACGCGCCGCTTGCCTACCAGGCGTTCTTCGGCGGCCAGTTCACGCAAGACGGCGCGCAAGTCAAATGGGTCGCGCCGACCGAGACATTCCTCGAATTCGGGGCTGAAATCGGCAATGGCGATGCGTTTCCCGGCAGTCCGCGCAATAGCAACAGCGCAGGCGCCTGGAGCGCGTTCGTTCACGCTGGGGGAGACATCGGCACGAGCTCGAGCTGGCGCGCCGGCGTGTCGTATCTCGATACGCGCGCCGTCGATCGCGTCGGCAAGTTGCCGGACACGGCCGGCAACATCGCACTGACATCGTTTGCCGGCAAGACGCACACGACGATCGCCGACTTCGTCTGGAAATACGCGCCCGAAGGCAACGCGACGCGTACGAGCTTCAAGCTGCAGGGCGAATACTTTTGGCAACGCGCGAGCGGCGACTTGACGTACGACAGCGACGGTGCGCTCGGGCTCACCAACACTGACGCGTACTCGGCGAACCAGAGTGGTTGGTACCTACAAGGCGTTTGGCAATTCATGCCGATGTGGCGAGTCGGTTTGCGCTATGACCGCTTGAATCAAGGCACGCCTGATTACGGCGCCAACACTGCGTTTCTCGCCACTGATCCGTTCAGTCCGGAGCGAATAACCGCGATGCTCGATTGGACGCCGTCGGAATTCAGCCGCTTCCGCATTCAGTACGCGCAGAGCAAAACGCGGCCTGATTTCACCGACAACCAATTCTTCCTGCAATACATCCTGACACTCGGCGCGCATGGTGCGCACAAGTTCTGACGGAGAGCCGACATGCATTCAATTGTGAAATGGCTGGCAGCTGCGTTGCTTGCCGTGACAGTTTCGCCCGCGTACGCGGTGCTTAATGTTTTCGCAACGGTGCCCGAGTGGGGCGCGTTGGCCGAGGAGTTGGGTGGCGACGCGGTCAAAGTTTACGTGGCGACGAACGCACTGCAGGATCCGCATCACATCGAGGCGAAACCCAGCTTGATCGCACGCGCGCGCAATGCCGATCTCGTTGTGGCGACGGGCGCCGAGCTGGAGATCGGGTGGTTGCCGCTCGTCGTGCAACAGGCGGGCAATCCTAAAATCAGAGCGGGACAACCCGGTTACTTTGAAGCGGCCAACTATGTGACATTGCTCGACAAGCCCGCACGGCTCGATCGTGCGGAAGGCGACGTGCATGCTGCCGGCGATCCACACATTCAGACTGATCCGCGCAACATCACGCGCGTCGCTGCCGCGCTCGCCGGGCGATTGGCCGAGCTCGATCCCACAAATGCGGAGACGTACCGCACACGCTATCGGACATTCGATGACAAATGGCGCGCAGCGATCGTCCGATGGGAGCGCGAAGCTGCCTCGTTACGCGGCGTGCCGATTCTCGTCCAGCACAAAGCGTTCACGTATTTGATCGCATGGCTCGGAATTAAGGAGGTCGCAGCGCTCGAGCCCAAGCCGGGCGTCGATCCAACTATTTCGTATCTGTCGGAAGTGCTGACGACGATCCAGCGACAACCGGTAAAGATGGTGATCCGCGCGGCGTACCAGAGCGATCGCGCTTCGCAGTGGATCGCCGAACGAGCGAAGATCACACCGGTCGTGCTTCCATTTACTGTTGGTGGCGATCCGGAAGCGAAGGACCTCTTCAGTCTTTTCGACGACACGCTAGCGCGATTGTTGAAGGCCATCGGATGAGTTTCGCGTCGATTGATCTGTCGATTCTGCTGCCCGCGTTTGTCGCCGGCCTGCTCGTCACCGCAACGCACGTGCCGCTCGGCACGCAGGTTCTCGCTCGCGGCATCGTATTCATCGATCTCGCGATTGCACAGATCGCCGGATGCGGCGTGCTCCTCGCCGACCATCTCGGCTTCGAGCATGAGGGCGTTGCCGTGCAGGTCGCGGCACTCGTCGCCGCGCTCTCCGGCGCATTGCTCTTGACATGGACCGAACGTCGATGGCCCGAAGTCCAGGAAGCGGTCATCGGCGTGGTATTCGTTCTCGCGGCGACCGGTGGCATCCTGCTGCTCGCAAGCAACGTTCACGGCAGCGAGCATTTGCGCGATCTGTTAGTCGGACAGATTCTATGGGTGCAGACGCGCCAGCTTGTTTGGGCGGCTCTCGTGTACGCCGTGATTCTTGCGTTGTGGTTCGGCATAGGACAACGACTGGGCCGCAGCGGCTTCTATCTGTTATTTGCATGCGCAGTTACGGTATCCGTGCAACTCGTCGGCGTGTATCTGGTGTTCGCGACGCTAATCGTGCCGCCGCTCGCGACGCGGAAATTGGCGGCACGTCGTATTCCGGTGGCCTGGGCCATTGGAATCGCGGGCTATTTGCTTGGTCTCCTCATCTCGACGTCGTTCGACTTGCCGACGGGACCGGTCATCGTATGGACGTTGGCGATATTGGGCGTCGTGACGCATGCGTTCGTCGCGCGGCGCGCGCCGACGACACGCGCGGCTTATGATGGCGGATCAAACGCCGTGTCGACACCGCGGGAGATCAAGTAAGCAAGATTCACAATCCGGCGATTGTTTAACGGGGACGCATGAATGAACGGACAAAAAGACAGCGCGGCACTTGTTGGGCGCGTAGCGCTCGCGCTGATATTCGTCATGTCCGGCGTCGAGAAGCTGACGGACTTCGGCGGGACCGTCAGCATGATAGCGGACAAGAATGTGCCGCTTCCCGCAGTTGCGGCCGCAATCGCGGCAGTGATAGAGCTCGGCGGAGGTCTCGCAATTGTTGCGGGTTGGAGGACGCGCTGGGCCGCGCTGGCGCTCGCTGTTTTCCTCATCGTCATTTCGCCGATATTCCATAACTTTTGGGCAATGCAGGGCGAAGAGCAAATGATGAATCAGGCCATGTTCATGAAGAATGTGTCGATGTTGGGCGGCTTCCTGCTCCTTTACGCGTTCGGACCCGGTAAATACAGCGTTGACAAGAGGTGAACGAGACTGCCGGCGCCGGTATTCCAACGCGACAAGTATGTTTCGATGTCCGGAACTTGCCCGACGGGTTCCGATCGAATAAACATGCCCTCACCGGGCAGCCTCGCCATGCGCGGACGAAGCGTTGGCGGCGGATAAATCGACATCGATGTCACTTAGAGAGGCACCATGAATGTGAATGCGCAACAGTCCGCCGCGGCGGATGGTGTAGTGCTGATCGCACGAATTGCAATGTCAATAATGTTCATTACGTCGGGCTTCGGCAAGCTGCTGGGTTTTGGTGCAACGGTAGAGCATATCGATGCCAAAGGCGTGCCGCTGCCCGAAATCGCAGCAGTGATCGCAATTCTGATCGAGTTGGTCGGCGGTGTCGCCGTGCTCGTTGGATGGAAAACGCGCTGGGCAGCGCTTGCCACCGTCGTGTTCCTCATTGTCATTACGCCGATCTTCCACAACTTCTGGGCAATGGAAGGCGCCGCGCGGATGGCCAACAACATCAACTTCATGAAGAACGTGACGATACTCGGCGGCTTCTTGTTGCTCTACGCATTCGGGCCGGGCAAGTTCAGCGTCGACATGATGTTGCTGCGACGCCCGTTGCAACGCGAACGCGAGCGCACGATGGGACCGACTATTCCCGTGTACGCGAATCGAGCCAGATCGTCACCGGACCGTCGTTGACGAGCGCGACATGCATATGCGCACCGAACAGGCCCGTCTCGACGGGCTTGCCCAGCGCGACCGATAGCGCTGCGACGAACGCGTTGAATATCGGTTGTGCGACCTCCGGCCGTGCGGCCGTCGACCACGACGGCCGCTGACCTTTCTTAGTCGACGCGTACAGCGTGAATTGCGAGACGGCAAGGATATTGCCGTTCGTTTCGCGTATCGATTTATTCATGACGCCATTGTCATCGTCGAAGATGCGCAGATTGATGAGCTTGTGAACAAGCCAGTCGCGATCGTCGCTCGAATCGCCGACAGTCACGCCGACGAAGACGAGCATGCCATCCGTTATCGTGCCGGTCACTGTTCCGTCGACAGTGACGCTCGCCTTGCGGACGCGTTGAACAAGGACGCGCATCCGCATCCAGCTACTTGACGACTTTCCGCTCGACCTCCACCAGGCGGCCATGCTCGAAGGTCAGCGTCGTGATCGTGTGAGCGTCCTCCGGCACGGGCAAATACGTCCAGCGCGCGATCTTGCGGCCGCTGCCGCCGCTTTTCATATCGGGTGGACCGATGCGGGTCACGACTTCGCCCTCGTTAATACCTGGCGCCAGAAATTTGCGCTCCGAGGGTTTGCCCACTGGCGCCGACGGCTTCGATCGCGCGCCGGATTTCGTTTTGGTCGTCGATTGCGCTGGCGACAGTGCCTGACGCGTCGTTGCTCCGGTAGCGGGACCTAGCGGCAGCACTGAGACGGTCGGCGGGTCCTTGTCGAAATCGCGGAGCTCCTTGCCCGGGCGGCACGGCTCATCCTGATAGATCGGCGCACCGTTGTCGCCCTGACACTTATAGATCGTCGCGGTGGCCGGTATTGCAATGCCGGCGAACGCCGGCGCGACGAGCGCGGCAATCAATGTCCGCGTCCGATGCAACCTCTTCGCCGTTGTTTCCATAGGGGCGTTACGATACCGCTTTACGGATCAACACACCTCTACGACTTTCGATGGAGTCCCGCGCCCGATTGGCCGCTCGCGTTGCCGAGATCGCGCCATTTCACGTCATGGAGGTACAGACGGCCGCGCGCGTGCTCGAGGCGGCGGGGCGCACCGTCATCCACATGGAGATCGGCGAGCCGGACTTTCCAACGCCCGAACCCGTTCTCGCCGAGGCGCAACAGGCGATCGCGGAAGGCGGCATCTATTACACGTCGGCGCTCGGCCTTCCCGAGCTCCGCGAAGCAATCGCTACGCACTATGCCGACCACTATGGCGTTGTGGTCGACGCCGAGCGCATCATCGTCACGGCCGGATCGTCCGCAGCGCTTCTTTTGGTCAATGCGCTGCTCGTGAACCGCGATGACCGCATTCTGCTCGCCGATCCGGGCTACCCTTGCACGCGCCATTTCGTTCGCATACTGGAAGGCGAGCCGGTCGGCATTCCCGTCGGTCCCGCGTCGAATTATCAACTAACCGCCGAGCTGATCGAACAAAATTGGTCGGCCGCCACGCGTGGCGTTCACGTTCGCGCCGCCGGGCCGTCCCAAGGCGCGAACTACGCCCCCCGTGGGGGCAGCGCAGCGGCGAGAGCCGCAAGCGTGGGGGTCGTCATTTCGTCACCGTCGAACCCGACCGGCACGAGCATCCTTCGCGACGAAATGGGGCGCGTCGTCGCGACTGTCGCGCAACTCGGCGGGCGGCTGATCGTCGATGAGATTTATCTGGGTCTTACGTACGATCACGCGCCGCAGAGCGCGCTGGATCTTGCCGACGATTTATTCGTGATCTCGAGCTTCTCCAAATACTTCAACATGACCGGCTGGCGTCTTGGTTGGGTCGTTGCGCCGAAACACCATGTTCGCGACCTGGAAAAGCTCGCCCAAAACCTCTATATCTCGCCGCCGACGCCGTCGCAGCGCGCCGCGCTGGCGTGCTTCCGGCCCGATACGCTTGCCATCCTCGAAGAGCGACGGCAGGCATTTCGGGCGCGCCGCGATCTTCTGGTTCCGGCGCTTCGCGAGCTGGGCTTCGTCATCCCCGTGACGCCCGATGGCGGCTTCTTCGTCTATGCCGACTGCTCGCGATTTGGTGCCGACAGTGAACGATTTTGCCGCGACGTACTCGAAGGCGCGGGCGTTGCAATAACGCCCGGGATCGACTTCGGCCGCCATCGGGCAAACGCTCATGTGCGCTTCGCCTATACAATCGGTCAGGCGAAAATCGAAGAGGGCATTGCGCGACTGCGCCGCTTCCTGGGCCAGTCGTGATAATGGAAGTCGGGAGAGTATTGGTGATGAGCGTTTCGAAATGGACTCGGCTGAAAAAGCCGGCGGTCGCCGTCGGTGTGGCGTTGCTCGCCGGCTGTAGCGCCGTCGATACGGTCGATTTTTATTGGCAGGGTGCCGCGGGCCAAATGGACCTGCTGTCGCGCGCACGCCCCATTCCGGAAGTGATCGGGGGCGGCGACGCGCCGCTCGCGAAGAGGCTCGAGCGGGTACGCGAGATCCGCAGCTTTGCAAGTCGCGAGCTCGGCTTGCCGGACAACGGCAGCTATACGCGCTACACAGATCTCGGCCGGCAATTCGTTTTGTGGAACGTGTTCGCGGCGCCGTCGCTTTCGCTCACGCCGCGGCAGTGGTGCTTCCCCATCGCGGGATGCGTCAATTACCGCGGCTACTTCCGCGAAGAAGAGGCGCGCGCTGAAGCGGCTCGGCTTCGCGCCAACGGCGATGACGTCCACGTTTCCGGCGTTCCGGCCTATTCGACGCTCGGCTGGTTCGACGATCCAGTGCTGTCGTCATTTGTCCGCTGGCCCGAAACCGAGGTCGCGCGGCTGATTTTTCACGAGCTGGCCCACCAGGTTCTCTACGTGAAAGATGATTCGGTGTTCAACGAATCATTCGCGACGGCCGTCGAAGAGGTCGGCGTGGCGCGCTGGCTCGCCGCCAATCCAAATCCCGTGCTCGAGGCGCAAGCGGCGCGCAACCAGAAGCTCCGCGAGGCGTTTCGCGGTATCGTGCGCAATGCGCGCGATCGGCTTGTGGAGATTTACGCAAGCAGCGCGAGCGATCAGGAAAAGCAAATAGCGAAGCTCGACGCATTTGCGGCGATGAAGGCCGATTATGAGCGGGTCAAGGCGGGCGAACCGGGGCTTGCCGGTTACGATCGCTGGTTCGCGCAGGATCCGAACAATGCGAGCCTTGCCGCGATCGCGATCTATACCGATCGTGTGCCGGCGTTTCATGTGCTGCTCGCCGAATCCGGCAACGACTTGCCTCGTTTCTATGAGCGCGTCCGGGCGCTTACCGCGTTGCCTAAGGGCGAGCGCGACGCTGTTCTGACGGCAGCCGCTGCGCAGTCAATCGAAGCCGTCGGCACGATCAGCAAGTCACAACACTGACGCGTCAGCGGCTCGTCGTCGCTTGCGGCTCCGCGACGATGCGCTCGGCGATGAACGTGTCGATCTCGCCGTCGCTGTAGCCGCAATCGCGGAGCACGATCCGCGTGTGCTCGCCTAGGAGCGGCGCTGCGCGCGTGATTTGCGTCGGTGTGGCGGAGAAGTGGATCGGGCAGCCCAACGCCTTCGTCGCACCCGCTTCCGGATGCTCGAGATCGACGACCATTCCGCGCGCAAGTGTTTGCGGATGCGTCAGTGCTTCGCCGATCGTATGCACGGGCCCCACCGGAACGCCTGCCAAATCAAAAGCGGCGATCCATTCATCGCGCGTTCGCGTCGACAGCACGTCGCTCATCACCGATACCAGCGCGTCGATATTTTGCATCCGCGCCGTATTCGTCGCGAAGCGCGGATCGTCGCGCCATTCGGGATGCCCGAGCACATCGGCGATCCGTTCCCAATTAGCCTGGTTCGCGCCGCCGATATTGATCCACCCATCGCGCGTTTTGAACGCTTGGTACGGCGCGGTCAGCACGTGCGCCGAACCGCTTGGTTTCGGCGATCGTCCAAGGGCAAAGTGGAACGCGGCGTGCCAGTACGTCTGCTGGAGGGCCGCTTCCATCAGCGATGTATCGACGAACTGGCCGCGACCAGTCCTCTGCGCATGGGCGTACGCGGCGAGTATGCCGATCGTCGCAAGCAATCCGGCATTGATGTCGGCAACCGGGCTGCCGCTTTTCACCGGCGGACCGCCCGGCTCGCCGGTGATCGACATCAAACCGGCGAAACCTTGTGCGATCAGATCGAAGCCGCCTTTGTCGGCCCATGGACCTTCGCGGCCATAACCTGAAACGGCGCAGTAAATTAGCCGTGGATTCACACGCGCCAGTACGTCGTAGCCCGCGCCCAGCTTCTCCATCGTGCCGCGCCGATAATTTTCGGTCAGCACATCGACGTCGCGAACGAGGCGCAGCAGAATCACGCGTCCTTGCGGATGCTTGAGATTAAGCGCGATCCCGCGCTTGTTTCGATTCTGGACGAGGAACGGCGCCGACACGCCGTTGATCCGCGGCTCGCGGTAGTCGCGCGCGTCGTCGCCGCCCGGCAGCTTTTCGACTTTGATGACGTCGGCGCCCATATCGGCGAGCAGCATTCCGCACGTCGGTCCCGCCATGATCTGCGCGAGCTCGAGGACGCGCATACCGGAAAGCGGGCCGGTATGATTGTTGTGTGGGGATGCGTCACTCATTCACTTACCGACGAATGTGGGTTTACGCTTTGCGAGAAACGCTTCGTAACCGATGCGAAAGTCTTCCGTGTCGAAGCAATCGAAGCATTCGTCGTAGTCGGTGTCGGATAACGGACGCGGGTCTGCAAGACGACGGACGAATTTCTTATGCCAACGCGCGACGAGCGGCGCGCCGTCAGCAATTCGTTGCGCAGTCGCGCGCACTTCGTTGTCAACGTCTTTGTCGGGCACAACGCGCGTGACGAGGCGTTTCTCGAGCGCTTCGCGCGCATCGAAAATGCGCCCCTCGAGCAAGATTTCGAGCGTCGCGGCCGAGCCGACCAGTTTTACCAACGGCGCCATTTCCGGATATGCCATCACCAATCCGAGGCTCTTGATCGGTGCGCCGAAGCGGCTCGATTCGCCGCATATGCGCAGATCGCACAACGCGGCGATCTCCAGGCCGCCGCCGACGCAGATGCCGTGGATTTGCGCGACGATTGGGTGGCGGCAAGCCGCGAGCGCGCGTGCGGTGGCGTGCATCGTTTCGCCGTACTCGATCGCTTGCGCCTTGTTGCTGCGCTCGGTTGCGAATTCAGCGATATCGTTTCCCGGCGAGAATGCCTTTTCACCCGCGCCGCGAATGATCACGCAGCGCAGGCTGTCATCGGCAGATAGCGCGGTGACCGTTTCGCCCAGCAGTCGCCACATCGCCTTCGTCAGCGCGTTCAACTTCTCCGGCCGGTTCAGCACGATCGTTGCGATGGGTCCTTCGCGCGCAACGGCGATCAATGCATCCATCAGCGAAGTATGCCGAATGCGAGTCTCAGGTCTTGACCGGGCGCAAAAGGCGTCCAGCGCTTTCAAAAATCTTGCCGATCAACGGCCAGAACAACAGGATGAAGGCCAGCGTGGTGATCGTGCCGACAAGTCCATTCGACCAAAACACGCGCAAATCGCCGCCCGCACCGATCATCGACAGTCGGAAAGCGTCTTCGCTGCGGTTGCCGAGCACCAGAGCCAATGTGAACGGCGCGAGCGGTATGCCGATCTTCTTGAATACATAGCCGACGACACCGAACAGCAGCATGAGCCAGACGTCGAACATGGCGTTCTGGATCGCATAGGCGCCGATGGCGCACGACACGACGATCATCGGCGCGACGGCGGCGAAAGGGATGCGCAAGATGGCGGCAAAGATCGGCACCGTGCTCAACACGATCACAAGCCCGACGACGTTGCCGAGATACATCGAGGCGATGAGGCCCCACACGAAATCCTTGTGCTCGACGAACAGCAACGGTCCGGGATTGAGACCCCATACCATCAGGCCGCCGAGCAAGATCGCCGCCGTACCTGATCCAGGAATCCCAAGGGCCAGCATCGGAAGCAGGGCGGAAGTCCCCGACGCATGCGCGGCCGTCTCGGGCGCGAACACGCCCTCGATACGTCCCTTGCCGAAACTCGCCGGATCTTTGGAGAACCGCTTGGCCAAGTTGTAGCCCATGAACGAGGCCGCGATCGCACCACCGGGCGTAATGCCAAGCCAGCAGCCGATTGCGGAGGAGCGCAACAGCGTTACCCAATAGCGTGGCAGCTCCCTCCACACTCGCAGGACAACACGCAGACTGATCGCCGCGGCATGACCGCGGAGCGCGAGCCGTTCCTCCATCGTCAGCAGTATCTCGCTGATGCCGAATAGGCCGATGACTGCGACCAGAAAGTTCACGCCGCGCAACAGCGGCTCAAAGCCGAAGGTCATGCGCAACTGACCGGAAACGGTGTCCATGCCGACGGCGGCCAGCAGCAGGCCGAGCGCCATCGAGATGATCGTGTTGTGTTTGGGGTCGCGTCCGAGGCCGACAAAAGAACAGAAGGTAAGCAAATAGACCGCAAAGAATTCAGGCGGCCCGAACCGCAAGGCAAAGCCCGCGATGCTCGGCGCAAGAAACGTGATCAGCAGTACTGCGACCAGTGCGCCGATGAATGACGATGTGAACGCTGCCGTGAGCGCTTCCGCGGCCTTCCCTTGCTGGGCCATCGGATAGCCGTCGAAGGTGGTCGCCACCGACCACGCCTCGCCCGGAATGTTGAAGAGGATCGAGGTGATCGCCCCACCGAACAGCGCACCCCAATAGATGCACGAAAGCATCACGATCGCCGAGGTCGGATCCATCGTGAACGTAAGCGGCAACAGGATCGCGACACCGTTCGGCCCGCCCAATCCCGGCAGCACGCCGACGAAGATGCCGAGTAACAGGCCGATCAGCATCAGCGCCAACGTCTTCCATGTCAGCAGGACCGCGAAACCATGCAGCAGGAGTGTCAGCGCTTCCATTACATCCGACGCTAGAAGCCGAGAGCCGCTTCGATCGGACCCTTGGGCATGATGACGTCGAACGCGACTTCGAACGTCAAGAACATGACGAGCGCGAACAGGAAGCTCGTGAGCAACGACTTCCACAGCGCAATGCGCCCGATCATCCACATGAAGCCCGCGACCAGCAGGAAGCTCGCGACATAGATGCCAAGCCATTGCACCAATAGGACGAAGAGGAAGGTCGGAACAAAAACCTGCATGACTCGCCGCAGCTGGTCGCGCGTGACGAAGGTGTCGCGAACTTTGGTGCGCCTCAGTAACGCGACTCCCACGCCGTACAGGGAGGCGCCGCCGAGAATGACGCAGAGATAGAACGGCAGATATCCGCTCTGCGGGCCATCCTTCGCCCATCCCATGCCGCTTCGCCAATTGTCGAAGCCCAGGAGCATCGCAAACGCCAGAAGCAGCACGTACGCGACCACCTCGACGGTACGAGTGGTCGCAGCCGCCGGCGAGTTGTCCGCCGGCGCAGTCGGATCGTCGACGACGATCTCGGTTTCAGATATCGGCATTGAGCCAATTCTTTTTATTATTGAGCGACGAAGCCAGCTTCGGTCATGAGGCCCTTGTTCAGCGTGTCATCCTCTTCGAGGAACGTCAGCATGTCCTTGCCCGTAAGAAATACCGGCTTGAGCGCCTGCTTTTCCATGTAGTCCTTGTATTCCGCGGTCTGCGTCAACTTCTTGAACAAGTCGACATAGAACGCGGCCTGGTCGGGTGTCACCTTCCCCGGAAGGAACATCGCGCGGAGCATCAGGTATTGAATGTCGAGCCCTTCTTCCTTGCACGTGGGAATGTCGTTCCACGACTGCGTGTCGGTGACCTTGCTCTTGTAAGGAATTCGTTCCTTGTCGAACACGCAGAGCGCTCGTACCTGTCCGGCGCGCCAGACTTCGAGATTCTCGGAAGGATTGTTGACGTTGGCCGCAGTGTGATTGCCGACGAGCTGGGTGGCGGCTTCGCCGCCCGATTTATAGGGCAGGTAGGCGAACTTGGCGCCGGTCTTCTTTTCCATGAAGACGGTTAGAACGTGGTCTTCGCGCTTCGACCCGGTGCCGCCCATCTTGAACGGTGGATCGGCAGCCTTGGCCGCTGCGACGAACTCTTTAACGGATTTGTAGGGCAGGGTCACGTTATCCCACAACACGAATTCGTCCATTGCGATGACGGAGACCGGCGTCAGGTCGCGCCAATTGAACGGAATCTTGGCCGCGAGCGGCAGCATGTAGATCAGCGAATACGCGATGAGAACCTTGTTGGGATCCCCTTCGCTGGCCTTCATGTACATCAGCGCTTCGGCGCCCGACGCGCCGCCTTTGAGCGAGACCACCATCGGCTGTTTCATCAGATTGTTCTTCTGGATCGCGGCCTGCATCATGCGCGCCATCTGATCGGATGCCCCGCCGGCGCCTGCGGCAACCACGATTTCGATGGGCTTGGTGGGTTCCCACGCGGCCGTTGATGCGCTCGCCAACGCGATCGCCAGCGTGCCCGCCGTTTTCACGAAGTTGTTCATACCTGTTCCTCCTATGTCCAACGGATTATTCACCTAGCGGGGGCCTGCAGCCTCCCGCGGTCCAATCCTTTACGCGGCTTGGCGCTGGACCTTTGCGCTCTTGTCGCCGCCACTTTCCCGCAGGAATTCGAGCGCCTCGCGTACGCCGTTCCTTTTATGCGGCACTTCGCACTGAGCGAGCCCCATTTCGACGCCGCACAGCGTACCGCACAGCATCAGCTCGTTGAACCAACCGAGATGTCCGATCCGAAAAATCTTGCCGCTCATCTTGCCGAGACCCTGCCCGAGCGACAGGTCGAAGCGATCGAGAATGACGCTACGAAGTGCGTCAGCGTTGTGTCCATCGGGCATCACGATCGCCGTGAGCGACGCGCTGTATTCGGCGGGATCCGCGCATAGGATATCAAGCCCCCAACCGCGTACCGCGCGTCGCGTTGCTTCGGCAAGACGTGCATGCCGGGCGAATACGGCGTCGAGTCCTTCGGCGAACAACATCTCCAACGCTTCGTGCAATCCGTAGAGCAGGTTGGTCGCCGGGGTGTACGGGAAATAGCCGCTTGCATTGACGGCGAGCATCTCGTTCCAATCCCAATACGACCGCGGCAATTTCGCGCTCTTCGAAGCCGCAAGCGCCTTCGCGCTGATCGCGTTGAACGACAGGCCGGGCGGCAGCATCAATCCTTTCTGCGAGCCGCCGACCGTTACGTCGACGCGCCACTCGTCATGACAGTAGTCGATCGACCCGAGCGAGGAAATCGTGTCGACCATGAAAAGCGCGGGATGGTCCGCACGATCGATCGCTGCACGAACGGCGGGTACGTTGCTGACGACGCCGGTCGACGTCTCGTTGTGCACGACGCAGACCGCCTTGATCGTATGGCCGCTATCGGCGGCAACCTCCGCGTCGATCGACGCTGAATTCGCGCCGTGGCGCCAGTCGCCGGGAAGGAACCGAACGACGAGACCAAGTCGCTCGGCGAGCCGCTTCCATAGCGTCGCGAAATGTCCGGTCTCCGCCATCAATACGTGATCGCCGGGCGACAGCGTATTGACGAGCGCGGCTTCCCATGCCCCGGTTCCGGACGCGGGGTAGATGACGACATCGCCCTGCGTCTTGAATACGCGCTTCATTCCGGCAAGCACGTTCTTGCCGAGTATCGCGAATTCGGGACCGCGGTGATCGATCGTCGCGTTGTCGATCGCCCGTAGGACGCGATCGGGCACGTTTGTCGGGCCTGGAATCTGTAGGAAGTGACGCCCTGAAGGGTGACGATCAAACGTGATCATGCGTCAGCTTCTCCGAAACTTAGGTTCGTGCGCCGTCGAATTTGGTATACAAGTGTGGATCGTACCGGTGTTTGTCTCGCGGACGCAAGTCGTTTATACATGAGCTACCGGTTATAATGTCCAATGACTATGGTATACCAATGAGCGATATTCGCGAATCTCCGCGGTCGATCGATCACATGGCTACGCGGACGGGCGCCTCAGCGTCTGAACGCACGACGCTGCCCTCGACGATCGCCGAGCAGCTCCGCCAGATGATCACCGAGGGCGAGCTCGCAGCCGGCACGCGTTTGAATGAACGCACGCTCGGCGTTCGGTTGGGCGTATCGCGTACGCCGCTTCGCGAGGCATTTCGATTGCTCGCCGCTGATGGATTGATCGAGCTCACGCCGAACCGTGGCGCGCAAGTCGTGAGCCTGTCGGAGCAAGACATCCGCGACAGTTTCGAGGTGATGAGCGGCCTCGAAGCATTGTCGGGCGAGCTCGCGTGCCGCCACATCACAGCGGATGCGCTTTCCGAAATCAAGGCGCTGACGTTCGAGATGCTCGCGTCGCATGCGCGGAACGATCTACCGGGCTACTACCGGCTGAACCGCGCGATTCACGATCGCATCAATCGCGCCGCGGGCAACCGGCTGCTGACGCAGGTGTACGTGACGCTCAACCTTCGCATTCAGAACCTGCGATTCCGCTCGAATTTCGATCGGGAAAAATGGAACAAGGCCGCGCGCGAGCACACCGAGATGGTGGACGCGCTCGAGGCGCGCGACGGCGCAAGGCTCGCGGCGATACTCCGCGCGCATCTGATGAAGAAGGCGGAGGCCGTACTCGAAACGCTCGAAGCGCCGTGAACGCACCGATTTCACAGCCGCTGGTCTTTCACGCCAATCGCTCAGGCAGCGATTTGGCGCAGCGGCTTGCGCGTGCCGTCGAAGGCGAGCTGATGTTCGATGCCGCGTCGCGCGGACGCTACGCCACCGATGCATCGATCTATCAAGTACAGCCCCTCGGCGTGCTCGTGCCGCGTACGCATGAAGACGTGCGCGCAGCGTTTGACGTATGTCGTGCGCTCCGCATACCGGTATTGCCGCGGGGCGCGGGCAGCTCGCAGTGCGGGCAGACGGTCGGCGCTGCGCTCGTCATCGATCACACCAAACATCTCGACTGGATCGGCGAGATCGATCGCGACGCGATGACGATCGACGTCGGGCCCGGCGTCGTTCTCGACACGCTGAATGCGCGTCTCAAGGCGCACGGTGTGTGGTTCCCTGTCGATGTCAGCACGTCCGCGCAAGCGACGCTAGGCGGGATGGCCGGTAACAACTCTTGCGGCTCCCGGTCGATCCGCTACGGCAACATGGTGCACAACGTCGCCGCGATCGATGCGTTGCTGATCGATGGCACCGAAGCGCGTTTTGGACCCGCAAACGACACCGATACCGCGGCGCCGCGGGTCCGCGATCTACTCAATCGATTGCGTGATATTGGCGAGCGGGAGCGCGATGAGATCAGAGCACGCGTTCCGAAAGTGATGCGGCGCGTGGGCGGCTACAACATCGACGTCTTCGAGCCGCAAAGCGATCATCCGTATACAGCCGATGGCAGCGTCAACTGGGCGCATCTATTGGTCGGCAGCGAAGGCACGCTGGCGTGGACGCGCTCGCTTGCATTGAAGCTCGCGCCGCTGCCGGCGCATCGCGTTCTCGGCGTCGTCAGCTTTCCGACACTTTATCGCGCGATGGAATGCGCGCAGCACATCATCACGCTCGGGCCATCGGCGGTCGAGCTCGTCGATCGCACGATGATCGAGCTCGCGCGCGGCAACCCGGCGTTTCGCGCAACGATCGACGCGGCGTTGATCGACGAGCCGGACGCGATCCTGCTCGTCGAATTCATCGGCGAGGCGGGCCAAGATTTGGTCGCGAAGCTCGCCCAGCTTGTCGAATTGCTGTCGGATCTAGGATTGCCTGATCGCGTCGTGCGGATGGTCGACGCGTCACCGCAGAAAGCGCTGTGGGACGTTCGCAAGGCCGGTCTCAACATCATGATGAGCATGCGCGGCGACGGCAAGCCGGTGTCGTTCATCGAGGATTGCGCGGTGCCGCTGCACCACCTTGCCGACTATGTCGAGCGACTGACGCAGATTTTTGCAAAGCATGGCACGCGCGGCACTTGGTACGCGCACGCGTCGGTTGGCACGCTGCATGTTCGGCCGATCCTCGACATGCGCCGCGATGGCGCGGCAAAGATGCGCGCGATCGCCGAAGAAGCAAGCGCGGTTGTCCGCGAATACAAGGGCGCGTATTCGGGCGAGCACGGCGACGGCCTTGTGCGCAGCGAATGGGTCGCGTGGCAGTTCGGGCCGAAGCTCACGCGCGCATTCGAAGAGATCAAGGATGCGTTCGATCCCGAGGGATTGATGAACCCCGGCAAGATCGTTCGCGCCAGTCGCATGGACGATGCAGCGCTTTTTCGTTATCCGCCGAACTATCGAACGCTGCCATTCAAACCGGCGCTCGATTGGTCGGCGTGGGACGTACACAACGATCCCGTCGCTGACATGCTGACGGCACCCGGCACCGGCGGCGACCCTGCTCACGGGTTCGGCAAGGCCGTCGAGATGTGCAACAACAACGGCCATTGCCGCAAGTTCGACGCCGGCACGATGTGCCCGAGCTTTCGTGCGACAAGAGACGAGCAACACTTGACCCGGGGCCGCGCGAACACGCTGCGGCTGGCGCTGTCGGGACAGCTCGGCGCAGAGGCCCTCGCATCGGATGCCGTGCGCGATGCGCTTGACCTGTGCGTGAGCTGCAAAGGCTGTCGGCGCGAATGTCCGACCGGGGTAGACATGGCGAAGATGAAGATCGAAGTGCTGCACCATCGCCAGCGGGTGCACGGACTCGCCGGGAGGGAACGGTTGATTGCCAGTCTGCCGCAGTGGGCGCCGTGGGCGGCGCGAGTTCATTGGCTCGTCAACCTTCGCGATCGATTACCGGGCGCGGCGGCGCTTGGCGCGCGGTGGCTGGGAATTGCGCCTCAGCGTTCGCTGCCGCGATGGCGCCGCGACACATTCCTGCAGGCCCACGACGATGCTCGGCATGCGAATGCGAACGATGCCGAGGTCGTGCTGTTCGTCGACACGTTCACAAATTATTTCGAGCCCGAGAATGCGCATGCGGCGCTTCGGGTGCTTCGCGCCGCGGGCTACCGTGCTCATGTCGCGCGTGCAGCCTTGTCGGATCGTCAGCGCTCCCGCCCGCTGTGTTGCGGCCGGACCTATCTTGCCGCCGGAATGGTCGATAAGGCGAAACGTGAAGCGCGACGTATGGTGGCTGCGCTCGCCCCGTTCGTTCTGCGCGGCACGCCGATCGTAGGCCTCGAGCCCGCGTGCCTCTTTTCGCTCCGCGATGAATATCTGGTGATGGGCCTCGGCGACGGCGCGATTCGTCTGTCGAGAATTGCATTGCTGATCGAGGAATTCCTCGCGCGGGAGGAGCCGAGCCGCCGGCTTGGGGGCGTGCTTCGTCGACTTCACGAAAAGAGAGCATTGCTGCATGGCCATTGTCATCAAAAAGCATTCGATGCGATGACGGCGGTCAAACACGTGCTGGCGTTGGTCCCCGAATTGGATGTCCAAATCATCGAATCGAGCTGCTGCGGGATGGCGGGCAGCTTTGGACTCGATGCGTCGCACTACGACGTATCGATGCGAATGGCCGAGTTATCGCTTTTACCCGCCGTGCGGGCGGCGCCGCAGGACACATTGATCGTCGCCGACGGCACCAGCTGTCGGCATCAAATCGCGGACGGGACGCGCGGTTCGAAACAGCGCGAGGCATTGCACGTCATACGCGTGCTGGAACGTGCGTTGGAGAGTCGATCCGTTAGTGCAACAGCTTGAATGCGTGCGTCCATTCATTGTCGCGCAAGCCGAGTATGCACCACAGCATGCAGAGCGGCTCGATCGCGCGCGCGGCTTGCGCGCTTCCCATGTCGGCCACGTCCCAGCCGAATTCGACCAGAATGCCGGCAACCGTTTTTTTCGCCGCGGCATCGTTGCCGCAGATAAACATCGTCGGCATGCCGTCCTTGTAGTGCGGATTGACCATCCGCGCGGCACCGACTGAGTTGAACGCCTTAACGAAGCGCGCGTCGCTGTACTCGCGCTGCAATCGCTCCAGCAGTGACTCGTCGAAGTTCGTGAAAAAGCGCAACACGCTGTCGACCGGCGGTGCGTCGGCAATCGGATTCGTCGTATCGATCACCGGTTTGCCGGAAAGATTGTCCACCCCCGCCGCGCGCAGCACGTCGAAGGCCGCTGAACCTTTTACCGACAACACGACGATCTCACCGAATCGCGCGGCGTCCGAGAAGCTGCCGAGCTGGGTCGATGGGTGTTCCTTTTGCCAATCGGCGAGCTTGGCGGTGTTGCGCGTGCCGAGCATCGTTTCCTGACCGTGGCGCGAAAAGCCATCCGCAAGCGTGCGGCCCACAACGCCCGATCCAAGCACTCCTACTCTCATAACGTTCTCTCCGCTAACCAACACATCATCGGACGGATCGAATCAGTTCATCAGGATCGTACACGCGTCCGTCCTTGAGAACTCGGTACACGCGACTCGCATTGTCGATCCTTGTCGTCGGGTCGGCGTCGAGCACCACGAGATCGGCCAATCGACCGGGCGCGATCATGCCGATCTCGCTCTCACGGTGCATCGCGCGTGCGCCGTTGACGGTCGCGGAGCGGAGGACCTGAAGCGGCGCGAGCCCGGCCTGCTGCATCAACGCCATCTCGCGAAATACCGAAGGGCCGTGCAACGTGCCGATGTTGCCTGCATCGGTACCCATGACGATCGTAATGCCTGCATTCGCGACGGACTGAAGGTTCCGCATCGCGACGTCAGGCGGCGCGATCTTACCGGGCTCCGCGATCCGTCGCGCGACGCTTGCGGGAACGAGATCGCTCGGAATACGCGCGAGATCGCCCATCGCCGCGACGATTTGCGGATCGGCGAGACGGAGCTCAGCCGCCGTCGGCTGCCATGTATTCGACAGTGCGTATTGATATCCAGGGATGACGAACAGCGTCGGGCAGTACAGGACGCGATTTTTTTTCGCCAGCGCGATGAATTCCTCGTCGATCGGGACGTCCATCACCGAGTGGACCAAGTAGTCGGCGCCCGCACGAAGCGACGCTTTGGCGACGATCAATTCGGTTGCGTGCACCGCCAATGCAACGCCGGCACGATGGGCTTCATCGGCCGTTGCGCGAACGATGCTTTCCTGCGCCGCCAAGTCCTCGCCCGCACGATGAATGAACCATACCTTGATGTAGTCGGGCTTGCGTGCCAGCTCGCGCCGCACCAAGTCGCGCGCCGCGTCAGGCGACGTGATCTCGATGATCGGCGGATCGCCGAGGTCGAGCTTCGGATCGGCGATCATCGAAATCAACGGTCCTGCGACGGCTACGCGTGGCGCCTCCGATATTCGCTCCGCGGCGTCGCGCATCTCGAAGTTCCAGAACGGCCCGCCGATGTCGATGACGCTGGTGACGCCGCTTGCGAGCCATACTTTGAAGGTGGCGGGGAGGCGCGATTGATTGCGCGCGACTTCCTTCGCGTAGGGCACCGCGCGCGTGAGGTCCGCAACGTCGGGCCGTGTGTAGAGGTTGCCGGATTGAAAGAAGTGGACGTGTCCGTCTACGAGTCCCGGGATGACCCATTTGCCGCGCGCGTCGATCACGGTGGTCTTGGGCGGTACCGCAACGCTCGAAGACGGTCCGACGGCAACAATGCGGCGCCCTGAAATGACGATCGTGCTGTTCGGCTCGCTCGCCTTCGCGCCGTCGCGCTCGGGATGGATGACCGTTGCGCCGACAATGGCGACGCTATCGTCGGCGCTCGATGCGGGCGCGATCGATGCGCACGCAGCCGTTGACGCTAACGCTGCGTAGAAAATCAAGCGTCCGCATTGCATCGAAGCGCTGGTCATCCGCTATGATCGCATCGATCGTGTAAATCGGGCAGACCGCGAACGATCGCGGCAGTTCATTAGAGCCCATTCCAATGGAGGTGGCGATGCTTCGCATCATCAACGCAGTGCTGATTGCCGCAGTTTGTGCCGTTTCGGCGCCCACGTTTGGACAAAGCTATCCATCGAAGCCGATCCGCATCATCGTTCCCTATCCGGCGGGCGGAACGTCCGACATTCTTGCGCGCACAATCGGACAGCGCTTGTCGGAGACGCTCGGGCAACCGGTGCTCGTCGAGAACAAGCCAGGCGCCAACGGCAACGTCGGCGCCGACCTCGTTGCGAAGGCGCCTCCCGACGGTCACACGTTGCTCCTCGCCGACATCGGTGCGCTCGTCATCAGCCCGAGCGTCTATCCAACGCTTCCGTTTGATCCCGTCAAGGATTTTGCGCCGGTCACGATGGTTGCCTATTCACCGCATATTCTGGTCGTGCATCCGTCGGTACCGGTGGCTTCGGTGAAGGAGCTCGTGGAACTCGCGAAATCGAAGCCGGGGAAGCTCAATTTCGCGATATCGGGCGTAGGCGGCGCACCCCATCTCGCAGGTGTCGATTTCGCGATGCGGACAGGTGTTGATTGGACTTACATTCCGTACAAGGGCGGCGCTCAGGCGATTGCCGACGTTGCGGGCGGGCAAGCCGACGTCACGTTGAACGGCATGCTCGCCACCTATCCGCTGGTGCAGGGAGGGAAACTCAAGCTCCTCGCCGTATCGAGCGCCAAGCGGATGAGCGCGATTCCCGATGTGCCGACCATTGCAGAGTCGGGTGTCTCCGGCTTCGAGTCCGGTTCATGGCAAGGCGTCGTCGCGCCGGCTGGCACGCCACGTGAAATCGTTACGCGCCTGAATAGCGAGATACTGCGCATCGTAAACGCGCCTGACATGCGCGATCGCCTCGGCAAGCAGGGCGCCGACGTGCGCACCAACACGCCCGAGGAATTCGGCACGTTCATCCGTACCGAGACAGCGAAGTGGGCGAAAGTCGTGAAAGACGCCAACATCAAGGTCGAGTGACCTCATGTGACGTCAATGACGCTTGAAATATTGCACGGCGCGCTCGTGCGCCTCCGCTTCCTCGCGCGTGCGAAACGTTCCGAGATTACGTCGTTTGCCCGTTGATGGATTGATCTTGCGCGAATAGAGACGGTATCCGCCGGATGAGAGTTTCCTGATCATCGTTCGACCTCCTGCAGTTCCAGCCGACGGCGCGGTTTCATCGCGCCCGTCGACGTCGTATCGCCCGCGGTATGTTCGCGAGTAGGTACCAGCACTGCGATCAACAACGCAAACAGCGCACCGAGATTGAGCAGTGCGCTCGCTGCGTGAGCGAATTCCCAACGCAGGCGAAGCGCTTCCCAATCGGCCGGCAGCGTTGCCCAGTTGTCGGTTGCCTGATTCGCCGGAAAGTTGAACATCCAGAATAGAACCTGCGTCCCCAATACGCAGAGGAGCGCAATGATCGTCGGTACGAAAACGCGTCGATCATGGCGGACCGAATAGGCCAGCGCTGCGATGGAAACGACCGCGCCGACAACGACGAGCCCCGCAAACTGCCACCCGCGGTAGAGCTGCTGAACGGTCAGATAATCAGAGGCAGGGAGGCCTATCTTGTGCGGAAGCTCGAGCAAATGCGAGCCGCTGAAGATCAGCGCGAGTGCGGCAAAGAGAACGCTCAGAATGCGCAGCCAGCCGATTTGCATGGGCAACTCCTCGCGAAATTTGGCTTGCAACCCCGTTCAGAGAGTGACAACCCGCGGCGCAAAAAGATTCGCCCGCCCGCCACAGCGGACCAGGACTCTGCTTTTCGATCTAGCGCCTTGATCGGAAAAGCGAATCCGCTTATAATCTTCGGTTTCCTTGCCTCACCCAGCGCAGATGGGGAGGCCGAATTGGACAAATCTTCGGATGTTCCGGAGAAACGTCCATACGACCGAAAGGAGAGTTCTCTCTCATGCGTCATTACGAAATCGTTTTTATCGTGCATCCCGATCAAAGCGAGCAAGTGCCCGGGATGATCGATCGGTACCGTACGATGGTGACTGGCCAGGGCGGCCGAATTCATCGCCTGGAGGATTGGGGACGGCGTCAGCTGACCTATCCGATCCAGAAGGTCCACAAGGCCCATTACGTGTTGATGAACATCGAGTGCGGCGGCGATACGCTGACCGAGCTCGAGCATGCGTTCAAGTTCAACGACGCGGTCCTGCGCCATCTGATCGTCGCGAAGACCGAAGCGGTCGTCACGCCGTCGCCGATGATGAAGGAAGAGAAATCGAGATCGCTGACCGGCGAGCGCGGCGAACGTAGCGAGCGACCGGCCGTTGAGCCCTCGACTGTCGCGGTCGAAACGTCCGCAGTGCCTGCCGGCCTCGCTTGACCGCTGAAGCGACGACGCTGAACATCGCTGCCGTTGAAAATCACCTCACATTTGCCGCGACGCTCGTGCAACGCGCCGACCTCCGCTATACGCCTGTTGGAGTTGCCGCGCTGGAATGTACGCTCGTCCATCGGTCTCTGCAGCGTGAGGCAGGCGTCGAACGCAAGGTCGACTGCGAGCTGCACGCAGTGGCGTTCGGCGACGTGGCGCGAGACTTGAGCGCCGTGGCCGTCGGCAGCGCGATTCGCTGCGAGGGATTTCTCGCGCGCCGCTACCGAACCGGCAACGCCGTCGCACTGCACATCACACGATTCACGAACGAGGAAAACTGACATGCCACGTCCTATTGGAAGAGGCAAGGGAAAAGGAAAGGATGGCAAGAAACGCGAGCGCGGCAATAATCTGTTCAAGCGCCGCAAGTTCTGTCGCTTTACCGCCGAGAAGGTGAAGGAAATCGACTACAAGGACATCGACGTCCTGAAGGATTTCATTCAAGAGAACGGCAAGATCATGCCGGCGCGGATCACCGGCACGAAGGCCCACTACCAACGCCAGCTGTCGACGGCGATCAAGCGCGCGCGCTATCTCGCGCTCTTGCCGTACACCGACTTGCATTGACGGAGCGCGCGATGCAAATCATTCTGCTGGAGAAGATTGCCAACGTCGGCGATTTGGGCGACGTCGTCAAAGTGAAAGAGGGCTATGCGCGCAATTACCTGATACCGCAAGGCAAGGCGAAGCGCGCAACTGCCGACAACTTGAAGGCGATCGAAGAAAAGCGCGCCGAACTTGAAAAAGCTGCGACCGATAAACTCGCCGCCGCGCAAGCGCTAGCCGAACGGCTCGAGGGCATGGCGATCCAAGTGACGCAAAAGGCCGGGGTCGACGGCCGTCTGTTCGGATCGGTGACGAACATCGATATCGTCGACGCGCTCAAGGCGCAAGGCGTGGAAATCGAGCGCTCGATGATCCGGATGCCCGCCGGCCCGCTCAAGCAGGTCGGCGATTATCCTTTGACTGTTGCGCTCCATACCGACGTCGTTGCGCATATCAACGTTTCGGTGCGGGGCGAGTCCGTCGTCGGCTGACGCGTTTCACGCACCGCGCGAAAAAAGCCCCGCGAAGTCGGCGGGGCTTTTTGTTTGCTGCGAACGTTGGACGAACGGTCTATTGGCGACGTTTTTCGTTCGATCTAATCTCGCTTCGGCTGTTAGAATTGCGGCCTACTGATCGATGCCCGACGATCCGCAACTCGATGCGCTGAAGCTGCCTCCACATTCGTTGGAGGCGGAGCAATCGGTGTTGGGCGGTCTCCTGCTCGACAACGATGCCGCCGATCGCGTCGGCGACGTTGCGGCCGCGGACGATTTCTATACCGACGCGCATCGCGTCATCTACCGCCATGTGATGCAGCTGATTGCCAACGGCAAACCGGCGGACGTCGTGACGCTCGCCGAATCGTTGTCGTCGGCGCAGAAGCTCGACTACGTCGGCGGGCTCGCATATCTCGGCGCGTTGGTACAGAACGTTCCGACTGCGGCCAACATCCGCCATTACGCGCAGATCGTGCGTGACCGGTCGATCCTGCGCCAGCTCGCAGCGACCGCCGGAGAAATCGCGGATACCGCCTACAACCCGCTTGGTCGCAGCGCCAAGATGGTTTTGGACGAAGCCGAAGCGAAGGTTTTGCACATCGCGGAGCAGGGCTCGCGCGGCGCACAGAATTTCCACGAGATCGGCAAGCTGCTTGCGAGCGTCGTCGATCGGATCGAAACGCTATACAACCGCGACAATCCGTCGGACGTCACCGGCGTTCCAACGGGGTTCGTCGATCTCGATCGGATGACGTCGGGATTTCAACCTGGCGATCTCATCATCGTGGCCGGTCGACCGTCGATGGGTAAGACCTCTCTTGCGCTCAACATCGGCGAGAACGTCGCGCTCGACACCGGTATGCCGGTTGCGGTTTTTTCGATGGAAATGGGCGCGTCGCAACTCGCGCTGCGGATGATCGGGTCGGTGGGGCGTCTCGATCAGCACAAGTTGCGCACCGGAAGGCTGGTCGCCGAAGATTGGGACAAGCTGTCTGCTGCGCTTGGGCGCTTGAACGAAGCGCCGATCCTCATCGACGAGACGCCCGCGCTCAATGCGATCGAAGTTCGCTCGCGGGCACGTCGATTGATGCGGCAGTACGGCAAGCTCGGACTGGTGATCGTCGATTATCTGCAACTGATGCAGGCCTCGACGCAAGGCGAAAATCGCGCGACGGAGCTTTCCGAAATTTCGCGCGCGATGAAATCGCTCGCCAAGGAGTTGCAGGTTCCCGTCGTTGCGCTATCGCAGCTCAATCGGTCGTTGGAGCAACGCCCCGACAAGCGGCCCGTGATGTCCGATCTACGTGAATCGGGCGCGCTGGAGCAGGACGCTGACGTCATCCTGTTCATTTATCGCGACGAAGTCTACAAACCCGATTCACCGGACAAGGGAACTGCCGAGATCCTGATCAGCAAGCAGCGCAACGGTCCGACCGGAAAAGTGACGCTCACGTTCCGCGGCGAATACACGCGGTTTGAGAACTTCACGTCCGGTTCACACTGAGTCCTTCGAACATCTTCAATTGCAGCCCGTGGTCTCACGCAATGCGTCGTGCCCTTGTGGCAGCGGCCGCCGGTTCAAAGACTGTCACGGCGCGCTTTCCGCATCGGCCTCGACGGACCAGGAGCAGGTCGCAAGCACGCTCGCCCGAGCACTTGCGGCGCAACGCGATGGCAGGCTCGCCGACGCGATTGCTGCTTACGATCAAGCGCTCGCCGTCGATCCCCGAAATTTCAATGCGCTGCACATGCAGGGCGTCGCGCATTTCCAGCGGGGCGAATTCGAGATTGCTGGCGGGTTGATCGACCGCGCGCTAGCCGTCGACCCTTCGGCGTCGGCGGCGCGCTTCAACCGGCGGCTCGTGCAGGCGGCGCTCGAGCGACGCTTCGTTGTCGATGAGCTCGCACAAGAGGCGGCCAAGTTCGCGGCGCGCATGTCCTGTCCAGATTCGACTGGCCACGATCGCCTGGCGCGAGTGATCGCATTCTATCTACCGCAATATCACCGGATTCGCGAAAACGACGCGTGGTGGGGCGAGGGCTTCACGGAGTGGACTAACGTACGAAAAGCGTTTCCGAACTTCTCGGGTCATTGGCAGCCGCACGTTCCTGCAGATCTCGGCTATTACGATCTCACGGATCCAGACGTTCGCATCGCTCAGGCGGCGCTCGCCAGAACACATGGGATCGATGCGTTCTGCTACTACTATTACTGGTTTGCCGGACGGCGCCTGCTCGAGAGCCCGCTTAATGCGGTCCTCGAAAGCGGACAGCCCGATTTTCCATTTTGCGTCTGCTGGGCGAATGAAAACTGGACCCGGCGATGGGATGGCCGCGACGACGAGATCCTCATGGCCCAGCGTTACGATCGCGACGACGCACGGGCATTCATCACCGACTTGTTACCGCTATTCCGCGATCCGCGATACGTGCGCATTGACGGCAGGCCGTTGCTCGTCGTGTACAGGATCGGCGATATCCCCAACGTACGGGCGGCGGTCGAGATCTGGCGGGCGACATCGTTGGCGGCGGGCACCGGTGATCCATATCTGTGCGCGGTGCAATGGCACCCGGAGGATGATCCGACGCGATCGGGATTCGACGCCGCGATCGAGTTTCCACCGATCGGCCACGCGGCAGAAAATCTTACATCGCGGACGGTGTTCACGAATCCGCGCTTTCGCGGGATGGTGTTCGATTATCGAAACCTCGTCGCCCACTACCTGATGCTGCCGCGCCCCCCGTTTCCACAGTTTCGCGGCGCGACTCCCATGTGGGACAACACCCCGCGCCGCCAGGACGACGCGATGATCGTCGCGGATTCATCGCCTGAAGTGTTCGGTGTCTGGCTCGAGCGCATCGTGCGGCAGACGATGCTGCGACATCACGGCGATGAACGCCTCGTATTCGTCAATGCCTGGAATGAGTGGGCGGAAGGCAATCATCTCGAGCCTGACGCGCGCCATGGTCGCCGCTATCTCCAGGCGGTCCGCACGGCGCGACGGGTCGAGTTTCAAGAGAAGGCTACGCGTCCGTCGCTGACTCGGATGGTGGCTGACGTCACGGCCTTGGCGCAGTCGAGTGCACTCGCGATCGAGCGCTGGGGTTCGATCCGCCATCGCGACGCGGTTCAGGTTTCCGTGGTGATGCCGATCTACAACCATGCGCGATTTCTCGAACGCGCATTGGGCTCGCTGCTCGCGCAGACGCGCCGGCCGAACGAGCTCGTAGCCGTTGACGATGGCTCGAGCGACGACAGCGCTGCGATCGTCGCTGCGTTTGGGCGTCGCGCACCTTTCGCTGTGACGCTTGTGCGACAGGCAAACGCCGGCGCACACGAGGCGCTAAATCATGGCATCGCCCTCGCCGAAGGAGACGTGCTGGCGTTCATCAATTCCGATGATTGTTATATGCCCGAGCGGCTGGCACGGTTGACCGCCGCCCTCGGAACCGGCGTCGAGCTTGCATTTTCCGACGTCCAGCTGATTGACGATGACGATGCGCCGGCGTTGGGCACGTATGCGTCGGAATTGCGCGCGCGCATCGACGCCGCAGCGGCAATGGAGGATCTGTTAAGGCCGCTAATGCTGCACAATGTTGCGACGTCAACGGGCAATCTCGTGTGTCGTCGCACACTCGTCGGGGCGATCGGCGGTTTTGCGCCGTTCGTTATCTGTCACGACTGGGATTTCCTGCTGGCCGCGACGTACGCAACGCGGTTTGCGTTTGTGCGCGAGCCGCTGTACGCATATCGACTGCACGACGCCAACACGTTCGCGGATCGCCGGCTGCTGGGACGTCTCGAGGGCGACGAAGTGCTGCAGCGATTCTTTGCTCGTATCGATGTGCACCCGTGGCTCGATTCCGATTCGCGCGCCGATCTCTTGTCATTCATTCGGAACACCGGGCTGTCGGGGTATCTTCCGCAGAGAAAGCACGAGTCGCGGGCATGAGCGCGACGTTCGTCGCACCGACGTCGCGGAATGCTCCGTGTCCCTGTGGCAGTGGGCGGCGCTACAAGGAGTGCCATGGCGCGCTTGCCAGCGTGACGCTGCTTCGCGACGATGCCCTCGCCACTTTGCTGGCAGCGGCGCTCACCGCTCAGGAGCAGGGCCGCTTCGGCGAGGCACGTGCGATGTATGAACGCGCGTTGTCTCGTGACCCGAAAAATTTTGACGCGCTCCACATGCTCGGCGTTGTGCATTTGCAGCAGCACGAATTCGCCCGTGCGCGGGAATTGATTGCTGCCGCGTGCGCATTGCGCCCTGACATCTCGGCCGCACGGAACAACCTGCGGCTGGCGGACCGCGCGATCCGGGCTATGACGAGCACCGAGCTATACCCGGCCTGGATCGCAGGCCAAGAAGCGCGAATCGATGCGACGCGGGCCGGTGCACGAGTCGCCGTCGCCGCGAGAAGCGACGCGCCGCGTCTGGCCATCGCGATGCCGACCTACAATGCGCCTCCGCGCTGGCTCGCTGCGTGCATCGACAGCGTGCTGGCGCAGACTTATTCCAATTGGGAGCTTTGCATCGCGGACGACGCATCGTCTTCCGGCGAGAGTCAAGCGGTGCTCGCGCTTTATGCGTCTCGAGACGAGCGCATTCGCGTCGTGTCTCGAACCGAAAATGGCCATATCTCTGCAGCGTCGAACTCTGCGCTCGCGCTGGCGACGGCACCGTACGTCGCGTTACTCGATCACGACGACGTCCTTCCCCCGCATGCTCTGGCGGAAGTTGCGCTCGCGCTTGTCGAAGACCCCGCAGTCGAGATTCTCTACTCCGACGAGGACAAGATCGACGAGGCCGGGACTCGCTTCGAGCCGTACTTCAAGCCTGATTGGAACCCTGCGCTGGCGCGCTCGCAGAACTTCGTGAGCCATCTTGGCGTTTACCGAACCGCGCTGTTGCGAGCGGTCGGGGGCTTTCGCGAAGGTGTCGAAGGCGCGCAGGATTGGGACGTGTTGCTGCGCTGCGCCGATCGTATCCTCGCACGCCAGATTCGCCATATTCCCCAAGTGCTCTATCACTGGCGCGCGATCTCCGGATCTACGGCGCGGACGATGGACAACAAACGGTACGCGGCCGCCGCGCAGGAGCGCGTCCTGCGTGATGATGCCGCACGCCGCGGAGGCGCGGTCGCGCTGTCCCGCGTTGTTTATGACGCATTCCTCCAGGCGGATCCCATCGTTGCCGAGCTGCCATCGATCTCGTTGATCGTCCTGCGTACGAATGCGCCTTCGGACGCGGCTGCTACCGCTCGCTGGCAGGTTACCGTGGACGGTATCGACGAAATCCTGGTGGCGCAGATCGAGGCGGAGCCGGATCCTGCGCGAGGCATCGAAACCTCGCCATTGCGGCTTGGCCGCGACGGCACCCGCGCAGTCAATGAGGTCGCCGCACGGGCACGCGGCGACGTGCTCGTCTTCGTCGCGGACGATCTTGTGCCTCGCGACCCCAAGTGGGCCGCGCGTCTTGCCGCGCATGCACTGCAGTCCGATGTTGGTGGCGTCGGCGGCATGACACTCGATGCAGCAGGACTCGTGGCACGTTCCGGGTACATTCTCGATCCGGCGAGGATCGCCGCCTCGCCGTTCATCGGCGAAGCCCAAGACCATGTAGCAATGGGCGGACGAAATCTCGTGGTCCAGAATCTTTCCGCGTTGCGACTGGACGCAATGGCGATCTGCCACGCGACCTGGCAACGGGTCGGTGGACTCGACACGACGCATCTCACCGCGCGTTTTCACGACATCGATCTATGTCTGCGCCTTACCGAACATGGATATCGGCATGTATGGCATCCCGGCGTCGTGTTCGATCACGATCGTCATTTGCGTATCGAATTTCCGGGTGAGACAGCCGCGCAAACGGAGGACGGTGATGCGGCGTACATGCGCGAGCGGTGGGCGTCGATGCTTGCGTGCGATCCTGCCTACAATCCGAACCTCGACCGCCCGCCGCGGCTGTTCGAATTGCCGATCGTCGCAGGCGATCGACGACGCTGCTGAGCGACGCAATTAGCCGATCGTCGCGTCGTACACTGGACGTCTAAAGCGCTTCGGCCGCGTGATCCGCGAGCGCGAGCGCTCACCGCGTTGCAGCGTCACGTGACCCGAGTGCGCCCAGCCTTTGATTGAGAACTTCGCTGCGGGCAGCCACTGATGGCATCCGTCATTTCGCGGGCGGTGCGTCGCGAAGAGGATTGATCGTGTTGAGCCACAAAAAGCTCGTCGGGTCATTCCCCCAATAGACGAAGCCATCGTAGAACGCGCCGTGGCGGATTTTTCCGCCCCGCACTTCAGGGTTGCCGCGATTGAGCGCATTGGCGAAGCGCTGGTCGTCGATCTGCTGTCTCAACGAGCGGTTTGCGGCCGATCCTTCGACGAAGATGCGCTCGATCGTCAGACGCGAAAATTCTTCTTTCTCACGCGCTTCCTCTTTGCGCATCGGTGCGGGCGTTGCGCTTTTCGATGCGTCCGACGCGGCAGGCTTCGAGTCCTTGATGATCGGCGGCGAGATTGACCATCGGGGTTGCGCGGATGCCGTCAGCGCGAACGTTGCGAGCGCCGCGATTGGCAGCATGTGATGCGAAAGCCCATGGAAAACGTCGAACATGTGCGTGGATTCAGCGTAACGGTGAGCCGCCTTTCGCTCTATAGCGCTTCCGCTGCGTGATCCGCGAGTCGCGAGCGCTCGCCGCGTTGCAGCGTTACGTGACCCGAGTGCGACCAGCCTTTGAAGCGGTCGACGACATACGTGAGCCCCGAGCTCCCTTCGGTTAGATAGGGCGTATCGATCTGCGCGATGTTGCCGAGGCACACGACCTTCGTGCCCGGGCCGGCGCGCGTGATCAGCGTCTTCATCTGCTTGGGTGTCAGGTTTTGCGCCTCGTCGATGATCAGGAACTTGTTGATGAACGTGCGTCCGCGCATGAAGTTCAAGCTCTTCACCTTGATCCGCGAGCGGATGAGATCGCGCGTTGCCGCACGGCCCCACTCGCCGGCCTCGTCGTCGGTCTTGTTCAGCACATCCAGGTTGTCTTCGAGCGCGCCCATCCACGGATTCATTTTTTCTTCTTCGGTGCCCGGTAGAAACCCGATGTCCTCGCCGACCGGCACCGTGACGCGCGTCATGATGATCTCCGTGTAGACCTTGAATTCGAGCGTCAGCATCAGCCCGGCAGCAAGCGTGAGCAATGTCTTGCCGGTGCCTGCCTGACCGAGCAATGTTACGAAATCGATTTCCGGATTCATCAGCAAATTGAGCGCGAAGTTCTGCTCGCGGTTACGCGCCGTGATGCCCCAGACGTTGTTCTTTTGGTGCGTGTAGTCCTTGAGCGTCGACAGCAGCGCCGTGCGTCCGTTGATCTCTTTGACGATCGCGTAGAACGCCGACTCGCCGGGCCGCTCCTGATAGAGAAACTCGTTCAGATGCAGCGATGCCACCAGCGGACCCGTCAAGCGGTAGTACGTATGGCCGCCCTGCTGCCACGATTCGATGCCTTTGCCGTGCCGATCCCAGA
Organism: Casimicrobiaceae bacterium; assembly: GCA_036505865.1. Taxonomy (GTDB): domain Bacteria; phylum Pseudomonadota; class Gammaproteobacteria; order Burkholderiales; family Casimicrobiaceae; genus VBCG01. Next base: position 44,653 of record DASXSP010000068.1, read on the forward strand.
AATCGGCGGGAAGCTCGCGCAAACCGGAGTAGAGGAGATCGGTGTCCTCGAGCACCTTGTCATTGAAATAATCCTCGGCGGCGAGGCCCAGTGCATGAGCCTTGATCCGCATGTTGATGTCTTTCGAGACCAGAATGACGCTGCGCCGCGGATGCGCCCGGGCGAGTTGCATCACGACGGCGATAATGTGGTTGTCGGTCTTGCCGCTCGCGAGCGACGGCGGTAGCGGCATCGTGATCGCTTCCGTTTGCAGGAATAGCCGTCCGGTCGCGGCGCCGCCCGATTTCTCCGTCAACGAAATCCCCTGCATGATCGTGCCGCTCGCTGCTTGCGTAGTAACGAGCTCATCCAAAAAACGCGACGCCTGACGCGCATTGCGCGCGACTTCGGTCATGCCTTTCTTGTTCGCGTCGAGCTCTTCGAGCGTGAGCATCGGCAGATAGACATCGTGCTCTTCGAAGTGGAACACGCTCGTCGGATCGTGCATCAACACATTGGTGTCGAGCACGAA
>DASXSP010000069.1:0-5674 GCA_036505865.1 Casimicrobiaceae bacterium
TTCATCACCGCGATCCGATCGGAGACCGCCATCGCTTCTTCCTGGTCGTGCGTCACATAAATCGTCGTGATCGACAGCCGGCGTTGCAGGTCACGGATTTCGTGGCGCATCTGGACGCGCAACTTCGCGTCGAGGTTCGACAGCGGCTCGTCGAACAACAGCACGCGCGGCCGAATCACGATCGCGCGCGCCAGCGCGACGCGTTGCTGTTCGCCACCGGAAAGCTGCGCGGGGAATTGCTGCTCGTGTCCGCCGAGACCCACTAATGCAAGCACGTCGCCGACGGCGCGGGCGACCGCGTCTTCGGGCTCTCCCCGAACGCGCAGGCCATAGGCGACATTCTCGAAGATCGATAAGTGCGGAAACAGCGCGTAGTTCTGGAACACGAAACCGATGTTGCGCCGATTCGCGGGAACGCCCGTGACGTCCTCGCTCCCGAAACGGATACGCCCGGCATCCGGCCGCTCGAACCCTGCGATCATCCGTAGCGTCGTCGTCTTGCCGCAACCGGACGGTCCCAGCAGGGTGAGGAATTCGCCGGGCTGCACGCGGAGCGTTACGTCGCGGGCCGCGTAGACCTCGCCTTTCACGCGATGCGCGAAGCGCTTCGACACGCGCTCGACATCAACGCCGATGGCAGGGCCGGGCACCGTCATCCTCCGAAAAGACTCACGGCCGGCGCACCCGGCGCGCGAAATATTCGCAGCACGCGGCTGATGCCAGCGACCACGATAAACACGATGACCACGACCAGCACCGAAAACGCGGCGGCGGGCCCGAGCGAAAGCTCGGTGATGTCTTCCAGAATCTTGACCGTGATGAGCGTCCAGCTGATCGATACCAGGAAAATCGTCGCGCTAATCGCGGTCATCGATCGTACGAACACGATGCCGAGACCGGCGAAGAAGGCCGGCATGATCAACGGCAGCGTGACGCGGCGAAACGTCGTGCCGCTGCGCGCGCCCAATCCTTGTGACGCTTCCTCGAGGCTCGGGTCGATTTGCTGCAACAACGCGATAGTCGCGCGAATACCTGTCGGGCCGTAGCGGAACACGTAGCACGCGATGATGATCAGCGCGGTGCCAGTCAACACGAGCGGTGGATCGTTGAACGCGATCAGATAAGCGATGCCGACGATTGTGCCTGGCAATGCGTAGTTCATCATCGACACTGTCTCCATCGTGCGCCGCCCCGGAAAGCGATGTCGCGTGACCAGATAGCCGAGCAGGATTCCGTAGAGGCCGCCGAGCGGCATGCTGAATCCGGCGATGATCAGTGTGTCGCGTATCGCGTTCCAGCCGTCGGTAAAAATCACGCGATAGTGCGCGAGCGTGGGCGTGTGGTTCGCGCCCAGCGCGACGACCAGCGATGCGTACAGCAACAGCGCGTAGAAGTAGGCGACAACAAGGGTGATCGATATCACGGAGGCGATCAATGCCGCGCGAGCGCCGGGCGAAACGCTGTCGAACGGCGTCTGCCCTGCCCCCTTGCCGGTGATCGTCACGTAAAAACGGCGGCTCACCCAATAGCGCTGCAGCAGGAACACGATGAGCGCCGGCAACAGCAGAGCGAATGACAGCGCCGCGCCGCCGCGCAGGTCGAAAAGTCCGGTGATCTGCAGGTAGGCTTGCGTCGGCAATACTGGAAAGCTATTGCCTGCGAGAATCAACGGCGTCGCGAAATCGGCAAGTGATGCCGCAAACAGCAACAGGAACGCGTTGGCAATCCCGGGCACGGTCAGCGGCAGCGTCACCGTGCGAAAGACGCGCCAGCGAGACGCGCCGAGGCTTTGCGCCATGCCTTCGATGTTGGAATCGATCGCGGCCAGGATGGGACGGAGTGTCAAGTAGGCGATCGGAAAATACGTGAGCGCTTCGGAAAACAGTGTCGCGCCCAGGCCATACACGGTGAAGCCCTTGAAACCGAATACGCCATACGTGACGAGCCCGCGTGGTCCGAACGAAAAGATCATCGCAATGGCAGTCGTGAACGGCGGCGAGACGAGCGGCAGCAGCACGCTCGCGTCGATCGCAGTCACCGCGGCGCGCGATAGCCGGCAGCGTGTCGCCGTGAACGCGAACAGGAATCCCGCCAGCGTGCCCACCGTGCCGACGAGAAATGCGAGCAGCAGACTGTTCCAGAAGGCGCGGAGCTGGTGTCGATCGGTCAGCAGCGCAAAGACCGCGCCAAAATCCACCGAGCCGTGATCACCCAGCATCCGTGCGAGCAGCATGACGAGCGGATAGACGACGAAGAGTGCAAGCAGCAGCCACAGCGCCGCGACGGTCAGCGAGACGGCGATGTCGCGCGAATGTCCGGCGGGCGATGGCGGCCGTCGGAGCGCTGCCAGCAGCACTCGCCATGCCTCTATTTGTCATCCCGAGGCAAAGCCGAGGGATCTGCTTTGCGGAACAGCAGGTCCTTCACTTTCGTTCAGGATGGCACCTGCCTACGGGTTTAAGACTTCTGCCACCCAGCGATCGACGATGCGCTTGCGATTCGCACCGGCATAATCGGCGTCGATCGGAAAGATCTTTGCGCCTTTCAACACGGCGGCCAGACTGGGCTCCAGCGCGACATCGGGATGCGCCGGCACGAAGTTGATCTTGTATTTCGCGAACAAGTTTTGCATCGCCGGCGACGTGGCCCAGTCGATCAGCTTCTTCGCTTGCTCAGGATTCTTGGCGCCCTTGATCAGCGCAATCGCTTCGGCAGACGTGCCGATGCCTTCGCGCGGAAAGCTGATCGTCACGTCGTAGCCCTTCGCTTTGGTGTCGAGCGCATCGACGATAAAGAAGATCCCGGCGCCCGCTTGCCCCAATCCAACCGGAAGCGTCCCGCCACCGCCGCTTTTCGTGTAAAGCTGAACCTGCGGCCGCAACTTCTTCATGTAGTCGAAGGCCTTGTTCTCGTCACGGCCATTCACTTCGATGACCGAAAAGATGCGCGTGACGGCGGTTCCCGATGTTCGCGCATCGGCCATCTGCAGCATGTTCTTGTACGCCGGATTCAGTAGGTCGTTCCACGACGCCGGTGCATTGAGTCCGTGCTCCTTCAGGAACTTGTCGTTCGACATGAAGACCAATGGATCGTCGGCGATCGCTGTCCATTGCCCGTCCGGATGGCGGAAGCGCGCCGGAAGCTTGCCGAATGACGGCGATTTGTAAGGCTCGAACACGCCCTCGACGATGCCCGCCGCGAACGTCTCGACGGGTCCACCGAACAGCACGTCGACGCGCGGATTGTTCTTTTCGGCGATGACTCGGGCAAGCGCTTCCCCGGACGAAAAGCGCACGAAATTGACCTTGATGCCGCTCGCTTTTTCGAACTCCTCGAACATCGGCCGTGCCCAGTTCTCCGGCCAGATCGAGTACACGTTGAGCGTATCCGCCGCCAGAACGGGGGCTCCGGCGAAGAGCGCAACGAGCACCAGCGCGAAAGCCGCAGTCGCGTGGACGAGCCGCCGGACGCTGTGTGGGGCGACGATCATGGTGATTCCTCCGCTAAATGCTGCCGATGAGCCGCTTGGCTTCTTGTATCGCCTGCTGCGGCTCTCGCCGGGGCGCGCGTCATTCTCCCCGCTTAAGGGTGCGTTAAGCAACCGTGCCTATATTGCAATGTGCCTGCCCGGGCATCCGGGCGTCATCTAACCCTAGGAGTGGCACGATGCAATTTTCCAAAGTCACCTATGCACTCGCCGCCGCCGGCATCGGTGCAGCGCTTGCGACGGGCTACATGAAGCTCGATGGGACACCGTTCACCGATGCTCGTGCTGCCGCCACGGCGCCGCTTGTCGTCGCGCCCACAGCGGCCTCGCGGCTACCCGATTTCACCGCGCTCGCGGAGAAGGCCGGCAGTTCGGTCGTCAATATCAGCGTGATCGGCAAGGCCAGGGTCGCCGGCTTCGATTCCGACGACATCGATCCCGATAGCCCGTTCGGCGAGTTCTTGAAGCGCTTCGGCGGCCGCAACGGCGTTCCGCAGATGCCGCGGGCGATTCCGTCGCAAGGCTTGGGATCCGGCTTCATCGTAAGCCCGGACGGCTACATCATTACCAACGCACACGTCGTAGACGGCGCAAGTGAAGTAACGGTCAAGCTGACCGACCGGCGTGAATTCACCGCTAAAGTGATCGGCGCCGATCCGCGCACCGACATCGCGCTGATCAAGATCGACGCGAAGAATCTTCCCGCGCTCGACATGTCCGCGCCCCCGGGCGTGAAGCAAGGCGAATGGGTCGTCGCGATCGGTTCGCCGTTTGGTTTTGAGAACAGCATTTCAGCCGGCATCGTGAGCGGCGTGCATCGCGCGCTGCCCGGCGGCCAGATGACGCCGTTCATTCAAACCGACGTCGCGGTGAATCCCGGTAACTCAGGTGGCCCGCTGTTGAACTCCGCGGGTCAAGTCGTCGGCGTCAACTCGCAGATCTACAGCCGCTCGGGCGGTTTCATGGGGCTGTCGTTTGCGATTCCTGCTGACGTTGCCGCGAAAGTCGCCGATCAGCTGAAGACGCACGGCAAGGTGAGCCATGGTCGTCTGGGTGTCGGTATCCAGCAGTTGAACCAGTCGCTCGCGCAAAGCTTTGGTTTGCCGGATACGAATGGCGCCCTCGTCGGCACCGTCGAAAAGGGCAGTGCAGCCGAAAAGGCTGGAATCAAGACGGGTGACGTCATCCGCAAGATCGACGGCGTTGCGATGAACGACAGCACCGACGTCACCAGCCGGATCGGCAATACGGCGCCCGGAACGAAGATCACGCTCGAGCTGTGGCGCGACGGCAAGCCGGTGAATGTCACGGCGACGATCGGCACGTTCGATGAAGAAAAGGTTGCGAAGTCGAATGACGCCTCGGGCGACAAAGGCGGCAAGCTGGGTCTCGCGCTTCGTCCGTTGACGCCGGACGAAAAGAAGGAAGTCGGCCATGAAGGTCTCGTCGTCGAAAACGCGACCGGGCCGGCGGCGCGCGCAGGCATCCAGGCGGGTGATCTGGTCGTTGGCGTCGGCACGCAGAAGATCACGTCGATCGACGAGCTGAAGAAGCACGTCGACAAGGCGGGCAAGAGCATCGCGCTTTTGATCGAGCGCGACGGTCGGCAGATTTATGTGCCGGTTCGGTTGTCTTAATCCTTGGCTACGCGGGGTATGACTCGGGACTCCCTAACCTGATCAGCCAACAGCACCGCGTAGGCAACGCGGCCGCGGGGAAACCCGCGGCCGTTTTGTTTTGTGCTGATGATCAGTGCCTCAGAGCCAGCGCTTCGAGGGCGCGTTGCAGTTCAGCGACGGCGCGTTCGAGTGCGGCGATGCGTGCGTCTTTCTGTTGCACCAGCTGGTGCAACCCCTGGATCGCCACGAGCGCCACACCGGATAGGTCGCCCGACCCGATATGACGGTCATCTGCGCCCAACCCGAAAGCCGCGTAGAAATCCTGCGCCACCGGTCCTACGTGCTCGATACCCGGCGCGCCCTTCTCGTTCCAGCGCGTGATCGGCATGGCGGAGACGCGCCGCAGAACGTCGCTGGTGTTGAGCTCGACAAAGTTCTCTTTCACGTCGCGATCGCTGGTGCATACCCACATCGTCGCAGCGCCGGTGAGAGAACAGCCGGTGGCGAACGTCTTGCTGGTGTACATGCCGATGCCGTTGGTCGAGGCGACAATGAATTGATCGTGCGC
>DASXSP010000070.1:0-2616 GCA_036505865.1 Casimicrobiaceae bacterium
CACACAGATGACGGTGATGCGGTGCGATGTAGGATGGAGTGTCTCGAGCAGAGCAACGTATCTAGGGCATATGTTCATCCTCGAAGGAATCGAGCGTCGCTACGGTCCCACGCTTGCGCTGCGCATCGATCGTTGGGAAGCGCGGGCGGGCGAGCGCTGGTTGATCGCCGGCCCGTCCGGCAGCGGTAAATCCACCGCGCTCGCATTGCTGACAGGATTGTTGCGGCCGACATCCGGCACGATCATCGTGTCCGGACAAAATCTCGCTGCGTTGGAAGGAAGCGCGCTCGATCGTTGGCGCGGACGTACGATCGGTTTCGTGCCGCAGCGCCTCCATCTTGTCGCCAGTCTGTCGGTTCTGGACAACGTGCTGCTCGCCCAATATCTCGCCGGGAAACATACGGACGTTGATCGCGCGCGGGCGACGTTGAGCTCGGTCGGCCTCGAGGCATTTTTTGATCGGCACCCATCGATGTTGTCGCAAGGACAGGCGCAACGCGTGGCCGTCGCCCGCGCCGTCGTCAATGGTCCTTCGTTGTTAATCGCCGATGAGCCCACTGCGAGCCTCGACGACGAGCATGCAGCGCGGACGCTTGAGCTCCTCACATCGCAGGCCGAAAGGTCGAACGCGACCCTCGTTGTCGCGTCGCACGATGGACGGATCCGCGATGCATTTGAGCATCGATTGAATCTGACCAACCTGACAAATTCGGGCGGCGTGCAATGAATCTGCTCCGCTTGAGCGCGTCGTATGTCCGGCAGAGCGGTCTTGCAACCGGGCTCAATCTGCTTCTGTTGATACTCGGTGTCGGCACGATCGCGCTGCTGCTGATTCTGGGCCGCGAGCTGGAAAGCCGACTCACGCGCGACGCGCAAGGCATTGATCTCGTCGTAGGCGCAAAGGGGAGTCCGCTTCAGCTGATTCTCGCCGGCGTCTTTCACGTCGACACACCGACCGGCAACATTCCATTGGACGAAGCGCTTCGTTTGCGTAGAGATCCGCGTGTCGCGCAACTGATCCCGGTGTCGCTCGGCGACAGCTTCAGCGGTTTTCGGATTGTCGGGACGGAGCCCGAGTTGGTCGCGCATTACGGCGCGACGCTTGCCTCGGGACGTTTATGGAACGCACCGTTCGAAGCCGTTATCGGCGCCGATGTCGCCGCAAAATCGCGCCTCGCCGTGGGCGGAACGTTCGCGGGCGTTCACGGCCTCGGCGGAGGAGGGGGCGAGCACGCTGAGCCGTATCGCGTCGTCGGAGTTCTTCGACCGATCGGACGTGTCGTCGATCGGCTCGTCTTGACCGGCCTCGCAAGTGTGTGGGAGGCGCACGCGCACCACGAAAAGGAAAATCACGACGCGTTTGCAGCACACGCGGACGATGACGAGCGCGAAGTCACGCTTGCGCTCATCACGTACCGTTCGCCGCTTTCCGCGGTGAGCCTGCCACGTGAGATCAACGCGCAGACGAATCTGCAAGCCGCCTCTCCGGCATTCGAAGCCGCGCGATTGTTCAGCGTGTTTGGATTCGGCGTTGACATTCTGCGCGCCTTCGCGCTTCTTCTGGTCCTCGCGGCGGCGCTCGGCATCTTCGTTGCGTTGTATCGCGCGATGGACGAGCGGCAATACGACATCGCGATCATGCGCATGCTTGGCGCCACGCGCGCGCGCGTATGCGGGGCGCTCCTCTTGGAAAGTGTGCTCCTTGCCGCGGCGGGCGCCGTACTTGGACTGCTATTGGGACACTTTGCCGTCAGCCAAATCGGCTTGATAGCGCCCGATGCGGCGCCGCTCGCGGCGGCGGCGTGGGGCTTCTTGCCGCAGGAAGCGTGGATCGTTGTGCTCGCTATCGGTAGCGGTATACTCGCTGCAATGATTCCGGCATGGCGCGCATATCGGATCGATGTCGCCGCCGTTCTCGCTAAGGGATGAATCGATGAGACGACTATCGACGCGACTGTTGGGATTGCTGATGATTCCTGCCGCCGCGGCATGGGCTTTTACATCCGAACCTCCGAGCAGCAACGCGCTGCCGTCGGCGAGCGATTACAGCCAAACGGCGCTTCCGGAACGCAGCGACACTCTGTCGTGGAAAACGCTCGGGCAGGTGGAACCACGCAACGAGAAGGGCAAGCTCATTCCGATCTTCTCGAAAGAGATTCTTGCGCTCGACAAGAAAGACGTGAAGGTGATCGGATTCATGGTTCCGATCGAGCCCGACGCCAAGCACAAGCATTTCGTCTTGTCCGCTGTGCCGCCGTCGTGCCCATTCTGCATGCCCGCCGGCCCCGAATCGATGGTCGAAGTGCGACTTAAGTCCGGGATCGACTACGACATCAATCCGATCGTCGTCTCGGGCAAATTTGCAGTACGCAGCGACGATCCGCGCGGCGTTTTCTACTCGCTCACCGAAGGCGTTCCCGTCACTGCCGCGCCGGTGCGGTAGGACGTCGCCCGCAAGAATTCCTGCGGAGACGCAGGGATGAGCGTCCGCCGCTCCCTCCGGTCGCTTAACGTTCGGCACAGCGGCCTCACGTTAGCGGACGCCCGATTCGCCAAAGTCGAGGCGAATCGTGCGAACCCTAGGTTTCCTTTCATCCGCTAACGCCACGAAAAATG
>DASXSP010000071.1:0-3665 GCA_036505865.1 Casimicrobiaceae bacterium
GCGCGCGGATCAGCCGACTGATCGCCAACGCTCCCGCGACGCTGCGAGGCGTGCTTGGTGGCGCGGGCGGCCGTTACATCACCGACGAGATCGCTCGAGGCGCCGTCGGCACAATGCCGGCGGTCGAGCTCGCCGAACTGCATGCGGCGTTGTTCCGCGCGCATCGCGCCGGCGATCGTCCCGCCGTTCGGCGCTGGTTCAACCGGATGTTGCCGCTTCTCAACATGCAGGCCGTATTCCGCTGGGCGCTGACGAAGGAAGTTCTGCGCCGGCGCGGAATCATCGAACACGCCGGGAAACGCGCGGCCGGAACCGAGCTCGATGCACGCGATCAGGTCGAATTGACGGAGCTCCTCGCGGAGCTTTCCGACGTGCTCAATCCACCGGTTGTGCGTGGCGCATCGTGAGCCGATCGTACGAGCGCCGACGGGCCGTCCCAAGGCGCGAGTTGCTCCCCCTTTGGGGGCAGCGCAGCGGCCTCATTGGCCACTGAGGCCGCAAGCGTGGGGGTCCTTTGACTTCCGGGCGTGAACATGCTGCGCTTCATCCTGGCGTCGACGATACTCGGCAAATCGGTCAACTGCGCCAGGTGAACCTGATCGGACACAACGTCGATTATCTGCTGATTCGCGCACGTCGTCGGTCGATCGGAATGGAGGTTCATCTCGAAGGCCTGACGGTACGCGCGCCGCGCTGGGTGACGATCCGCGATATCGAAATAGCGCTTCGCGAGCGCGCCCAGTGGATCGTCAAGACCTTGGCCGAATGGCGCGCCCGGCGGCGCGATGTGATGCCGCGCGAATGGAAGTCCGGCGCGGCGATCCTCTACCGCGGCCGTGAGCTTGCGTTGGAGCTGTTCCCCGCACACCGCGAAACGATCGTCGCCGATCTATTTCACCTGACCGTCACGCATCCGTCAGCGCACGATCAACTCGAGGTCGCAGCCAGCGTAGGACATTGGCTGAAGGAGGAGGCATGGAAGCTCGTAGCCGTCCGCGTCGCACAATACGCGGCGCGCATCAGCCGCGTGCAGCCCACGGTTCGCCTCTCCAATGCGAAAAGCGAATGGGGAAGCTGCAACGCAAAGGCTGAAATTCGGCTCAATTGGCGACTCGTGCAGCTGCCGCCAGCTCTTGCCGAATACGTCGTCGCACACGAAGTCGCGCATCTCGTTGAGCTCAACCATTCGACGCGATTCTGGTCGCTTGTCGAAGCGCTGCTGCCCGGCCATGACGCACTCAAGCGCGAGCTCGACGACTGGACCGCGTTGCTCGTATAGATCCGCTGTTGCGAGGGATAGTGACGCGAGCAGCCGGCGAGGGGCCCCCGCGATGCGGGGATCGACGGCCAATGCGAGTCGGCACATGGGCCGACTCTCACCGTGACGATTCTGTTCGCAGATCCAAGGAGGCCGAGGCCCTGCGACGCTCATCCGCGCCGGCTACTCGGCGGGGACGACAAGCGCCGGCAGCGCTACGGTAAGTCCGCCTTGCGCACGCAACAATTTGGCAAGGACAACGGCGAGATCGTCACCGGAGCGCGTATCGCGCCAATGGCCGCCGTCAGCCCGAAAATGAAAGCCTCCGGCGCGCGCCGCAACCCACAGCTCGCGGTTCGGAACGTGGCGATTGACGATCAATTTGCTCCCATCGGCGCACTCGATTTCAAGGATGCCGTCGTTCAGGTTCCAATCGACGTCGACGTTGCCCGTTTCGAGCGCTGCGTCGAGTGCCAATCCGATCTTGGCCAGCGTGGCGTCGGCGGCGGCAATGAATTCGGTCTCGGTCGACATGGCGGGTTGTGGATCGGCCTGCTACGATTGCGCTCGATGTTAAAGCAATTTCTCCGCCTCGCCATGTCGCCGCGCGTTTTGATGATTGTTGCAGCGACCGCTCTGCCGCTTTGCACGACGGCTTGCGGCGTCAAAGGGCCGCTCGTGCCTGCTCCAAAAGCAGAGTCCGACGCCGTGACACCGTCGTCGACGACTGCACCGCCGACTGCACCTCCGTTGATCAAAGATCCGGCGCAGCCCGAGCGCCGGCCGTGAGCGCCGCAGGGCCGTCCCAAGGCGCGAACAACACCCCTTTGGGGAATCCTTCAAACGCTTTTGGCTATGTGAACGGCGAGCTTTACGCCGAACGCGTGCCGCTTTCGTCGCTCGCTGCGCAATTCGGCACGCCCTCCTTCGTCTACTCCCGCGCGGCGCTCGAAGGCGCGTGGCGCGAATTCGACGCGACTTTTGCCGGCTTGCCACATCTTGTGTGCTACGCGGTGAAGGCAAATGCCAACCTCGGCGTGCTGGATGTTTTCGCGCGCATGGGAAGCGGCTTCGACATCGTATCCGGCGGCGAGCTCGCACGTGTCGTCGCGGCCGGTGGCGATCCGCGGAGCGTCGTATTTTCGGGCGTGGGCAAGACCGAAGCCGAGACGGAGACGGCGCTCGCTGCGGACATTCTGTGCTTCAACGTCGAATCGCCTTCGGAGCTCGCGCTGCTTGCCGCAGTCGCACATCGGATGGGTCGAATCGCACGCGTCAGCTTTCGCGTGAATCCCGACGTCGATCCCGGGACGCATCCGTATATCGCTACCGGTCTCCGGGAAAGCAAATTCGGTATAGGAATCGAGGACGCCGCGGCGCTGTATCGCCATGCCGCCACGCTGCCGTCGATCGCGTTGCACGGCATCGACCTTCATATCGGATCGCAGATCACCGAGCTTGCGCCGTATCGCCAGGCGGTCGAGAAAATGCTCTCTCTTGTCGACGAGTTGACTGCGCGCGGCATCGCACTTACGCATATCGACGTCGGCGGCGGTCTCGGCATTCGGTACCGCGACGAGACGCCGGTGCCGCTCACGGAATACGGTGCGATGCTGAAGGCGCTGTTCCGCGGGCGACGCGAAACGTTGCTGCTTGAACCCGGCCGGCGGTTGACCGGCGACGCCGGCGTTCTGCTGACGCGCGTGCTCTACCTGAAGACGGGGCTGCCCAAGAGCTTTGCGATCGTCGACGCCGCAATGAACGATCTCATTCGACCCTCGCTGTATGACGCTTGGCATGCGGTGGACCCGGTGAATCCGCGCTCGACGGAACCGCGGCGATGGGACATTGTCGGACCGGTTTGCGAGAGCGGCGATTTCCTCGCCCTGGACCGATCGCTCGCACTTCGTGAACATGATCTTCTCGCCATACGCACCACCGGCGCCTACGCGATGACGATGAGCTCGAATTACAACGCGCGCCCTCGCGCTTGCGAGCTGATTGTCGACGGCGACCGCGCGCACGTCGTCCGCCGGCGCGAGCGCATCGACGAATTATTCGCAGCGGAATCGCGACTGCCGTGAACGTGCGAAATGTTCGTCATTGACCTGCTTTTAGGCCTGTGCGAAATCGCAACAATGGCGATCCTAAGCGCCGGAATCGGCGGCGAAATCTTGCAAAAAAGCGAAACGTGGCTACAATGCAGGCAGCAGGTAGCAAGGGATTTGTCAAGAGGCACTTTGCAAAATGAGGTTCCTCGAGAGCAAATTCTGCGACACCTGCGATGACGTTGAATCAACATAACAGTTACAGCAACTCAGACAGGAGAACTAAAGATGATGGCTGACATGATGTCGATGATGACGCCGTCGGCTCCGGCCGCAGCGCCGAAGAAGAAGGCGAAGAA
>DASXSP010000072.1:0-27185 GCA_036505865.1 Casimicrobiaceae bacterium
GGGATGACATGGAAAAGTTGTCATCCTGAGCGAAGCAAAGGATCTGCTTTTGACGAACAGCAGGTCCCTCGACTGCGCCTCGGGATGACATGGAAAAGTTGTCATCCTGAGCGAAGCAAAGGATCTGCTTTTCAGCAAAGAGCACAGCAGGTCCCTCGGCTTCGCCTCGGGATGACATGGAAAAGTTGTCATCCTGAGCGAAGCAAAGGATCTGCTTTTGACGAACAGCAGGTCCCTCGGCTGCGCCTCGGGATGACAAGGAAAAGGTGTCATCCTGAGCGAAGCGAAGGATCTGCTTTTCAGCGAAGAGCACAGCAGGTCCCGCGGCTGCGCCGCGGGATGACAAATGGAACGTCACAGCTTCTGCAGCAGCTCGATGATCTTTGGTCCATCGGCGGGCGCGCTTTTCAAGAACGCGTCCATCACCGGCTTTTGCATCGCCGCTTTCCACGTCTCTTGTTCCTGCGGTGTTTGAACGTGGATCGTCATGCCCTTCGTTTGCAAATCCTTGAGCGCCGCTGCCGCCGTTGTTTCGGTGACGGGGAACGCTTGCTGCTCCGCCTTCGCGGCGGCCGCTTCGATTGCAGTGCGGTATTCGGGCTTGAGCTTCGCCCACCACGCCGGATTGACGTACATGTGAAAGAAGATCGTGAAAAAGGGCGTGACCGTCCCGTATTTCTGCACTTCGTAATACTTGCGGCTGTACGCCGCTGACAGGTCGGTGAGACCGGCATCGAGCACGCCTGCCTGCAGCGCCTGATACACCTCGGAGCCCGGCATCGCCGAAGGCGCCGCACCGACCGCCGTCAACGCGTTGTCGGTCAGCGAATTGAGTCCGCGGATCTTCACGCCCTTGAAATCGTCGAGCGAGAGCAGCGGCTTCTTGCTCGATGTGAAGATCGATTCGCGCGTGATGTAGAGCCATGCGACGCTGTGGACGCCACGCTGCTCGAGCTTTTGATCGAGAAACTTGCGCGCTTCCGACGTCGGAAAGCGTTTGATCTTTTCGACATTGGTCAGGAAGTAGGGAATGAGCGTTGCACTCATCTCCGGAATCGTGGTTCCCCACTGAAAATTGACGCTCATCGCGGCTTCGATGTTGCCCTTCGCCACCGCAGGAAAATTCTCGCCGGCCTTGGCAAGTTGCTCCGAACCGAAAAGCTGCACTTCGACTTGACCGCCGGTTCGTTGCTTCACGTCGGCCGCGAAGCCTTCGAGCAACTTCGTCATATGGTGCGCAGGCGGCACCTGATGCGAAATACGCATGACGACCGGTTGCGCTCCCGCAATGCCGGCCACGAGCGCCGCGATCGCCAATACAGCGCGCGCACAATTCTTCAACATGACGCCTCCGTCAAAAGGTTCTAGCTCTTCTTCCCCGACCGTGCGACAAGCGCCGCGGCGAAATCCTGCAACTCGGCCTCTCGCCGGCGCTGGCCGGGCAAGCCGACCAATTCATTGAACTCGTCGAACGCCAGCATGCGGGGAAGGTATTCGGATGTCGTTCCCGTGCGCCTTATCGTGGCGAACAAATCGCGTAACGCAAAGGCGGCCGCATAAGTCGCTGCAACGGGAAATACGACGACGGCGTAACCGATCGCCTGCAATTCGTCGGCGGGCAACAATGGCGAGAGGCCGGTCTCGACGTTATTCGCGAGACAGGGACCCGGAATTTCGCGGCAGATCCGTCGCATCTGCGAAACGTCCGTCGGTGCCTCGACAAACAACAAGTCCGCGCCCGCTTCACGAGCGAGACATGCACGATCGATCGCATCGTCAATGCCGTTGACTGCGAGCGCATCGGTGCGCGCCATGATGACGAAGTCCGGATCGATCCGTGCGTCGAGCGCTGCTTTGATCTTGGCAAGCCATTCTTCCGCTGCGACGACCGCCTTTCCGCTCATATGTCCGCAGCGTTTCGGAAACACTTGATCTTCGATGAACAAACCCGCGACGCCGGCCTTCTCGTACAACCGCACCGCGCGCGCGACGTTCGTCACGTTACCGAATCCGGTATCGGCATCCGCGAGCAAAGGAAGCTCCGTGGCATCGCAGAAATGCGAATACATGTCGGCAAGCTCGGTCAGCGACAGCTGCGACGAATCAGGCCGGCCGAGAAGCGTCGCGGTTGCCCCGTAACCGCCGGCGGTCAGCGCATCGAATCCCGCCGCATCGGCAAGGCGCACGCCTAATGCATCGTGAACGCCCGGCATCACGAGAATTTCCGGAGCGGCGATCAGTTGTTTGAGACGTGTCGTGCGGCGCACGTGAATTTCCAAAGTCCTGTGAGGATCATGAGCGCCGCCGGGCCGTCCCAAGGCGCGAATTACTCCCCCTCTGGAGGCAGCGCTGCGGCGTGAACCGCAAGCGTTGGGGGTCCTTCTAACATTTTAACCGGCGCGTGTCCCGACCACGTCCGGTAGAATGCGGCGCCATTTTGCTTAACACTCGACCATGACTTCCGATCTTCTGACCGCGATCGAAATCGAAACTGCGCCGAACCCGAACGCATCGGTCATTTGGCTGCACGGCTTGGGTGATGACGGGCGAGGTTGGTCGGAGATCGTCCCGGCGTTGAACATTCCGCCGACGCTCGCCGTGCGATTTGTTTTCCCGCACGCCCCTGTGATGCCGGTCACCATCAACAACGGCTATCCGATGCGCGCGTGGTACGACATTCGCGAGAACGATTTCAACGAACGCGCCGATATCGCGGGCGTCAAGCGATCACAAACGCAGGTCGAAGCGTTGGTTGCGCACGAGACGACGCGCGGTGTCGTTGCGCAACGAATCGTCCTTGCCGGCTTCTCGCAGGGCGGCGCGATTGCGTTGTACGCCGGGCTTCGTCATGCAGAGCGGCTCGCCGGCATCGTGGCCCTGTCGACGTACGTGATTGCGCCGGCCGCGCTCGCATTGGAAGCGAGTGCCGCGAATCGTGACGTTCCGATCTTCATGGCGCACGGCACGCAGGACCCCGTGGTCCAGTTTCGATGGGCCGAGGCGTCGCGGCAAGTGCTAGTCGCCGCGGGGTTTAGCGTCGAATGGCATACCTACGCGATGCCGCACGGAGCGGTGCCGGAGGAGATTGTTGCCGTAGCGAAGTTCTTGATGCGGGTACTGGCGTAGCGCTGTCTACGCCACGCCAGGCACTTCGAATCGCCCGGGCGGACTCGCGTCAGCCCAGTTCTGCGATGATCGACCGGTACGTAGCTTCAGGGAACGCCTTCAGCGTCGTCGTGCGGATATTGCCGCCCGCACCGAGCGCGAGGACGTGCCTGGCGGCAGCTTCGTCGTCGGGAGCGTCGAGCACCGCGACCATGTCATAAGGGCCCATGGTCATGTAGAAGTCGGTGAGCTCGCAGCCATGCTGCTTGGCCATCGCACGACCGGCATCGAGACGTTTCGGCGAATCCTTCACATTCTTGATGCCTTGTTCGGTCCAATTCGAGAGCAAGATGTACGTGGGCATTTCCGTACCCTTTCCTTTCAGCGCAATACGACCGCTATCGCGACTCGAAGGCAAACACGGCGCTGCAACCCTGGTTAACCCAGATGCCATTGCCCTGGAATCCCCAGGTTTGCCCGTTGATGCACGGTGCTTGCGACCGTTGCTCGATGACCCAGGCTCGCGCGACGCGCGGACCCGCAGGGCAAAAAGCCTGTTGATAATCGCGGCTCTCGCACGCGACGCGATTGATCCCCGGTGGACCGGGCGGCGGGCCGCCTCCTTCCACCGCGAACAAGCCGGAGCAACCGCCCGATACCCAGATGCCATCCTGCTGATAACCCCACGTACGGCCCTGGATACACGCGGCTTGCGACCGCTGCTCGACGAGCCACGCGCGCGAAACGCGGCGGTACGCTGGACAGAACTGTTGCTGGTAATTGCGACTGTCGCATTCGACTTGGCGACCGGGCCCCGGCATCGGCGGAGGTGGACGATTCCAGCGGAAATCGAACTCGCCGGAGCAGCCTTGCGTCACCCAGATGCCATTGCTGTCATAACCCCAGGTGCGACCCTGGATACACGCCGCCTGCGACTGCTGAACGACGAGTCGCGCGTTGGCGATATTGCCGCCGGTGGGACAGTAATTGCGGTGATAGTCGCGGCTCTCACAGAAAATGCGCTCGGCCGATGCCGTGAGCGGCGCGCCGACCAGCATCACGAAACCCGCAATAACAATTGCGCGCATTTGGCTCACGAACGCCTCCTTGGTTGCTGTTCTTGACGGGTCCGACGCCTACAAAGGATATACGCGCATGAGCGCCGCCGCAATGCGACGCACGCCTACAGCGCTATAGTGTGACCTCTACGCCCGCTCCCTATCCGCTCACTCGCTTTGAATACGAACACCGGCACGACGTTCCGGCGCGACGCCCGCGTCATCGTCCTCGTCAGCATCGCCCATAGTCTGTCGCATTTCTTCCAGCTTGCGTTGCCGCCGCTCTTTCCGCTTTTGCGCGCCGAGTTCGATACATCGTTCACGCTGCTCGGTGCACTCGTGGGAACATTTTATGTCGCGAGCGGCGTCACGCAATTTGCGGCCGGTTTTATCGTCGACCGTGCCGGCGCTCGCCCGGTGCTGCTCACCGGCATGGCACTGTTGATCGGCGGCACGCTCGTCGCGTCGTTCGCACCCGGTCCGGCGTGGCTCTTTCCCGCTGTGGCGATTATGGGAATCGGCAATGGCGTCTTCCATCCGGCCGATTTCGCAATCCTCAATGGCAGCGTTGACGTCAAACGGCTCGGCTACGCCTATTCCATGCACGGAGTGGGCGGAAATCTCGGATACGCGCTTGCACCGATCGTCAGCTTCGGGCTTGGCACCGCGTTCGGCTGGCGCGCGGCGCTTGTTGTGATCGGCTTGATCGGGCTCGTCGTGCTCGGCATGCTCGCGACGCAGCGCGCCTCGCTTACATCGCAGCGCGCGCACGACGCGCATACGCACACGCTCGGCGGCAGTCTGTCGCTATTTATCCAGCCGGGAATCCTTTTGTGTTTTTTCTACTTCATCTTTCAGACAACTGCCTCGGTCGGGTTGCAGACGTTCTTGCCGACGGGTCTTAACGTTGGACTGTCGATTCCGATCTTGCTCGCAACGTCCGCAGTGACGGCTTATCTGCTGGGTGGTACCGCGGGCATTGTCGCGGGCGGGTTTCTCGCGGTTCGCACCACGCGCCATGATCGCGTCGCGGGCGCCGGTCTGTTTGCAGGAGCGGCATTGCTCGCGATTGTTGCAACGGGCATCGTGCCGCGTCCGTTGATCATCCCGATGTTCGTCGTCACCGGATTCGTGCTTGGCGCGACCGGTCCGTCGCGCGATCTGATCGTGCGTAACGCGACGCCGAAAGGCGCGGCGGGGCGTGTGTACGGCTTTGTCTACTCGGGACTCGATCTCGGCGCGACGCTGGGTCCGGTGTGGTTCGGCCTGATGCTCGATCATGGCCTCGCGCGCGAAATGTTTTTTGTCATCGCAGCGCTTCTTTTGGTCGCGATTGGCACCGTCGTGAACGTGCGCCGCGCGGTTGGCGTGCGAGCCGCTTGAAGGAGCTCAAATGGATCTCGGTATCGCCGGTCGCAAAGCCCTCGTATGCGCAGCAAGCAAGGGCCTTGGCCGTGGTTGCGCCGAAGCGCTCGCGCAAGCGGGCGTCGATGTGACGATTCTTGCGCGAACGCGCGATGACGTGCAGAAGGCGGCCGACGAAATTGGCGCACATGTCGGTCGGAAAGTTGCTTGGCTTGCATGCGACATCACAACGCCGCAAGGGCGCGCACAAGCATTAGCGGCGTGCCCGGAGCCGGATATCCTCGTCAACAATGCCGGCGGTCCGCCGCCGGGAGATTTTCGCGAATTCGACCGTGACGCGTGGATTCGTGCGCTTGACGCGAACATGCTGACGCCCATCGAGCTCATCAAGGCAACGATCGACGGAATGATTGCGCGTCGCTTCGGCCGCATCGTCAACATCACGTCGTCGGCAGTGAAAGCGCCGATCGATGTTCTCGGATTGTCGAATGGTGCACGCAGTGGTCTCACCGGCTTCGTCGCTGGACTTGCGCGCAAGGTCGCGCGCCACAATGTAACCATCAACAATCTCTTGCCAGGATCGTTCGACACCGACCGACTGCGCGGCACGATGACGGCGCGCGCGAAAGCCTCGGGAACGACGCTGGACGAGGCGATGCAGGAAGCGCGCGAACGTATTCCGGCGGGACGCTTCGGAACGCCGGCCGAATTTGGCGCCGCGTGCGCGTTCTTGTGCAGCATCCATGCCGGCTACATCGCCGGCCAGAATCTCCTGATCGACGGCGGTGCGTACCCGGGGACGTTTTAGTTGAGCTTGCGTCGGCGCCAAGCCAGTCCCGCAAGCCCTTAGATGCGGCGTCTTTCCGGAGTATGTGAGGCGGCTTAGAGCGGCGGGTTAACGCGTATGACGGCGATTGGCTCTGCGCCGTCACGCTCGGCGCGAAACCTTGCCTTAGCCTCCTCGACATCCTCGTCGCCGGTTACGACGACCCCGCACAGCGAAGCATTCTTTCGTGGTTCCGTTACAGCCTCTAATTTTTCAAGTCTGCTGATGTAGTTCACCTGATTACCTTTCGTTCGTGGTTGGCCGGCTTGTAATCTGTATGGATAAAGAGTGTCCTTGCGGCGCGCTTCGTTTGGATCCCAATCCTGCCCAGTGTCGAACCAATGCTTCTTCGTCTGCCTCGCCGTCTTTGCAGGGCACAATCAAGAAGCGGCATTCCGGCTCCGGATCAATGCTGCGTTCCAGTGATTTGATTCGACGTTTCACTGTTTGTCCTTAATGACCTGTGACGGTGCGCGAGAACGTTCGCGCCAACTTGCGCGTGCTCGGCACGCGTATCCTACGAAAGTACGGACAAGCAGGAGGAAGCTGCGCAGACTGTGCTCGAGCAGGCGGAAGTTTTGTCCGCGGGATGGGTGGTCGCCTAGACAGGTCTTCGAAGTTTGTCGCTCGCCGCACTTCGTTCGTCGCCCCGAGCACCCCGCATACCGGGGGACTCAGGAACGCAGGAGTGTGCCGCGCAATTCGTGCGGACAACTTGTCGTCAGTGCCCGCACGCAATTTTGCGTAAAGTGTGGGGGTCAGCTTGCTACCCCGGAATCGAGTCAATCGCTGGAGCGCCAGCATTCGAAGTAGCGAAGTTGCGAGCCCGGGTCCCGCGCTTAGCTCCCGCCGAATTTGATCTGGCCCTCCAGGATCGTCTCTTCAAAAGTAAACCCGGATACAGTCAAGACGAAGCGCGCGCCGGGGCCACCTTCTTCCGCGATTGCCGTGAAGGGAACGTTGGAGCCAGCGCCCAACCCTGTGACGTCGGCACGTCCCGTCAACGTTGCTATCGATCCGCGAATCTCGACCGACGTAATGTTGCCCGTCACATACATGATGTTCGTATCGAAGTTTCCGCTTCCTGGCTGCCCGGCGGCTACGCTTGGGATGAGAGCCAAGCAATCGAGGCGGCCCTGGCCGCCGCGCCAGTGAACACCGAACTTAGTGACGACCGGTGTAAATTGCGGCGCGCCGGTCCCGCCTGTAAGGATCGACGTACCTGCGCCCTGGACGACGCGCCCAGCATCGTTTCCTTGAGCATCTGCCAGGGCCAGCACCGGAACGGTGAGCAAAACGGAGAAGGCGAAAATTGCCAAAGTCTGACGGCTCATGATGAATGCCCCCTAAAGTTGGTCTTTGGAAGAAAACATTGTTGCTCGTTACGAGAAACGTGACTTCCGACCGGTGTAGGGCGTGAGCGGCCTAACGGCCCGGGCGTCACCCTCCGCCCGTTTTTCGGCGGTGGTGGACGCCGTTGTTAGGCCGCTCAATGTGAGGGCCCTACTGACGCACGTGGAACAGCGTGCGGTTCGCGTCCACACCGGGCAGCGGCGCCTGGGCGCTCCAATAGGTCATGAAGTCTTTCGTCGCAATAACCCCTTCCTGTATCCCGGCTGGCGCCCCGGGCCCGTGACATCCGACGCCAAGGGTGCCCTCGTTCCCGTCCGAGTATGCGATCCGCAACACCGCACTTCCATTCGCCCTCTCGTTTGCATCGCCGATGAGATCAATAAATGTCCCGGTTTGAAAATTCGCGAAATGCCAACTCACAAGTTCCGTCACCTGGTAGGTGCCGCTCCCCGTAGACACGCCACCCGGACCAAACGTCTCCCAGGTGCCGCCGCCAGTGGCAGCACCGGAGATCCCTCCGCTTGCCGGCGCAACGAATGTCCCGAACCCGGTGAGCCTGATCCTGTGATCAGCGTCAGCCAGCGCGAATGCCACTCCACCCGGGCGAAAGGTAGACGGCGGAGTGGGAGGAAAGTTGATGCTAATGATGTCCCAGCGGACATGGTCAGCTGCGCCAAATGCCACCGAGAACGTAGGTAGGATCGACAACAGCCCGACAGTGATCCCCAAAACCACTTTCTTTACGACGTTCATGATCGTATCCCCCAGTGTGCCTTGAACAGTTGACGGGTCGGCCTTTGGCTGAGGAAAGAACGCTCATCAGCCGTGTCAGCAACCCATCTTCTCCTACATGTTGAATAATCCTGTCACGACCACCTCCTTTCGAACCGCAAAACAAACGTGGCTTAACAACACTCGCCACCATTTGAGGAAGGGAGCGCCCGCATTGAGCAATCGCTGATTTTGATGCGCTGTGCGCTATTGCCTCCGACAAGTCGAAAGCAGTACAGCGAGAAATGTCCGCATCGTCCTTCGCCAAGGGATGACCGGCGAAGGCATGCGCGCCACCGGAGCTTGCAGTCTACGCCGCCTCGAGGCAATTATGGGAACGCTCATACTAGTTCATCGTGTCATACCAAGCGCAGCAGGGGACCTGCTTTTCATCGATGAAGAAAAAACAGGTTCCTCGGATAATAAAACGATATCCTTGGAATGACAGTCCAAGTGCGATGATCGATCTCTATTACTGGACGACGCCCAACGGGCACAAGCTGACGATCTTCCTCGAGGAGACCGCGCTGCCGTACACGTTGAAACCGGTCAACATCTCTGCGGGCGACCAATTCGATCCCGCATTCCTCAAGATTTCGCCCAACAACCGAATTCCCGCGATCGTCGATCACGCGCCGAGAGACGGCGGCCCACCGCTCGCGATGTTCGAATCCGGCGCGATTCTGCTCTATCTTGCCGACAAGATCGGTCGACTCGTGCCGGCAGCGTTTCGCGCGCGTCTCGACTGCATCCAGTGGTTGTTTTGGCAGATGGGTAACCTTGGCCCGATGGCCGGACAGAATCACCACTTCAGGTTGTACGCACCGGAGAAACTGCCGTACGCGATGACGCGCTATTTGAAGGAAACGGGGCGCCTGTACGCTGTGCTAAACAAGCGGCTCGCCGATCGAGAATTCGTCGTCGGCGAGTATTCGATTGCCGACATCGCGAGCTATCCGTGGGTGCAACCGGAACGGCAAGGGCAGAACATCGACGAATTTCCACACCTTAAGCGCTGGAAGGCGGCGATTGCGTCGCGCCCTGCGGTGCAGCGCGCGTACGCAATCGCCAAGACGATCAATCCGAAGCCGACCGTCGGCGACGAAAAATCGCGACAGATCTTATTCGGACAGGATCAATCGGTCGTCAAATAGTCGGCCCTGTCATCCCGAGCAAAGCGATGGGTTCCGTTTTGCAAAAGCAGGTTCCTCGGACGAAAAAGCGCCGTCCTCGGAATGACACGTTGCTTCGTCACGGCGTCGACAGTTGTTGATCGGTACGTTCCATGTCCGCGAAGTCCCGGGCTCGTTGTGCGCGAAGCTCGTTCCCACGGGTCACTCGATCCTGCGCTTGCGCCGGGGTTGGATCGGCGGGATTGTCGGACCGCGACTCCGCTTGCCAGGCTTGCTCTGCCGCTTGAAAGCGCGCCACGCGGTCGCTTGGAGTTGCCGCGCGTTCGATCGGATCCGCGGGAACGCGACTCGAGTTGGGTTGCGGATTCTGCCATGTCGTACCGGGGCTCGACATCCGCTGCCAATCCGCCTCCATCTCGGCGAAGCTTGCATAAGGTGCCGCCACCGCGTGCGTTGACGCAATCGACGCGATACCGGCGAACGCTGCGCCCAACAACGGGTTTCGTAACGATTTCATCCATCGACTCCTTGCAGAATTGAAAAAATAAAACGACGGGCAAATCACCCGTCGCAAAATTGGATGCTGCAATGCAGCGCAGGTTCCGTCTTTTCCCTGCGCGAACGATATCGCTCAAGTTACCGTTGGAAGAATTCCATCACGCGCACCGATCAGCGTGATCGGGCGAATGGATCGAACCGGTCGCAGCACGCTACGATAGGAGCGCCCATCCGTCCTTGGTAATACGGGCGACGATCCGGAACCCTTCGTTACCGCGCGGCTCGATCACCGCCGCTTCGCCTTCGGCAAGGTAGGGCGTGCCCGCGACGGCTCGAAAAGGATTGCCATGGCTCGCGATCGCGACATTGACGCCGCGCGGCACCGGCGTGGAAAGAAGTTTGCGCAGATCGGTGTAGCGATCGGCATTTTCGGTTACGGCAGGTCCTCCACGAACGGCAAGCGAAGGCGTCTCGCGTCCAAAAATTAATCGCGCGGTTTCCCGTGTGCGGCAAAACGGACTCGCCAAGACATCGCCAATTGGGATTTGCAATTTTGCGATCGCTGCACCGATGGCGCGTGCCTCGGCGCGACCTTGCTCCGTGAGATTGCGCTGCTTCGCGCAATCCTCGTACGAGGTCATCCCCTCGTCGTTTTGACCAAAATCAGTGGACGTGTGACGGATATAAATTACATAACCGCCACGTCGCAGCGCATTCAACAGTGCGGGTCCAGAAAGCGCGTCCTTCGGAGATGGGAGCGCCGTCTCCGTTTGTCCGAACGCGAATGACGTCAGCGCGCACGCAAATGCTGCCGCGACGACAGTAACAAATCGTCGGCGTCCAACGCGAAGGCCGTTCGCGATCATGACTTCAGAACAAGCGGCTCAACCAGCGCATCTCTGAGTATGGGCGCGGCGTGCTCGAGCGCGAGATCGACATCGAATGCAAGGTCGCCGTCGTTGTCGGGCTCTCCCGTTGCGCGCACTGCGGCGAAATCATGCAATCGCCGATCCATCAAATGCGTCGCGACGACGTTGCCGAGCGCGTTGAAAATCGATTCGATCCGCCCGGGAAACTGCTTTTCCCACGTGCGGAGCATCGTGGTTACTTGCTTTCGTTGCAGGTTCTCTTGCGAACCGCACAGCGTGCACGGAATAAGCGGAAATTGCATCGCATCGGCGTAGCGCGCGAGATCGCGCTCACGGACGTATGCGAGTGGGCGGATGACGACGTATCGTCCGTTATCGGACATGAGCTTGGGCGGCATCGTCTTCAGCTTGCCGCCGAAGAAAAGATTCAGGAAAAAAGTCGCGAGCAGATCGTCGTGGTGATGCCCGAGCGCGATCTTCGTCGCACCGAGCTCCCCGGCGACGCGATACAGAACACCGCGACGCAAGCGCGAGCAAAGCGAGCACATCGTGCGGCCATCGGGAATGACGCGCTTGACGACGCTGTACGTGTCCTGTTCGGCGATATGGAACGGGACGCCGCGTTCAGCCAGATATCGCGGCAGGACGTCGGCAGGAAAGCCCGGTTGCTTTTGATCGAGATTGACCGCGACGATGTCGAAGCGGAGCGGGGCGCGATCCTTGAGCGAAAGCAGGATGTCGAGAAGCCCGTAGCTGTCCTTGCCGCCGGAGAGGCAGACCATCACACGGTCGCCATCCTCGATCATCGAGAAATCGCCGATTGCCTGGCCGACCAGCCGCCGCAGGCGCTTCTTGAGCTTGTTCGTTTCGAACGCGCTCTTGCGCGGATCGCGAGACTGCTCCGCCAAGCGCACGGGCGATACGACGGTGCCGGAAACGTCTTCCATCGTGGAATTCTAGCGGACCGGGGGGTCCGCCGCTTTTCCCAACGTCAGCCGAATGGCCGTTCTCTCCCGAGCTGTTGCCGTCGTACACTCCCGGGGGCCGGACGACCCCGGCGCACTCGACAGGGGAGATTTCGGTGCAGACGATCGTGATCGCCAATCCCAAAGGCGGCAGCGGCAAGACGACTCTTGCGACCAACGTCGCCGGTTGGCTCGCCGGAAAACGCCAACGCGTCGTGCTCGCAGACGCGGATCCCCAGCGCTCGGCTTCACAATGGTTGCGGCGGCGACCGCCGCTCTTTCCGGCCATCGTCGGCCAGGATGGCGACGCGAAGAAAAAGGAGCTGAAGGATTTTGACGCGCAGTGGCTCGTCGTCGACACGGCGGCCGGCGCGAACGGCGAGAACCTGCGCGACGCGGTGCGCCGCGCCGACGTCATGCTGGTACCACTGTCGGCGTCGACGTTCGACATGACGGCGACGCAACGGTTTCTCGGCGCGCTTGCGGATTACAAGGCGGTCAAGCATGGCGAGCTTGCGCTCGGCATCGTGGCGATGCGCGTCGACTCGCGTACGCGCGCCGCCGCAGAGTTGGACGAGTTCCTGAAGGAATTCGCGTTTCCGCTAGTTGCGCATCTACGCGATACGCAGGTGTACGTCCATTGCGCGCGCGACGGACTGTCGGTCTTCGACTTGCCGCGCTCGCGCGCTGAGCAGGATTGGGAGCAATGGCGCCCGCTGACGCGCTGGGTTGGACGCCAAGTCGCGGCGCGCAGCAGTTAGCGGCGAACGACCGCGTTGAAAACAAAACGGCCGTCGCGATGGACGGCCGTTTTGGATTGCGTACTCGTTATTTCTTGGCCGCTTCCTTCGCCTTGTCGGCGGCGTCTTTCGCGGCGGCAGCGGCCTTGTCGGCGGCTTCCTTCGTCGCATCCGCGGCCTTTGCGGCGCTTTCCTTCGTCGCGTCGGTCGCTTTCGATGCCGCATCCTTTGCCGCCTCGCTTGCTGCCTTGGCGGCATCCGATGTCGCTTCAGCCGCGGCCTTGGTCGCGTCCTTGGCGGCTTCCATCGTGGCCTTCGCTGCGTCCTTGGTGGCATCGGCCGCCTTCGATGCAGATTCCTTCGCCTTGTCGGCGGCCTGTTGTGTGGTCTGCGATTGCTGGCCGCACGCAGCAAGCGTCGCGGCAAGCGCCATCGCCGTCAAGGCGGCAAGCGTGCGCGTCTTCATCATCATTTCTCCGGGGCTTTGAGTGGGTTTGACGGACGGTTGCTTCTGGTGAACGCTATCGTCGCCGCCAACTAATGATTGTAACCGATCAACCGATGCGGGCACGCCGCCTCTCGTGCAGCGCAAGCGACAGACCCGACAACGCAATGACCGCCATGCCAACTGCCGACCATCCGTCGGGATGCTGGCCGAAGACGATCAGACCGAACGCCGTCGCCCAGACGATCTGCAGATACGTGAATGGGGTCAAGAGCGACGCCGGCGCGGCCAGGTACGCATGCGTCAGGCACCAATGGCCGATGCCCGCCAACGTACCCAGGAGCAGAAGCAAAAGCGCGTCGCTCGCGGCAAACGATGTCTCGCCGATCGTCCACGGTAACGCGACGGAGAGTCCGACTGTTCCGACCAGCGCGCTATAGAAAAGCGTCGTGTGCGGAACCTCGTTCAACAGCTTGCGCGTCAGCATTTGATAGAAGGCATTGCAAAACGCGGCGCCGAGCAGAAGCAGCACGGCCGGATGCAGAATCGATGATCCCGGACGCAGCAAGATCAGAATGCCGATGAAGCCGACAATCGACGCGGCGATCCGTGGGCGCGTAGGCCGCTCGCCGAGTATGGGACGCGAGAACGCTACGACAAGGACCGGCGCCAGGAACGTGATCGACGACGCTTCGGCGAGCGGAAGGAAACGCAGGCCGCCGAAAAAACAAATCGTTGCCGCGAGCAGGAACGACGAGCGCAGGAGCTGCATCGGAAGCTGCCGCGTTCGCCAGAAGCCCGGACCGGCGCGGTGCCATGCAAACGGCGTGACGACCAGCGTTTGCCCGGCATAACGGGCCCAAACGACGATCAGCAGCGCATGGTCGCGTACCAGATACTTCGCCGTCGTATCGAGCGACGACAAACAGAATCCCGCGAGCAGAAACAGCGACAGCGCGTGGCGAAAATGGACCCCCACGCTTGCGGTTTTGCCGCCAGCGTGGGGGTCCATTCCTACGCGGCAATCAGCTCCCGCAGCACGTACGGCAGGATCCCGCCATGTTTGTAGTAATCGACTTCGATCGGCGTATCGATCCGGCACAACACGGGAATCGTTTGGCGCGAGCCATCGTTTCGCGTCACGACGAGCGAGAGCTGTTGTTGCGGCCGGATGTCAGCGGGCACGTCGATGTCGAACGTCTCATCGCCCTTGATGCCGAGCGATTCGGCGGAATCGCCGCGCGTGAACTGCAGCGGCAATACGCCCATGCCGACCAAATTCGAACGATGGATCCGCTCGAAGCTTTTGGCGATCACCGCTTTGACGCCTAAGAGCTGTGTCCCTTTCGCCGCCCAATCTCGCGAGCTTCCGGTGCCGTATTCCTCGCCGCCGAACACGACCGTCGGAACGCCTTGGTTCTGATATTTCATCGCCGCGTCGTAGATCGACATCCGCTCGCCGCCGGGTTGGAACAACGTGACGCCGCCTTCCACGCGCGTGCCTTCGGCATTGGGCGGCACCATCAGGTTCTTGATCCGAACGTTGGCAAACGTGCCGCGCAGCATCACTTCGTGGTTGCCGCGTCGTGCGCCATAGCTGTTGAAATTTGGAACCGATACGTCGTGCTCCTGCAGATAGATTCCGGCGGGAGACGTCGGCTTGATCGATCCGGCGGGCGAGATATGGTCGGTCGTCACCGAATCGCCGAAGATGCCTAGCGCGCGAGCAGCTTTGATGCTCGTCGTCGGCTTTGGCTTCATCGCAAATCCGTCGAAGAACGGCGGCTTCGCAATGTAGGTCGACTTCGGCCAGTTGTAGACCTGACCGCTCGCGCCGGCGATTTGCTGCCACATCGGATTCGCGTTCGCGAGATCGCCGTAGAGGCGCCGGAACGTTGCGGGATCCTTCGCATAGCTCATCACCGCCGCGATCTCATGCGACGTTGGCCAGATGTCGCGCAAGTAAACGGGACCGTTCGTACCTTCTCCGAGCGGCTCCTTCGTCAGGTCCTTCACCACCGTTCCGGCAATCGCGAACGCGACGACGAGCGGCGGCGACGCAAGAAAATTCGCGCGGATGTTCGGATGAATGCGCGCTTCGAAATTCCGATTACCCGAAAGAACGGCGGCGCAGACGAGGTCGTTGCTCGTGATCGCTTCGTTGATTTCCGGCGCGAGATCGCCGGAGTTGCCGATGCACGTCGTGCAGCCGTACGCCGCCAGATTGAAGCCGAGCTGCTCGAGATACGGCATCAAGCCCGTATTGGTGAGGTACTCGGTCACGACGCGCGATCCAGGCGCAAGCGACGTCTTGATCTGCGGTTTCACTCGCAAACCTTTCTCGACTGCTTTTTTCGCGAGGAGGCCCGCGGCCAACAGCACGCCGGGATTAGACGTGTTCGTGCACGATGTGATTGCAGCGATCACGACGTCGCCGCTGCCGAGCTCGAATGGCTGCGGCGGACGCGGCACGACACGGTCCGGCGTCGGTCGGTTGTTGACCATCTCGACCTTGTTCAACGGCTCGCCGGGATGGTCGACCTTGAGGGGCTCGTCGACCGTCGTCTCGCCCTGACCGGTCATCAGGACCTTGAAGTGCTTGTGCAAGTCCTCGGGCTTTTTCGAGAAACCGTTCTCGGCCGACGATTTGCTGAACAGCGATGTGAACTGCGCCTTCAGGTTGCCGAGCTCGATCCGATCCTGCGGGCGCTTCGGTCCCGCAACGGACGGCTTGATCGTTGCGAGATCCAGCGACAACGCTTTCGTGTAATCGATGTCGCCGGCATTCGGTACGCCGAATAATCCTTGCGCTCTGAAGTACGCTTCGAAGGCATCGAGCTCGGCGTCGGTACGGCCCGTGTATTTGAGATAGTCGACGGTTGCGTGATCGACGGGAAAAAATCCCATCGTTGCGCCGTATTCCGGCGCCATGTTGCCGATCGTGGCGCGGTCGGGAACGGCAAGCGATGCGGTTCCTGCGCCGAAGAACTCGACGAACTTGCCGACCACTTTTTCCTTGCGCAGCAATTCGGTGACCGCGAGCACGAGATCGGTCGCGGTGACGCCTTCGTTTAGACGACCCTTGAGCTCAACGCCCACGACATCGGGCGTGAGGATGTAGAGCGGTTGTCCCAGCATGCCGGCCTCGGCTTCGATGCCACCAACACCCCATGCGACGACGCCGATGCCGTTGATCATCGTCGTGTGGCTGTCCGTGCCGACCAACGTGTCTGGGTAATAGACGCCATCTTTTCGATGCACACCGCGCGCCAGGTATTCGAGATTGACCTGGTGGACGATGCCGATGCCGGGCGGCACGACCTTGAACGTATCGAACGCCTGCATTCCCCATTTCATGAATTGGTAGCGCTCGTTGTTGCGCTTGAACTCGAGCTTCATGTTGAGATCGAGCGCGTTTTTTGTGCCGTAATAGTCGACCATCACCGAATGATCGACGACCAAATCCACAGGAACGAGCGGTTCGATCACTTTGGGATTCTTGCCCAAGTCCTGCGCGACGTTGCGCATGGCCGCGAGGTCGCAGAGCAGCGGCACGCCAGTGAAATCCTGCAGCACGACGCGCGCGACGACGAATGGAATCTCGTCGACACGCTCGCCGGTCGGGTTCCATGCGGCTAACTGGCGCACGTGTTCTTCGGTCACTTTCTTTCCGTCGCAATTGCGCAGCACGCTTTCGAGCACGATGCGAATCGATACGGGAAGCCGCGAAATTTTACCGAGGCCCGCTCGCTCGAGCGCCGCGAGCGAATAGAGCTTGCCGGTGCCGCCGGAGGCGAGCCGGAATTCCTGCAGACTGTCAAACAGATTGTGCGTCATGGCAGTGTGTCCAAATGTAGGCGAGGGCAGGGCGTTACCAAACCATCACTTCTTGCCGCCCATGATGTTGCCGCTCATGATGTTGCGAATGTTCATCGTCTGACCGTTCGGCGTCGTCATGTCGCCCGGCTGTTGTCCGGGCTTGCATGCGCCGATGTGACGGCCTTCGATCACCGTGTCCGATTGCGTCATGCCGGCCATCGGCGGATCGAACGACGCGTGCGCCTCGGTGCGATAAGCGGTATCGCCGGTCATCGTCATCACCGATTTCGACTTCATCGTCGAGTCGCCGAGCTTGCACGTCGCTTCGCCGCTGAACGTGTTGCCGACATATTTCGTTTCGAATTTGCTGCACATCCCCTGCATCATGCCGGCCGACATTCGAACCATGTCTTGCTGCAGCGACGCGTCGAGGCAAATCGAACTTTTCTGCGGCGGCCGGTCTTTGCTTCGACCGCTCGTGGTCGTCATCTCCCATAGCCCCGGTTTGAGCTTTGGATACTCCTGCGCAGCCCGCGCGCCGAGCGGCAGCAGGAACAGCAGAAAAAGCAGCGTGCGCAGCATGCATGGGCTCCCGGGAACCGATTTGATTTAGACCGCCATCATATCGACGAATTCGTGGACCGGCATTGCTTCGAGCTTCTTTAAATCAAGCGCGACGGCGAGAATCGCCTGTTGCTGCTTGCCGGCAAAGCGGCGTGCAAGATTCGTCTTGAATTTTTCGATCAAGAGCGGCATGCCGTCCTTGCGCCGGCGCCGGTGCCCGATCGGATACTCGACGACAACTTCTCGCGTGCGGCTGCCGTCGACGAATTCGATCGTGATGCCGTTCGCAATCGAGCGTTTATCCGGATCGAGATAATCCTGCGAGAAGCGCTTGTCTTCGACGCAGACCATCTTCGCGCGCAGGACATCGATACGCGGGTCTGCTGCGATGCCATCTTCGTAGTCGCCGGCAAGCAGGCGGCCGTAGATCAACGGGATCGCAACCATGTACTGAATGCAATGGTCACGGTCGGCCGGATTGGAAAGCGGACCCTGCTTGTCGATGATGCGGATCGCCGACTCGTGCGTGCGAATCGTGATCTTCGCAATGTCGGCCAAGCGGTCCATGACGAGTGGGTGCAGCTGCATCGCGCATTCGACGGCGGTTTGCGCATGAAACTCCGCTGGAAATGAGATCTTGAACAGGACGTTTTCCATCACGTAGCTGCCGTAGGGACGCTGAAACTTAAACGGCTGGCC
The DNA here is from genome assembly GCA_036505865.1 of Casimicrobiaceae bacterium. Taxonomy (GTDB): domain Bacteria; phylum Pseudomonadota; class Gammaproteobacteria; order Burkholderiales; family Casimicrobiaceae; genus VBCG01. The sequence goes on from DASXSP010000072.1 coordinate 18,211, forward strand.
CTTGAACAGCACGTCGTAGAAACCCCAGATCTTCGCTGTCAGCACTGATGGATAACCCATTTCACCGGTTTTCGCGATCAGCGCGAGACGAACGCCGCGCGATGTCGCGTCGCCTGCCGCCCAGCTCTTGTGCGAGCCGGTGTTCGGCGCGTGGCGATACGTCCGGAGGCTTTGTCCGTCGACCCATGCAAGCGAGATCGCGTTGACGATTTCGTCGTGCGACAAGCCGAGCAGATTCGCGACAACCGCCGTCGATGCGACCTTGACCAGCACGACGTGATCGAGACCCACGCGGTTGAAGCTGTTTTCGAGCGCGATGACGCCCTGGATCTCGTGCGCCTTGATCATCGCCGTCAACACATCGTGGACGGTGAGCGGCGTCTTCCCTGCGGCGATGGCGTTGCGCGACAGCCAGTCGGCCACGGCGAGAATGCCGCCCAAATTGTCCGACGGATGTCCCCATTCCGCCGCGAGCCACGTGTCGTTGAAATCGAGCCACCGAATCATCGCGCCGATGTTGAACGCCGCTTGAACGGGGTCGAGTTGATACGGCGTACCCGGCACTTTTGCGCCGTTCGGCACGGTCGTGCCGGGAACGATTGGTCCCAAGAGCTTCGTGCACGCCGGATAGGACAACGCTTCGAAGCCGCAACCGAGCGTATCGAGCAGGCAATAGTGCGCGGTGACGTAGGCCTCGTCGCTCGTGATCCGGTATTTCGTCACGTACTCGGCGATGTCGACCAACACCTTGTCGGGTTCGGGACGGACATTGGAAATTGCTGCGGACATGAAGGACTCGCTAGACGCGTTGATCGAGCGGCACGAATTCTCGGTTTTCGGGACCGGTGTAGTTGGCGGAAGGCCGGATGATCTTGCCGTCCATCCGTTGCTCGATCACGTGCGCCGACCATCCCGACGTGCGCGAGATGACGAAGAGCGGCGTGAACATTGCGGTCGGGACGCCCATCGTGTGGTAGCTGACGGCGGAGTACCAATCGAGATTGGCGAACATCTTCTTCGCCTCCCACATCACATTTTCCAGGCGCTCGGCGATCTCGAACATTCGCATGTCGCCCGTCTCTTCGGAAAGCCGCCGTGCGACGTCCTTGATCACTTCGTTGCGCGGGTCGGCGATCGTGTACACCGGGTGACCGAAGCCGATGATCACTTGCTTCATCTCGAGACGGCGGCGGATATCCGCCTCGGCTTCGTCGGGCGTGCCGTACCGGTTCTGCACTTCGAAGGAAAATTCGTTCGCACCCCCGTGCTTCGGGCCGCGCAACGCGCCGATCGCGCCGGTGAGCGCCGAATACAAATCGGAGCCTGTGCCGGCAATCACGCGCGCGGTAAACGTCGACGCATTGAATTCGTGCTCGGCGTAGAGATTGAGCGACGTGTGCATTGCGCGCACCCACGTCGCGGACGGGCGCCGGCCATGCAGCAAGTGCAGGAAGTGACCGCCGATCGAGTCGTCGTCGGTTTCGACATCGATCCGCTTGCCGTGATGGCTCCAGTGGTACCAGTAGAGGAGCATCGAGCCTTCGCACGCCATCAGGGCGTCGGCGATGTCACGTGCGCCGGGCGCCGGATGATCGCCTTTTTCAGGAACGATCGTGCCGAGCATCGAGACGGCGGTGCGCATCACGTCCATCGGATGCGCGGAGGCCGGAATCTGCTCGAGCGCGACCTTGACCGGCGCAGGAATGCCGCGCGCATTGATGAGTTTTGCCTTATAGGCCGCGAGCTCGCCCACCGTCGGCAACGTGCCGTGCACGAGCAGATACGCGATCTCCTCGAATTCGCAGACGTCGGCGATGTCGAGGATGTCGTAGCCGCGGTAATGCAGGTCATTGCCCGTGCGACCGACGGTGCAAAGCTCGGTGTTGCCGGCAACGACACCGGACAATGCGACCGATTTCTTGGGCTTGGGAACGGCAACAGGGGCTTCGTTCATCGGGTCCTCAGCGCGACGCGTCGATTTGCTGCGCAAACAATGCGTCCAGCTTTTTTTCGTAATCGTGGTAGCCGAGAAAGTCGTACAGCTCGGTGCGCGTCTGCATCAGCGGCACGACGCTCTTCTGCGTTCCTTCGCGGCGTATCGTCCGATAGACGTTGAGCGCTGCGGCGTTCATTGCGCGGTAGGCCGAGCAGCAGTAGAGCACGATGTCGACATCGGCGGAGCGCAATTCGTCGGTCGTGAAGAGCGGCGTCTGTCCGAATTCGGTGATGTTCGCGAGGATCGGCACGTTGACCGCGGAGCGGAAGCGCTTGTACATCGCAAGCTCAGTCATCGCTTCGGGGAAGATCATATCGGCGCCCGCTTCGACGTAAGCGACTGCGCGCTCGATTGCCGCATCGATCCCCTCGACAGCCAGCGCATCGGTGCGCGCCATGATGACAAACGATGGATCGGTGCGCGCGTCGACGGCGGCTTTGACGCGATCGACCATCTCGGCCTTCGCGACGACTTCCTTGCCCGGTCGATGACCGCAGCGTTTGGCGCCGACCTGATCTTCGATGTGCACGGCCGCGGCGCCGGCCCTGATCATCGAGCGAATCGTGCGTGCGATGTTGAATGCGCTTCCCCAACCGGTATCGATGTCGACGAGAAGGGGCAGCGTCGTCACGTCGGTGATCCGACGCACGTCGATCAAGACGTCGTCGAGCGTGCTGATGCCAAGGTCCGGCATACCGAGGGAGTTGGCCGCGACGCCGCCGCCCGATAGATACAACGCCTTGAAGCCGACGCGCTCGGCCATGCGCGCCGCGTAGGCGTTGATCGCGCCGGCGACTTGCAAAGGCTTTTCCGCTGCGACGGCCGCGCGAAACTGCGCGCCCGCGGTTGTTTGTGCCCCCACGCTTGCGGCTGCCGCCGCTGCGCTGGGCCCGGAGGCAGATTGCAGTGCGCGCTCTTGGGGCGGCCCAGCGGCGCTCATGATCACGACGGCTTCGGATCGGCGTTCGAAAAAAACGCCTTGGCGTCCGCGGGCATCGGCGCTCCCGACGCGTGCGCGCGCTGCAACACACTCCAACAATAGCGATACGACGCGCGATCGTGCAGCTTGCCGGCGACGCGCAGCGGCGCCCAATCGGCGGCTTGCGCTGCGATGAGGATCGCCGCGGCTTCGTCGATTTCGGCACGGTCCGGCGAGAATGCACGCACGATGGGCTCGATCTGCGACGGGTGAATGCTCCACATCCGCAAAAAACCGAACTCGTCGCGTGCGCGTCGTGCGTCTTCGTAGACGATGTCCGGATCATCGAGCGAACGCGTGACGCCATGCGCGGGAACGATTGCATGCGCGAGCGCGGCGGCGGCCACTTCGGCTTTCGCGCGGCGCAACAGCGCGTGATCGAACTGGCCGGGACTTTCCATCGCCGAGAGCGGAATCGCGCCGTGATGCGCGCTCACGAAATCGAGCGTGCCGAAATCGAGGCTGACGATTCCCGGCAGTGCAGCGATCGCCCAGGCATCGTGGACGGCGCTCGGCGTTTCGATCAACACGCTCACCGGGATCGTTCTTCCGACTCCCCGGCGGGCTATGTGTTTCGAGAGCGTATCGAGCGCGCGTTCGACGTCGCTGACGGTCTCTGCTTTCGGCAATGTCAGAAACGCGATGCGATCGCCGACGTCGCCGACCAGAATCTCCAAATCGCTTTGCCATGCGGGGTGGCGAACGTCATGAATGCGCGCGCCGACGCGGCCGTGCGCGTTGGCGGACGAGCCGATCAGCTTGGCGATCATGCGCGCATGTTCGACTTCGCCGCCGATCGGTGCGCCGTCCTCGCAGTCGCCGGCGACATCGAACACCGGTCCGCGCTCACGCTGAAGTTCGAGTGCCTTTGCAATGAACCGTTCACTGCCTGCGTAGTGCACACACGGCGGAAGCACCGGCAAAGGCTGCTCATTGCCGTACAGCGCGGCTTGTGGTGAGAGGCGTACGGTCATGAACGGAGGAGGACCTCAGCGGAGTAGAGCCGCCACGCCCGCGCGCTCTTCCTCGAGCTCTTTCAATGTCGCGTTCATCTTCTCGCGCGAGAAATCATCGATGGGAAGCCCTTGGACGATCGTGTAATCGCCATTGGCGGTCGTCACCGGAAAGCCGTACATGATCCCTTCCGGGATTCCGTAACTGCCGTCCGAGGCAACGCCCATCGTCACCCAGCGATCGCCGGTGCCGAGAATCCAGTCATGCATGTGATCGATTGCGGCATTTGCGGCGGAGGCGGCGGATGAAAGGCCACGCGCTTCGATGACTGCCGCGCCGCGTTTGCCTACGGTCGGCAGGAAGACGTTGCGATTCCAGTTTTCGTCGTTGATCAGCGCTTTGAGCGATTCTCCGTCGGCGGTTGCGAAACGGTAATCGGGATACATCGTCGGCGAGTGGTTACCCCACACGACGAGCTTCTCGATCGACCCGACCGGCTTGCCGCTTTTTTGCGCGAGCTGCGACAGCGCGCGGTTGTGGTCGAGCCTTAGCATTGCGGTGAAGCTTCGTTTGGGTAGCGACGGCGCGGATTTCATTGCGATGTAGGCGTTCGTGTTCGCGGGATTGCCGACGCCGAGGATCTTGATATTGCGCGACGCGACCGCGTCGAGCGCCTTGCCTTGCTCGATGAAAATCTTCGCGTTCTCGAGCAGAAGATCCTTCCGCTCCATTCCCGGTCCACGCGGGCGGGCGCCCACGAGAATCGCCATGTCGGCATCCTTGAACGCGATTTTCGGGTCGGCGGTGCCGACCATGCCGGCGACGAGCGGGAGCGCGCAATCTTCGAGCTCCATCATCACGCCTTTCAACGCGGCTTGCGCTTTGTCGAGCGGCAACTCGAGGAGCTGCAGAATGACCGGCTGATCGCGGCCCAACATCTCGCCCGCAGCAATTCGAAACACGAGGCTGTAGCCGATCTGGCCGGCGGCGCCGGTGACGGCGACGCGGACGGGCTGTTTCATGAGGGCTCCTGCTGCAAAAGAGGGCGTCCGAAAGCGGTTGGCGCGTGCAGAAAGGCGGCAAAAGGCTCGCTTCGCGCAAGAAGATTCTAGGCAGTCCCCGGCGACGTGTCAATCAACTCATATATCATTTATAAGACATAAGATAGCATTCGTGGACATCGATCCTCGCCCGATCGATAATGATATTCACGAATAGCCTCAACGGGCGCTGCCTTCAACTCATGTCACAGTTGCCTTCGACGCCCGCCTTTCGACCCCTCTATCTGCAAATCAAAGGCTTGCTGGAAAAAAGCCTCGAGGCGCGCGAGTGGCGTCCTGGCGAAGCGATTCCTTCCGAAATCGAGCTGGCGAGCCGTTTCGGCGTTGCGCAAGGTACGGTTCGCAAGGCCATCGAAGCGCTTGCGGCCGATAACCTTGTCGTCCGCCGCCAAGGCAAGGGCACGTACGTCGCGACACATACCGAAGAGCACACGTCGCAATTTCGCTTTCTGCGTATCCGCCGTAACGACGGCGAAGCCGAATATCCGGCGAGCCGCTTGCTCGACGTACGACGCACCAAGGCGAGTACCGAAGCGGCAAGAGTGCTCGACCTCAAGCCGGGAGATGCTGTCGTGCTTTTGCGGCGCGTGCTGGAGTACGCCGGCGCGCCCACTATTTTCGATGAGATCACGTTGCCTGCGGCATTGTTTCGCGGCTTGACGAAGGCGAAGTACGACGCCTATCACGGCTCGATGTACAGCTTCTTCGAGACGCAGTACGGCGTTCGGATGCTGAAGGCACAGGAAAAGATCCGCGCGGTCGCCGCCGACGCGACGTCCGCTGCGTTGCTGGGCGTCGCCGTCGGTTCACCGCTCCTTGCCGTCGACCGCGTCACGTTCACCTACGGCGATCGGCCCGTCGAGCTCCGGCGCGGACTCTGCTCGACACGCAATCATCACTACGCAAACGAACTGCAATGAATCTCGATGACGCTTGAGTTGCGCGGTCGTGGCAACACTGGCATGCGGGGCGCTATAATTTCCGTTGTGCACAAATCGTGCCGAATCCCTTCACGGCAACGCCCGTCGCGCGACTGACGATTATGGCCACGCTCGAGCGACCCGTCGTCAAACCGCGCCCCATCTATCTCAATTTGCTCGAGATCCGGCAACCGCTGCCGGCGATCGTATCGATCCTTCATCGGATCAGCGGCGCGTTGCTGTTCTTGATCGGCATTCCGGCGCTGCTCTGGGGCGTACATGCCTCGCTTGCGTCGCCGGACGCATTCGCGCAATGGAAGTCGGTCATGGCGCAACCGCTATGGAAGATCGTCGCGTTGGCGCTTGCATGGGCTTACATCCACCATCTTCTCGCCGGATTACGGCATTTGGCGCTTGACGTACACGTTGGCGTTGAACTGGCGCCGGCGCGTCGCTCGTCAGCGATCGTGCTCGTTCTCTCACTCCTGTTGACGATCATCGTCGGGGTGCGGCTATGGTGACCGATTCGTCGTACGAAGCGGTCAGCGCGCATTACGGTTGGCGCGATTGGCTGTCGCAACGCGTGACGGCCGTCGTGATGGCGCTCTACACGCTGCTCTTATTCGGAGTCGTCGTGTGGCACGGTGGTCTGGACTACAGCGTCTGGAAAGGCCTCTTCGCAAGCCATGCGTTCAAGCTCGCGACGTTCCTTTTCATGATCGCGCTCTTTTTTCACGCGTGGGTGGGTGTACGCAACATTGCGATGGACTATGTGAAGCCGATCGGATGGCGCCTCGCGGTTCAGATCGTCGCCATCTGCATGCTGATCGCATACGCGGGGTGGACGATTCAGATTCTGTGGGGGGCCGTGTGAGCCGCCGGCGAGAGTGATGGCCAAGAGCCTCCCCGTGATGCACTTTGACGCCGTCATCGTGGGTGCGGGCGGCGCAGGGATGCGTGCGTCACTGCAATTGGCGGAAGCCGGCTTGTCAGTGGCCGTGCTCTCGAAAGTCTTTCCGACGCGGTCTCACACCGTCGCTGCGCAAGGCGGTATCGGCGCGTCGCTCGGCAACATGTCCGAGGACAGCTGGCTGTGGCACATGTACGACACGATCAAGGGCTCCGACTGGCTGGGCGATCAGGACGCGATCGAGTACATGTGCAAGACGGCGGCTGATGTCGTCTACGAGCTCGAACATTTCGGAATGCCGTTCGATCGCAATGCGGACGGCACGCTTTATCAACGACCGTTCGGCGGTCATTCGGCGAATTTCGGCCAGAAACCGATTCAGCGCGCGTGCGCGGTAGCCGACCGCACCGGACACGCGCTGTTGCATACGCTCTATCAACGCAACGTTCGCGCCCGCACGCAATTTCTCGTCGAATGGATGGCACTCGATCTGATCCGCGATGCGGACGGTGACGTTGTCGGCGTCACGGCGCTGGAAATGGAAACCGGCGAGGCGATGGTCCTTCAAGCGAAGGCGACGATCCTTGCCACTGGCGGCGCGGGTCGCATATTCGCCGCATCGACGAACGCATTCATCAATACCGGCGACGGCCTCGGCATGGTGGCGCGGGCCGGGCTGCCCCTCGAAGACATGGAGATGTGGCAGTTTCATCCGACCGGCGTCGCCGGCGCCGGCATCCTGATTACCGAGGCGGTACGCGGCGAGGGCGGCATCCTGCTGAACGCAAACGGCGAGCGCTTCATGGAGCGCTACGCGCCGAACCTCAAGGACCTTGCATCGCGCGACGTGGTCAGCCGGTCGATGGATCAGGAGATCAAGGAAGGCCGTGGTTGCGGGCCGCACAAGGACTACGTACTGCTGAAGCTCGATCACCTTGGTCCCGACGTAATCATGAAGCGCCTACCGTCGATCCGCGAGATTTCGATCAAGTTCGGGAATGCCGATCCGATCAAGGAGCCGATTCCGGTTGTCCCGACGATCCATTACATGATGGGGGGCATACCGACGAACATTCATGGCCAGGTCGTTGCGCCGAAAGACGGCAATCCCAACAGCGTTGTGCCGGGACTTTTCGCCGTGGGAGAGTGTGCTTGCGTATCCGTGCACGGCGCGAATCGCCTCGGCACGAATTCGCTGCTCGATCTCATCGTCTTCGGCCGCGCGACGGGCAACTTCATCGTCAATGAAAACCTCAAGGCGACACCCCACAAGCCGTTGCCCGCCGACGCCGCTGAAATGTCGCGCGCGCGTCTTGCGCGGATCGACCAAGCGACGTCGGGCGAGTCGGTTCCGGCGGTGGCGGACACACTGCGCAAGACGCTCCAGGCGCATTGCGGCGTGTTCCGCAATCAAGGTCTGCTGTCGGAAGGCGTCGCCAAAGTGAAGGACCTCGAGCAACGCGCGATGCGTACGTCGATCAACGATCACAGCAAGACGTTCAACACCGCGCGCGTCGAGGCGCTCGAGCTCGATAACTTGATTGAAGTTGCAAAAGCGACCGTCGTCTCGGCCGAGGCACGGCGTGAATCGCGCGGCGCACAGGCGCGCAGCGACTATCCGAATCGCGACGACGTCAACTGGCTGAAGCACACGCTGTGGTATCGCGAGGGAAACCGGCTCGACTACAAGCCGGTGAACATGAAACCACTGTCGGTCGACGCCTTCCCGCCGAAAACGCGAACGTATTGACCTTCGCATATGGACGCCATGCTGCGTTGCTGCTCACTCGCGATCCTCACGTACGTTCGTGTGCGTTCCGGTCGCTCGCTCCGCGGCGCCTTGCCTGACACCCATCTGCTCGGTCACTTGCCTAAGCCGACAAAATGAAATTTCGCATCTACCGCTACGACCCCGAAAAAGACGCGAAGCCGTATTACCGCGACTACGACATCGAGCTCGATCCGCACGATCGTATGCTGCTCGATGCGTTGATCCGGCTCAAGGCGGTCGACGATTCGCTGTCGTTCCGGCGGAGCTGCCGCGAAGGCGTTTGCGGCTCCGACGCGATGAATATCAACGGCACCAACGGCCTCGCCTGCGTGACCAACCTCAAGACGCTGAAGGAACCGGTCGAGCTACGGCCGCTACCCGGGT
>DASXSP010000073.1:0-9857 GCA_036505865.1 Casimicrobiaceae bacterium
TCGCCTGCTCGAAAGAGTGAGGAACGATCTGGAGCCGTACAGCGTCGTCGAATCGTTCCCACGAATGGAAGGCCGGCAAATGGTGATGCTGCTGGCGCCGAAGAAGACGCTCCCGAAATCGCATCACTCGAACAAGCCCGAGGACGGTAAGCCGCAAGGCAAAGAAGCCTCTCCCCCCGCCGCTAAGGCGACCGAGAGCACCGCCGTGGGCAGCAAATAATTGGCCCCCACGCTTGCGGCCTCATTGGCCAATGCGGCCGCTGCGCTGCCCCCCAAGGGGGCGTAATTCGACCCTTGGGACGGCCCTGCGGGTCTCATGAAAGGAAACGGCATCATGCCGAAGATGAAAACGAAGTCGGGCGCGAAGAAGCGCTTTCGCGTGCGCGGAAGCGGCTCGATCAAGCGCTCGCAGGCGTTCAAACGCCATATCCTGACCAAGAAGTCGACCAAGAACAAACGTCAGCTTCGCGGCTCGACGGGCGTTCATGCAACCAATGCCGCTTCGGTCGCGGCGATGCTTCCTTACGCGTAGAGGAGCGACACCATGCCAAGAGTCAAACGTGGCGTGACCGCCCGCGCGCGGCACAAGAAGGTACTGGCGCAGTCGAAGGGCTACCGCGGCCGCCGGAGCAACGTCTACAAGATCGCGAAGCAAGCGGTCATGAAGGCCGGTCAATACCAATACCGCGACCGTCGTCAACGCAAGCGCGAGTTTCGCGTGCTGTGGATCGCACGGATCAGCGCGGCGGTGCGCGAGCTCGGCCTTTCGTACAGCACGTTCATCAACGGATTGAAGAAAGCCGCGATTGATATTGATCGCAAAGTGCTTGCCGATCTTGCCGTCCATGACAAGGCCGCATTTACGAAGATCGCGGAGCAGGCAAAGGCCTCCTTGACCTGATCCGGTGATCGAGCAAAAAAGGGAGGCGCGAAACCGCCTCCCTTTTTTTCGGGAATTGATTGCGTATGCAAGCGACTGAACTCGACCGCATCGTGAAAACGGCACTCGTGGAATTTGCACAGTGCGACGATCCCGCGTCGCTGGAAAACGCCAAGGCTCGGTACCTTGGGAAGACTGGCGCGCTTACTGAACAATTGAAAGCGCTCTCCAAGCTTCCTGCCGCAGAACGCCCCGCCGTCGGCGCACAAATCAACGACGCGAAGACCAAGCTCGAGACCGCCTTGAATGCGCGACGCGCATCGCTGGCCGAAGCGAAGCTCGAGCGGGCGCTTGCCGCCGAAGCGCTCGACGTGACGCTACCCGGACGCGGTCTCGGCATCGGCGCGCTCCATCCGCTAACGCGCACGCTCGATCGTGTCGAGACGCTATTTCGTTCGCTGGGGTTCGAAGTCGCCGACGGACCGGAGATCGAAGACGATTTCCACAACTTCACCGCGCTCAACACGCCGGAGAATCATCCGGCGCGCTCAATGCAGGATACGTTCTACGTCGAAGGCGGCATGGTCTTGCGCACGCACACGTCGCCGATCCAGATCCGCTACATGGAAACGCATGCGCCGCCGATCAAGATCATCGCGCCGGGCCGTGTGTACCGCGTCGACAGCGACGCCACCCATTCGCCGATGTTCCATCAAGTCGAAGGACTGTGGATCGACCACGACGTGACGTTCGCCGATCTCAAAAGCGTGCTCACCGAGTTCCTGCATCGCTTTTTCGAGCGTGATGACATTCGCATTCGCTTTCGCCCATCGTTCTTTCCGTTCACCGAGCCTTCGGCCGAAGTCGACATGGCGTTCGGCGCAGGCGATTGGCTCGAGATTTTCGGATCGGGCCAAGTGCATCCGAACGTGTTGCGCGCAGTGGGTCTTGATCCGGAAACGTGGCAGGGATTCGCGTTCGGTATGGGGCCGGATCGGCTTGCGATGTTGCGGTACGGCGTCGACGATCTCCGACTTTTCTACGAGAACGACTTGCGCTTTCTAGCGCAGTTCACGTAGGTCCGACGATGCGCTTCTCCGAACAATGGCTCCGTACTTATGTCGACCCGCCGCTGTCGACACAAGCGCTCGCCGAAAAGCTCACGATGGCGGGCCTCGAAGTCGAGGAGCTTGCGCCAGCGGCACCGTCCTTCTCTGGCGTTGTCGTTGGCCGCATCGAGTCGGTCGCGCCGCATCCCAACGCGGATCGACTGCGCGTCTGCTCGGTTAATGTCGGCGGAAACGAACGACAGCAGATCGTGTGCGGGGCGCCCAACGCAGCCGCCGGGATGTTCGCACCCTGCGCTCTCGAAGGTACAACGCTGCCCGGCGGACTGACGATCACTCGGCAATCCGTGCGCGGCTTCGAATCGCGCGGCATGTTGTGCTCGGCGCGCGAGCTGGGTCTAAGCGATGATGCTGCGGGATTGCTCGATCTTGGCAGCGCACATCCACCGGGTACCGATTTGCGCGCCGCGCTCGCGTTGGACGACACACTGCTCACACTCAAGCTGACTCCAAATCGCGCCGATTGTCTTTCGCTCGTCGGAATCGCGCGCGAAGTAGCCGCGGTGACCGGGGCTCCGCTGTCGCTTCAGGACGTCTCGCCGATGTCCATCTCGAGCGATGCTAATCGTGCGTTACGGGTCGAAGATTCGGTGGCTTGTCCGCGCTTCGTTGCGCGATTGATCGACGGCATCGATGCGAAGGCGCCGACGCCCGCATGGATGAAACAACGACTCGAGCGCAGTGGCATCCGCCCCATCTCCGCCGTTGTGGACATTACCAACTACGTGATGCTCGAGCTCGGACAGCCGCTGCACGCATACGACGATCGGTTACTCGACGGCGCCGTCGTCGTTCGTTTTGCGCGCGAGGGTGAAACGCTGACGCTGCTGAATGGTCAGGTGCAGCGACTTGACGCCGACATGCTCCTCGTGTGCGACGAAAAAAAACCACTGGGGCTCGCGGGCATCATGGGCGGAGAACACTCCGGCATCGCGGACGATACCAAGCGCGTTTATCTCGAGGGCGCGTTTTGGAATCCGGTCGTGATCCAGGGCAAGATGAAGCGCTTGGGATTCATCAGCGACGCCGGACATCGCTTTGAGCGCGGCGTCGACTTTGCCGGTTGCGATCGCGCCGTCGAGCGCGCGACGCAATTGATCATCGAAATTTGCGGCGGCAAGGCGGGTCCGCTTACTGATCGCCGCGGCGCGTTGCCTTCGCGCGATCCCGTCCGTGTGAGATCGGCGCGCGTCAACCGCTTGCTCGGCGTTTCAATCGGCGAAGAGACGATTGCCGACACATTCACGCGTCTCGGCTTTGCGTACGAAAAAGACGGCGACGATTTCATCGTGACGCCACCCTCATATCGTTTCGACCTCGCGCTCGAGGAAGACTTTATCGAAGAGATCGTGCGCATGTACGGCTACGAACGCATTCCTGCGACGCCAGCTGCGCATGTTCAACGAATGCTTGCAAGTGCGGAAGCACGCCGCTCGCCGACGGCGCTCAAATCACGACTGGTTGCGCGCGATTGGCAGGAAGTGATCACCTTCACGTTCGTGTCGTCGGAAACGGAGACGTTCCTCGCGCCCAATGCAGCGAAGAACGATGGGCCGATACGCGTGTTGAATCCGATTGCCGCGCATCTCGACGTGATGCGGACCACGCTGTTGCCCGGTCTTTTGGAAACGCTCCGCACGAATGTGAGCCGCAAAGCGCCGCGCGTTCGGATTTTCGAATCTGGGCGCGTGTTTCGCCATGCCGATCCCGGTTACGTGCAACCGATTCGCATCGGCGGACTCGCGTATGGCGAGGCGATACGCGAGCAATGGGGATCGCCTGCACGGCGCGTCGACATCTTCGACGTCAAGGCCGACATCGAGGCGCTCGCTGCTCCGCGACGCGTGACAACGGCAGCGGATTCGTTGCCATGGTTGCATCCGGGTCGCAGCGCGAGCGTTCTGATCGATGGCGTGTCGTGCGGCTTTTTAGGCGAGCTACATCCGCGATTGTTGCGACATTTCGAGCTCGCATTTTCCCCTGTGCTGTTCGAGCTCGATCTCGAACCGCTGCTTGATGTGTCGCTGCCGGCGGTAACGCGGATATCGAAGTTTCCGCCGGTTCGCCGTGACATGGCGATCGTCGTGGACGAGGCCGTTTCTGCGCAGGCGATTCTGGATGCGCTCGATGCGCTAAAGCCGCCGTACGTCGAACGGATCGAGCCGTTTGACCTCTATCGGGGGCCCGGATTGTTGCCTGGCAAGAAAAGCCTTGCGATTCTTGTGCTTATGCAGGATACTGAACGTACTTTGACCGACGCTGATATCGATGCTGCGATGCGAATTTTGCTCACCGCGTTGCATGATCGCTTCGGCGCAACGCTACGCGAATAGGGTCTTTCGATGACGCTTACTAAAGCCGAACTTGCCGACCTGCTGTTCGAGCAGCTTGGCCTCAACAAGCGCGAAGCCAAGGATATGGTCGAGCGGTTTTTCGAGGAAATCCGCACGGCGCTGGAGGATGGAAACAGTGTCAAGCTCTCGGGCTTCGGCAATTTTCAGCTGCGCGAAAAGCCGCAGCGACCCGGGCGTAATCCGAAAACCGGCGAGGAGATTCCCATCACGGCGCGCCGCGTCGTGACTTTTCATGCGAGTCAGAAACTAAAGGCGATGGTTGAAGCAAAGAGCCATGCCGGACTCAAGCCGAACTAAGGCCGAACTCCCGCCGATTCCCGCCAAGCGTTATTTCACGATTGGCGAAGTCAGCGAGCTGTGTGCGGTCAAGCCGCACGTGCTCCGTTATTGGGAGCAGGAATTCACGCAGCTGAAGCCCGTCAAACGCCGCGGGAACCGCCGTTACTATCAACACCACGAGGTGCTGTTGATACGGCGCATTCGCGATTTGCTGTACGAACAGGGATTCACGATCAACGGCGCACGGCATCGTCTTGAAACCGAGTCTTCGGAACCGCGCGCCGCTACGCGCACGACGCCTACGTTAGTTACGACCGCGACACCGCCGATTCCGATCGAGCCTTCAGCGCTGCGTCAGGAGTTGGAAGAAATCAGGCAATTGCTCGGTCCGATCGCGTAGTTGCGGCGCGTATAATCCGCAAGGCGTTTCGAAAACGTAGCGAGCAGCCCCGAGCGCCTCAGTTGCCAACTGAGGGCCCGCAGCGAGTCCCGAGACAGTACATGGACGTACGGCGAGGGACGAGCGAGGACACGGAAGCTTTATCTCGGCAAGTGCTAACGTGAGCGTAAGCGAACGTTAAGCGAAAGCGGCACTTGCTCCAAAGCGATCGGGGCGCGCAGCAGTTTTGGAAGCGTCTTGCCGGCCGGTCGGGGCGTAGCGCAGCCTGGTAGCGCACCTGCATGGGGTGCAGGGGGTCGAAGGTTCAAATCCTTTCGCCCCGACCAAATTCAATGGGTTAGGAGCGATGCAAATTCGCGCTGCCTAACTTTTCGCGATCTGCCTAACTTTTGGGACGAGCCCGCTGTCGCTCGGTCCGCAATTCGCGTGAGGATGTGCTTGGACGTTTACCTTGAGACTCATCGCCAGAAAGAGAAAATCGCCGCGCTGGAACGAACTGATCCTGAGCTGTACGCGCTCATCATGGCGCTGATTGGTGAATATAGCGAAAACCCCGGTGCCCGCGCGGACCCGCACTTGACCCGCCTTTACGCCTTGGCCGAACGACGTTACCGCGATACGTCAAATCCTGTCTTGTCGGCGATCGCGGACGAGTGGGGCATCACGGATGAGTTTGCTTCCAGGGGCGTACACGCTATCGAGGCCACCCTCCGCGTTCTTCGCAACGCCGCTCTTGCGAGTCAGACTCAAGCGTATATACCCGCCGAAATCAAGACCGCGCTCTATTGGATTGCCGAAGACAAGAAGAAGGCGCAAATCGCTGCACGTAGCGATGGTGGCGTTACCAAAACTTGACCGTCTTTGGGCCGTGGCCAAAATGTCGCCACGATGCCACGCGACTCTGACTTACCGCTTATGAGGTCGGCGACTTCTGGCAATAGGAGGCATCAGCGTCACTCGAATACAACGCCGTCGACATGCTCGAAGCTCGTCTCTGCATCGACACGATATACGCCTCCCGGAACAAGTCGTCCGACACGAGCGAAGAATGCTTCTCGCAATCGCTGCCTGAAGTCTCGTGGCACCGGCTCCCTCCCCGGGATATCGGGATCAGCCCAGAACATCGCGTTCTCAGCGCGATTCGGAACGGCCACGCGCATGTTGACTGAAAAATAGATCACGGAGTTGATGCTTGTACACTCAACGCGAAGACATCGTGCAAGTGAATTCATCACAGCGCTTAGCTTGGCGCCATAGTCCCCTTCGTTCGCGATCAGCAGAAGCCCCGTTGCATCCCGTAAGCCAAGCGTGACCTTTGTCGCCTTGATTTGTGCGTTCGCCTCCTCGACGTGCCGTTCCAGGCGTCGTCTGATGTAGTTGAGGACGTCGACAGCGCATTCGCGAGGAATGCTTTGGAGATTGAGCCGAAGCTTGGTCCCCTCCGGCGCTGGCGGCACTATGCCGCGCGAAACCCACGAGGCGTACAGCTCGGCGACGTGTTCATTCCAATCCTGCGATTTGAGCAGGTCGGCCGATAGCGACTTTAACTCCACGACGACACCATGGGGCGGGAACCAATAGTCCGCATTCTTCGGCTTGTGCGAATCGCGAGCGTCGTCCGATACAACGCCGCCCATTGCGCGCACACATGCCCCTAATTCACTTTCAACGTCGATGTGCAACGCTAGTACCTTTCGAAATACTCGAGCAGATTGAGCATCGACCCGTCGCCTCCCGGTGGCTCGGCGCGAAAAATCCGCGCCAGCGCGAGGTCCTTGACGGGCGCGACGTATGTCGTGGACTCGTCCAAGCCGCTGCTCACCACAGCGAACACTTTGCCTTGCTCATTAAACACCGGGCCACCGCTTGCGCCACCCATCGTGTCCATCGAAGTCTCGAAGCATTCGCCCGGCTGCATCACTCGATCTCGACCATTCGGGAAATGCTCTTGGACGACGCCCAGTGCGCCTCCTCGCTCGAGGAGGATGGTGTATCCGTCGTAATGAGGACCGGGTGGCACGAGGTGCGACTGCGGAAACCCCCAGCATGTAACTTGTGAACTTTTCGGCGGCGCCTCAACCGAGATTTCCAGGATTGCATTACGAAGGCGCGTTTGCGTCGCGGGGCTTGTCCAAGACTCAAGGCTAAGAATGGCGACGTCAGTAACGGGGTGAACGAGGGCCCGGACGATTCGACGGCATACGTAGCCCGTCCCGTTAAATTCCTGATGAATGACAATGATCTCCGAGTCGCTTCCCCATTGGCGCGCTACATGCCCTGCCGTGAACATGGTTCCGCAGGTCGTCACGAAGAATCCAGTACCGAGGATTTCGGCAGCATCGGGCATCATTTTGACGATCGGTGCGATCGCCCGAAGGTGAGGATCAGAGTCTTCCACGACGCGCCCCTTCGCTTCCGAGAGTGATCGTGGCCTCGGCCACGGTGCCGTGCCTCCGTCGCATCTCGGCCCCGATCGCCCTCCCAGCCGCCTCGAGTTCCTGTAGCGAGTCGGCGCCGCGGAATCCAATGGCTGGTCCGTCCTCGAACCTCGCGAGCGCACGTGCGAGAAAAGCGGCCGCTACTGCCAATTGCTCACACGGCGCGTCAGCTAATCGATTTGCGTCGCCGGCAAGTTGAAGCGCGCGCACGCAGCCTCGCGCGATCACGTCCTGACCATCGACGGTTTTTCGTCCCATCGCGGCACCTCCTGGTTTCAGGATCGCGCGATTCTACGCTGCGTTCGCCTGCCGGCATGGCGACGATGTCGACTGCTATCGCGTAACGGTCGCTTCATGGCCACTGCGTTTCTGGAAATCATCATTGGCTCAAGATTAAGAACCGCGGGCACTCGCGCCAAGGGGCGCTACAGTTTCACAATTACTGATCGGAAGCGCGTTCAAATAGGGCCCCGTGGGTTGCTTCCCATTCAACAAGGATTGGATCGATTCGCTCTCGCGCGACGCGGCAATATTCGCCTAACGCGGCATTATCTGGCTTCGGTATCCGTATGAGCTGCGCAACAATACTGAGCGCGCTGGCGGCGCTGTTTTGCGCGTTCTCGGTGCTGAATATGACGAAGCGCTGTTCGATCGCGACGTTCATCCGCGGATGCAAAACCGGTTCGCTTAACGTCCCGGGCGGATGAACAGCAATATCGCGACATTTGAAAATCTGACCAATTCGATCCCGAATAATGCGAAAGCTCATTTCGTCCATGCGAAACGCAAGACGAAATGCCTCGGCGAGCTGAGCCGCCCGGCTTGTCCGGTTTTTTCGCCATGCCTCGCGTACTTCGTCTGGAACGGGCGCGTGTTCTTTGACGCACGCGTAAAAAGCATCGAGCGCGAAAGCCGCCGCGGCAACGGCCTGCATTGCATCTGTGAATTCCTGTTCCAATAGCGCAAAAGCATTTGCATCACCATTCCGCCAGGCTCGATCAACAATGCCCTTTGCACCGTTGCACGTTTCAACGTGTTGAATCGCGATGCCGAGCCAATGGTGCGTTACGTCAAGTCCGACATTCAAGCGCAGGTCGGCGGTGACGTTGCCGTTTTCGTCCATAGAAATAGAAAAGTGGGACACTCCAACCGGCATCCCCTTGATCACATAGGGACCGACCGGCGCCTTTTCATCCGTGCGTGACGCTTCCTCGTTGCCGTCTGAATCGGTCATTTATTTTTTAACCCCCTTCGTCGCATCTCTGCGCCGATCGCCTTGCCCGCTACCTCGAGTCGCGCGATTGCATCGGCACACCGCGGGGTCGCGTGATGCACAGTCGGAAATCGCACAAGCGCTTTCGCCATTACGCTCAGGCTTCTCGGCATTCGTTCCTCAACCCGCTGCTCGAGCAAAGTCGCTATTCGGGAAGTGCTTGATCGCCTCGGCGCGCAGCCATTTGCACGCGTCGTCGAAACTCCGAACGTTCGTCTCGGCAACGAAGCCGCTGTACTCGTTGCCTAGCGCGACAGTCCAGCCCGCGTCCCAATCGGTGGCGATCTTGAAGTTGATTTCGCTTTTGTAGAGGTCGTCGAGAATCATCGATGGCGCTCCTGTCGAAAATCGCAGGATTCTACGCCGCGGGCGATCGTCGGATAATCGCATCCCGTGGACGCCGACGAACTCGCCCGAATCGAAGAGACGTTGTTGACCGCGATCGCAGAAGCGAAAGCGGTCATCAAGGTTCGCGGCGTTGGCTCGCAATTTCGCGAGATCGTGCGCGAGATGCATGACATCCTGCTCGACGCCCTCCGCGCCGGCGGAACTCAGATGGAGAACTTGCGCATCCTGCCCGTTGGCGGGCCTGCCGCACGAAACGTGTCCCCTCGCGTCGGTCATCTACACATTACCGTCGACGACCTGCCGTGGCAGCGGGCGGATTACGGCGAAAGCAACACCATCATCCTGGTTAATCTGCCGCGCGGCGAACACAAAGTGCTGATCGAGGTGGTGGATCATCCCGAAGGCCGCGTCCTTACCGCACAGACCGCGACGCTCAAATCGCCGGGCAAATAAACTCGTCCACGACAGTTAAGAAAGGATCAGCCATGAAGCGCAAAAGCAAGCTCACGATTGCGATAGCCACGGCAGTGCTCGCCGTCCTGGGCGGCACGGCCGTTTACGCGCAGGACAAGTACGCGCTGAAATCGCCGAGCGGAATCGCGTTCTCCGACTTCAAAGGATACGAGGACTGGGCGGTGGTCTCTTCCGCCCGGACCGACGAAGTGCTCAAGGTGATCGTCGCCAATCCGACCATGATCAAGGCGTACAAGGCCGGCGTTCCGGGCAACGGCCAGCCTTTCCCGGATGGCTCCAAGATC
>DASXSP010000074.1:0-7098 GCA_036505865.1 Casimicrobiaceae bacterium
CTCGCACAATCGCCGGTTTTCGGCGGTCGCTTGAAAAGCGTCGACGACAGTGCTGCGAAAAAAGTGAAAGGCGTGCATCAGATCGTTCGTCTCGACGACGCCGTCGCGGTTGTCGCGGATCACATGTGGGCCGCGAAGCAAGGACTGGCCGCGCTAAAGATCGAATGGGACGACGGCCCGCATGCCAAGCTCACCACGGAAGACATCGCACGCGAGCTCGAAGCCGCAACGCGCAATCCGGGCGCGGTTGCGCAGAACATCGGCGATGCCGACACGGCCATGGCGAGCGCCGCGATGAAGGTCGAGGCGACCTACGAGGTTCCATTCCTCGCGCACGCCACGATGGAGCCGATGAATTGCACCGTCCATGTACGCAAGGACGATTGCGAAATCTGGGTCGGTACGCAGGCCATCGCGCGTGCGCAAGCAGCGGCCGCACAAGTCGCCGGAATCCCGCTGGACAAGGTCGTCGTGCACAACCACCTCATCGGCGGCGGATTCGGCAGGCGTCTCGAAGTGGACGGCGTCATTCGGGCGGTTCAAATCGCCAAGCAGGTCGATGGTCCAGTGAAGGTCGTCTGGACCCGCGAAGAAGACATCCAGCATGACATGTACCGGCCCTATTTCTTCGATCGGATCTCTGCGGGGCTCGACACGAGCGGAATGCCTGTCGCGTGGAGCCATCGCTTCGCCGGCTCATCGATCATCGCGAGATACCTTCCGCCGGCGTTCAAAAACGGGATCGATCCGGACACGGTCGAAGGCGCGATCGATCTCGTCTACGACCTCCCGAACCTACGCGTCGAATATCTGCGCGTCGAGCCTCCAGGCATTCCGACCGCGTTCTGGCGCAGCGTCGGGCCTTCGCACAACGTGTTCGTAACGGAAAGCTTCATCGACGAGCTCGCGGCCGCGGCGAAGAAGGACCCGGTGGAGTATCGGCGCGCCCTCCTCGACAAGTCCCCGCGCGCCAAATCCGTGCTCGAGTTTGCCGCCGAGAAAGCCGGCTGGGGCAAGCCGTTGCCCGACCGGATCGGCCGTGGCGTTTCCGTTCAGTTCGCCTTCGCCACCTACATGGCGCAGGTCGCGGAAGTCGAAGTCGCGAAGGACGGAGCAGTTCGCGTTCGTCGGGTCGTGTGCGCGGTCGACTGTGGCACCGTGGTCAATCCTGACACGGTCCGGGCACAGATCCAGAGCGCCATCGTGTTCGGCATCACGGCGGCGCTCTACGGCGCCATCACGCTCAAAGACGGACGCGTCGAGCAAAGCAACTTCCATGACTACCGCGTCCTGCGCATGAACGAGGCGCCGGCCGTCGAAGTCCACATCGTGCAGAGCGCCGAGCCGCCGGGCGGGATGGGTGAGGCCGGAACTTCCTGCGTCGTTCCCGCCGTGACCAATGCGGTGTTCGCCGCGACTGGCAAGCGACTGCGCAAGTTGCCTGTCGATAGCAACGCCTTGAAGCAGTCCGCGTAAGTGACGGGTTCCTGCATGACCGCATTGCTCGCCCGCACACTCGACACGCACGGCGGCATGGATCGCTGGGAGGCGTGAACCGTGATTGAATCAGCGGCACAGGTGCGGGTCATTGAAGAAACGCCCGCCTACTGGCAGGTACTATTCGACTATCCGCCTTTCAACATTGTCGACGCGACCATATTCGAGTGCCTGCAGGATCTGCTCGCTCGAATGGATGCCAGCCCGAATCTACGTGTCGTCGTATTCGAGAGCGCGAATCCTGAGTTCTACCTTGCCCACTTTGATTTGACCGGCAAGACGGGGAACATCACCACCGCGGTCGGGCCTTCCGGCCTCCCTATCCTGATGGATACGTTCGTCCGTCTCACCAAGTCCCCGGTGGTCAGCATCGCGAAGATCCGAGGCTGCGTCCGCGGAGTGAGCAGCGAGTTCGTCCTCGCCTGCGACATGCGCTTCGCGTCGCGCGAGAACACGCGACTGGGCCAACCCGAAGTCGGGGTGGGAGTGCATCCCGGCGGCGGCGGCACGGAACGCCTCCCACATCTGGTCGGCCGCGGCCGCGCGCTCGAAATCGTTCTCGGCGCGAACGACTTCGACGGGGATACCGCGGAACGATACGGATACATCAACCGGGCACTTGCGGACGTCGAGCTGGACGAATTCGTCGACGTGCTCGCGCGCCGGATCGCCTCCTTCGATCGGCGTGCTATCGCGGCGGCGAAGAATCTCGTCAATCAAGTCTCGTTGCCATCCGCCGACCGGCTCCTCGAGGCCCTTAACTCCTTTACGACCGCGCTGACGTGGCCTGAAACGCAGCAGCGCATCCAAGCTCTCCTAAAGCTCGGACTCCAACGAGACGTCGACTTCGAGAAACGGTGGCCCGCACTGCTCGGCACGCTGCTCGAGAAGTCACCGTGAGCGAGAGGTGGATTTGGCCGTTACGTGGAACGCTTGCCAAACTCGAAATCAATGCGTCAATCGGCCAGCCACTTGGAAACAGATTGAGACAATCTTCTGAGCCGACCTACTCACGCTAATAGGTTTTGCCGGCGGCGATCATGCAGTTAGTTCGCCGTGAGTTTCACGCCTTTGGCCGCCGTCTCGATGAGCGCGGCAACGGCTTCTGGCTTCGACACGTAAACGGAATGACTGCCCTTGACCTCGACAACTGTCGAGCCCGCCCGTTTGGACATGAACTGTTGGGCCGGCGGAGGAATCATCCTGTCGTCGGTTGCGATCAAGTACCAACTCGGTTTGTTCTTCCACGCGGGTACGCTAATTGAGCCGCTGAGGGCCTCCACGCCCCACGGAACCTGCGAGTCGGCCATGAACCCAGCCTTTTCCTTGGCTACGTCGGCCGCGAAGGAGGCGGCGAATTTTTCCCTGTCGAGGAATAGAAAGCCCTCTTGCGGCGGCAATATTGGCGGGACGGGCGCGCCGGGCGGTGGATCTTTGATGAGTGCGGCCACGGACTCTCCCTTGTCGGGAGCAAAGGCAGCGATATAGACAAGGCCGGCGACCCGCGGATCGTTGCCCGCCTCGGTGATCACCACTCCGCCATAGGAGTGGCCAACAAGGATGACGGGCCCTCTCTCCCTGGCAATGATCCGTTTCGTTGCCGCCACATCGTCGGCCAACGATAGCGTTGGATTCTGCACGATGCTCACCCTGTAACCGTCCTTCCTTAATATCTTGTAGACGTCTTCCCAGCCGGAACCGTCCACGAAGCCGCCGTGAACTAAAACGACTGCTGGGGTAGCGCTTTCAGTCATGGTGATTTCCTTTCCTTACGAGAGGTCGCCCAGGATGTGCGGATTGGCATCGTACGCCTACTCGCAGCGGTCGAAGATCATTTGCTCAACGACCTGTCGCGTCCTCCCGCTTACCTCACGCGCTTGGCGTGTGCTTCCATAGGATTTGAAAGGTTGGAGTGCTGGTGGAGAACCTGAAGGTTTAGACATGCCGATAGTTATGCCCGCGAACTGAGGAAGCGCCCTGCACGCGCTGATTCGGCGTGACCATCCCGGTAAGCCACTACGCCATTGACGAGCACGAAGCGGATGCCGCGCGCGGCAACCGACGGTTGCTCGAACGTCGCGACATCCTGCACCGACACCGGATCGAAAACGGTAAGGTCCGCGTAAGCTCCCGGCCGCAACTCGCCACGATCCGCGAGCTTGAAATGCCGCGCCGACAATCCGGTCATCTTGTGCACGGCCGTTTCGAGCGAGAACAAGCCCAGATCACGGCTGTAGTGGCCGAGCACACGTGGAAACGTCCCCCACAGGCGTGGATGCGGATGCTGATCGTGCGGCAGACCATCAGAGCCGATCATCGTGGGCGGATATGCGAGCACGCGCTGCACGTCGTCTTCGCGCATTTGAAAGTAGCAGGCCCCGCCCGGTTGCAGACGTGCGCACGCTTCCTGCTGCGTGCAGCCCCACTCCGCCGCGATGTCCGCGAGATGGCGCGCCGACATTTCAGGATGCGGCTCCGACCACGTGACGACGACATCGATGACACCGTCGACAAGGTCGTTTCGCAGGACGGTTGAGCCAGCGATGTACGGATAGCAATCGAGTCCGAGCGCCTGTTGCGCCCGCGCGGCGTCGATGTGCGCGAGCGTCTGCCGCGTGCGTCCCCAATTGGCAGGCCCGGCACATTTGTGATGCGAAATGACCACCGGAACTGCGCCGCGGCGCGCCGTCGCGAACGCCTCATCGAGCGAATCGATGACCTTGTCGGACTCATCGCGGATGTGCGTGGTGTACACGCCACCCGCTTCACCGACCACTGCCGCGAGCATGGCGAGTTCGTCGATGTCAGCGACCGCTCCGGTGTCGTAGAAAACACCCGAGCTCATGCCGATGGCGCCGGCCGCGAGCCCCTCGCGAAGCAGCGCCACCATCGCCGCGCGCTCATCGGGCGTGGCCGACTTGTACGGATCGTCCATCGTGGCTACGCGCAATGTGGAATGACCGACGAGCGCGGCCACGTTGACGGCCGGCACCGTGCGATTCACCGCCGCAGCGTACTGGCGCATCGTTGCGTAGACGTACCCATCGCTTCCGCCCAGTAGATTGAGCGGTGGCGGCACATGTGCGCGTTGAAGCGGCGCGAGACTGATGCCGCAATTGCCCACGACGACCGTCGTGACGCCCTGACTGATCTTCGGCAGCATTTGCGGCTGCGAAAGCACGAACCTGTCGTCGTGTGTATGGACGTCGATGAACCCGGGCGCAACGATGCATCCGCTGACATCGACCACGTCGGCGTCACTCGCTGTCAGGCCGGGGTCGATCGCCGCGATCCTGTCACCTTCGATACGCAGATCTGCAGTCCGGCGCGGTGCGCCGCTGCCATCGATGATCGTGCCGCCACGTAAAAGCATCGTTGTGGACCTGTCAGAAGAACGTTCGGATTGCGCCCGTGATCCGATAGTCATCGTCGACGGTGAGCAGCACTCGCCATTTGTCGAATGTCGTGCACGGATGCGAGATGCCGCTGCCGATCAAGTCGCCAACGTCGATGTCGGCGTTGTCCGGAACTCGCAGGTAGGCGTGCTGATCGTTCATCGCCGAGATCTTCCACTCGGTGGGCGCGCGCTGCACAGGTGTGTTGCGGCCAGCGCGAAAGTGCCACTTCGCGATCGGCAAATCGAGGTCGAACGATGCATCGCGTTTGCCCATGGTCAGCAAAGCGAGCGCGGGCTCCGGCCGCGATTGGACTTGCGCCCATACCTCGAGCGCAGGTTGCAAGCCCGGCCGCGATTGCCACGCGCCGCCGCTGCGCGCCTTCACGCGCTCGAGCATGCGATCGTAGAAACCGGAATCGTGCGTCACGTAACACCCGCTGCGCAATATCGTCTGCACGGGCAGCGACAGTCGCGTTGGGAGTTCGCGCGCCACGATGTCGAATGCGGCGGAACCGCCCGCCGTCAGGATGATGACCGGACCCGCGAAAAGTTTTTCTCGATCGCAGGCGAGCGCCAGATCCTTCACCGCGCCCATCAACCCACCGACAAACTCGGCGTCGCGCGCGGAATCGCCGGTGATCTGCAATCCCTCGTAGCACTCGATGCCGGAAAGGTCGACGACGCTGCTGGCGGCAATGGCGCGCGCCAGGTCCAGCGCTTGCGTCGCGGTACGACAGCCCGTGCGACCGCCGGGGATCCCGAGCTCGAGCAAAGCAGTAAGTCGCCGCGACGGCGCAAGTTGCCGCACTTCGGCCTCGATAAGACGCAATTGCGCTTCGGAATCGATCAGGAAGTGGAACTCGAGATCGCGATGCGTCTCGCGCAGGCGAACGACTTCGCGCACCGCGGAGCGTCCTAGCAACTGGTTCGCCATCAGCACGCGGCGCACGCCGAAGCGGACGCAGACTTCGAGTTGCTGAACCGTCGCGACCGTGATGCCCCACGCGCCGGCATCGAGCTGTTGGGCGAAGATTTGCGGGGCCATCGTCGTCTTGCCGTGAGGCGCCAACAGGACGCCGGTGGCGTTGGTGAAGTCACGCATCCATGCATGGTTGTGGGCGAGCGCGGTGTCGCGGATCACCGCTTGCGGGAACGGCAGATCGCCACGCAGCAAGTGCCAGCCTTGCGTACCGATGGCCGCTAACGGCAGTGGCGCGATGTTCGGAGGCAACCCTTTGATCAGGCCGTCGATCGGTTCGTTGGTGATCGCGTCGAGATTCAACATGGCAGGAGTCCCAAAATCATGGCACGTCATCACGGATACAGGCTTTGAAGCGGCCTGGCGCAATTTCGCGCAGCGGCGGCACCGCAACGGCGCAGGCATCCTGCGCGTACGGGCAGCGAGTGCGAAACACGCAGCCGGAAGGCGGATTTACCGGGCTCGGGATATCGCCCTGCAACAGCCGTCGCGTACGCCGCGCATCGGGGTCCGGACGCGGAGAGGCGTCGAGCAGCGCCTGCGTGTACGGGTGTCGCGGCGAACGGTAAAGTTCCTTCGCCGGTGCGATCTCCATCACTTTGCCGAGATAGAGCACGACGATGCGGTCGCACAGATACTCGACGACGTCGAGGTCATGCGAGATGAACAGCATCGTCAATCCGAATCTCTCGCGCAAATCGGACAACAGATTGATCACCTGCGCCTGGATCGATACATCCAGCGCGGAAACCGGCTCGTCGGCGACAATGAACTGCGGCTCGACCGCGAGCGCGCGCGCAATGCCGATCCGCTGTCGTTGTCCACCGGAGAACTCGTGCGGAAAGCGTTGCGCGTGCGAAGGCGCAAGGCCGACCAGCGACAGGAGTTCGCCGATGCGCGCCTTGCGTTCCGATCCCGGATGCAAGCCGTGAGCGGCCAACGCCTCGTCGAGCGTATCGCCGACGCGACGACGCGGATTCAAGCTCGCGTACGGGTCCTGAAAAATGATCTGCAGGCGCCGCCGATAGGGTCGCATCGCCGCCGCCGATAGTGGCACGAGATCGACTCCGTCGAACGTCATTTGTCCGGCAGTCGGTTCGATCAGCTTCAGCATGCTGCGGCCGATTGTGCTTTTGCCCGACCCCGACTCGCCGACCAAGCCGAGGACCTCGCCGTCGCGTATGTCGAAACTCACATCGTCGACTGCACGCACGGGGCGCTCGCC
>DASXSP010000075.1:0-55123 GCA_036505865.1 Casimicrobiaceae bacterium
GTCCTGCGGAACGTTGTGAGGGGACTCTCGCCGCGCATGCGCCAGTAGAATCCGCCGCGTGGATCTCGCGTCGTTCGCCATCCAGCTCTTGAACGCCCTGCAATACGGGCTGCTGTTGTTCCTCGTCGCAAGCGGGCTCACGCTGATCTTCGGCATCATGGGGATCATCAATCTTGCGCACGGCAGCTTTTACATGATCGGCGCGTACATGGCGTTCACGCTGTCGTCGCTCACGGGAAGCCTGACGATGGCGATCGTGCTCGGCGTCGTCCTCGCGGTTTTGCTCGGCATCTTCCTCGAGTGGGCGCTTTTCTCGCATCTGTACAAGCGCGATCACCTTGAGCAAGTATTGCTCACCTACGGCCTGATCCTCATTTTCGAGGAGCTCCGCAGCATCATCGTCGGCAACGACGTCCATGGCGTCGCAGTGCCGGCGCTTCTCGATCATTCGATTTCACTGGGGCCAACGCTCACCTATCCGGTCTATCGTCTCTTCATGTCGGCCATCTGCCTGGTGATCGCCGGCAGCATGTACGTACTGATTCAGCGAACGCGCCTTGGCATGATGATTCGCGCGGGCGCGTCGAATCGCGAGATGGTGCAGACGCTGGGGCTCAACATCGGCCTCGTCTATCGATTGGTGTTCGCGCTCGGCGTCGCGCTGGCGGCATTCGCCGGAATGCTTGCCGCGCCAGTGTCGTCCGTCTATCCGGGGATGGGCACGCAGGTGCTGATCATCTGTTTTGTCGTCGTCGTAATCGGCGGCATCGGGTCGGTATGGGGCGCGCTCGCAGCGGCGTTGCTGATCGGGCTTGTCGACACGTTTGGCAAGGTGTTCGTACCCGACTATGCGGGCGTCGCAATCTACGTGCTGATGGCTGCGATCCTGCTATGGCGGCCTGAAGGCCTGTTCCGCCGCGCATGACGAATCGAGTCACGATCGTTGTCGCGCTCGCCTTGTTCGGTTCGCTGGCCGTCTTTCCGTGGATCGGCAAAACGTTCTACACCGACCTTGTCACCAAGATCATGATCATGTCGATCTTCGCCTTGTCGCTCGACTTGCTCGTCGGTTACACCGGTCTCGTAAGCTTCGGCCACGCTGCATTCTTCGGCATCGGCGCCTATGCGCTTGCGCTTCTCTCACCGAAAGCGGGCCCGGCCGATCTCTGGCTCACGCTGCCTGCTGCGGTGGTCGTCGCGGCAATCGCGGCACTCATCGTCGGGGTGTTCGTGCTACGCACGCGCGGCATCTACTTCATCATGGTGACGCTCGCGTTCGCGCAGATGTTCTACTTCATCTTCCACGACACCAAGATCGGCGGCGGTTCCGACGGCCGCTATGTGAACTTCAAGCCGTCGGCGGCGATCGGCGCATTCGAACCGTTCGACTTGAGCAAGCCGATGCAGATGTACTACGCCGTGCTGGTGCTGCTGATGTTGACGTTTGGATTTCTACGCCTCCTGTTGCGCTCGCCGTTCGGTCACGCGTTGCAGGGAATCCGCGCGAACGAGCATCGGATGCGTTCGCTGGGTTTTCACGTATTCGCGTACAAGCTGACGAGCTTCACTCTGGCCGGCGCATTGGCGGGACTCGCCGGTTACTTGTCCGCGGCCCAATACGGTTTTGTCAACCCGGAAATTCTGTCCTGGCATCAATCGGGCAACGTGCTGCTGATGGTGATCCTCGGTGGATCGGGTACGCCATTTGGACCCATTGGCGGCGCCTTCGTCCTCGTGTTGCTGGAGGAATGGTTCTCGCAGCTCACGCAACACTGGCAGCTCTTGCTTGGAGTGGCGATCGTATTACTCGTGCTGTTCCTGCCGGGTGGATTAGGCAACCTATACGCGCGCGTCCGGCGCGTTCGTGCCGTTCGACCTGATCCATGACGCAACCTGTGCTAGGTGCGCGTGCGTTGACACGCCGCTTCGGTGGGCTGGTTGCCAATGACGCCGTGAGCCTCGATCTTGCACGCGGCGAGCTTCACGCGCTGCTCGGTCCGAATGGCGCCGGCAAATCGACGCTGATCAACCTCTTGTCCGGCGATCTCGCAGCGAGCGCGGGCAGCATCGTATTCAAGGGCCACGAGATCTCGCATTACAGCGCCGACCATCGGTCACGGCTCGGCATTGGTCGCAGCTACCAAAAGACGAATATCTTTCCGGGCTTCACGGTATTCGAAAATTGCCGCCTGGCTGCGCAATCACGGTTTCCGCGCGCGCTCGCGCTGTTCGCCATCGCCTATGCCGATCCGTCTTCGTGTGAACGCGCGCATCGGGCGCTTGCGCTGGCAGGGATTGCGGAACACGCGAAACAACCGGCGGCGACGCTAAGCCACGGCGCGCAGCGACAACTCGAAGTCGCGATGGTGCTCGCAACGCAGCCCGAGGTACTGCTGCTCGACGAGCCGCTCGCCGGAATGGGCGCCAATGAATCGGCGCGGATGGTGGAGCTCTTGCGAAGCCTTGCCGACGACCATGCGATCCTGTTGGTCGAGCACGACATGGACGCCGTTTTTGCGCTCGCGGACAGGATCACGGTGATGGTAAACGGTCAGGTACTCGAATCGGGCCCTCCGGCGCAGATTCGCGCGAGCGCCGCCGTTCGTCTCGCGTATCTCGGCCACGAGGAGCACGGTCTTGACTAACGCGCTGCTCGAGGCGCGTGGACTGCACACGTATTACGGCGCGAGCCACGTCCTGCACGGCGTCGACTTCCACATAAACGAAGGAGAGTCCGTTGGCCTGATGGGTCGTAACGGCATGGGCAAGACGACGTTGTTGAAGAGCCTGCTCGGCCTCGTCCCGCCGCGCGGCGGCGAGGTACAGTTGCGTGGAACGTCCGTCACCGGCGTCGCGCCATGGCGGATCGCGCGAAGCGGCGTCGCGTTGGTGCCGGAGGGACGCGGAATCTTTCCCAATCTCGACGTGCGCGAGAATCTGCTGATGGCGGCACGTCCCAGCCCGGAAGGTCGCCGCGATTGGACTTACGATCGCGTGCTGGCGACGTTTCCACGTCTTGCTGAACGCCTCCACCTAGGCGGTGCGCAACTGTCCGGCGGCGAGCAGCAGATGCTGACGATCGGCCGTGCGCTGCTCACGAATCCGGACTTGCTGATTCTCGACGAGGCAACCGAGGGCCTCGCGCCGATGATTGCGCGGGAAATCTGGCGGATCATTCGCGAGATCCGCTCAAGCGGCATTGCGACGGTGATCGTTGACAAGAATTACGCTGCCGTCACGGCGCTGACCGATCGTAACGTCGTGCTCGTCAAGGGCCAAGTCGTATTCGAGTCGGACAGCGTAACGATACGTGCGAATCCATCGGCGCTGCACCGGTATCTCGGCGTTTGAGGCTTTCGCACATGCCGTTCGTTGCAGCCGGAGGCCATCGTCTCGAATATGAGCGGATCAACGTCGGCGGCGACCATCGCCCCACGCTCGTGCTGCTCCACGAGGGGCTGGGCTCGATCGCGATGTGGCGTGATTTTCCGCGTCGATTGGCTCACGCGACCTTCAGCCGCGTAATCGTCTATTCGCGCTACGCCTACGGTAATTCGGATCCGCTGCAAGAGCCTCGCGGTGTTCGTTACATGCACGACGAAGCGCTTGTCGTCCTGCCCGGCTTGCTCGATGCGCTTTCTATCGTGAAGCCGATCCTTGTCGGCCATAGCGATGGCGCGTCGATCGCTCTGATTCACGCAGGCGGCGGTCGCGCCGTCGCGGGTATCGTCGCGATGGCACCGCATGTGGTAGTCGAAGATATTTCGATCGACAGCATCGCGCGTGCTCGTGAAGCCTACGTCAAGAAGCCCAAGATGCGGCAGAGACTTGCCCGTTATCACGCCGATATCGACGGAGCGTTTTGGGGCTGGAACGACATCTGGCTCCATCCGGATTTCCGAGCCTGGAGCATCGAGGAATTCTTAGGGGCTATTGCGTGCCCGATGCTGGCGATTCAAGGTCAAGACGATGAATACGGGACAATGAGCCAGTTAAGCCGGATAGAACGCGGCGCACCCGATGTCAGACTCCTCAAGCTGGAAGACTGCCGGCATTCTCCGCATCGCGACCAACCTGAAGCGGTGCTCGACGCCATTTCGCGCTTTGTCGATCGCATCACCGACCGCCGATGAAGTTCGCCGATTTTCGCGCGGGGCAAACGATTGTTCATGGTCCTGCCGTACTCTCCGAAGCGGATATCGTCGCGTTCGCGCGCGTTTACGATCCGCAGTGGTTTCATGTCGATCCCGCGCGAGCAACGGGCAGCCGTTGGCAGGGATTAATCGCGAGTGGATGGCAAACGTGCGCCGTCGCGATGCGCCTCGCAATTGAGGCCGCGCTTGAGGATTCCGAATCGTTTGGCTCACCCGGCGTCGAACATCTGAAGTGGCTCGAGCCAGTGAGGCCGGGCGACGCACTGATGCTGCACGCCCATGTGCTCGACAGCAGGCGATCGAAAAGCCATCCGAGCCTCGGCGTCTTGCGCTGGCGCTGGCAACTCGTCAATCAGCGCGACGTCGCGGTGCTCGATCTCGTCGTGACGAGCCTGTTCGATCTCGAGCGCACGGAATAGTGCATGCACGTCGATCTTCCCGCGCTGATCCAGGCGTATGGATACCCCCTCACGTTCATCGGATCGCTGTTTGAAGGAGAGACGATCCTCACCCTAGCGGGACTTGCCGCGCATCGCGGGCACCTTTATTGGCCCGCGCTGTTGGTGCTTGCCGCGGCTGGAGGAAGCATCGGCGACATTATTTACTTCGCGCTTGGACGCCGGTATGGATCCGAACTGCTCGCGCGCTGGCCGTCGTTCACGCCGGCGATCGAGCGCGTGCATCGCCTCGTTCACCGGAGCCCAGCGTTGGCAGTCATCGCGGTGCGCTTTTTATACGGCATGCGCATCGCGGGTCCCGTCGTGATCGGATCGAGTGAGCTTAGCTGGCCGCGGTTTTTAGCGCTGAACATCACAGGAGCGCTCGCATGGGCTGCGTGCTGGCTCGCTGCCGGTTATACGCTCGGTGCGGCCGCGCAGCAGCTGGTCGGCAATCTCGCGAAGATCGAGCGCGAGTTGTTCGTGGTAGTCCTGTTGGCGGCAGTGGCCATTGTCATCGCGCTCAGGCTGCGCGCCCGCAGGACGCGAAGTCCGCATTGACGCGTGTCCAAAGCGGTGCATCACTCGCCATATCGCACCGCTTTGGTGGGTCGCCGGCGGATGCGATGAGTCGATGGTGCCGATCGCACGATCCAATTCGGCTTTTGAATCCTTGCGTTAATTGATGCCGCGACGCGTTGGCATGCGTCATGCAACGTTTGATATCGGCACCATTGCGACGCGTTGGCTCTCACCAATACGGCGCCTTCCATCGGCCTTGCGGTCTTCAACTACTCGTCATCGGGGAGCATCTCATGCAACGTAGAAGTTTCTTGCAGCACGCCGCGCTTTCTGTGGCGCTGGCTTGCGCAGGTTTTAGCGCCGGAGCGTTGGCCGCTGATACGGTCAAAGTCGGCGTGCTTCATTCATTGTCCGGCACGATGGCCATCAGCGAAACGGTTCTCAAGGATGTTGCATTGATGACCTTCGACGAAATCAACGCGAGCGGTGGCGTGATGGGAAAGAAGGTCGAGGCCGTCGTCGTGGATCCCGCGTCGAATTGGCCGTTGTTTGCGGAGAAGGCGCGACAACTGATTACGCAGGACAAGGTTGCGGCCGTGTTCGGCTGTTGGACGTCGGTATCGCGTAAATCGGTGCTGCCGGTATTCGAGGAAACGAACGGACTCTTGTTCTATCCCGTGCAATACGAAGGCGAAGAGCTCTCGAAGAACGTGTTCTACACCGGCGCAGCGCCCAATCAGCAGGCCATTCCGGCGGTCGAGTACTTGATGAGCAAAGAAGGCGGCGGCGCAAAACGATGGGTGTTGCTCGGCACCGACTACGTGTATCCGCGCACGACGAACAAGATCTTGCGCGCGTTCTTGAAATCGAAGGGTGTCGACGAGAAGGACATCGACGAAAAGTACACGCCGTTCGGTCATTCCGATTATCAGACGATCGTTGCCGACATCAAGAAGTTCGCCGGTGGCGGTAAGACCGCCGTCGTTTCGACGATCAACGGCGACTCGAACGTGCCGTTCTACAAGGAGCTCGGCAATCAGGGGCTCAAAGCCACCGACGTTCCGGTCGTCGCGTTCTCGGTGGGCGAAGAGGAGCTCCGCGGCGTCGACACGAAGCCGCTCGTTGGACATTTGGCCGCATGGAACTATTTCATGTCGCTCAAGAACCCCGAGAACGACGCGTTCAAGAAGAAATGGGCTGCGTACGCGAAGGCGAAAAAGCTGCCGGGCGCCGACAAGCCGCTGACCAACGATCCAATGGAAGCGACATATATCGGCATCCACATGTGGAAGCAGGCCGTCGAGAAGGCGAAGAGCTTCGATCCCGATAAAGTTATCGCAGCGATGGGCGGGCAGTCATTCAAGGCGCCCGACGGGTTTACCGTGAAGATGGACGAAAAGAATCATCATCTGCACAAACCGGTGTTCATCGGGGAAGTAAAAGCCGACGGCCAATTCAACGTCGTGTGGAAGACGAAGGGACCGATCAAGGCGCAACCGTGGAGCCCGTTCATCGCGGGCAACGACGTGAAGAAGGACGAGCCGGAGAAGAAATAGCGCAGCAACGCGATGTCATTCCGAGGCGAAGCCGAGGAACCTGCTGCACGACCGAACCAACAGCAAAGCAGGTCCCTCGCTTCGCCCGGGATGACAGCGTTTCTCAGTCATTCCGAGGGCAACGCTCTATCGTCCGAGGAATCTGCTTTTTCCCCGTTCGCCTTTCGTTCGGCATGACAGGCGTTGCATTGACGTGTTGAGCCCCATGACTTATCGCATTGTCGCAGCGCTGCGCTTGGTCGCACTGCTGGCGGCCATGGCTTGGGTGACGCACGCCGGCGGCACGGTAACACCCGAAACGATCCGCGACCTCGCGCTCGGCGAAGGGGACGCGCGTGCGCAGGCGATCGGCGCGATTGTGGCAAGCGGCGATACGTCGGCGCTGTCGCTGTTGCAATCGATGCAGGACGGCGACGTCAAGACGGCCGGGGACGATCGCGTTTATCTGATCAAGGGCGAAGAAGCCGTCGATCTGTTGACAGGGAAGACGGTAAAGCCGGCACCCGACAACCTCGACGACGTCGTCATCAACAATCGTTTGCGACGAGAGCTCGGCATGGCGATCGCAGCGCTCAAGCTTTCGTTTCCCGAACGCGCCGCACGTCTGGCCGCTGCGAGGGAGCTGCAAGGCGGCGCTGACGAGATCACGTTGCCCGCAATCTCCGTCGCACTCGCGAAGGAAACCGATCCGGAAATCAAGAGCATGCTGACGCTTACGCAGGCGTCGGTGCAGTTGTCGAGCAACGACAAAGCGACGCGCCGTGCTGCCGTTCGCGCGCTCGCGCAAAGCGATAGCGGCAATGTGAAGACGCTGTTGCTCGCGTTGCTTGAGAAAAAGGGGAGCGAATACGTCGAACGCGATGCCGAGCTACGCGCCGAAGCAGAGCGATCACTCCGCGCGGTGGAGCAGCGGCTCTCCACCGGCGAGATGTTTGCGCGCGTGTTCAGCGGTTTCTCACTCGGAACGATTTTGCTGTTGGCCGCGCTGGGCCTCGCCATTACGTATGGCCTGATGGGCGTCATCAACATGGCGCATGGCGAGCTGATCATGATCGGCGCCTACGCGACGTACGTCGTGCAAAACCTTTTCAGGCAGCATCTTCCCACCGCGTTCGACGCCTACCTTCTTTGCGCGATTCCGGTTGCGTTCGCCGTCTCGGCGGTCGTCGGCATGGTTCTCGAGCGCACGGTGATTCGATTCCTATACGGGCGGCCGTTGGAGACATTGCTCGCGACGTGGGGGTTGTCGCTGATGCTGATTCAATCGGTGCGCACGATCTTCGGCGCGCAAAACGTCCAGGTGGAGAACCCGTCGTGGATGTCCGGCGGCGTCGAAATCATGACCAACGTCGTCCTTCCATGGAGCCGGATCGCGATCATTCTTTTCGCCGTCGGCGTCCTGCTGCTCATGTGGATTCTTCTCTCGCGCACGCGGCTTGGTCTCTTCGTCCGTGCCGTCACGCAAAACCGCGGCATGGCAAGCTCCCTCGGTGTACCGACGGCACGGATCGACATGCTTGCGTTCGGACTGGGTTCGGGCATTGCGGGTCTCGCCGGTTGCGCGCTGTCGCAGATCGGCAACGTGGGTCCGGATCTCGGCCAGAGTTATATCGTCGATTCGTTCATGGTCGTCGTGTTGGGCGGCGTTGGACAATTGGCGGGCACCGTCTACGCGGCGCTGGGTCTTGGCGTCGTCAACAAGTTCCTCGAGGCGTGGCAAGGCGCGGTACTCGCGAAAATCGCCGTGCTGGTCTTCATCATCATCTTCATTCAGAAGCGGCCGCAGGGACTCTTCGCGCTGAAGGGCCGCACCGTTGAAGCGTGATATGCCGGTCGCATTCGTGCCGCTAGAGCTTCCCGCGGGCGCAGCGCGTATTTCGCGCTTTCCGCCGCATCTGTTGTGGGTCGCCGTCGGCGTGGCAGCGATCGTTCTGTTCGTCGTGTTTCCCATCTGTAATCTCGTCGTGCCACCGACGAGCGCGCTGCATATCTCCGACTACACGGTCACACTGCTCGGCAAGATCATGTGTTACGCGATCGTTGCGTTGGCGATGGATCTGATCTGGGGCTATACCGGCATCTTGTCGCTCGGTCATGGGCTGTTCTTCGCGCTCGGCGGTTATGCGATGGGAATGTACTTGATGCGCTCGATCGGCCGCGAGGGCGTCTATCAAAGCGACTTGCCCGATTTCATGGTGTTCCTCGATTGGAAGGCATATCCGTGGTACTGGAGCTTCACGCAACACTTTTGGTATTGCGCGCTGCTTGTCGTGCTCGTGCCCGGTCTCCTCGCGTTCGTATTCGGCTACTTCGCGTTCCGATCGCGGATTAAGGGCGTATATTTCTCGATCATCACGCAGGCATTAACCTACGCCGCGATGCTGTTTTTCTTCCGCAACGACACGGGTTTCGGCGGCAACAACGGGTTCACCGATTTCAAGCGAATTCTCGGCTTCTCGATTACCGCGCCGACGACGCGGATGGCGTTGTTCGCGATCACCGGCGCGGCGCTCCTCGGATTTCTGCTGCTCGGCCGCGCAATCGTTTATTCGAAGCTCGGTCGCGTCCTAACCGCCATTCGCGATGCCGAGACGCGCGTGATGTTCTCCGGCTACAACCCGCTCTACTTCAAGCTGTTCGTGTGGACGTTGTCGGCCGTCATTTGCGGCATTGCCGGTGCGCTTTACGTGCCGCAAGTCGGCATCATCAATCCGAGCGAGATGTCGCCGGCGAACTCGATCGAAATTGCAATTTGGACAGCCGTCGGCGGACGCGGCACGTTGATAGGCCCCGTCTTGGGTGCGGCGCTCGTCAATCTCGGCAAGAGTTGGTTCACGCAGGCGCTGCCGGAATATTGGCTTTACGTGCTGGGACTTTTGTTCATCCTCGTCACATTATTTTTGCCCCGCGGCGTGGCCGGGCTTTGGTTGAGGACGCCGGCAGATGTGAGCACGCGCGAACTCGCGCTACGACGCGAATCAGGTCAAGGCGAAGCGTGAGCACGAATCTGCTGTCGAGCGGAGCGGGGGATCGAAGCGGGGGCATAGGCACCGGTCGCGTGATGCCGGCGGGTGTCGACGTCAGCCATCGCGGCATTTTGTATCTAGAGTCGATCTCGGTCAGCTTCGATGGGTTCAAGGCGCTGAACGATTTGTCGCTGACGATCGATGCCGGCGAGCTTCGTTGCGTCATCGGACCAAACGGTGCCGGCAAGACGACCATGATGGACGTGATCACCGGCAAGACGCGTCCCGACACAGGGACCGCCTTCTTCGGGCAATCGATCGATTTGACGCGGCTCTCTGAACCCGAGATCGCCGATCGCGGTATCGGCCGCAAATTTCAGAAGCCGACCGTATTCGAGCAACACTCGGTATTCGAAAACCTGGAGCTCGCGCGTAAGGCGGACAAGCGCGTGTGGCCGACGTTGACGGCGAAGCTCGATTCAGCGGCGCACGGACGAATTCTGGCGATTCTCGATACGATCAAGCTCCACGCCGAAGCGAAACGTCCGGCGGGACTGTTGTCGCACGGCCAAAAGCAGTGGCTCGAGATCGGCATGCTGTTGATGCAAGAACCGCAGTTGCTCTTGTTGGACGAACCGGTCGCGGGAATGACCGACGACGAAACGCTGCGAAGCGCCGAGCTTTTTCTATCACTTGCAGGCGATTACACGCTCGTTGTCGTCGAGCACGACATGGACTTCGTCGCGCGCATCGCGGATCGCGTAACCGTGTTGCACGAGGGCAGCGTCATTGCCGAGGGATCGATGCAGCAAGTGCAACAGGATGAACAAGTGATCGAAGTATTCCTCGGCAGATGACGACCCCCACGATGCTGTCCATCGCCCACTTGAATCAGTATTATGGTGGCAGCCACATCCTGCGCGACGTCGGTTTCGAAGTCCCCGCCGGCAAATGCACCGCACTGCTCGGCCGCAACGGCGTCGGCAAAACGACGCTCCTCAAGTGCCTGATGGGCCTGTTGCCGATCCGCTCGGGTGAAGTCCGCTTACACGAAATGAACATCGCGTCGCTGCCGCCGTATGCGCGCGCGGCGCTCGGCATCGGTTACGTGCCGCAGGGCCGCGAGATCTTTGCGCGTTTGACCGTCGGCGAAAATCTCGAAATGGGGCTCGCCACGCAGAGGAAATCGGCGGGCATTCCGTCGTTCGTCTTCGAGATGTTTCCTGTACTGAAAGACATGTTGGGGCGACGCGGCGGCGATCTCTCCGGCGGGCAGCAACAGCAGCTCGCGATCGGACGAGCGCTCGCGATGCGGCCGAAACTTCTGATCCTCGACGAACCGACCGAAGGCATCCAACCGTCGATCATCAAGGACATCGAGCGCGCGATCCGCAAGCTGACGTCAGGCGGCGAGATGGCGATCCTGTTGGTCGAGCAGTATTACGATTTCGCGAAATCGCTCGCCGATCGCTATGTCGTCATGTCGCGCGGCGAAGTCGTTGCCAAAGGCGACGGCGCCAACATGGACGCCGACAACGTTCATCGGTTTCTTGCGGTGTAGTTTTCGAGCGTGCGCTCGAGCGTTGCAATCCGCGCGTCTTGCGCAGCAATCCGCGTTTCCAACGACTTCACCTCTTCGTGGAGCGCTTTGATGGCGCTTAATGTCGCGTTGGCCGGATCGCCGGCTGAAGCCTTCACGTTGTCGCCGACACTGCGCGACGTGCTGAATCCCTGGGCGATCGGGCCGATTTCGCGCGGGGCATCCGAGGCGGCGGGTTCGAAGTCGGCAATCGGCATCCAATGCCCTTGATCGATCGATCGCTGCGATTGATCGAACGTGGTTTGCGCCGCAGCTCCGAATAAAACCATTCCTTGCAATAGCAATACGGCGATCCAGCGAAAGGCACTGCGCATGACGTGATCCCCCAAGCCGCGATTGCCCGTTACGTTAGGGCGATCGCATCGATCCAGGCAGACGCCGGGGGCTGATTCCGAAGTAGGCGTTGTCTGACGGAACCCGAAACGAATCAAGCTCTCGCGTTACTCGGGATTCTGGCGTCCGATGGTGCCAACGTGCGGATGGATGTGATCGAAGTAGGCACGAAGTCTCAGAAGCTCGGCGCGCACGTCCTGCGGAAAGCCCTGGCGGCCCCCGCGCCGATCGATCAACAGATCGAACATGTATTCGCGAAACGCCGACGGGTCGTGCCATGACTGTGCCAGCATGTTCGCGATGCGCGGATATTGCTGGAGCAGCGCGAGCGGTCTTATTTCGCGCGGCAGGCTTGCGATCCATTTGAAGGTTGCCGGAAACGGCTGATTGTTCGGCGCTGCTTTGCGCGCGAAGGTCGCGTCATTGCCCGCGATGGCCGATTTGTCCTCGGTCGCGGGGGAGTTCGATTGCTGCCCACGTCGCGCAACGGCGCTGACGTTGACTTCGCTCGGCACTCCTTCGTGCAGCGTACGATAGACGGACATGTCGATTACAAGTGTGCCGCTGCGCGGCAATTCCCAAGTTGCAAAAGCATTCGCCCATCAATCGTGCAATTTGCAAGCCAGTGCAATGAACGTAACTGAGTTGGAATGGAGTGGGCCCGGCTGGGATCGAACCAGCGACCAAACGATTATGAGTCGTCTGCTCTGACCGACTGAGCTACGGGCCCGCGATTGTTACGCGCGTCGGATCGAGGAAAGCAGAGCGGAACGGCGGTGCCGCGGGGCGCGAGGGCGGCGCGATTATAGCCCATGCGTGCTTATCGCTGGGCGAGCGACGACGCTACAATTTTTCATGCATCACTATCTGCAGCCGCTGCTCGCACCGCGTTCGGTAGCGCTCGTCGGCGCATCCGAGCGGCCGGGCTCGCTCGGACGCATCGTCTACGAAAATCTGCTTGCCGGAGCGTTTGCGGGCGATCTCTACGCGGTCAATCCCAATCATCAGCGCATTCTTGCGCGCCCCGTGTTTGCGTCGCTCGACGCAGTCGGCTCTGAGGTGGATCTCGCGGTCATCGCGTCGCCGCAGCGAACGGTCGCCGAGATCCTTGCCCAAGCCGCCGTCGCACCAAAGGCAGCGATTCTGATGACGGCGCCGCCGAATTACGATCGTGCGGAAGCGCTGACATGGACACGCAAGATCATCGCCATCACGCGCAAACGGAAAATACAGCTTGTGGGGCCCGGCGCGCTCGGCGTCATTCGCACCGACATCGGGTTGAATGCGACATACTGCGCGCCGCCTGCATTGCACGGGCGTCTTGCGCTCGTGGCGCAGTCCGGCGCGGTCAGCGCGGCAATGCTCGACTTCGCGGCGCCAATGGGAATGGGATTCTCGTCGGTGATATCGCTTGGCGGTGGCATCGGCGTTGGGTTCGGCGAGATCCTCGATTTTCTGCTTCTCGATTCCGCGACCGACGGGATCCTCCTTTACATCGAGGATGTGCGGGATGCGCGCGCATTCTTATCCGCCTTGCGATCGGCGGCGCGTACGAAGCCGGTTGTTGCGCTGAAGGCAGGTCGTTCGCTCGAGCCCAAGCGCGAACCGTCTCACGACGCCGTGTTCGATGCTGCGTTGCGACGCGCAGGAACGGTGCGCGTGCAAACCTATGCGCAGTTGTTTGCCGCGGCGCGCATTCTGGCCGTCGGCCGCATTCCGCATGGCAATCGACTCGCGATCGTGTCGAACGGACGGGGCCCTGCGCTTCTCGCGGCCGATAGCGCGTCGGAGCACGGCGTTGCCCTCGCGAGTCTCACACCCGCAACGGTCGCGGCGCTCGATGCTGTTCTGCCGCAAGCCTGCACGCGCGCGAATCCCATTGACGTGCGCGGCGATGCGTCGCCTGCGCGGATCGCTGCCGCGGTTGGCGCGGCGATCGACGATCCTAACGTCGATGCAGTGTTGGCCATTCACGTCGCGCGACCGATCACCGGTGCTACCGACTCAGCGCGCGCAGTGGCCGACGTCGCACGCAAATCGACTAAGCCCGTGTTCGGCGCATGGCTCGGTGCGCTCGATCGACGCGATGTCGACGCCGCGCTCGACGCGGGCGCGATCGCCAATTTCTTCACGCCCGAAAATGCGGTAGAAGCCATTTCGTTTCTCGCCGCCTACCGCTGTAACCAGCGCTGGCTGCTCGAAGTGCCGTCGCCACAGCCAATGCCGGAGCTTCCGGATTTTGCGGCGGCCGAAAGGATACGTGAACGCGCCGAGCAAAAACAGAGCTCGCGCCTCGATAACACCGAGCTCGCCCAACTGCTCGCAGCATTCGGCATCGTCGCCCCGCCCAGCATCGTCGTGGAGACGCTCGCGGAAGCCCAGTCTGCGGCAGCGCAGCTGCATTTTCCCGTCACGCTTACCCTTGATTCGGATACTCGCCAGGTCACATCGGTGCGCGGGATTCGAACGCGCGATGCGCTGGCGAAGGCATGGGCGGCCATTCATCTCGAGCGTCCCGAACGCATGTCGCTCGACGCACGCGTCGTCCTCCGCCGGCACATCAAGCGCGATGGCGCCAACGCATTCGCGATCGGCGTTGTCGTCGATCGCGTATTTGGACCTGTCATCACGTTGGGCGCGGGCTCGCACGCTCCGCAAGCCAGCGCAGCTCGGGCGCTCATGCTGCCACCGCTCAATTACCGACTTGCCGCCGATCTCATGCATGCAGCGTTGGCGGCGATTCGACCGGGCAGCACGGCGACCGATTCCGAGCAGGAGGCGCTGCAACGCTTGTTGCTCCAGGTCTCGACGCTTGTTTGTGCACTTCCGTGGCTGCGCACGCTGAAGCTCGATCCTGTCGTGGCGATCGATGAGCAAGTGCAGGTACTGGACGCGCGCATTGTCGTCGATCCAAAGAAGAAGTCGACGCCGGGCTATCGGCACATGGCGATTCATCCTTACCCCGTCGAGCTTGTTGGGACAATTGCATTACAGGATGGAACAACGCTGCCGGTACGTCCGATCATGCCTGAGGACGCCGAGCTCGAGCTGGCGTTCGTGCACGGGCTGTCCGACGAAGCGCGCTACTTCCGTTTTTTCTATCAACTGCACGAATTGACGCCGGCCATGCTCGCGCGATTCACGCAGGTCGACTATGACCGCGAGCTTGCGCTTGTCGTTTTGGCACCGACTGCCAAAGGTGAGCAATTTATCGCCGTCGCGCGCTATATCGCCAATCCGGACCGCGAAAGCGCGGAATTCGCGATCGTCGTCACCGATGAGTGGCAACATCGCGGTGTCGCACGAGCGCTGATGAAGCACCTCATCGCGGCTGCAACAGTGCGCGGCTTTGCGCGT
Organism: Casimicrobiaceae bacterium; assembly: GCA_036505865.1. Lineage (GTDB taxonomy): Bacteria > Pseudomonadota > Gammaproteobacteria > Burkholderiales > Casimicrobiaceae > VBCG01. The sequence goes on from DASXSP010000075.1 coordinate 14,926, forward strand.
CTGCGGGGCACCATATTGCGCGCAAACCAGAAGATGGTCCGCTTCACGACGGCGCTTGGCTTTCGCGTGGTCGATGATCCGGAAGACTCCGAACAAGTGATCGCTGAGCTCCAACTGTGACGCGTTCAGCTAGAATGGTCCGATGAAGATCCTCTTCGCAACCGACGGATCCGCGCACGCGCTCGCGGCGCTCAAAACGCTGATCGACCGTCTCGACTGGTTTCGCGAACAAGTCGACCTGACGCTCATCAACGTGCATCCCGCATTGCCGTATCGACGTGCGGCCGCGTGGGCGGGTAGGGACGCGATCGCGAAGTACTATGAGGAAGAAGGCGAAGCAGCGCTCAAGCCGTCGGTAGACGAACTGATGCGTCGTGGTATTGCGCATAAGACGGATAAGCGCGTCGGCGAAGCGGCTTCGACGATCATCGCCGCTGCGCGCAAGGGCGCGTTCGATTTGATCGCGATGGGAACGCAGGGCCATACCGCACTCGCCACGCTGATGCTCGGCTCGGTTTCAGCCAAGGTGTTGGCCGGGTCTTCCGTTCCGGTGCTGTTGCTGCGCTGACGGGACTCCATGCAAGTCGTTCCATCGATATCGCGGCAACTCGATGGAGCCAATCCGAACCGACATCCCCGCGAGACTCGATCGGTTGCCGTGGAGCCGGTTCCACTGGCTCGTCGTGTTCGCGCTCGGCGCGAGCTGGGCAATCGACGGCCTCGAAGTCACACTCACCGGCGCTGTCAGCGGCGTACTGCAACATCCCGACACGCTTCATCTCGATAGCGAAGAAATCGGCGGTCTGGGTTCGTTTTATCTCGTCGGCGCGGTTGTCGGCGCGCTAATTTGCGGACATCTGACCGATCGCCACGGCCGTGCGAAGCTGTTCTTCGCGACGCTTGCCGTCTATCTCGCCGGTACGTTAGCGACCGCGTTTGCCTGGAACTTCACGAGCATGGCGGTATGCCGGATCGTCACCGGCTTTGGCATCGGCGGAGAATACGCGGCGATCAACTCAGCGATCGACGAGCTCATTCCCGCACGCGTTCGCGGGCAGGTCAATCTCGGCATCAACGGCAGCTACTGGATCGGTACCGCACTCGGATCGGTTGCAACGTTGGTGCTGCTCGATCCGAACATTTTTCCGATCGACGTCGGTTGGCGCGCGGGATTCTTCATCGGTGCGCTGCTCGGCTTTGTCGTGCTCCTCGCGCGACGCTACGTGCCTGAGAGTCCGCGTTGGCTGACGATTCACGGTCAGCACGAGAGGGCGATGGGCATCGTCGCCGCCATTGAATCGCGTGTGATGGAAGGCGGCAAAGCAACGCGTGTGCCGCCGGACGATGTCCTCGTCATTCATTCGCGAACGCATATCGGTTTCGACGTCATCGTTCGAACGCTCGTCCGCGATTATCCGCGCCGCGCCGTATTGGGTCTCGTGCTGATCGCATCGCAGGCATTTCTGTACAACGCGATCTTCTTCACGTACGCGCTCGTCTTGACCCGCTTCTACGCGATCCCCGCTGCGGAAACGGGGCTGTATCTTTTACCGTTCGCGCTCGGCAACTTCGCGGGTCCGCTGTTGCTCGGCCGGTGGTTCGACCGCTGGGGTCGTCGCGCGATGATCGCCGGCACGTACGTCATCAGCGGATTGCTTTTATGGGGCACCGGATTGCTGTTCGCACGCGGCATGCTGTCGGCGCAGGAGCAGACCCTTCTCTGGTGCGTCATTTTCTTCTTCGCCTCCGCCGCCGCGAGCTCCGCCTACTTGACGATCAGCGAGATCTTTCCACTAGAGCTTCGCGCGCTCGCGATCGCATTGTTCTATGCCGCAGGGACCGCGATCGGCGGTGTTGCAGCGCCGTGGCTTTTCGGGATTCTCATTGGAAGCGGATCGCGCGATGCGGTGTCTAACGGCTATGCGTTCGGCGCTGTTTTGATGCTGGTAGCGGCGGCCGTGGAGGCGTGGCTCGGTGTCGACGCCGAACGCAAATCGCTCGAGCAAATCGCGCCGCCGCTGTCGACGCGCGTCGGATGATCCGCGAAATTGCGTCACCTTCAAGGAGAAGCTCATGGCCATGACGATCACATCACCCGTTTTTCGACACGAGGGCGCGATTCCCGCGCGCTATACCTGCGAGGGTGACGACGTGTCGCCGCCGTTCGCATTCGGCGGCGTGCCCCCTGCGGCGAAGAGCCTCGCGCTCATTGTCGACGATCCCGACGCGCCCGATCCCGCAGCGCCGAAACGGGTATGGGTCCATTGGGTGCTCTACAACCTTCCGCCGACGACGAAGGAATTGCCTGAAGGGGCTCGCTCGGATGCGTTGCCCGCCGATACACGCGTCGGCAAGAACGACTGGGGAAACGCGGAATACGGTGGTCCTTGTCCGCCGATCGGCCGTCACCGCTATTTCCATAAGTTGTACGCGCTCGACACCGTATTGGCGGATCTCAATCAACCCAACAAAGCGGCGCTGGAGAAGGCGATGCAGGGCCATATCGTCGCCGAGGCGACGTTGATGGGCACGTATCAAAAAGCGAAAGGAGGCTGAAGCGTCGTTCGTGTCAGAACGCACTCTTCACGACGCCGCCGTCCGCGCGTAGCGCTGCGCCCGTCGTCATCGCGGCAAGCGGGCTCGCGACATACGCAACCAGCGACGCCACTTCGTCGGGCATCGCAAAGCGCTTCAGCAGCGATGTCGGCCGGACGTCCGTGAAGAACATTTTCTCGTATTCGGCGAACGATTTGCCTTCCGATTTCGCGAGCGCTTCGACGAAGTCGCCGACGCCGCGCGATCGCGTCGGTCCCGGGAGCACACTGTTTACGGTGATACCGGTCCCGGCGACGGCTTCAGCGAGCCCGCGTGACACCGCGAGTTGCGCGGTCTTTGTCATGCCGTAATGAATCATCTCGACGGGAATCTGCACGGCGCTCTCGCTCGATATGAAGATGATTCGGCCCCAGTTCCGCTTTTTCATACCAGGCAACACGAGTCGTGCGAGGCGCGCGCCCGACAGCACGTTGACCTCGAAAAAGCGGCGCCAATCGTCGTCTGAAATCTGCTCGAACGGCTTCGGCTCGAAAATACCGAGGTTGTTGACGAGAATTTCGATGTCCGGGTACTCGCGGACGACGCGTTCGGCAGCATCTGCCGTCGCGAGATCGGCGGCGAATCCGGCAACGTCGACTTTGTTCTTCGCCGTCAGCATCGCGAGCGCACGATCGACGCCCGATTGCGTGCGTCCGTTGACGATCACGCGCGCACCCTCTCGCGCCAACGCCTTCGCAATCGCAAAGCCGATGCCCGCTGTACTGCCCGTAACGAGCGCGCACTTACCCTTGAGCTCGAGATCCATCGTGTTTTCCTCGTTGATTCGCGAACGCAGTTCGATTGCGCTACGACGCGGGAGTTCGTTTCGAAGCGGGATAGGCCGCTGCGCTCGGCGCTTCGGCGTGGCGCAAATCACGTCGTCAAAGCGGGACATCCCGGCGCGGCCGCGAGCGTCGACCCAACGCCGCCGACACGGCCGCGCCGCCCGCTTCGCCGACTGAGCCATAGGCGCCCCTCGCGCAACGGCCTATCCCGCTTCGACGCGCCGGTGATGATGCAAAGCGCCCAACGGAGCGCCATTCGTGTCGCGTCGGCATAGTGCGTTGAAGGCAGCGGGCAGGGCGCGGCGAGCGCGAGTGGAGCGGCTTGCGTAGCGGGTGGCGCGAGCGTCGGGCGGCGTTGGGTCGACGCTGACGCTCGCCGGGTACCCGCTGCAAGACGTTTGCGGACATCCGAGCGCTAAAGACGCGCCCTGCCCGCTGCCTTCGATCAGAAGAAGCGCTACTCGCCTTCCAAGAAACTCCGAAGCTTTTCGGAACGCGACGGATGCCGCAGCTTCCGCAGCGCCTTCGCTTCGATTTGCCGAATCCGCTCGCGCGTGACGTCGAACTGCTTGCCGACTTCTTCGAGCGTGTGGTCGGTGTTCATCTCGATGCCAAAGCGCATGCGCAGCACCTTCGCTTCGCGCGGCGTCAGCGTATCGAGAATGTCCTTGCAGACGTCGCGCAAGCTCGCGTTGACCGCGGCTTCCGAAGGCGCCACCGTCGACTGATCCTCGATGAAATCGCCGAGATGTGAGTCGTCGTCGTCGCCGATCGGCGTCTCCATCGAGATCGGCTCTTTGCTGATCTTCAGGATCTTGCGGATCTTCTCTTCCGGCATCTCCATCTTCTCGGCAAGCGTCTGTGGGTCGGGCTCTTGACCCGTTTCCTGCAGGATTTGCCGCGAGATGCGATTCATTTTGTTGATCGTCTCGATCATATGCACCGGGATGCGGATCGTGCGCGCCTGGTCGGCGATCGAGCGTGTGATCGCCTGGCGAATCCACCACGTTGCGTACGTCGAGAACTTGTAGCCACGGCGATATTCGAACTTGTCGACCGCCTTCATCAAGCCGATGTTGCCTTCCTGGATCAGGTCGAGGAACTGCAGGCCGCGATTCGTGTACTTCTTCGCGATCGAGATCACGAGGCGCAGGTTGGCCTCGGTCATCTCGCGCTTCGCCTTGCGCGCCTTCGCCTCGCCGGTCGACATCTGCTTGTTGATCTCCTTCAAGTCCTTCAAGGGGATCATCACGCGCGTCTGCAGGTCGAGCAGCTTTTGCTGCTGTTCGACGATTGCCTGCCGGTATTTGGCCAGTTGTTCGCTGAACGAATGGTCCGCCGCGATCTCGCGATCGATCCAGCGAAGGCTCGTCTCGTGGCTCGGGAAGCTCTTGATGAATTCCGGCCGCGGCATGCCGCCCTTGTTGACGACCAAGTCCTGGATCTTGCGTTCGATCTGCCGGATGTTGTCGACCTCGCTGCGCACGCTGTCGCACAACTTTTCGACCATCCGCGCCGAGAAGCGAATCTGCATCAACTCTGCAGAGATTTTCTTCTGCAGATCGAGATACTTCGGCGCCTTGTGGCCTTCCTTTTGCAAAACGGTCAGCATCCGCGTGAAGAGCCGGCGGATCGTGCCAAAGCGTTCCAGCGCCGCGACCTTCAGGCGCTCGAGGTTCTCGCTCTCGACCACGCCTGGATCCGTCTCGTCTTCGTCCTCGTCGATCTCTTCGGTGTCTTCTTCGATCGCGGTCAGCTCTTCGTTGAAGTCGAGCAGGCCATCGACAACATCGTCGATCTTCAACTCGTCCTTCGAGATCTTGTCGGCGAGATCGAGGATCTGCGCAACCGTCATCGGGCATGCGGAGATCGCGAGGATCATGTGCTTCAAACCCTCTTCGATCCGCTTGGCGATTTCGATTTCACCCTCGCGCGTCAAGAGCTCGACCGAGCCCATTTCACGCATATACATGCGGACCGGATCGGTCGTGCGGCCGAATTCGCTGTCGAGCGTCGACGCCGCGGCTTCCGCTTCTTCTTCGACGTCTTCTGCGGGAACGGTCGCCGGCGTTTCCGACATCAGCAGCGTTTCGGCGTCCGGCGCCTCGTCGTAGACCTGGATCCCCATGTCGCCGATCATCGAGATGATGCCCTCGATCTGTTCGGCGTCGAGAATGTCGTCCGGCAGGTGGTCGTTGATCTCGGCGTACGTGAGATAGCCGCGCTCCTTGCCGAGAACGATCAGGTTCTTCAAGCGGCGCTTGCGGGCTTCGACGTCGGCAGGCGTCAACTCACGCGGCGCGATATCGCTGTGCCGGCCGTTCTTGCCCTTCTTGTGCGCGGCATCTTCGGCGCGCTTGCCGGCAATCTTGGCAGCGATCTCGCCGGCGGATGGCTTGTGCCCGGGCGCTGCGGGCTTCGCGCCCGACACCGCTACCGGACCGCCTTTACCGTTCTTCGCGGCCTTTTGCGACAGGACCTCGGCCTTCACGGGCTTCGACGTCGTTGCCTTCAGGTCGGGCTTCGCAGGCGTCGATCTCGTAACCGTCGACTTGCCGGCGCCGGCTTTCGCCTGCGGCCTGACCGCAGCCTTGGCCTTCGGCGCCGTGCGCTTGTTGCCCGACGACTTGCGCGATGCCGAAGGCTTGCGCGGCGCGGCCTTGCGGGCGGGTTTGCGGGCGACCCGCTTCCGCGTCGCGGCTTTGCGGTGAGCCGATTTCGGCTTCGATTTCGCAAGCGGCTTACGGGCGGTCTTCGCGGGCTTTTTGGCCATGGTCATCCTTGGTCGTCGGGGCGTCGTGCGTCGTTGCTTAAGCAAATGGGGGCGGCGCAAGAAAACCTCAAATTATAGCAATGAAGTTGGACATTTGTCTGCAACGGGTGTTCGCTCTATCCGGCGCTTCAGGGCTCGACTTGTTTGTCGCCGGGTGACGCGCGCCGAACGTATTCGAGCTGCCGCAGTCGTTCGGCTTCCTCCGCATCCAGCGGCGAGCCCTCCGACATGCCGGCGCGGCCATCGCGGCGCGCCCATAGCCACCAGCGCTCGATACCTTCGCGAATGCGCGCTTCGGCATGCTCGGCAGTGAGGCTTTGATCCTCGGCCGTGGCGAGCGCGGCAGCGAGGACCGGCTCGTGGATCGAGCTCGCAAAGCTCTGCATCACCGCGCCGGTCGAGAGCGGCACCTCGGCAGCGGCGCAGGTCTCCACCAATGCGGCCAGCGCATTGCCCTCCGGCGTTCCATCCGCCCAGCGTGGCAACGCTGTAAGTCGTGCCAAGTCAGGTTTGAGCAGGATCGCCTGGATGAGTTCGCGGGCAAGCGATGGCGCTCGGCGTACTCGGGTACGCGGCGTGGCGGTTGACGATCGGCGTCCGAGCTCGGGCGTGCGGGACACCTGTGCCAGCAATGGGGGCAGCTCTTCTTCAGACAATCCGGACAGCGCACCGAGTTGTCGACGCATCAGCGCGCCGAGGATCGGCGCCGTGATGCTGGCAAGGAGGGGACGCGCCGCGGCAACGAGCGCGGCACGTCCTTCCGCATTGACGGGCGGATACCGTGACGACAACTCCGTCAGCAGAAACTCGGATAACGGTACCGCGTTTTCAACCGCGTGCTCGAAGCCGGCCTTGCCGTGTTTGCGAACGTAATCGTCCGGATCGTCGCCGTCGGGCAGAAATAGAAAGCGCGCATTCTTGCCGTCGACAAGGAGCGGCAGCGTATTTTCGAGTGCGCGCCACGCGGCTTTGCGACCGGCCGCGTCGCCGTCGAAACAGAACACGACGGTATCCGCCATGCGAAATAATTTTTGCGCGTGGACCGGTGTCGTCGACGTCCCGAGCGTCGCAACCGCATATTCGACGCCATGCTGCGCGAGCGCGACGACATCCATATAGCCTTCGACGACAACGACTCGGTCCGCTTTGTGAATCGCGTCGCGCGCTAGAAAAAGGCCGTAGAGCTCGCGTCCCTTTGAGAACAACGTCGTCTCCGGCGAGTTCAGGTATTTGGGTTCACCTTGATCGATCACGCGGCCACCAAAGCCGATGACGCGACCACGGCTGTCATGGATCGGGAACATCACGCGATCGCGGAAACGGTCGTAGCGTTTGCCGCCGTCGCCGTTGATAACGAGTCCCGCTTGCACGAGCGCATCGGCGGCGTAATCGGGGAACGCGGTCTCCAGCGCTTGCCAATCATCGGGCGCGTAGCCGACGCCGAACCGCGCCGCGACTGTCCCCGTGAGCCCGCGGGACTTCAAGTAGTCGATCGCGCGCGAAGATTCCTTGAGCTTTGCACGGTAGAACTTCGCGGCGGTCAGCAAGACCGCGCCGATGTCATTGGACGCTTCCTGCCGTTCCTTGTCGCCGGGGCGCTCGAGGCGAGGGACTTCAAGCCCGACGTCGCGCGCCAGCTCCTCGACGGCATCGGGAAATGATTTCCCGCCATGTTCCATCAGAAAGCCCACCGCCGTTCCGTGCGCGCCGCAGCCGAAGCAGTGATAGAACTGCTTCGTCGGGCTGACGGTGAAGGAGGGCGTTTTCTCGCTGTGGAACGGGCAGCACGCCTGGTAGTTGGCGCCCGCCTTCTTGAGCGGGACGTAGCGATCGATAACCTGAACAATATCGACGCGGCTCAAAAGCGTCGAAATAAAATCGTTTGGGATCATCGACTTGGCTGCTCGCCACCCCGCGTCAGCGCCGAGTGCGACCGGACCGGAAAGTCCGGTCGCACGGACGCGACACACGGCAGGGAACGCTCGAATTATAGGCTGCCGCGTCGCCCGCGGAAGGGTCGGTCTTGACGATTTTCCTGCCGCTCGTCGGCCCGTCGCCGTGTTCCGGGGCTAAGGACGTTCGCCCGAAAGCTGGGCCTTGACCTTGGCGGACACCGCGGACAGGTCTGCGCGACCCGCCAACTGCGATTTGAGGAGCGCCATGACCTTACCCATGGCGGCCGGCCCCGTCGCGCCGGCTTGCCCGATCGCAGCCGTAATCGCGGCGTCGATCTCCGCATCGCCGAGTTGTTGGGGAAGATAGGTCTGCAGCACGGTAATTTCCGCGCGCTCGGCGTCGGCAAGATCCTTGCGATTGCCGGCATCGAATTGCGCGATCGAGTCTTTGCGCTGCTTCACCATCTTGTCGATGATGGTGAGCACGTCCGCATCGGACATTTCCTTGCGCTCGTCGACTTCGCGCTGCTTGATGGCCGCCATCAGCAACCGGATCGCGGAGAGCCGCGGCGTATCCTTTGCGCGAAGCGCCGTCTTCATATCGTCGGTAATGCGTGACTTGAGCGTCATCGGGCCTCAGAAGTAAAAAGGGGCGAATCGATTCGCCCCTCATTCGCCCGGATTTTGCCTCCGGGCATGATACGAAAATGTCGATCAATAAAGCTTGGGCGGCAGCTGTTGGCTCCGCAGGCGCTTGTAGTGCCGCTTGATCGCCGCAGCCTTCTTCCGTTTGCGCTCGGATGTCGGCTTTTCGTAGAACTCGCGGGCGCGAAGCTCGGTCAAGAGGCCCGTTTTTTCGATCGTGCGCTTAAAACGGCGCAGTGCGGCCTCAAAGGGTTCGTTTTCGCGAACGCGGACACTTGGCATGGGATAGCTTGCCTTTCAAAACCAGGATCAACGAAGCCCAGCAGTATAGCAACGCGCCTACATCGCGGCAAGGCCGGTAAACTCGTAGCCGTCGGTCTACCGCTACCACGCTCAAATGATTGTCCTTGGCTACGAGACTTCGTGCGATGAAACCGGCGTCGCTGTTTACGACACCGACCGCGGTCTCCTCGCGCACGCGCTGCACTCGCAAGTGGCCATGCACGAGGCTTATGGCGGCGTCGTGCCGGAGCTCGCCTCGCGCGATCATGTGCAGCGAGTCGTCCCATTGACTGAGCGGATGCTCGCGCAAGCCGGTCTTACACTTGCGAACCTCGACGGCATCGCATACACGCAAGGCCCAGGCCTTGCGGGTGCGCTGCTTGTCGGCGCCGGCGTGGCGAGCGCGCTTGGGTATGCGCTCGGGAAACCGGTGATCGGCGTTCATCATTTGGAAGGGCACCTGCTTTCGCCGCTTCTAGCCGATCCCAAGCCCGGGTTTCCGTTCGTTGCATTGCTCGTGTCCGGCGGCCATTCGCAGCTTTTCGACGTCGAAGGCGTCGGTCGTTATCGGTTGCTCGGCGATACGCAGGATGATGCAGCGGGCGAAGCATTCGACAAGACGGCGAAACTGTTGGGCCTTGCATATCCCGGAGGCCCCGCGCTCGCGAAGCTCGCCTCACATGGGCGTCCGGGCGCGATCAAACTGCCGCGGCCGATGCTGTCGTCGAACAATCTCGACTTCAGCTTTTCGGGACTCAAGACGGCAGTGTTGACCGTGGTGCGTCGCGAAGCCCAAGGCGGCGATCCGTCCTCGTTGCCCGACGCGCTCAGGGCCGACATCGCGCGCGAATTCCAGGCTGCGGTCGTCGACGTCCTGGTTGCCAAATCCATTGCTGCGGTCGACGCGACCGGGCATCGCCGTTTGGTCGTTGCCGGCGGCGTCGGCGCCAACATTGAATTGCGTGAACGTCTGCACGCAGAAATCGGGCGCCGCGGCGGTGCGGTGTTCTTTCCCGATCCGGCGTTCTGCACGGACAACGGCGCGATGATCGCGCTCGTCGGCGCGTTGCGACTCGCAACGACGAACGTCGACAACTATCGCTTTACCGTAAAGCCGCGATGGCCGCTCGAGGAACTGAACGCGCCGATCCCGCTACGCTAATCGCTAATGCCCGATCGTGCGCTCTTGGCCCGTAACCAATTGACGAATGTTCGCGCGGTGCCGCCAAAAGATCAGCGCGGCAATGATCAGCATCGCCCACGAAACGAGCGCGTTGCCGAATAGATAGAACGCGCCGAGCGGCAGCAGCGTCGCTGTAATCAGCGCCGCGAGCGAGCTGATCTTGAATCCGAACGCGAGCGTCAGCCAGATAACCGTCAGCGCCAGGCCTAGCGGCCAATTGAGCGCGAACACGATCCCTGCAGCAGTGGCGACGCCCTTGCCGCCGGCGAATCGGTGATACACCGGGTAGAGGTGTCCAACGAACACAGCAACGGCAGCACCGGCGACGATCCATTCAGGCGCATCGACTGAGGGCGCGAGCGAACGAGCTGCGTAGACGACTATGAAGCCCTTGATGCCGTCACCGGCAAGCGTCAGCAACGCAGCCGCTTTGTTGCCGGTACGAAGCACGTTCGTTGCGCCGGGATTTCCCGATCCATATTCGTGCGGATCCGGCAAGCCGAACGCCTTGCTCACGACGACCGCGAACGACACGGACCCGATGAGATACGCGGCAACAACGATCAGTAAGGAAGCGAGCACGCGCTCGTTCGGCGAGGTCGAGTAGAATCGATCGGATTCTAGAACAATGCGGCATGAACGCCATCTTCATCCATGATCTGCGCGTCGAAACGAAAATCGGCGTGTACGAGTGGGAACGCCATCTGCCGCAAACGATCCGGATCGATCTGGAATTCGACTTGCCGTCCGCGCGGCCGTTCACCTCGGGCGATTTCGCAGACGCCGTCGATTACGCCGCCGTCGTTGAACGAATCAAAGCGATGGCGGCCAACAATCCGCATCCACTCGTCGAACGCTTTGCCGAGAGCATCGCGCAGTTGGTGTTAGTCGAGTTCGGCGCGCCGTCGGTCAAAGTGCGAGTCGCCAAGCTGGCGCCGCTGCCGGGCGTTCGCGAGTTGGGTGTGATGATTGAGCGGCAGGCAGCGACCTAGTTCGGCGATCTTTTCTGAGAAGGCAGCGGGCAGGGCGCGTCTTAAGCGCTCGGATGTCCGCAAACGTCTTGCTGCGGGTACCCGGCGCGAGCATCAGCGTCGACCCAACGCCGCCGCACGCTCGCGCCACCCGCTACGCAAGCCGCTCCCACTCGCGCTCGCCGCGCCCTGCCCGCTGCCTTCGTTGCGCTGTACCGATGCGGCAGATCTGCGACAAAGCGACCATTCTTGGATGCTTCGAAACATCACCGGCGCTCGAAGCGGGGTGAGCCGCTGCGCGAAGGGCGCCTGTGGCGCGTCGGCGAAAACGCGGGTCGCGCGACTGTCGGGCGGCGGTGGGTCGACGCTGGCAGTCGCGCGGGGTACCCGCTCGCCGACACGGTTTGCGCCACGCCGAAGCCCCGAGCGCAGCGGCTCACTCCGCTTCGAACAAAACGTACGTGACGAAGTCAGCTTTCGGTTTGCGAAAGCAACGCAGCGTTGCCGCCTGCCGCGGCGGTGTTGATGGTCAACGTGCGCTCGACGGCGAAGCGATAGAGATAGTGCGGGCCGCCGGCCTTGGGTCCGGTGCCGGAGAGGCCTTCGCCGCCGAACGGCTGCACGCCGACGACGGCGCCGATCATGTTGCGGTTCACGTACAAGTTGCCGACACGCGCACGCTCGACGATTCGCGCGATCGTTGCATCGATGCGGCTGTGAACGCCGAGCGTGAGTCCGTAGCCGAGATTGTTGATCGCGTCGACCAGCGCGTCGATTTCGCCGCTCCGAAAGGTCGTTACATGCAATACCGGACCAAACACTTCGCGCGTCAGCCGGCTCAGTCGATCGAGCACGACGAGTGTTGGCGCGACGAATGTTCCGTGCGCGCAATGAGGCGGCAATTTGACGCGATAACAGCGGAGTCCCGCGGCGCGAACCGATTCGACATAAGCCTCGAGCGAGGCGCGTGCGCTCTCATCGATGACCGGTCCCACGTCGGTCGCCAGCTGCGCCGGATCGCCGATGACGAGCTCGCTCATCGCACCTTCGATCAATTCGATAACGCGCGGCGCGATATCGTCCTGCACGCACAGCACGCGCAATGCCGAGCATCGTTGCCCCGCACTGTTGAAGGCGGAGAACACGGCGTCGTTGACGACCTGCTCGGGCAGCGCGGAACTGTCGACGATCATTGCATTTTGTCCGCCGGTTTCGGCGATCAGCGGAACGATCGGCTGGCGCGCTGCGAGCTGGCGCGCGATGGCGCTCGCGACGTCGGTCGATCCCGTGAAGGCGACGCCGGCGATCCGTGGATCTGCAACAAGCGCTGCACCGGCCGTCTCGCCGTCGCCGGGCAATAGCGCAAGCACGTGCGATGGCACACCTGCTTCGAACAGACAGCGAACGACGTGGGCGGCGGTGAGCGGCGTCTGCTCCGCAGGCTTTGCGGCGACCGCGTTGCCGGCAGCAAGCGCCGCGACAACTTGGCCGGTGAAGATGGCGAGCGGGAAGTTCCATGGCGAGATGCACGCAAAAACGCCGCGCCCGCGCAACGTCAACGTGTTCGCTTCACCGGTCGGCGACGGAAGCGCCGCAGCATCGGCAAACTGGCGCCGCGCGCCGATCGCGTAGTAGCGGCAGAAGTCCGCAGCTTCGCGCACTTCGGCGATCGCATCGCCGCGTGTCTTTCCTGCTTCGCGCGCGAGCAGCGCGACGAACGTATCGCGGTTTCGTTCGACGATGTCCGCTGCGCGCTCCAGCACGTCGGCACGAGGACCGCCACCGAGCGCGTCCCATCGTGGATAGCCTTGCGCGAGAACGGCGAGCGCGTGATCGACGGTCGCTGCATTTGCTTCGACGACGGTGCCGATGCGCGCCCGACGATCCGCGGGATCGAACATCTCGATGGGCGTGCCGGTCGATGTTGTGCTGGGCACGGTCGGGGTCGCGCTGAATTCGCGCTTCGCGGCATCGGCGAGTACGGCATCGAGCGCCGCCATTGCGTCCTGATCGGCGAGCGAAACGCCCGTCGAGTTGCGCCGCTCTGTGCCGTAAAGGTCGATCGGCAACGGCAGCGCTGCGGCGGGCGCGAAATCCCACGTGCGTGCACGCTCGACCGGATCGGCGACGACATCGTCGATCGACACGGAAGGATCAGCGATGCGATTTACGAACGACGTGTTGGCGCCGTTTTCGAGCAATCGCCGCACGAGATACGGCAGCAAGTCCTGGTGGCTTCCCACGGGCGCGTAAACGCGGCACGGATAGCCGCGCGGATCGGCGACTTGGGCGTACAGCGCCTCGCCCATGCCGTGCAGCCGCTGAAACTCGAATTCGGTGACGTCGTGCGCGGCGGCGCGCGCGAGCACCCATGAGATCGTGTGTGCATTGTGCGTGGCGAACGTCGGATAGAGAACGGTTCCGGCTTCGAGCATCGCACTCGCACACGCAAGATACGAGATATCGGTGTGCGTCTTGCGCGTGAACACCGGGTAGCCCGAAAGCCCCTGGACTTGCGCGCGCTTGATCTCGGTATCCCAATACGCCCCTTTGACGAGGCGCAGCGGAATTCGATGGCGCGTGTCGCGTGCGAGCGCGGCGATCCAGCGCACGACAGGCAACCCGCGTTTCTGATACCCCTGGACGGCCAACCCGAGCCCTTCCCAGCCCGCGAGCGCCGCATCGCGCCGCGCACGCGCGAAAATCTCGAGCGAAAGTTCGAGCCGCTCAACTTCCTCGGCGTCGATCGTCATGCCGATGCCACCGCGCTGCGCCGTATCGGCGAGCTCGACGATCGCTGGCACGAGCTCGGCCAGCACACGCTCACGCTGTGCATATTCATAGCGCGGATGCAACGCCGATAACTTGACCGAGATCGACGGTTGCGCAAACACCGATGCGCTTCGCTCGCGCACGCTGTTGCCGATCGATGCAATCGCGCTTGCATACGCTGCGAAATAGCGCCTCGCATCCGCCGCGGTAATCGCCGCTTCGCCGAGCATATCGAACGAATATCGATAACGCGCATTCGTACCCGATCGACTACGCGCGAGCGCTTCGTCGATCGAGCGGCCCATGACGAATTGCTCCGCCATGACCTTCATTGCCTGGCGCAGCGCGAGGCGCACAACAGGCTCGCCTGCACGTGCGACGATTCGTTCGTACCACGCTTTCGGGTCGCGGGCGTCGCCAGTATCGATGCGCGTCAGCCGGCCGGTGAGCATCAAGCCCCATGTCGACGCGTTGACGAGCAGTGATTCCGACGCACCGAGATGTCGCTCCCAATCGCCGCGGGAGAGCTTGTCGCGAATCAGCAGATCGGCCGTATCGCTGTCGGGAATTCGCAGCAGCGCCTCCGCGACGCACATGAGCAGCACGCCCTCCTGCGTCGATAAATCGTACTGATGAAGGAACGACTCCACACCCGCATTAGCCTGCTGGCGTGTTCGCACTGCTTCTACCCATGCACGGGCGCGCGCTGCGATCGTCATCGACCCGGTGGCGTCCACAGCCGCGTCCTCGGCGAGACGCGCGACCAGTGAACGTTCGTCCGCGAGAAACGCGGCGCGGATCGCAGCGCCGTCGGGATTGACCGGCAGAAGAGTGGTGCCTGTGGGCGGCGGCATCAGCGCAGGTGATTGAGGATTTCGATGGTCGTGAGGCGCAGCCGCTGGATCTCGTCGGTGATCTTGATCATCGATTCCGTATCGTTCTCGAGCGTGTCGACGTTCTCGCGCCATGCCGAGAGCAGCATGTCCGCTTCGGCCGGACCCGGCGGCGGAAGCACTTGCGAGAGGTCGTGGATCAGCGTCATCCGTCCCCAGCCCAATCGCGTGTCGCCGCGCACGCGGTCCTTCTTGAAGTGTGCGTAGTCGACGAGGATCTGCGTTTCACCGAGGTTCTTCAGCGTCTCGAACGCCGCAGCTCGCACATTGTGATTGATCTCGGTCTTTTCATTGCGGTACGTGTTGTACGCCATTCCGGTCAACGCGACAATCACGCTGACGATCGCGACAATGTTGGCTCGAATTTGCGAGTAGATCGACTTGATGTTCATTTGAGCTCCGGCCGCGCAAAAAAAGCTAAATGGTCGTTTGTCAACGACACTCGTGACGCGCGCGCTATCCGCGCGGATGGTGACGCGCGTGGAGCTGCTTCAAGCGCTCGCGCGCCACGTGCGTATAAATCGTCGTCGTCGTGATATTCGAATGTCCAAGCAAGAGCTGCACGACACGCAGATCAGCGCCGTGATTCAGCAAATGCGTCGCGAACGCGTGCCGGAGCACGTGCGGCGACAACGCCGCTCGCGCGATTCCCGAACGAACCGCGTAACGCTTGATCAACGCCCAAAATCCTTGCCGCGTGAGGGGCGCCCGACGCTGCGTCAGGAATACGTGCTGATGCTTCGCGGTCCCGGCGAGCAACGGGCGCGCCTTCGACAAATAACGATTAAGCCATGCGACGGACTCTTCGCCTAGTGGAACAAGCCGCTCCTTGCTGCCTTTGCCCATGACGCGTACCACGCCTTCATTCATCCCCACTTGCGCGAGCTTGAGCCCGACCAGCTCGGACACGCGCAAGCCGGTCGCATAGAGCGTTTCGAGCATCGCGCGATCCCGCAGGCCCAGCGTGGTTTCGACGGAAGGCGCGTCGAGCAGCGCCTCCACTTGGGCTTCCGAAAGATATTTCGGCAGCTTGCGCGGTCTCTTCGGCGCGCGGACGCGAAGCGTCGGGTCGGTCCGCACGCCACCGTGTTCAAGTTGCTGACGATAGAACCGCCGCAATGTCGACAGTCGGCGCGCGACCGACGTCGCTTTTGCTTTGGCGCCGAATTGGTCCGCGAGCCACGCTTCGAGATCGCCGCGATCGGCGCGAAGAAGCCCCTTTCCGCGTCCGGCAAGCCACGCGTCAAACGCCGAAAGATCGCGGCGGTAGCTCGCAAGCGACGCGGGCGCGAGGCCATCCTGCAGCCACAGCCGGTCGCAGAACGCGTCGATGAGTGCGTTGCCTTCGGGCGCATTCTCCATCGGCGAAGCCGTCGTCACGCGCCGAAGCGATAACCTTCGTGCGCGAGCAACCAACGCTTGATCGTCAGAGGATCACCGCGGTCAGCATTCATGAAGCCGCCGAGCGATCCACCGGTTGCAACGACGCGATGACACGGAATGATGAGCGCGATGCGATTGGCGCCGCACGCCTGACCGACCGCGCGGGCAGAGCTGTGCACATAGCGCGCAATTTCGCCATACGTTCTCGACTCGGCGAGCGGAATGGCCCTGATCGCGTCCCACACGCGCCGTTGAAATGCCGTTCCGCCGGGACGTAGCGGCACGGTGAAGCGAAACGCCGGATCGTCGAGATAGCGCTCGATTTCGCGTATCGCTCGCGCGGCGACGCGATCGCACGGCGGTCGCTCGGGCTCGTCGTCGGTGAGATAAGCGACGCTCGTGACTGCACTGCCATCGGTGCGAATGCCGAGCACAGCAAACGGCGCTTTCATCACCGCAGCGTAGCGATTGGCAGCGTCGACGTAGTTCGGAGCGCGACGGTGTAAATATTCCGACATTCTCATGCGGCGATTTTTACCACAAAACGCGGCGCTGCGGCGCTCACCGGCAGCATGACAAAATACCAACGAAAATGGATGAGACGCTAACCGACGACACGCGCTGGGAATTCTGGATCGATCGCGGCGGCACGTTCACCGACATCGTCGCACGGCGTCCCGATGGGAGCCTCGCCGCGCACAAGCTGCTGTCCGAAAATCCCGAGCGCTATCGCGACGCCGCCGTGCAAGGGATCCGCGACGTATTGGGATTAGCGCCCGGCGCGCCAATCCCGACCGCAACGATTGGCGCGGTCAAGATGGGTACGACCGTCGCGACCAATGCGCTGCTCGAGCGCAAAGGCGAGCGAACCGCGCTCGTGACCACGAAGGGATTCGCCGACGCACTCCGCATTGCCTATCAGAATCGGCCCAAGCTCTTCGCGCGACGGATCGAGCTCCCTGCACTGCTCTACGAGCGCGTGATCGAAGTCGATGAACGGATCGGCGCACACGGCGACATCGTTCGAACGCTCGACGTCGACGCGGCCGCCGCGGCGCTACGCGACACCTACGAAGCCGGCATCCGCGCGGTGGCGATCGTGTTGATGCACGGCTATCGCTTCCCTACGCACGAAAAGATGCTCGCCGCACTGGCGCGCGATATCGGTTTTACGCAGATCTCGGTTTCGCACGAGGTCAGTCCTCTGATGAAGCTCGTCTCGCGCGGCGACACAACGGTCGTCGACGCGTATCTGTCGCCAATCCTGCGGCGCTACGTCGATGAAGTGGAAGCCGAGCTCGGCGGTACGCGCGACAAGAACATCCGCCTGCAGTTCATGCAAAGCTCCGGCGGCTTGACCGACGCGCATCTTTTTCACGGCAAGGATGCGATCCTGTCCGGGCCGGCTGGCGGCATTGTTGGCGCGGTGGAAGTGTCGCGGCTTGCGGGCTTCGATCGCATCATCGGTTTCGACATGGGCGGCACATCGACCGACGTCACACATTGGGCGGGCGAATACGAGCGCGCGTTCGTGACCGAAGTGGCCGGCGTCCGTTTGCGCGCGCCGATGATGCGCATTCATACAGTCGCCGCCGGCGGCGGATCCATCTGTCGGTTCGACGGATCGCGATTGCGCGTGGGTCCCGAGTCGGCGGGCGCGAATCCAGGACCTGCGTCGTATCGGCGAGGAGGGCCGTTGACGGTCACCGATTGCAACGTGATCGTCGGCAAGCTGGATCCTGGACTCTTTCCCAAGGTGTTTGGTCCCGATGGTGCACAGCCGCTCGACGATGCGATCGTGCGAACGAAGTTTGCGGTGCTTTCGCGTGAGATCGCGGAGAAGACCGGCATCGCGCGAACGATAGAAGAGATCGCCGACGGCTTCTTGCGCATCGCTGTCGAAAACATGGCGAATGCGATCAAGCATATTTCCGTTCAACGCGGTTACGACGTCACCGCCTACACGCTGTGCTGTTTCGGCGGCGCAGCGGGACAGCATGCGTGCCGCGTCGCCGATGCGCTGGGGATGACACGCGTTTTCATCCATCCGCTGGCGGGCGTGCTGTCCGCGTATGGCATGGGCCTGGCCGACGTGCGTGCGTTGCGGCAACAGGCGATTGAAATGCCGCTGACCGACGCGGCGCTCGAATCCATCAAACCGATATTCGAATTGCTCGAGTCAGCGGCGCGGCAAGAAGTTTCGCGGCAGGGCATCGACATCGCGCGCATCGATTGCATGCGCTCCCTGCACGTCAAATACGAAGGTACTGATACGACGCTCGAACTTTCGACGGCGCCGCAAATCGAGCCAATCGTTGCCGAATTTGACGAGCGTTATCGGCGGCAGTACGGGTTTTTGATGCCGGACAAGCGGCTGATTGTCGAGGTCGCGGCTGTCGAAGCGATCGGCAGATCGCGATCGGCCGCCGAAGAATCGCGGGTCTTTTCCGATCGTCCCCGTCCGCTACAGCCGCTCAAGACGAGTCGGCTCTACACCGAGGGGGCCTTTTACGACGCCGCCGTCTACCACCGCAGCGATTTGCGTCCGGACGACATGATCGATGGTCCGGCGGTGATCGCCGAGCAGAACGCAACAACGGTTATCGAGCCCGGCTGGCGTGCAAATCTCACAGCGCTCGACCACCTGGTGTTGACGCGCGTGAGACCTGTGAAACGAACTGAAGCAATTGGCACTACGGCCGATCCGGTGTTGCTCGAGGTGTTCAACAATCTCTTCATGGCGATCGCCGAGCAGATGGGCGTCACGCTCGCCAACACCGCGTACTCGGTGAACATCAAGGAACGGCTGGACTTCTCATGCGCGTTGTTCGATTCGGATGGCAACCTGATTGCCAACGCGCCGCACATGCCGGTGCACCTTGGATCGATGGGCGAGTCGGTGAAGACGATTATCGATCGGCGCGCGAGATCGATGCGGCGGGGCGATGCGTTCGTGCTGAATGCGCCTTACAACGGCGGAACGCATTTACCTGATGTGACGGTCATATCGCCGGTATTCCTCGGCGATGGGAATGACGCACCTGAGTTCTACGTCGCATCGCGCGGACATCATGCCGACATTGGCGGGATCACGCCCGGCTCGATGCCGCCGGATTCGACGCACGTCGACGAAGAAGGCGTGCTGATCGATAACGTGCAGCTCGTCGCGGAAGGCCGCTTTCTCGACGCTGAGATCCGCGCAATTTTGCGCGCCGGGCGCTTTCCCGCGCGAAATGTCGATCAGAACGTCGCCGACCTTCGTGCGCAGGTCGCCGCATGTGCGAAGGGTACCGACGAGCTCGCCAAGATGGTCGCGCACTTCGGGCTGCCGGTCGTGCGCGCCTACATGAAGCACGTGCAGGACAACGCCGAGGAATCGGTGCGGCGCGTGTTGGGCGTGTTGAAGGACGGGGAATTCGAGTACCCGATGGATAGTGGCGCAACGATTGCGGTGCGGATCGCGATCGACCGCGAACGACGCGCCGCGACGATCGACTTCACCGGCACAAGCGCCCAGCAGCGAACGAATTTCAATGCGCCGTCCGCGGTGTGCAAGGCAGCGGTGCTCTACGTGTTCCGCACGCTGGTCGACGATGAGATCCCGATGAACGCCGGGTGTCTGAAGCCGATCGCGATTGTCATTCCCGAAGAATCAATGCTGAATCCGCGTTATCCGGCAGCGGTGGTCGCCGGCAACGTCGAGACCTCTCAGGCCGTGACCGACACACTCTATGGCGCGCTCGGTGTGCTGGCCGCATCGCAAGGGACGATGAACAACTTCACGTTCGGCAACGAGACATATCAGTACTACGAGACGATTGCCGGCGGATCGGGCGCGGGTCCCGACTTCGATGGTGCCAGCGTCGTGCAAACGCACATGACAAACTCGCGGCTCACCGATCCGGAAGTTCTCGAGTGGCGTTTCCCTGTTCGACTCGACTCGTTTTCGATTCGACGCGGCAGCGGCGGCACGGGGCGGCATCGCGGCGGCGACGGCGCCGAGCGACGCGTTCGTTTTCTCGAGTCGATGACGGCGGTGATGCTCGCCAATCACCGGCGTGTTCGGCCGTTTGGTGCAGCCGGTGGATTGCCCGGAGAAGTCGGTCGCAATTGGGTCGAGCGCACCGATGGCACGCGCGAAGAGTTCGGCGCGACGTGCAAAGTCGAGATGCGTGCCGGCGATGTATTCGTGATTCAGACGCCGGGCGGCGGCGGATATGGGGCTCCGGAATGAACGGCCATCTGCGAATCGTCGTCAACCCGCTCGGCGATCAGCCATGCAGCGGCGCGACACCAAAAGAATTCGCTCGCCGGCCTGCGTAGGAATCCAAAGTGTCCTAACCGGCGGCAACCTAGACTCGCCGGGGCGATCGTCTCGTGCGTCACAATGAGGTTGGGATACAACGACAACACGCGCCGAGCTGCCGCGGGTGGCGCAAACGCGTCGTCGGTGATCGACAGGACGAGCGTCTTCGCGCGAATCTCGCGATGTCGAGAGAGGATCGCACGGTATCTGCGCGCCTCCTCTGCACTGCGACCCAATTCCGGCCGCCGGCGACCGGCCCAATCGAGCGCCACCTGCGGCGGCAAGTCTTCGCCCAGACGCAGGCGCTTCCCCGGAAAATAACCGACGAGCTTCGTTACGGTCGGCACGGACACGTGCCAAACGCCATACATGAGCCAGCGCCATCGTGCGCGATAGTCGCGCCAGTAGCCTGTGTGCGGGCCGAAGAAAATCAGTCGTTCGATTCGAGCAGCCTCAGACGCGGCTCCCAACAGTAGCGTTCCAACGCTGTGGGCAACCGCGCCGAGCGGCACTCGCGAATATCGCGTGCGTGCCTCCGAAAACGCGGCGGGAATGTCCTGCACCGCCCAATGTTCCATTCCCGACTTCAGTTTCCGCAGGTTCCCCTGCCGCGACGCGCCGATTCCGCGATAGTCGAAGGTGAGAACCGCCGCGCCGCGCTCGCACAAGTAACGGGCAAAGTGGTGATAGAAGCGAGCTGGGATCCCCGCACCGCAAACGATCACAACAACGGTCGACGCAATGCGCGGACGTGAAGGCTCGAACCACGTTCCGGCTAATGCGGTTCCGTCGGCAGCGGCGAACTTCGCCGGGCGCTCGTCGACGATACTCACCGTGCTCAAGCCGATTTCGGTCATCTTGCGGCGATGCTATTTGCGACGCCCGTCTTTTGGACCCAGAACCGATACATTCCGGCGAACGTGTGCGGAAATTCGGCTTCGAACGCGTTCCAGCAGTCTAGATCCGACAACGATCCATCTGCTGGAAAGCGCGTTCGGTACGCGTGCCGAACCTGCGGCTCGAGCAGGAAGCCGATGAAGCGCAAGCCAAGGTGTTCAAGCATTTCACTTAACTCAGCCAGCGTAAAGCGGTGCTCCTGGACATGGAACAATAAGTCGCGGCATTCGCTCGTCACGTAGAAGTCCCGCGATGACGTGACACAAAGTCGGGTTTGTTGGCGAGCGCGCGGCGATAGCAGGCGATCGCTTCGGCGAGCCTGCCTTGTGCCTGGAACGCGTTGCCGCGGTCGTAGTCATGATCGGGACTGCGACTAGGCTCGTTCATTCGTGACTCGGACTGCGATCCGTCTACGCTTTCGATCAACGCTCGGGCAGTGGAATGAACTCGTTGTCACCGGGAACAACGCCGTATTGTTGCGCACGCCATTTCGCTTTCGCCGCTTCAATACGCTCACGCGAGCTCGCGACGAAGTTCCACCAAATGAACCGCTCGCCATCGGGTTTGGCGCCGCCGACGAGCATGATCGTCGCCGCGGAACGTGCGGTCACGCGCGTTTGTTGCCGTGAACCGAGCACCGCCATATGCGCCTCCGGCAGCGTGGTTCCATCGATGTCGACCGTGCCGGAAACGGCGTAGATCGCACGTTCTTCATGTTCATCGAGGATATCGAATGTTGCGCCAGCGTCGAGCTCGACGGCTGCATAGAGGGTATCCGATGTCGCCGGCGTTGGCGCGCGGTGGCCAAATGCATGACCGGCGACGATGACGACACGCGCGCCGTCCACATCGATTCGCGGCAACGTCGCGCGGGGTACGTGAGTGAAAGATGGTTCGGTGTCCTCGAGGTCGAGCGGCAGCGCGACCCACGTCTGCAGGCCGTGCATCCGAATGCCCGCCGCGCGATCTTCCGGTGCGCTTCGTTCGGAATGGACGATGCCGCGTCCGGCGGTCATCCAATTGACGTCGCCGGGCGTGATGCGCTGCACGCTTCCCAGGCTGTCGCGGTGCATCAGCGCGCCGTCGAACAAATACGTCACGGTGGCGAGACCGATGTGCGGATGCGGGCGTACGTCGACGCCGTTTCCCGGTGCCAAGTCGACCGGCCCAAAATGATCGAAAAAGATGAATGGGCCGACTGTCTGGTGAGAGAACGCCGGCAAGACGCGCCTCACCGCAAATCCGCCGAGGTCGCGCAGGTGCGGCCGCAGAATCGTGATCACCGGAGACGTGTTCGACACGAAAGTGAGTTTACCGTGGATGGCTGCGCCGGCGCAGCCGGAGGATAATTGGCGCCATCGATTGGTTCTCCTCTGTTAAATCGGGATCGCGCCATGACGACGATTTACGACTTCACGGTCGACGACATTCACGGCAAGCCCGTTAAGCTCGACCGCTACAAGGGCAAGCTGCTGCTCGTTGTCAACACCGCGAGCGAATGCGGCTTCACACCGCAGTACAAGGGCCTCGAGGCGCTGTACGAGAAGTACCGCGACAAAGGCCTCGAAGTGCTCGGGTTTCCGTGCAACCAGTTCGGCAAGCAAGAGCCGGGAACGGAAGCGGAGATCGAAAACTTCTGCGAAGTCAATTACGGCGTGACGTTTCCGTTGTTCGCAAAGGTTGACGTCAACGGCGACACCGCCGCACCGATTTATCGGTACCTCAAGTCGGCGAAGCCCGGATTGCTCGGGACCGAGGCGATTAAGTGGAATTTCACCAAGTTCCTCGTCGACCGCGGCGGCAAGGTGATCGCGCGTTTTGCGCCGAACGAAACGCCCGAATCGATCACCGCCGACATCGAGAAGGCGCTGTGACGACTCGAACGGTTGCGACGGTCGCATTTGCGATCTACACGACGCTCGCGCCGTTCGGCGCGTTGGCGCAACCCGAGTCGGCGAAGGTGCTGCGCGTTGCATTTCCGATCGCCGAAACGGGATTCGACCCGCAGGCCGGCGGCGATGCATATTCCAATTATGTGAGTCGGGCGATTTTCGATCCGCTGTACAAATACGAGTACCTCACGCGGCCCTACAAGCTTGTTCCGAATACGGCTGCCGCGCTTCCCGACATCTCGCCAGATGGCAAAACGTGGACGATTCGGATCCGTCCCGGAATCTATTTCGCCGACGATCCAGCGTTCAAGGGACAGCGTCGCGAATTGACCGCATACGATTACGTCTATGGGATCAAACGGCTGCTCGACCCACGAATGCGTTCCAATTTCTTGCAGATCGTCGAGGGCCGATTCGTCGGCGCCGAGGCGGTCGTCGCGAAAGCAAGCGAAAGCGGCCGCTTCGACTACGATGCGCCGATCGAAGGCTTGCAAGCGGTTGATCGCTATACGCTGCGATTCAAGCTCAACTTTCCCGATTACGAGCTTCTCGCCAATTTAACGACGGTTCCGACAGCACCTGTCGCGCGAGAAGTCGTTGAAGCCTACGGAGATGCGAGCGGATGGGTGATGGCCAACCCGGTGGGTACGGGCCCTTATCGGCTCAAAGATTGGCGGCGCGCGCAACGAATCGTTCTGGAGGCGAATCCGACTTTCCGCGACGAGCGCTATCCGCACTCCGACGCTGGAGGTGATCGCGCGTCCGCCAAGAGCCTTGCCGGCCGCAAGCTGCCGCTGGTGAACAGAATCGAGATCAGCATCATCGAGGAATCGAATCCGCGGCTGCTCGCGTTCATGCAGAAGCAGCTCGATTTCCTCGCCATTCCGAACGAACTCGTCTACAACGTCATGACCGCGGATGGGAAGCTGAAGCCCGAACTCGCGCAGCAAGGCGTCACGCTTCAGCGCGATGTGCAGCCGGCGATCAACTATATGTACTTCAACATGGAAGACCCGGTGGTCGGTGGGTACACGCCCGACAAGATCGCGTTGCGCCGCGCGATCGCCATGGGTTACGACTCCGATGAAGAGATTCGCGTGATCCGCCAGGGACAGGGCCTGCCGATGACGCAGATCGTGCCGCCGAACATGTCGGGTCACGATCCGACGTTCAACGCTCGCACGCGACTCGATATCCGCGGGGCGAAGGCGCTGCTCGATAAATTCGGCTACAAGGACCGCGACGGTGACGGCTTCAGAGAACTTCCCGACGGTCGTTCGCTTACGATCAAGATGGCGTCGCCGCCCGCGGCCATCGACCGACAGATTGACGAGCTGTGGCAGCGAAGCATGAATGCAATCGGGATCCGCTTGGAATTCGTCAAGCAGAAATGGCCTGACCTGCTGAAGATGGCACGGCTCGGGCAGCTTCAGGCGTGGCGCTTAGGCAACATCAACACGACACCTGAAGGGTTCGGATTCCACGGGCTGCTCTATAGTAAACATGCGGGATTTTCGAACGTCTCGCGATTCAGCCTGCCCGAATATGACCGGTTGTACGAAAAGGCGCGGGCCATGCCCGATTCGCCGGAACGCACAAAGCTGTTGCGAAAGATGTCGGAGATCGTCGCGGCGTACACGCCGTGGGTTTTCCTGGCGTTTCGTATCGAGAACGTCATCGTGCAGCCATGGGTGATCGGCTACAAATACAACCCGACGTACCAGTTTCCGTTTCCGTATCTCGACGTCGATAATTCGCGGCGGGTGCTGGCGGCGAAATAACAATGAAAAGCAGGTCCCTCGGCTTCGCCTCGGGATGACAGCGATCGATTGGCGGCGCCGCATTATCGGAGCCATCGTTCTCGCGTTGACGCTGTTCGCGACGGCATCGGCGCAAACGAAGCCGACATGGGCCGATCCCGCAAAGACGCTGCGCACGGCGTTTCTCGTCGCCGAAACCGGCTTCGATCCGCAAGCGACGTCGGACCTCTATTCGAATCACGTGCAACGCGCGATCTTCGACACGCTATACGTGTTCGATTATCTCGCGCGCCCTTACAAGCTCGTGCCGTCCGCCGCGGCAGCGATGCCCGAAATCGCGGATGGGGGTCGCACCTGGACGATTCGTGTTCGGCCCGGCATCTATTTCGCGGACGATCCAGCGTTCAAGGGCACAAAGCGCGAGTTGACGGCAGCGGACTTCGTCTATTCGTGGAAGCGACTGATCGATCCGCGGATGCGCTCGCCGTTCGCATGGATTCTGGAGCGGAAAATTGTCGGCATCGACGCGTTGATCGACGCAGCCCGCTCGTCGGGAAAGTTCGATTACGACGCGCCGCTCGAGGGTTTACAAGCGGTCGACAAATATACGATCCGCGTCAAGCTCAAGGATCCGGATTACATCCTGGGAAGTTACCTCTCACACGGCGCGATGGCGGCGGTTGCGCGCGAAGTGGTCGACGCCTACGGCGACGAAAGCGGTTGGGTCATGACGCATCCGGTCGGCACCGGACCATATGTGCTGAAAGAGTGGCGGCGTGGCCAGCGGATCGTGCTCGAAGCGAATCCCGGCTATCGCGAAGAATATTTTCCATCGAACGGAGAACCCGGCGATCGCGAGCTCATTCTCCAGATGAAAGGCAAGCGGCTGCCGCAAGTCGGCCGCATCGAGATCGCGATCATCGAGGAGTCCAATCCGCGACTCTTGTCATTCAAAACCGGCGAGCTCGATTACGTGAACGTGCCTGCCGATCTCGCCGAAACCGTGCTCGACGCGCGAAATGGTCTTCTTCCCGAATACGTCCAACGCGGCGTTACGCTCACCCGCGCCACGCTGCCGGCGCTTAGCTACACCTACTTCAACATGGAAGACCCGGTTGTCGGCGGTTATGGCAAGGACAAAATTGCGCTTCGCCGCGCGATCGTCATGGGCTTCGACACGCCGGCGTTGATCGGCACGGTTTTCAAGGGACAGGCCTATCCTGCGACGCAGCCGATTCCACCGAACTTGCCAGGTCACGACGACGGATGGAACATTCGTCTCGGCCATGATCCCGCGGCCGCGAAAGCGCTGCTCGACAAATTCGGCTATGTCGATCGGAACGGCGACGGGTGGCGGGACCGACCCGACGGCAAACCGATGCTGCTCACGATGGCGTCCGGCACGACCGAACGCGATCGCCAATTCGATGAGCTATGGCAGCGGAGCATGACCGCGCTCGGCATCCGGATCGAATTCACGCACCAGAAATTTCCCGATCTGCTGAAGATGGGA
The DNA here is from genome assembly GCA_036505865.1 of Casimicrobiaceae bacterium. GTDB lineage: Bacteria > Pseudomonadota > Gammaproteobacteria > Burkholderiales > Casimicrobiaceae > VBCG01. Next base: position 41,471 of record DASXSP010000075.1, read on the forward strand.
CGCGCGGGAAAGCTGCAAATGTGGCGCGTCGGATGGATCACCAATTACGGCGAAGGTGACGCGTTCGCGCAGCTCCTCTACGGCGGCAACATCGGACAGTCGAATTACGCGCGCTTCTCGCTGCCCGAATACGATGCGTTGTATCGCAAGTCACGCACGCTGTCCGATGGACCGGAGCGCAACGCGCTCTATCGCAAGATGTCCGAGCTCGTCGCTGCTTACAACCCTTGGGAGCTTGGCATCTATACGATCGAGAACACGCTGGTCGCGCCGTGGGTGCGCGGTTACAAGAAGCACATCTACCACGAGCACGCGTGGAAATATTACGACGTCGACATCGCCGGACGAATGCTACGTAAGCGCTGAACTGTCGCGCCGCTGCGACAAACGGCGTCGGTCGCATGCCACGCGGCATGCGTCGCCCTTCCCGCCGGTGCATGTCGCAGCGTACAATCTGCACAAACCCCACTTCATCTCTCGCGGACCATCATGAAAACCCATCTCCACTCGTGCGCGCCGGCCATGCTGGCGTATGCGTGCGCGGGACTGGGCCGCATGATGTCGCGGCCGGGCGCGTTCGAGCCGCCCGGCATCGTCGCCGCGCACATTAGTACCGACCACTAGCGTCCGGCCGCGAACCCGCCGGACGTTTGGCGGCGGGAACCGGATCAACGGCGCAGTTTTCCGCTTTCGGTTTTCCCGCCTGCAGCAGCGTATTTCGCGCGCTCGTGATGAGCGAGCGCCATGACAGGTGTGATCATGCAATCCGTTCAGCGTTGGTTGAATCGCGCTTTCCAAGGTCTATGGCGATCGCCGGATTTCCGCCGGCTGTGGACGTCGCTCACGATCACGGCGTTCGGCGCGCAGATCACGAACCTCGCGCTGCCGCTGACCGCCGCGCTGTTGCTGCAGGCGACGCCGTTTCAGATGGGTGTGCTGGTTGCGCTCGAAACGCTGCCGTTCGCGCTCGTATCGTTGCATGCGGGCGTGCTGCTCGATCGTGTGCGCAAGTTGCCGATCGTCATCGCCGCCGATCTCGGCCGCGGCATTGCGCTACTCGCGATTCCCGCCGCGGCGTTCACGCATGTCTTGTCGATCGAGTTTCTCTACGTCGTCGGATTCTTGTGCGGCGTGCAGAATGTCGTCGGCGGCGCGGCCTACCAGGTGTTGCTCGCTCAATTGGCCGGGCGTAAACGGTTGGTCGAGGCGAACGCGAAGATCACGCTCGGCGAAACGTCGTCGGCGTTGATAGGCCCGGGGATCGCCGGATTGTTGATCCAGGCGCTCACGGCGCCATTTGCGATCGTGCTCGACGCGCTGACGTTTTTTGCTTCGGCGCTGATGTTGCGTCGGGTCGAAGCGCGCAACGATGTAATCCACCCGGCGGAGCGCGGTTCGGTGTGGGCCGAGATCCACGAAGGCCTGCTGCTCGTCTGGCGCAGCCGTACGCTGTTCGCGCTCGCGTTGGTCGCAGGATTATGGCAAGTGCTTCATCACATGCAGATCGCCGTCCTGATCCTGTTCGCGACGCGCGAGTTGGGGCTCTCAGCCGGCGCGATCGGTGTCGCGTACATGTTCGGCGGCGTGGGCTGCGTGATCGCTGCCGCGAATGCCGAACGTTTGTCGAACCGATTCGGCGTGGGAACGATCATCGTGTACGGCTTGTTGTTGACGGCCTTCGGATGGCAGGCGTTCGGGCTGGTCTCCGGTCCGCCGTGGGCGGCGACGCTCGCGCTCGGACTTGCGATGCTGGTCTTCGACTTCGGCGCAGTGCTCTACGGCATCAACTATCTTGCGCTCCGTCAGGCGATCACACCGGACCGCTTGCTCGGACGTATGACGGCGACGATGCGCTTTTGCACGGTTGCGGCTGCGCCGCTTGGGTCGCTGATCGGCGGCTCGCTCGCGACGGGAATCGGACTTCGCGCGACGCTGCTCGTCGTCGGCGTGTTGGGTCTTGCGGTGGCGATCGGTGCGATGACGAGCTCACCGTTTCGCAGTCATCGCACGCTGCCGGCGACGGGAGCGGAGTAGCGCCGAAAAGAAAAAGGCGGCGCATTGCGCCGCCTTTGGTCCAATTCGATGCGGGTCGAGCGAATTACTAGCAGTCGCGCTGCAGCTTGCTCGTCGTTCTTTCGAGCGGGGGCATCGTGGTCCGCAATCCGCGCGGGGGGCTTAGATTGACATGGCCGATGTCGAGACTGCCCTCGGTCTTTTCCATGGCGTCGCCATCGCGGCCCTTCTGATTCTGCAGCCGCAGCGTTTCGGAAGCGCTGTGCAGGCCGACTACTTTGCACTCCTGTTGCTGCGCGGCCGCGTTCTGGAATGCTTCAGGACTATTGAGCGTGGCACAGCCGGAAAGCGCGAACACAGAAGCGGCAAGCGTTCCGGTTACAAAATATTTCATACAACCTCCATTGGCCTTCGTGGGCCTAGATGATCTCTTCGCCATCATGGCGAACAGCGAGCGGTGGCAGACTAATCCAGTCGCCGCGCGCTGGCAATCCACCCCGTTCCGCCGGGAACTTCGTCGCCCGCCGCAGTGACGAACCTCGACGCCGTTAGAATGTGAACTCTCTCCAAAGTTCTCCCATGGAATCAAATAATTCTTTCATCCTTCCTTCTTCACGTTCCATTCCTTCACACCAATGACGCGCCCCGTCCCCGTTTCTGCTCCGCAATCTGTTGCGTCCGAGGAGCGCGCGGCCGTAACCGCGGCGCTGCTGGAGGCGACCGCGCACCTGGTTGGTCAGATCGATGCATTGGCGACGATTCAAAGCATGTGCGAAGGCGTCGTCGCGGCGACCCCGCACATCCGTCTTGCGTGGGCGTGGTTCGGTCACCCCGAGACACGAGAAATTCGCCCGCTTGTGGCCGCCGGCCCGGCGAAGGCGTACGCCGACGCACTGATCATCGAGCGCCAGTTGCTGACATCAATGGATCCCGCAGTTCGCTCGCTGCACAGTCGCGAGACCGACACCTCGGCGGTCGCGCGCCTTTCGCTCTATGGCCCGTGGCGCGCCGCAAGCAAGACATACGGGTTCGAGGTAGCGGCGGCGTTTCCGCTCCACATACCGAATGCCCGCAAGCGAGGATTGCTCGTCTTCTACGCCGACAACGTCGATTATTTCGAGCGTGTGGGAGAAAAGCCCTTCGCCGCCTTTGCGCGCCTTGCTGAGGTAACGCTTGCCCAAGCCGAGTTGCGCGCGCAGCTTCATCGCAAAGCCACGCATGACGCGTTGACCGGCTTGCACAACCGCGGATGGCTGACCGACGAGCTCGAGAAGACGCACGCCAACGCGGAGCGCTACGGTCACCGCTATGCGGTGATGATGTTCGATCTCGACGGTTTCAAAGCGATCAATGACCGCCACGGTCACGCAGCCGGTGACCGCGCGCTTGCGACGGCAGCCGTTCTGGCGAAGGAAGAAAGCCGGCGCGGTGATGTGATCGGACGCTGGGGCGGCGACGAATTTCTCGCGATCCTGCCGGAAAGCGACACGGCAGCCGCTGTCGCTGCAGCAGAGCGCATCCGCGCGCGGCTGGAGGCGGTCGACATGAAGACGTCCGATGCGCCAGTCGCGTTGCACGCCGGCTTTGGCGTGGCGGCATATCCCGTTGCAGCAACAACGATCGACGATCTTCTTCGTGCTGTCGACGCTGCGCTGTACGTAGCGAAGCGCGGTGGCGGCAATCGCGTCGCCGCGGCGCCGTCGCTGCCGCAGACACTTGGTTAGCGCTGAAACGGATAGACGTTCGGAAGCTTCAACAACGTCGACAACTCGTCCAGCGCGCGTCGCGATTCGTCGAGCAGCGCGGGATCGGCCAAGTCTTCCGGCGCGAGCCGATCGCGATAGTGACGGTGAATCCACGCTTCCAGCTCATTGACGAGCGCATCGTCGATGAAAACATTGGCGCGAATCGTCGCTCGCTCGGCGGGCGTCAGGGCAACGCGAAGGCGCAAGCACGCAGGACCGCCGCCGTTCTGCATGCTTTGCCGCAGGTCGAACGTGATGACTTCCGCGATCGGCGAGTTGCCGGAGATCAGGCGGTCGAGAAGCGCGCGTGTACCCGCGTGCTCATTGCATTCAGCGGGCGCGGCGAGGAGAAATTTGCCGTCGGCGCGCGCGATGAGCTGACTGTTGAACAAATAGGTCGCGACCGTGTCGTTGACGCTAATTTCGGCGTCCGCTACGACGATCGGCGTAAACCCCGGGACCATTCGATCGAGCTCTTCGAGAACGACGCGTTGATCGACGAATGCCCGCTCGTGACACAGCAGCACGTTGCCGGACCCGACGGCGATGACATCGTTGTGGAAGACGCCTGCGTCGATCGCCCCCGGCGATTGCTGTACGAGGAGGACCATCGCCGGATCGAGCGCGTGTCGTCGAGCGATCGCTTCGGACGCTTCGCGCGTTTGGCGCGCCGGGTAGCGTTGCGGCGCCGATGTCGCAGCGAACGCACTGCGGCCGTAGACGAACATCTCGGCGCCGGCAGTTTCGCCTGCGCCACCCAATCGCGTATGGTTGGCCGCGCCTTCATCGCCGAACTGCGTCGCCGCGGGCAGCGGCGAGTGCACGACAAACCGTTCTTCGTTGGCAAAGATCGTCCGTAATATGCGTGTTGTCGTGTCTGCTTCGAGCGAGCGATGAAAATTTGCGATCAGGTTGGCGGGCGTGAAATGGACGCGTCGATCGATGGTGTCTGCAGAGGGGCTAACCGTTGCGGCGTTCGCAGCCCACATCGCTGCGGCCGACGAGCATGCAGCGAGTAATTGCGGCGCTTCGCGCGCGGCGCGCGTGACGATTGCGCCATCGCTCCCACTGAAGCCCAACGCACGCAATCCCGGAATGTACGGCCGCTCATGCGGCGGCAAAACGGCTTGCGGAATACCGCGAGCGGCGAGCGCGCGCATCTTCCCCAGTCCTTGCAGTGCAGCCTCGCGTGGATTCGCGACGGTTCGTGCGTACTTTTCCGCCGCGAGGTTCCCGCGCGCGAGACCCGCGTAGTTGTGCGTCGGTCCGGGAATCCCGTCGAAATTGATTTCGACCATCACTTACATCATCGATCGCGCGGCGCAAGCGGAACCGCCCGCACGTTATCGCCCTCTCCGACGCTGAGCGCGGCCGCCACGTACGGCCGGAGCGGAAAACGATCGACACGCGGCGGCGCAGCGGCAACGAGCGCCCGAAAGTGCTCGAATTTGCAGTTCGCTACAAGCCACAATACCTCGTCGGTGTGACTATCTGGGACCGGATCTCCTTCATCGAGCGTGACGGGCAACGTTTGCGAGCGACGCACCGCGTCGATCGTGTCGCGAAAGCATTCGAGCGTGGGGCCCGCGTCGAAAATGTCGACGTAGCCTTCGTAGCGAAATCCCTCCTGCTCGAGCATCGCGCGAGCAGGCGCGGTGTCGGCATGCACGGCGCCGATCGCCTCGCGCGCCGCGGCCGGCAACAGATTGACGTACACGGGGTGCTTCGGCATCAGCTCCGCGATAAAGGCTTTCTGCCCGATACCGGTCAGATAATCGGCGGTGGAATATTCCATCGCGAAGAAATGGCGGCCCAATCCTTCCCAAAACGGGCTCAAGCCATTGTCGTCGAGCTTGCCGCGCAATTCGGCGATCACTTTAGCGGCAAACAGATGCGCGAATTCCGCAATGAACAACAGGCGTGTCTTCGACATCAGCGCGCCGTTCTTGCCGATTCGATAGGCCTGATCGACAAAGAGCGAACACAGTTCCGAGTGCCCGGTGTGATCGTTGGCGAGAAAGAGTGTTGGCGCAACGGTGTAGACGCCGAGCGCACGCGATGCGTGGACGAGCGTTCCGACGTGATAGTTGTACCAGGGCTCTTTGAGCCCGACCGCGCCTTCGATTGCGCTGATGCCCACGACACGCTCGTCGCTGCTGTCAACGAGTGCGAACATGTAGCAAGCATCACCGCGGTCTGCCGTGCCGGCGAACGAGGCGAGTGAACGATCGATTCGTTCGGAGAGCCGTTCGCGGTTCGCCGGAAGCGTCGTCAGGCCGGCGCCGGAGCGCTCCGACAACGTGAACACTGCGGGCAAGTCGTCACGCGCAATCGGGCGGACGAAAAACATCCCGTGTGACGACTACACGAGCACGCGACCGAGCGCAGTTTCGAGTCGCGCGAGGCCTTCGAGAATTTCGTCCAGCGATATCACGAGCGACGGCGCGATTCGGATCACGTCGGGCCCTGCGACGAGCACGATAAGGCCGGCATCGCCGGCGGCTTTCAGCACGTCCATCGAGCGACCCCGCCAGGGCTCGTCCAATTCGCAGCCGAGCCATACGCCTTCGCCGCGCAAATCACAAAAGACACGGCGCCGCGCGTTGATCGCCTTCAATCCTTCGATGAACAGCGCGTGCCGCGCCTTGACGCCGTCGAGCACTTCGGTTGTATTGATGACGTCGAACACGGCGCTCGCGACTGCGCAGGCGAGCGGGTTGCCGCCATAGGTGGTGCCGTGAACACCGACCGAAAAGGCGCTGGCAATCGCGGTGGTCGTCAGCATTGCGCCGACCGGAAAACCGCCGCCCAGTCCTTTCGCGCTCGTCATGATGTCGGGCACGACGCCTTTTTGCATGTACGAAAAAAGCGTACCGGTGCGACCCATCCCGCTTTGAATCTCGTCCAGTATCAGAAGCGCGTTGTGCTCACTGCACAGGCGGCGCGCCGCTTGCAGGTATTCCGGCGTACCGGGCGTCATGCCGCCTTCGCCTTGCATCGGCTCTAGGATCACCGCGCAGATTTCGTTGCCATGCGCGTTAAATTCGGCTTGTAGCGCTTCGGCGTCGTTGTAGCGAAGATGCGTGAATCCCGCCGGGTTCGGCCCAAACCCCATTGCATATTTCGCTTGCCCACCGGCAGTCACCGTGAAGAGCGTGCGGCCATGAAACGAATTGAGCGTGGAAACGATCCGCGTCTTGTGCGGCCCAAAATGGTCGTGCGCGTAGCGCCGGGCGAGCTTCAGTGCTGCTTCGTTCGCCTCTGCGCCGGAATTGCAAAAGAACACGCGTTCGGCAAACGTCGTGTCGACCAGCCGCTGCGCGAGTCGCAGCGCCGGTTCGTTGGTGAACCAGTTCGACACGTGCCAGATTTTGCGGGCTTGCTCTTCGAGCGCGCGGACCATCGCCGGATGCGCGTGCCCGAGTGCAGTCACCGCGACGCCGCTTGCGAAATCGATGTACATCCGCCCGGCTTGGTCCCAAATCCGCGAACCCTCGCCGCGTACCGGAATGAACGGCGCCGGCGCGAAGCACGGCACCATCACTTGATCGAACGTTTCGCGGCTGACCGGTAATTCGGCGTGTCCGCGCGACGGTGCGACGTCGTGGCGTGCGGCCGCAAGCTTTGCGACGAACAATGTGGCCGATTTGGCTGAGGAAGAGGGCATGGCGAAGCGGGTGCTATGCTGGATTCGGCTCGCGTACGAGTGCGAATATAGATTTTAAACTATGAGTGGTCGTCTCGCCCTGACTCTCGCATCCCTTCTTGCCTTCGTAGCCGTTGCGCTCGGCGCTTTTGGCGCACACGCGTTGAAGACAAGACTCGCGCCGGACATGCAAGCCGTGTGGCAAACGGCTGTGCTGTATCACGGCTGGCATGCGCTGGCGCTCTTCGGCGTCGGCCTGCTGGTACTGCATTTCCCGGACCGCATCGGACTCGCGTGGGCTGGATGGTTGTTCGTCGCCGGAATCGTGCTCTTTTCAGGCAGCCTTTACGCGCTCGCGTTGACGGGCGTCAAAAGTTTCGGCGCTGTGACGCCGTTGGGCGGCATCGCATTCTTAGTGGGGTGGCTCGCCGTCGCTTGGACCGTCGCGACGGGCTGACGGCAATGCCGTCACTGCGGCGCACATTGCAACGCCAAGGCCCCAACCCTCCCAGTAGTATCCACGCGCCTTCATGTCGCGTGCAACGTTCAAATCTTTCGTGAAACGATGGTTGCTGTCGGCGCGTTGGTTCCAAAGGCGATACACCGGCACGAACGCCGGAGCGCATACGCCGTCTGCGGTCGGCATCCGCACCTCGAATACGTCATTGCTTTCGAGTTGCCACGCACCGTGGAAAGTATCGGGGATGCCGGCGCATTCGTTCTGATCCGCGGTGTAGAAGTGGCTGTCGACGCCTGCTGACGGAAGTCCGTAGAATCGACATACGGGGACGCCGCTACGGCCTGACTTCGATGGCGCGAACACATTGAAAGTGAGCCCTGTGCGGGACCAGCCCTGGTGCACACCGTTGTCCAAATCGGCGATCTCGCCGGGATCGGCGGACGTGAAGTAGTGATCCATCGCTGCGTTGGTTGTGGCTGCGGCTGAACGCCAGCAGGCAATGCAGTATCACTGCCGTACACGTTTAGCGTGATGTTGCTCCCCTGAACCGTCGCCGTTGCTCCAACGAGTGCCGGCCGCGCGAGGCAAACAAAATTCAAACAATCGGGGGCCCACTCTGCGATCAGAGCTACGGTGTCGTACGGCCACGACTGCGTGGGTAAGTGCCTGCTGGTAGAAAACGCGCAGTTCAGAGTGATCGCGTGAGACATACCAGTCAAAAGCAAGCCAATGAAGGCAGCAAATATCTTGAACACAACTCCTCCAATCACCGCGCTCGATATTGCGATTGGAGCAAGTATGGGAAGAGCGAACACGCGCGACAATTGTCGCCCACCAACGACAACGCTGGCGTGGCTCACTCATTCCAATGTGCGCTTTATCAACGTTTCCGGCCACGCACACTCAATCGACTTTCGCGCCGCTTTCCTTCACCACCTTTGACCACTTCGCCGTTTCGGCCTGAATGTGCTTCGTGAAATCCTCCGGCGTGCCACCCGCGACATTCGCGCCTTGCGCGGCGAGCTTTTCCTTTGCATCGGGTGACGCCAACCATTTCGCGATCTCGCCGTTGATCTTCATCACGATGTCGCGCGGCGTGCCCGCGGGCGCGAGAACGCCGAACCACGACGATGCTTCAAATCCTGGAACCGTATCGGCGACCGTCGGAACGTCAGGTAATGCAGCGGCGCGCGTGGTGCTGGTAACCGCGATCGCGCGGAGCTTGCCGGCCTTGATGAACGCGAGCGACGAAGGAAGATTGTCGAACATCAATTGGACTTGGCCTCCGATCAAATCGGTGAGCGCGGGCGCGCTTCCCTTGTAGGGCACGTGAGTCATTTGCACGCCCGTCATCGTCTTGAAGAGCTCGCCGGAAAGATGGATCGACGTTCCGCTTCCCGATGACGCGAAGTTGAGCTTGCCGGGATTCGCTTTCGCGTAGGCGATCAACTCCGGCACCGTGTTGACCGGCACTTGCGGATTGACGACGAGCACGTTCGGAACGCCGGCAACGAGAATCACGGGCGTGAAATCCTTGACGTGGTCGTACGGCATCTTCGCGTAGAGGCTCGCGTTGATCGCGTGCGTGCCCACCGTGCCCATCAGCAGCGTGTAGCCGTCCGGCGCCGACTTCGCGACGAGCTCGGCGCCGATGTTGCCCGCAGCCCCGGGCCGGTTATCGACGATCACTTGTTGGCCCCACGCCTCGGAAAGTTTCTGCGCCGCCGCGCGAGCCAGGAGGTCAGTTGTACCCCCCGCTGGGAACGGCACCACAAGGCGCACGGGCTTGGTCGGATAAGCGGCTTGCGCCAGTGCGTGCGGTGCTGAAACGACAAGCAGCGCGGCAGCGAGCGAGCGCGCGAGATGAACAATCAGGCGCTTCATCGTTCCTCCTTCGACCGTCATGTCACCTCAGGATGACACACTGTGTATTAGTCGACCTTCGCACCCGACGCCTTGACGATGCGAGCATATTTCGCGAGCTCGCTCGCGATGAACGCGCTGAACTGCTGCGGCGTTGTCGGCGTGGCTTCGGCGCCTTGCGCAGTCAACCGTTCGCGCATCTCCGGCGATTCGAGAATTCGGATCACGTCGGCGTTCCATTTGGCGATGATCGCCGGCGGCGTTCCGGCCGGCGCGAGCAGACCGAACCACGTGGAAATATCGAATCCCGGGACGCCCGCCTCGGCCATCGTAGGCAGATCCGGCACGAGCTTCGAGCGCTGCGACGTCGTCACGGCGAGCGCCTTCAACTTGCCGGCCTTCACCTGCGGCATCGAGTTCGCGAGGTTGTCGAACATCAGCTGCGTGTCGCCCGCGAGCAACGCCTGCATCGCAGGGGCGCCGCCCTTGAACGGGATGTGGACCATGTCGACGCCCGTGTCGACCTTGAACAGCTCACCGGCAAGATGACCGGCGCTACCGTTGCTGCCCGAGCCGAACGAGAGCTTCCCCGGATTCGCCTTGGCGTACGCGATCAGTTCCTTGACCGAGCTCACCGGTAACGATGGATTGACGACCAAGACGTTCGGCGTGATCGCCACCAGCGTGATCGGCGCGAAGTCCTTGACGGCGTCGTAGGGCATCGTCGCGTACAAGCTCGGATTGACAGCGTGCGTAGACAGCGCGCCCATCACGACTGTGTAACCGTCCGGCGGCGACTTCGCGACGAGATCAGCGCCAATGTTTCCCCCAGCGCCGGGTTTGTTGTCGACGACAACGGGCTGGCCCCACATTTGCGTCAACTTGTCGGCGATCGCCCGTCCGACGGCATCCAGCGGTCCACCGGGCGGAAACGGAACGACCAGCTTGACGGCCTTCGCGGGGAACGTTTGCGCCGCCGCCTGTTCACTACCTATCGCAAGTGCAATGAAGCATGCGCTGACGGCGATCGTTACGCGTAACACGCTTCGAACCTCATTCGACACGATTTGTTGCAACTTGAAAGTACGCGTTCGATGCGCATCCATTTTGATCAGTTTAGCAGGGCCGATGTCCCGTCCTCCGCCCCGCGGCCGGGTTTGCCCGGTAGAGCGGCAAAGCGCATAATTCGCGGCTGTCCTTGGCACGGCCAGTGGTCTCGCCGACATTACGAAAGACAAACGTTTGATGAGTAAAGCTGTCGTCGCCGTCATTTCCGCGTTGCTGGTCGTTGTTGCTGCCGCTGCGGGTTACTGGTTTGGAACGCAAAAGAGCGCGGGGCCCGCGCCAACGGCAGCCGGTAACGTTTCGGTCGCGCCGAAAAACGGCCCTGCATCGAATGCCGTTGCCGTCGAAGCGGTCAAGGTCGCCGTGCAGCCGATGCCGCAGTCCATTACGGCGGTAGGCAGCCTGCGTTCGGATGAATCGATCACCGTGCGTCCCGAAGTCGCCGGACGAATCAGCGAAATCCTATTCAAGGAAGGCGAACGTGTTTCGCGCGGCGCGACACTCGTTCGTCTCGATCCGGCGATCAACAAGGCCGAAGTGGAGCAGGGCCGCGCGAATCTGAAACTCGCGAAAAGCAAATACGACCGCGCCGTCGATCTCGCCAAGAGCAACTTCATCTCGGGACAGGCGCGCGACGAAGCGGAAAACAATTTGCGCGTGGCCGAAGCCGGCGTGCAGCTCGCCGAAGCGCGCCTTGCGAAGATGGAGATCAAGGCGCCGTTTTCGGGGATCATCGGCTTACGCGTCGTGTCGGTCGGCGACTACGCCAAAGAAGGCTCCGACATCGTCAATCTCGAATCGATCGATCCTCTGAAGGTCGATTTCCGCGTGCCCGAGATCTATCTGAAACAGATTCAGGTCGGGCAGACGCTGCACGTCTCGCTCGACGCCATACCGGGCAAGACATACGAAGGAAAGGTTTTCGCCGTCAACCCGCTGGTCGACGCCGCAGGCCGCGCAATCGTGATTCGCGCGCTCGTGCGCAATCCCGACACGTCGCTTCGTCCGGGGATGTTTGCACGGGTTCGTCTGATCACAAGCGGCGAGAAGGATGCTCTCGCCGTTCCCGAACAGGCGATCGTGCCGCAGGGCGACGAGCAATACGTGTTCAAGATCGCCAACGGGCGCGCGATGCGCGTCAAGGTCGAGGTCGGACAGCGCCGCGACGGCAAGGTCGAAATCGTCAAAGGGCTCGAGGCTACGGACATGGTGGTCACCGCGGGTCACTTGAAGATTCGCGACGGCGTACCGGTGACGATCGTGAACGGACCGTCGGCCGCTATCGCAACGACTTCTCCGGCGAGCACCGCGCCGGCGACTGGAGCGACCGGCACCGAGGGCGCCACGGTGATCTCGCCGGCCAAGGCCGACACGCTCACGCGACCGCCGGCACCGAAGTCCTGACGGTCGACTCTCGGCGCCATGCAACTACCTGAGATTTGCATCAAGCGGCCGGTGCTTGCGACGGTGCTGTCGCTCATCATTCTGCTGGTCGGCATCATTTCGTACACGCGATTGTCGGTGCGTGAATACCCGCGGATCGACGAGCCCGTCGTGAGCGTCACCACGACCTATCGCGGCGCGTCGGCCGAAGTCGTCGAGTCGCAGATCACCAAGCCGCTTGAAGATTCGCTTGCCGGCATCGAAGGCGTCGACATCATGACGTCGCAGAGTCGGTCCGAGCGGAGCCAGATCAACGTGCGTTTCAACTTGAAGCGCGATCCGGATTCGGCAGCAGCGGATGTGCGCGACAAAGTCGCGCGTGTCCGGGCGAAGCTGCCCGAGACGACCGACGAGCCAGTCATCGCCAAGGTCGAAGCCGATGCGTTTCCGGTGATCTACATCTCCGTTCAAGCCGGGGGCCGCAGCGTTCTCGAAGCGACCGACTTCATCAAGCGTTACGTGCAGCCGCGATTGTCGGTGCTCCCCGGCGCTTCGGATGTACGGATATTCGGTGAGCGCCAAATTTCAATGCGGGTTGATCTCGACCGCACGCGGCTCGCTGGGTACAAGCTGACGGTGCAAGACGTTGAAGACGCGATTCGCCGCCAGAACGCCGAAATCCCGGCAGGGCGGATCGAGTCCAATGCGCGCGAATTCACCGTCGTCGCGGAGACCGATCTACAGTCACCGGAACAATTCAACGGCATCATCATCGCGAACGTCGGCGGCTATCCGGTGCGTTTGCGCGACGTCGGCGGCGCCTACGTCGGTCCAGTCGATGAGCGCGTGATCTCGCGCTACAACGGGCAGCCATCTCTAAACATCGGCGTCATCAAGCAGGCGGTCGCCAATCCGCTCGAGCTATCGAAGGCTGTGCGCGCCGAAGTCGACAAGATGAACGAGAACCTTCCGCAAGGAATGAAGCTCGTCGTCGCGTACGACACGTCCGTGTTTATCGACCGTTCGATCAAATCGGTGTTCCAGACGATCGGTGAGGCGGTGGCGCTGGTCGTGCTCGTCATCTTTTTCTTCCTGCGCTCGCTCCGCGCGACGCTGATCCCGATCGTAACGATCCCGGTGTCGCTGATCGGCGCCTTCGGATTGATGTACGCGTTCGGCTTTACGGTCAACACGCTGACGTTGCTCGCCCTCGTGCTTGCGATCGGACTCGTCGTCGACGACGCGATCGTCATGCTGGAGAACGTCTGGCGGCACATCGAATCCGGCATGCCTCGCAAACAGGCGGCGATCATCGGCGCACGAGAAATCGGCTTTGCAATCGTCGCGATGACGCTCACGCTGGCGTCCGTGTTTGCGCCGCTCGCGTTCGCCACGGGTCGGACCGGTCGGCTGTTCATCGAATTCGCGCTGACGCTCGCGGGTGCGGTGATCGTGTCCGGCTTCATCGCGTTGACCCT
>DASXSP010000076.1:0-55012 GCA_036505865.1 Casimicrobiaceae bacterium
CTACTCGATCTCGAACAACGCCGAATACGGCGAGTACGTGACCGGACCGAAGATCGTGACCGCGGCCACGAAGCAGGCAATGCGCGACGCGCTCACCCGCATCCAGAGCGGCGACTACGCGAAGGAGTTCATCCTGGAGAATCGCGCCGGCGCACCGACATTGAACGCGCATCGCCGGCTGATGGCCGAGCACTCAATCGAGCAGGTCGGGGAGAAGCTCCGTTCGATGATGCCGTGGATCAAGCGCAACAAGCTGGTCGACCAAACGCGCAATTAGTTGACTGTCAAAAGCAGGTTCCTCGCTGCGCTCGGGATGACGGGTTAAAGCTATACTTGCCGCGGTTGCCACATAGGGAGGCGGCGATGGTCAGATTCGAAGCGAGCACGTCTCGATCGCGCCAACGCGGATGGGCCGGCTTGATCGTTCTATTGGTTGCGCTCGTCATTGTCGGGATGTTGTTGAAGACCGTCCTGCAGGAATATGGATTGACCGGCACCGCAGGACCTGCGTCGAAGGCGACCCCGGTCGATCCCGTTTCGCACGACGTGACGACGACCGACGTAACGCCCAGGAACGCGATCGAAAGGGCTCGTGGCCTAGAGTCCGCCGTGCAGCAACAGGCGGTCGAAAAGGCACAGCGGATCGACGACGCGCTGAAGCAATAACGCAGTTGTGTCCGACAACTATCCCCACCCCATCATTGCTCGGGAAGGATGGCCGTTTCTCGCGATCGCGATCGCGGTGGCATTCGCGCTGTCGCTCACGTCGCTGTGGTTTCTCGCGGCGCTCGCTTGGCTGGTGTTCCTCTTCATCCTGCAGTTTTTTCGCGATCCGCCGCGCACGATTCCACAACAACCGAACGCGGTGCTGTCTCCGGCGGATGGAAGGGTAGTCTCGGTCGCCAACGTACGCGATCCCTATCTTGACCGCGATGCGCTCAAGATCAGCGTGTTCATGAATGTCTTCAACGCGCACTCGAATCGGAGCCCGATCGATGGCGTCGTGGCGAATACCTGGTACCACGAAGGCGGGTTCGTGAACGCATCGTTCGACAAGGCGTCGCTCGACAACGAACGGAACGCGCTGCACCTGCAAACGCCAACGGGCGTCGACGTCACGTGCGTGCAGATCGCGGGACTGATCGCGCGTCGCATTCTCTGCTACGTCAAGACCGGCGATCGTCTCACACGCGGGCAGCGTTACGGCTTCATCCGGTTCGGCTCGCGCCTGGACGTTTATCTGCCGCCTAACGCGACGCCCCGCGCGAGCGTCGGCGACCTGGTTTACGCGACCGAGTCGATCCTGGCGGAGCTCAATTAGACGCGTTCCGTTTGTCGGTCGAATCGGTAGCTGTTACGCTTGCCCGCTGTGCACGACTTTCAGACCGAGCGGATCGTTCTCAAGAATCGCGTCAGGCGGCGCGGGATCTATCTATTGCCCAACCTGTTCACCACCGCCGCGCTGTTCGCGGGCTTTTACGCGATCGTGCAGGCAATGAACGTAAATTTCGATTACGCAGCGATCGCGATTTTCGTCGCAATGGTGCTGGATGGGCTCGATGGTCGCGTCGCGCGAATGACGCACACGCAAAGCGCATTCGGCGCCGAGTACGACAGCCTCTCCGACATGGTGTGTTTCGGTGCGGCGCCGGCGCTCGTCATGTACGAATGGGTGTTGCGCGATCTCGGCAAGCTCGGCTGGATCGCGGCATTCGTGTACGTCGCGGGCGCAGCGCTTCGTCTCGCCCGCTTCAACACGTTGCTGGAGGTCGCCGACAAGCGCTGGTTTACGGGTTTGCCGAGCCCTTCGGCTGCGGCGCTCGTCGCCGGCCTCGTTTGGGTCGTCGACGATATTGGTTACGACCCCGAGCCGATCCGCTGGTGGGCGTGGTTTGTGACCGTGTTCGCCGGTCTGACGATGGTGAGCAACTTCAAGTATTGGAGCTTCAAGTCGTTCAACCTGAAGAAGAGTGTCCCGTTCGTCGTGATCTTTCTCGTCGTGATGTTCGTGGCGCTCTTGTCGTGGCAGCCGCCGATCGTGCTTTTCGCCGGCTTTGTCGCTTATGCAATCTCGGGATACGTGGTCTCGGCATGGACTGCGCTGAACAAGCGGCGGGCTTCGACGTCGCATTGAGGCATTGCGCGGCCATGCACCGACGCATCGCCGTTCTCATCCCTTGCCGCAATGAAGCGGCAACTGTAGGGCGCGTCGTGCAGGACTTCCGAGCTGCCCTGCCGGGTTGCGACGTCTATGTTTACGACAACGGTTCGACCGATGGTACAGGCGGACTCGCGCGCGCGGCAGGTGCAGTCGTACGACGAGACGAGCGTCCCGGAAAAGGAGGTGTTGTCCGTCGGATGTTCGCCGAAATCGACGCCGACGTTTACGTGCTGGTCGACGGCGATGCTACTTACGATGCCACAAGCGCCCCCGATCTCGTCGCGACGCTTATCGATGGCGATCTTGACATGGTGACGGCCATTCGCGATCACGAAGGGCGCGGTGCCGCCTATCGGCGCGGCCACCATTTTGGCAATCACGCCTTCAGTGCGCTTCTCGGCGGCTTGTTCGGCACGCGGCCGGCCGATCTGTTGTCCGGATACCGCGCGTTTTCGCGGCGTTTCGTGAAGTCGTTTCCCGGAACGTCGCGCGGATTCGAGATCGAGACCGAGTTGAGCGTGCACGCGCTCGAGCAACGAATCCCCACCGCCGAGCTGCCGACGCCGTATTTCGAAAGAGTCCAAGGTTCGACGAGCAAGCTCGCGACGTATCGCGATGGGGCGCGCATCTTGGCGAAGATGATCATGCTGTTCAAGGATGTGAAACCAGCGATGTTTTTCGGCGGTTTTGCGCTGCTTTTCGGCGTCGCCGGATTGTTGCTTGGCGTCAGCGTGATCGTCGAATTCATGGAAACGCGCTACGTATCGCGGTTGCCTACCGCGGTGCTCGCGACGGGTCTCGTGTTGCTCGCATTCATTGCGTTGGCCTGCGGGCTGATACTCGACAGCGTCGCGCGCGGTCGCAGGGAAGCGAAACGAATCGCTTATCTTGCGGCGGGCGCGCAGCAACCTGTGGCGCACGCATCTGCGGAGCCCGTGGATCGAAACACGCGCGTCATGAACCGGTGACGGCCAAAATTTCCGTTCCGGTACGCACGCTCATCTGGTTGGCGTGCGCGATAGCGGGCGCTTCACTTGCCTCCCTGCTCCTGCAACAGGACGCCAATTGGGACCTGCAGAACTATCATTTCTACAACCCACACGCGTTCATCAATGACCGGCTTGATTGGGATATCGCGCCTGCGCAGCTCCAAACCTTCCACAACCCGCTATTGGACCTGCCATTCTACTGGGCTGTCCGCGCGGATCTTAAGCCTCAATGGATCGCGGTCTTGCTTGCACTACCGGTCGGCATCGCCGGCTTTTTTTTGTTCCTCATTGTCTCTAGGCTGTTTCGCGGTTGGACCGTCCCGCACTGGCGTATGTACGCCGGGCTCGCGCTGGTGCTCGGCTTGACCGGTAGCGCAGGCGTGCCGCTCATCGGTTCAACAATGAACGATTGGTCGGGCGCGATGCTAATAATGGTCGCCATCTGGCTGCTGTTGATCGCTCATCGAATCGAGGGCGACAGAAAATGGGTGGCAATTTCGTTTGCAGGACTCTGCGCAGGATTTGCAACCGGTCTAAAGCTGACGTCGGCGTATTGCGTACTTGCGCTGTGTATTGCACTGCTGGCAACGGTTCGTCCGTTCAGCTACCGCGCAGTGCCGCACGCGCTCGCGTTTACCGGCATGGCGGCCCTGGGCTTTGTGACGACGGCGGGTTTCTGGCTATGGAAAATGTACGTCAGGTTCGGCAACCCGCTGTTTCCTTACTTCAACGATTGGTTCCAGTCGCCGTGGTGGGAGTTGGCCCCGCTTAGAAGCCCACACATTCCGCAATCGCTTTTCGATGCGTTGGTTCTTCCATTCCGTTTATTTCGCCACAACCAAGGCGTCGTGGGAGAAATAGCGTTTCGCGATTGGCGCGTGCCGTTGGTGCTTATCGTCGCGCTGGCAGCCTTCACAGTCAGGCGGACTCAGATTCGCCTTGTCGCGTTCAAACCACCGACGATCAACTGGGAATGGCGGTTCGTCATCACGTTCTGGTTTATCGCTTTCATCGTCTGGATGGGCGAACACGCGATTTATCGATACATCATTCCGCTGGAGCTCCTGTCCGGAGCAATGATTGTCTTTTTGCTATGCATAACCCTTCCAAGCCGCGCCCAATTGCCGGCAGCGATCGTTGTCGCGGGCGTAGTCGTTGCTTCAACCACGTATCCGAATTGGTGGCGAGTACCGTTTCGAGAACACTTCTTTGAAATAGCGGCCCCGAAATTGCCGGACAACGCCATGGTCCTGATAGTGCATGACACGCCGATTGCGTATGTCATACCTTTCTTCGATCCAAAGATCCGCTGGATCGGCGTTATGACCAACATCAATAAGCCTTGGCATAACAATCTGCTCGCGCAACAGACAAGGAACGTCATTACGAGCCACACTGGCCCGTTCTATTCAATGCAGTCGTGGGCCGGCGTTGGTGATGACATTCTCGCCGTCTATGGCCTCGAGAAGCAGCGCGACACGTGTACGCCCATTCGCACGAACATGCCCCATGTTCCGATCGTGCTGTGCGAGCTAAGGTCTTCGTCCAATAAGTAGCACGTTCTTGCCGATCGGCGGGCGTATCGCCGTCTCGACTCGCCGCATCAAGGGCACGACGAACCTGTCGTACAGCGCAACGGCATCCTTGCCGATGGAATTGCGAAGCAGCACGAAATTGACATACCAGGGAATTATCCCGACAACGTCAAAATACCGCGCCTTCACCACGGTGAACCCGGCGTTCTCCACGAGTGAAATGAGGTTGCGCTTTGTGTACCGGCGAAAATGTCCGATTTCCCAGTCGTGTTCGCTGTAGAGCCAGGGCAAGGCCGGCACAAACAACAACAAATGACCGTTCGTCTTCAGAGCTTCGAACGCGTGAGCGAGCTCGGTGCGATCGTCCTCGATGTGCTCTAAAACATTGATGTATGCCACCGCGTCAAACCGTTGTCGCCCATGCCGAGGATGAAAGAAGTCCTTGACAACGCTTGCACGCGCTTCGTGACTGAGCTCCTTAACGAGCAGCGGGAACATATTGTCGGAGGGTTCGAAGGCAAGCAGTTGCTCGACGTTTTTTTCCAATAACAATCGAGAGACGCTTCCGCTGCCGGCGCCGACCTCGGCAACCGTACCGCCGAGGTACGGCGCAAACTGCCCTACGATCCATCGGTGATAGTTGAGCGCGAAGGTCATCGCCTCCAAGTCTCTGCCTGGATAGTGTCGCAGAGGCTCCGCCCTTTGCATTGCGTCAACCGGCGGCAACGACGATGCCCGCAATGATGATCGCGCCGCCAACGATGGTTCTCATCGTTAACGGCTCGCCAATAGTAATGTGAGCAAAGAGCGGGACGATCAAGAACGACAGCGCATAGACCGGATATGCCGTCGACAGCGGCAGTTGTCGGAGAATAAAAACCCACAAGATCGTGGTCGCGCCATAAAGCACGAGCGCCGACAACATGGCCACTGAGAACAGGCTTCGCCACGTCGACCAGCTCCACCCTTCGATGCGCCATTGCCCTGCGGCGGTTTTGAACAGCATTTGGCCGATTGAAAGGAGGACGACGCAGAGTACGGTGAGGAGCATCCAGCGGATAGTCATCATTTGAATTCCCGCGTCCTGGCGAGCACGATGCTGCGAAACAGCCGCGCGATGCTCGCGACGTTCAAAAGTCGTGGCGCTTTGTCAGATCGCTATAGTTCGTCACGCGTCGACACTGAACGAACATGCGCTCGTCACGGTTATCGGCCGGGAGACTCTCGTCGAAGACGATCCGTGATGTCAGCGTGGTCCAGCCGCATCTTTTCAGCAATCGCGTGACGCCCATTGGGGAAAAGAGCCACCAGTTCGTCGAATCACGATTCAACTCCAGCGTGTCCAGCAGATAACCGATCGGCGCATCGCTCACGGCAGCATCGGCATATTGCGCCGGGAGGTGGCTCATCACGCGCGTACTCAGCAACATCCATTCGCAGCGCTCCGCCAAACGAATGAGCGCCAGAGCCGGGTTGCGCAAGTGATAGAGCGTACCGAGGAACAGAACGAGATCGTAGTCACGGTCGAGCTCGAAGCCGAAATCGATGTCTCGTTCGATGATGCGTCCGGCATGGCCAAGCAATTGCGCGGTGCGCGCTACGCCGCGGCAATCGTTGAAATTCGTTTCGGCGTTATCGATGAAATCGACGTGACAACCGAGCGATTGAAACAAGAAACCCATGTCGCCGTCAGCGCATCCGATGTCGAGCACGTGCCCGCCATCGGGAACGAGCTCAGCCGTGGACGGAAGCAATTCTTTGACGTTGGAGACGTTGTCCAGGCTGTTGTACGGATACCAGTCGACATCCGTGCAGGGCGCTCGCAGCGTCCCCAAATGCTCGCCGAATGCCGGAACAGCGCCGACGAGGTCAGCGACACGCATGATTGCTCCCGTCGAGGGTAGATAGATCGTGCACTCAGGCGACATGGCGGCCGGATTATGCACCCACCCTTGCATCGACTGCCGAATTCCGATATTGTTCATCGGATGAGCAGCTTCATTCCTGCCGCCACGAGCCTCCGGACCGTCCCCGCGTCCGCGATCGCGCTCATCCTTGGCGGCCTGCTGCTGCTGCGCCCCGCGCGCAGATAACTCATACCCCTTCTTTCGTAGCACCGTGCCTGCCAGATAAGCTCTGGCGGATTCGACGTTTTTGACAATGCGCGAGGACACCATGGCCGACCATTTGATCATCTTCGATACGACGTTGCGCGACGGCGAGCAAAGCCCGGGCGCGTCGATGACCAAGGAAGAGAAGATGCGCATTGCGCGTCAGCTCGAGCGGCTGCGCGTCGACGTGATCGAAGCCGGCTTTCCCGCTTCGTCCAACGGCGACTGGGACGCCGTGCACGACATCGCCAAAGCAATCAAAGACAGCACGGTGTGCGGGCTCGCGCGTGCGAACGAAAACGACATCGCGCGCTGCGGTGACGCCGTCAAGCCGGCGAAGTCGCAGCGGATCCACACGTTCATCGCGACATCGCCGATCCATATGCAAATGAAGTTGCGAATGTCGCCGGAGCAGGTGCTGGAGCAGGCGGTGAAAGCGGTGCAATGGGCGCGCCGCTACACCGACAACGTCGAGTTCTCGCCCGAGGACGCGGGCCGTTCCGAGCCCGACTTCCTATGCCGTCTGCTCGAGGCGGTCATAAAGGTGGGCGCAAAAACGGTCAACATTCCGGACACCGTCGGCTACACGATGCCGTGGCAGTTCGGCGCGCTGATCAAATCGTTACGCGAACGGATTCCGAATTCCGATCAGGCCGTATGGTCGGTTCACTGCCACAACGATCTTGGTCTCGCGGTCGCGAACTCGCTCTCCGCGGTGATGAATGGCGCGCGGCAAGTGGAGTGTACCGTCAACGGACTCGGCGAACGCGCGGGCAACGCCTCGTTGGAAGAGATCGTGATGGCCGTGCGCACGCGCAAGGACGTGTTTCCATGCACGACGCGTATCGACAGTACGCAGATCGTCGCAGCGTCGAAAATGGTGTCGAGCATCACGGGATTTCCGGTGCAGCCCAACAAGGCCATCGTGGGCGCGAATGCCTTTGCGCACGAATCAGGCATCCACCAGGATGGCGTCATCAAGCATCGCGAAACATACGAGATCATGCGCGCCGAGGATGTGGGCTGGAACGCGAACAAGCTCGTGCTCGGCAAGCTTTCCGGACGCAATGCATTCAAGACGCGCTTGGCTGAGCTCGGCATCGACCTCGGCAACGAAGATCATGTCAACGTCGCGTTCGCCAAATTCAAGGAGCTCGCCGACAAGAAAGGCGAAGTGTTCGACGAAGATTTGCATGCCATCGTTTCTGATGAGGACGTCACACCCGAGCGCGAGCACTACAAGCTTGCCGCGCTGAAGGTCACGTCCGAAACCGGGACGGTGCCGCACGCACGCGTCGTGATGGGCATTGGCGACAGCGAAGTCGTCGCGGAGGTCAACGGTGACGGTCCGGTTGACGCCGTGTTCAAGGCGATCGAACGGATGGTGAGCTCGCGCGCGACCTTGCTGCTCTATTCGGTCAACGCGATCACCACGGGCAGCAACGCGCAAGGCGAAGTGACTGTCCGCTTGGAACGCGACGGGCGCATCGTCAACGGCAACGGCGCCGATACCGACATCATCGTGGCGTCGGCGAAGGCGTATCTGAACGCGCTCAACAAGCTGCAAAGCGGCGTGATTCGGTTGAACCCTCAGTTGGCGGCGTGAGCCTGGTGGAGGTTAACTTCGAGCAACGCGAGAAGTTAAGCGACCCGTAGGGCGAGCGGCCGGAACCTCCCGGGGCGAATCGACGCACGAGGCCCACGCTCAGGCGCTTCGAACCGGTAGTAGAGCTTGAGAAGGCCGAGGCGCCCGAGCGGCCGACGAGATTCCGGCCGTCGTGCCGCACTGCAACACGATCGGGTATCATCCAGAGGTCAGTTGCTCCCCCTTTCGGTGCGTCCGTCTGCGCGCCGTCAACGCCAACGCAGCGAGGATCGATGAGCGCGCCCTCCTTTGGCCCCGGTATCGAGATCACCGGACAAATCACCCCCGAATACGCGCAGGTCCTTACGCCCGGCGCACTCGCATTCGTCGCGCGACTGCAGCGAGCGTTCGGTGGTCGGCGCAACGAGCTGCTGGCGGCCCGCGCCGCTCGGCAGGCCGAGTTCGACAGCGGTAAACGTCCGGATTTTTTGCCAGAAACGCGTGCCGTACGCGAGAGCGACTGGACCTGTGCGCCCTGTCCAGCCGATATCGCCGATCGGCGTGTCGAAATCACGGGTCCAGTGGACCGCAAGATGATCATCAACGCGCTCAACTCGGGCGCGAACATCTACATGGCGGATTTCGAAGACGCGAACACGCCGAAATGGGACAACAATATTCAGGGCCACATCAACTTGCGCGATGCGATTCGCAGGCGTATCGATTACGTCTCGCCGGAGGGCAAGTCGTACAAACTGAACGACAAGCTGGCCGTTCTATTCGTGCGGCCCCGGGGGTGGCATCTTCCGGAAAAGCACGTCAAGGTCGACGGCGCGCTCGTAAGCGGCGGCATCTTCGATTTCGGACTGTATTTCTTCCATAACGCGAAAGAGCTGGTCGCGCGTGGCAGCGGACCTTATTTTTATCTGCCCAAGCTCGAAAGCCATCTCGAGGCGAGGCTTTGGAACGACGTCTTCGCGATGGCGCAGGACGAGCTCGGCATTCCGCGCGGCACCGTCAAAGCGACCGTACTGATCGAGACGATCCTTGGTGCATTCGAGATGGACGAAATTCTCTACGAATTGCGCGAACATTCGGCGGGGCTGAACGCCGGCCGCTGGGACTATATCTTCAGTTGCATCAAGAAATTCCAGCACAGCCGCGACTTTTGCCTCGCGGATCGTGCGCTCGTCACGATGACGACGCATTTCATGCGGAGCTACGCGGAACTACTGGTCAAAATTTGCCATCGGCGCAACACGCATGCAATGGGCGGCATGGCGGCGCAGATTCCGGTGAAAAACGACGAGGCCGCGAATCGGGAAGCCTTTGCGAAAGTGAAGGCCGACAAGGAGCGCGAAGCGACGATCGGGCATGACGGAACGTGGGTGGCGCATCCGGGGCTGGTTTCCGTCGCGCGCGAAGCCTTTGACCGCTTGATGCCGACGCCGAATCAGATTGCACAAAAGAAACGCGCTGATGTCAAAGTAACCGCCGCGGATTTGCTGCATTTCGAGCCCGAGCAGCCGATTACCGAAAAGGGTCTTCGCCTCAACATCAACGTGGCGATCCAATACATCGGTGCATGGCTTGCCGGCCAGGGCGCTGTCCCCATCTTCAACTTGATGGAGGATGCGGCGACGGCAGAAATCTCGCGTTCGCAGGTATGGCAATGGATTCGGTCGCCCAAGGGCAAGCTCGATGACGGCCGCAAGGTGTCGAAGGAAATGGTCGCCGCGATGATTCCTGAAGAGCTCGTCAAGATCCGCGACTATCTCGGTCCGCAATACGGTGAAGGACATTACGATGATGCGTCGAAGATCTTCGCCGATCTCGTCAACAACGACACGTTTGTAGAATTTCTGACGCTACCGGCGTATGAACGGATCGACTAATCGGGCTTGAGCGGCGGTACCCTCGTTCGCCTCAATAGTCTATCTTTATGGCTCAGATTGGGACAATCAATTGGACGGAGGCGGGCAGACTGCGCAGCATGAAAATCTGACTTAGCCGCCTGGAGGCGTAACGAGGCGGTAACCGAGAGGAGATGCACGATGAAACCCCTGAAAGGCACGAAGACCCACGAGAATCTGAAGTACGCATTTGCCGGCGAGTCGCAAGCGAATCGTCGCTATTTGTACTTCGCCAACAAGGCCGACGTCGAGGGACAAAACGACGTGTCGGCTATTTTCCGTTCGACGGCGGAAGGCGAGACCGGACATGCGCACGGACACCTCGACTATCTTTCTGCAGTCGGCGACCCTGCAACGGATTTGCCGATTGGAACGAGCCGCGAAAATCTGAAAGCCGCCATCGCCGGCGAAACGCATGAGTACACGGATATGTATCCGGGCATGGCGAAGGCCGCGCGGACCGAAGGATTCGATGAAATCGCCGACTGGTTCGAGACGCTAGCGAAGGCGGAGCGGTCGCATGCGAATCGGTTTCAGAAGGCGTTGGATCAGATGGCCGACTAACCGTTATTACGTCGCGGCGGTGAATAGCTGGAGTCTTGACCGAAGACCCGCCGCCGCGACGTAATAACTCCGCGAATTGGAGAGTCGCGTTCCGCGACCCTCAATTCGCGGTGGGCGATAATAGGGTCAACCGTGTGAACGCGGTGCGTTCGCAGGTCTAATTGCCGATTAGGCGTCCCAGGAAAGTCATGACGCTCCGCGAAGGCAATCTCGACGCGCCCACGCGCCACCCGCTCGATTGGCGCAATCCCGATTTCTACAACGAGGAGTCGCTCTACAAGGAGATGGAGCGGATCTTCGATATCTGTCATGGCTGTCGCCGCTGCGTATCGCTTTGCGGCGCTTTCCCGACGCTTTTCGATCTCGTCGACAACAGCAAGACGATGGAAGTCAATGGTGTCGCGAAATCGGACTTCTGGAAGGTCGTCGATCAGTGTTATCTGTGCGACCTCTGCTTCATGACCAAATGTCCATACGTCCCGCCGCATCCATGGAATGTCGATTTTCCCAAACTGATGCTCCGCGGCAAGGCGAAGGCATTCGAGGACGGCAGAACGGGGTTTCGCGACCGCTTGCTCACGAGCACCGATAGAGTCGGCAAGCTAGCGACGATTCCCGTCGTCGTGAAAGTCGTCAACAAAACCAACACGATGCCATCGGCGCGCAAGGTCATGGAAAAAGTGCTTGGCGTCGCGGCCAAGGCGGAGCTGCCGCCGTACGCGGAAAAGCGCTTTCTCGACGATCCACGTCCGTCATTGCAATGGCCGGTTCGAGACGGTGCGCGAGCCCCCGGCAAGGTTGCGATTTTTACGACGTGCTACGTCAACTACAACGAGCCGGGCATCGGCCGCGATCTGCTGAAAATCCTCGAGCACAACGAGATTCCGTACGCAGTCATCGAACGCGAAGTGTGCTGTGGGATGCCCAAGCTGGAACTCGGCGATCTTCGCACCGTCGAAAAACTGAAGGAAGCAAACCTTCCGGTGCTTGTGGATCTCGCGCGCGCGGGCTATGCGATTCTCACGCCCGTTCCGTCTTGTACATTGATGTTCAAGCAGGAATTGCCGCTCATTTTTGCCGGTGACTCGGAAGTACAGGCGGTCGCCGAGGCAATGTTCGACCCATTCGAATATCTGGTGTCTCGCGACAAGGATGGGCTTCTGAAACGCGATTTCACAACGCCGCTCGGCAAGATCAGCTATCACATTCCGTGTCACGCCCGCGTGCAGAACGTCGGTCAGAAAACGCGCGAGCTGCTGGAGCAGGTGCCCGATACGACGGTCAATACGATCGAGCGGTGTTCCGGTCACGACGGTACGTGGGGCGTCAAACGCGAGTTCTACGCCGATTCGATGAAGATCGGACGACCGGTATTCCGGCGCATGAATGACGGCGATCCCGACTATGTGAGCTCCGATTGCCCAATTGCGGGTCGGAGAATTCTCGAAGGGCTCGCCGAAGAAGGCAACACGCGAGCGCGGAAAGAGCATCCGCTGACGTTGCTGCGGATCGCTTACGGATTGCCAAGCGCGTGACACAGCGCGCCATATTCTTTACGGAGATGGCATGTCGAAGGGGTCGAAAACGCTAGTCGCGAAACGGCGGATCAAGCGCGAGAGCTTGATGACGCTCGAGGCCTACGCCAAGGAGCGCAAGGAATTCCGCGCTCGCGTGATCGAGCACAAGCGCGCGCGGACGCTTCATCTCGGCGAGCATGTGACGCTGTTGTTCGAGGACGAGCTGACGATCCGCTACCAGATTCAGGAAATGTTGCGGATCGAGAAGATATTCGATGAGGAAGGCATCGAAGCCGAGCTGGCGGCGTACAACCCGCTGGTTCCCGACGGCCACAACTTCAAGGCGACGATGCTGATCGAGTACGACGACCTCGAGGAACGGCGGCAGGCGCTCGCGAAACTCAAAGGCGTCGAGCGAAGCGTGTGGCTGCAAGTGGAAGGCCGCCCGCGGGCGTTCGCGATCGCCGATGAGGACTTGGAGCGCGAAACGGATGAGAAAACTTCATCGGTGCATTTCCTGCGGTTCGAGTTGACGCCCCAGATGCTCTCTGCGCTTAAATACGGCCTCGCGCTGGGATTCGGCGTTGATCACCCGAATTACAAAGCGGAAATCCCGGCGGTCGGTGCCGCAACGCGCCAATCGCTGGTGGCAGATCTTGCTTGATCATGATGTCATCCCGAGCGCGAGCGAGGGATCTGCTTTTGAGCGAAGCAGGTTCCTCAGACGGTAAAGCAGGTCCTCGGAATGACCAATGGTGGGGTGTCATCCCGAGGCGAAGCCGAGGGACCTGCTTTTCTAATCTCTGAAGTTCTGATACTGCAGCGGAAAATCCGTGATCGTCTTACGAACGAGCGCGATCGCGTTTTGTAGTTCATCGCGCTTGGCGCCTGACACGCGTACCGCTTCGCCCTGGATCGATCCCTGAACCTTCAGTTTGCTTTCCTTCAACGCCTTCACGATCTTCTTCGCGAGCTCCTGATCGACGCCGGTGCGAACGGTTACCGTTTGCTTGACCTTATTGCCTGACACCTTCTCGATGTCGCCGTACTTGAGCGAGCGCACATCGACCTGCCGCTTCGCGAGCTTGCCGGTCAGGATGTCCGTCACCTGCTTAAGCTTGAAGTCGTCGTCGGCGTAGAGCGTCAGCGTCTTGTCCTTGTACTCGACGCGCGCGTCGGAACCCTTGAAATCGAAGCGCGTTCCGACCTCCTTGTTCGTCTGGTCGAGCGCGTTACGAACTTCCACTTCGTTCACTTCCGAAACGATATCGAAGGATGGCATCGCGATTTTCCTCTAGCCAGGCCACGCTAGCACGGGCACCGGCATGGCGCAAATGCGCGTCGGCGACGCACGGACGCGGTGCATCGCTTGATGCCGACGCCACGTGTCGCGCGCTCGCCACAACGTGCGTCGGCGTCGTTCTGACGGCGTTCGCCTCTTGGCAACCAGCTCGGAATTTGGCATGTTTAATGCGTTGATTCAACCGGAGGGTGATGCCCTATGGATCCCGCGATTCCGCTCGCTGACTTACAACCGATCTATTCGATCGCCGACGTAGGGCGGGCACGCGAAGATGGCGCGGCGCGCCGCAACGAAGGGCTCAAGAGCTGGTACGACCGCATGTGCGAGCTGGGCGGCTCGCGCTACATCATCAAGCCCTCGACGGCTTCTGCAGCCGACGATCTTTACGACGCTTCGCCCAACTTCGCACGCGTCGTCGACGACCTACGCAAGTATTTGGCGCTTGCCGTCGCAGGCAACGAGGCGGTGCAATTCACGCCGATGCTGCTGCTGGGTGAGCCGGGTCTCGGCAAAACTTACTTCGCGAAGAAACTCGCTCAAGCGCTCGGCACCGGGTTCGAATTCGTGTCGATGAGCTCGTTGACTGCGGGGTGGGTTCTGACGGGCGCGTCGGCGCAATGGCATAACGCGCGACCCGGTAAGGTGGCGCAAACGTTGATCGAGGGCGAATACGCCAATCCTGTTGTCGTGCTGGACGAAGTCGACAAGGCGGGCGGCGACGCGCGCTACGATCCGCTGGGCGCGCTGTACTCATTGCTGGAGCCCGATACGGCCTCTCATTTCAAGGACGAGTTCATCGACGTCGACATGGACGCCTCGCATATCCTATGGGTCGCCACGGCCAATGACGAGTCAGTGATTCCCGACCCGATTCTCAATCGGATGAACGTCTATTCGATTGAGCGTCCGGATGCGGAGGGATCGCGGCGGATCGCGCTCGCCGTGTATCGTGAAATACTCGACGCTCACAATTGGCCTTTCCCTGCTGAACCTTCGGAGTCGGTGATCGACCGGCTTGCGAGCGTGCCGCCACGCGATATGCGCAAGCTCCTCCTTGACGCCTTCGGAACGGCGCAGCTCGCCAACCGCGATTACCTCGTCCCCGAAGACATCGACGCCAAGAAGCTCTGTGGGCGCCGCGCGCGGGTCGGTTTCTAACGCGCCAATCGCGGCAGGTCGATGTCGCGACCGATCGCTCTGCAAACCATGCAACGGTGTCGGCAATCGTCCGACGGCTTCAGACGTTGGCGGCCGATGGCTGCACTCCTTTTGCTGACGTAACTTGCGCATCAAGCGCCACGTTACGGCGCGCCGTCCGAATTCGCAAGGAGGCCATATGTCAGTGCCCGCAAGGTTTGCGCTGCCCGTTGTCATTCTCTCCGGCGCCCTATCCGTTTCCAGCCTGTACGCAGCGGACCTCCAGTCGCTGATCAACGCCCATATCAACTACGTGAACGGCGGCATCGGCCAAGAGGAAGTGGAGGCATTTCGCGCCGAGGCTCGCGCGTATCCGCTCGAGCTCATGTTCTCGCGGCGGGGCGAGGGTCAGCGCGCCGAGTTTGTTGCCGACGTGCATCTGCAAATTCTCGACGCTGCAGGCCGCGTGATCATCGATCGCGCGTCGCAAGGGCCCATCTTTCTCGCGCATCTACCCGATGGCCAGTACGTCGTGACCGCCGAGTATCAAGGACGCACGCAGACGCGACGAGTCGCCGTCAGCGGCAGCCGGCACGAGGCGCTGTCGTTCCATTGGAGCTGATGAACGCTCAGCCGTCGTCGAGCGAACGTTGAAAGCTATCGTGCAGCAGCCGCGATAACGCGCGATCGGCGAGGATCGTACCTCCGGTCTGACAGCGCGCGCAGTAATTGCACTCGTTTTCCGCATATACGATCCGCTGCACCGGCTCCCCGCATACCGGGCACGGCTGCCGAAAGCGCCCGTGGACCGCCATTTGCGGCCGAAACGCCGTGACTTTTTCGGGAAAACTTTCGGCGCTCTCGACGCGCAAACGGTCGATCCACTCCGTGAGGACCACGCGCGTCGCCGCGTAGAGCCGCGTCATCTCCTCGTCTGAAAGCTTGCGCGTCAGCGCGAGCGGCGACAATCGCGCGCGATGAAGGATTTCGTCGGAATACGCGTTCCCGATACCGCTTAGAAGACGCGGGTCGGTGAGCGCGCGTTTGAGCGTGTGATTCTCACTCGTCAAGCGCTGGGCGAACGCCGCGCGATCGGCGTGCTGCACGTCCAAGCCACCCATGTCGAACTGTGCGAGCGCCGATTCACCGCGGACCACGTGCAATGACGCGCGGCGTTTCGTGCCCGCTTCGGTAAATGCCAGACGGCCGCTCGAGAATTCGAAAAGCGCGAGCGTGATTCTGCCAGGTGGCTTTGCCTCTTCGGCAAGCCAACGCAAACGGCCGGCGATCATCAAATGAATGACGAGAAAGAGATCGTCCTCGAGCGCAATGACGATTCGTTTGCCGAGCCGCTGCACATCGCTGACGCGCTTTCCTTCGACTTCGCCAATCGGCGGGACTGCGGTACGCAACACGAAAGGGCTGATCAAACGAACACGTTCCAGCACCTGCCCGCGAGTTCGCGCGGAGAGCGCTTCGCAGTAAACAACGACATCGGGAAGCTCAGGCATGGACCCCGGCGCGAAGACGCCGCTTGTGCCCGTGGCCCTTATTTACCTCGCCGGCGGTTGGCCGCGATGCGGAGCCGAAGCGCGTTCAATTTGATAAAGCCGCCGGCGTCCTTTTGATCGTACGCGCCCGCATCGTCATCGAACGTCGCGATCCGAGTGTCGAACAGCGAGTCGGTCTCCGATGCGCGGCCAATGCACATCACCGTGCCTTTGTACAACTTGAGCTTGACGGTGCCGTTGACGGTTCGTTGCGACGCGTCGATCAATCCTTGCAGCAGCGCGCGTTCCGGGCTGAACCAGTAGCCGTTATAGATGAGACGCGCGTAGCGCGGCATCAGGTCGTCCTTGAGTGCCAATACTTCGCGATCGAGGGTGATCGACTCCATCGCACGGTGAGCTTTCAACATGATCGTCCCGCCCGGCGTTTCATAACAGCCGCGCGACTTCATGCCGACATAGCGGTTTTCAACGATATCTAGACGGCCGATACCGTGTCGGCCGCCGATCTCGTTCAACTTCGTCAGTACCTGCGCCGGCGACATCTTTTCGCCGTCGACGGCCGCAATATCGCCGTTCTCGTACGAGAGCTCGACGATTTGGGGCTCGTCCGGCGCTTTTTCGGGCGCGACCGTCATGCGCCACATCGAATCCTCCGGTGCGAAATCAGGGTCTTCCAGAACGCCGCCTTCGTAGCTGATATGCAGCAGGTTCGCGTCCATCGAGTAGGGCGCGCCAACGGCGTCGCGCTTTTTGAAATCGACGGGGATCCCGTGCGCATCGGCGTACGCGACGAGCTTCTCGCGGGACAGCAGGTCCCATTCACGCCAAGGCGCGATGATCGCAACGTTCGGCATCAACGCGTACGCACTGAGCTCGAAGCGAACCTGATCATTTCCCTTGCCGGTTGCGCCGTGCGCGATCGCGTCGGCGCCGGTTTCCTGCGCGATCTCGACCAGCCGCTTGGCAATCAGCGGTCGCGCGATCGATGTACCGAGTAGATATTCGCCTTCGTAGATCGCATTGGCGCGAAACATCGGAAAAACAAAATCGTGGACGAACTCCTCGCGCAGATCCTCGATGTAGACGTTGTCCTTCTGAATGCCCATCTTGAGCGCCTTCGCTCGCGCGGGCTCGACCTCCTCTCCTTGTCCGATGTCGGCCGTGAATGTGACGACATCGCAGCGGTAGACGTCTTGCAGCCACTTCAGGATGACGGATGTATCGAGACCGCCGGAATACGCGAGGACGACTTTCTTGATGTTCGTGTTTGCAGGCATTGTGAACGTCCGTTTAGGTCGCCGTCGAAGCTTTCCACCACGTAAACGCGGCAACCGCGGCGGGCACGGCGAAAATGAGTAGAAATATCGGAAGCTCTTCGGCGATCGAATAACCTGCTCGCGCGACGCCGACCCACAGGTTGATCAATGCGGCAACGAGCCATACGGCAATAAAGATCTTCGCCGCAGTCGCTGTCGTTTGCGTTCCGCCGACGAAGCGCGCGATGACAACGAAGACTCCGAACAGCAGCAGCCCGCCGACGATGATGATGGCGCTGCGCATCGCTTAATCGATTTTCAGACCGAGCTTCTTGATGACGGGCGCCCACTTTTCGGATTCGCCCTTGATCAACGCGCCGAATTCCTCGGGCGTTCCACCGATCAGATCAAAACCTTGCGCCTGCAGCTTTTGCACGACATCGGGCTCTTTGAGAACGGCATTGATCTCGGCATTAAGACGCGTGATGACCGGCTTCGGTGTGCCGGCGGGGACGAGCACGCCGTTCCATGCCAGCGCTTCGAAACCGGGATAGCCGGACTCCGCAATCGTCGGGTACTCCGGCAGCAGCGGAAAGCGTTTTGCGGTCGTCACCGCCAACGCGCGCAGTTTTCCCGCCTGAATCTGCGCCTGCAGCGGCTGCATCACCGCGAAGATCATCTGCGTCTCGCCCTGGATCGTCGCCGTAACGGCCGGCGGCGAGCCGTTGAACGGCACGTGAACGGCATCAATGCCCGCCATCTGCTTGAACAATTCCATGTTGAGGTGCGACGAGCTGCCATTGCCGACCGATGCGTAGTTGAGCTTGCCGGGATTCGCCTTCGCATAGGCCACGAGCTCGGCGACCGACTTGACCGGAAGCGATGCATTGACCGCGAGGACGTTCGGCTGGCTCGTTGTGGTAATCACCGGTGCGAGATCTTTGGCAACGTCGTAGGGCAGTTTCTGCAATAGAGGCGAGAACGACAGGGGGCCGTTGAAGCCGATCATCATCGTGTAACCGTCGGGCGCTGCCTTGGCGACTTCCGCGGTCGCAACCGTGCCGCCTGCCGCGGGCTTGTTTTCGACGACGACCGGTTGCCCCAGACGCGCGGTCAGCTTGTCGGCGATCGCGCGGCCCAGCGCATCGAGCGAGCTGCCTGCGGGCGCAGCCATGATGAATTTGATCGGTCGTTCCGGCCACGACTGTGCGACCGCGGGCTGAACCGCGATGGCCATTGCCAGCGCAATCAGCATGCAAATCGAATGTCTGCGGCTCATCGGAAGTAGTCCTCCGCGCGATGCTCAAGCAGGCGCATGACAGACCGCCTCGATGTTGTGTCCATCAGGATCGAGCACGAATGCGCAGTAGTAGTTCGGGTGATAGTGCGGACGTAGGCCGGGCGGACCGTTGTCCGTTCCTCCGGCGGCCATCGCCGCCTCATAGAATGCGTCGACGAGTTGCCGCGTTTCGGCTTGGAACGCAACGTGGTAGTGCGAGCCGTTTAACGTTCCCTTGCCGATCCAAAAATCCGGCTTGGGAGCGACGCCGAATCCGGCGTCGTCGCCGAATTCAATCAACAGCGTGTAGCCGAGCGGCGCCAGCGCCTCTCGATAAAACGCTTTCGATTTGGTGACATCGGACACGGTCAATCCAGTGTGGTCGATCATCGTAGGCCTTTCAACTTTCAAACGACGACGCGCCCGCACACGACGTACTCGAGCAGCGCCTTCTGAGCATGCAACCGATTTTCCGCTTCGTCCCACACGACGCTTTGCGGTCCGTCGATCACTTCCGGAGCGACTTCCTCGCCGCGGTGAGCGGGCAGACAATGCATGAACAGTGCATCGTGCCGCGCCTCGCGCATCATCGGGGCATCGACCTGCCAGTCTTCGAATGCACGGCGGCGTTCATCGTTCTCCGCTTCGAATCCCATGCTTGTCCACACGTCCGTCGTGACGAGATCGACCGCGCGGCAGGCCTCCATCGGATCGGCGAAGGTCTTGTAGCGGCGGACATCGCGAACGGCGGCTCGGGTGGTATCGATTTCGTATCCGGGCGGCGATGAAAGATGCAGCGTGAAATCGAAGATCTCCGCTGCCTGAAGCCACGTGTAGCAAACGTTGTTCGAGTCGCCGATCCACGCAACCGTCTTACCGGCGATCGAGCCGCGGTGCTCGATGTAGGTGTACACGTCGGCCAGGATCTGGCAGGGGTGATATTCGTTCGTCAAGCCATTGATCACCGGAACGCGCGAATGCCCCGCGAAGCGTTCGATGATCGATTGCTCGAATGTGCGGATCATCACGACGTCGACCATTCGCGAGATCACGCGCGCCAGGTCTTCGATCGGTTCGCCGCGTGAAAGCTGCGTGTCGCCGCGGTTCAGGTTGATCGCGATGCCGCCGAGCTGATTCATCCCTGCCTCGAACGACACGCGCGTGCGCGTCGACGCTTTCTCGAACACCATCGCGAGCGTTCGGTCGCGCAGCGGTTGATAGAGCTCGTAGCGCTTGAAGCGCTCCTTGATCCATCGGGTGCGCTCGAACAGCCAGAAGAATTCGTCGAGCGAAAAATCGCTGAATTGCAGGAAATGCTTCGGACGCGTCGACATCGCGCAAGGCCGTCAAAACAAAATGTTAGCACGTGAAAAAAGGGCGCCATTTCCGGCGCCCTGTCGACGGGTCCTACAAATCTGTTATCAGGACATTGCCTTGATCGCCTGCGCGAGTCGCGACTTGGTGCGGGAGGCGAGGTTCTTGTGCACGATTTTTTTGTCGGCAACCCGATCGACGATGCCCTGGGATATCTGCATCGTCTTTACGGCTGCGGCCTTGTCGCCGGCGACGATCGCCTTCTTCACGCTTTTGACCGCAGTGCGAAGCGTCGATTTCATGGTGGCATTGCGCTTGCGCGTCGCCTCTGCCTGTCTGGCGCGCTTACGCGCCTGCGCCGAATTGGCCATGGAATGAAAAGTCCTTCTGTTGATGCGGTTTCGGAAAGACCGCGCATAATACGCGATTTTGTGTGCAGCAGCAACGTTCTGGGCGCTCCAAGTTACCGGATCGGGCCGCCGCCAACCATCGCCCTTGAACCTGCTTAGAGCCCTGACCACCGTCAGCGGGATGACGTTTCTGTCCCGCGTCACCGGGCTCATTCGCGAAAGTCTGAAGGCCGCCGCGTTCGGCGCGGGTCTCCAGATGGACGCATTCGAAGCGGCGTTCCGCCTGCCCAATCTGCTGCGAAGGTTGTTCGCCGAAGGCGCGTTTTCGCAAGCGTTCGTGCCCATTCTTGCGGAATATCACCGCCAGCGGGGAGTCGATGCGACGAAAAGTCTGATCGGCAAAGTCGGCACGCTCCTCGCGATCGTTCTTTTCGTCGTCACCGTCGCGGGTGTTCTGGCCGCGCCATGGCTCGTTTATCTCCTTGCCGGCGGTTTTGCGCAAACACCTGGCAAAGTGGAGTTGACGGCGGACATGATTCGCATCGTCTTCCCGTACATCCTTTTCATCTCGCTGACATCGCTTGCGGGCGGCGCGCTGAATGTCTATCGCCGCTTTGCGATTCCTGCATTCACGCCGGTGTTGCTGAACGTTGCAATCATCGCGGCCGCGTTGTATCTCGCGCCGCACGTCGATCCGCCGATCGTCGCGCTCGCATGGGGTGTGTTCGTCGGTGGGATTGCGCAGCTTGCATTTCAGGTGCGCCCGCTTTGGAAGCTCGGCATGCTGCCACGGCCGACGCTCGCGTTTTCCGATCCTGGTGTGCGGCGCGTGCTTCGCGCGATGGGACCGGCCGTCGTCGGTGTCTCCGCAGCCCAGATCTCCGCGCTCATCAATACGCAACTCGCGGCATTGCTCGGCAACGGTGCGATTTCGTGGATCACATACGCCGATCGGCTGATGGAGTTTCCGAGCGCGCTTCTCGGTGTCGCGCTCGGCACGGTGCTGCTGCCGTCGCTCGCGCAGCATCACAGCGACGCGAATCATGCCCAGTATTCCGAGCTGATGGATTGGGGTTTGCGTCTTGCGTTCCTGCTGGCCTTGCCGGCCGCGGTTGCGCTCTGGCTGCTCGCTCTGCCGCTAGTTTCGACGCTTTACCAATATGGAAAATTTACGGTGAACGATGCGTGGCAGACGCGCGCGGCGCTGCTCGGATACAGCGTCGGACTCCTCGGCCTCATCCTGGTGAAGATCCTTGCGCCGGGATTTTATGCGCGACAGGTGATGCGCACGCCGGTGAAGATCGCCTTTCTCACGGTGCTTATCACGCAAATACTCGCCGTGCTGTTCGCTTGGGGAATAGGACTTGGGCCGGCGGGGCTCACGCTTGCGACGAGCGTGGGCGCATGCATCAATGCAAGCCTTTTGTTTTGGTTATTGCACAAGCATGGCTTCTATGCGCCGCGACCCGGCTGGGCCATCTTCGTAGGGAAGCTGACCGTCGCGCTGATTGCGCTCGCCGCCGTGCTGCTTTGGCTCGCCGGTGGATCGTCGTTCTGGCTCAACGCCGGGCTGTGGCAGAAGGCGGGGCGACTTGCCGGCGTTGTCGCTGCGGGAATCGTCGTGTATTTCGCGGCGCTTTACCTGCTCGGGTTTCGCTTCGCGGACTTCAACCGCCGCGAAATCGCTTCGACGTTGGAATGATCGTTACGATGGCGCGCCCTTCTTGTACGGACAGCGCGGCTTCGTGCAATCGGCATACAGATAGAGCGCGTGCTCGCTGATTTCGAACCCGCGCTCGTGCGCGACCTTGTTTTGCCGTTTCTCAATCTCGGCGTCGTAGAACTCCTCGACCCGCCCGCACTGCATGCAGACGAGATGGTCGTGATGCTTGCCTTCGTTCAGCTCGAACACCGACTTGCCCGATTCGAAATGATGGCGAACCAGGAGTCCGGCTTGCTCGAACTGCGTCAGCACGCGATAAACGGTCGCAAGTCCAATGTCGAGACCTTCGGACAAGAGCTGCTTGTAGACGTCCTCGGCGGTCATATGCCGCACCTTGGTCGTCTCGAACAGGTTGATGATCTTGATGCGCGGCAGCGTGGCCTTGAGGCCGGCGCTTTTGAGGTCGTGAGGAGAGTTCATGAATCGGTTCCGCTCGCCGCGAGAAGCGGCGCGCGAAAGCTATAATAACCATTTGTCCCGCCGAACATAACCATTGTCTGCACCAATCCCGCCGATATCGGCAAGACCGCGTGCAACGCTTGGCCTCGCCGCGCTCGTCCTGCTGGCGCTGGTCGCAGGCGGCTGCTCGACGCTCGAGACGTACATGCCGGTGACGACGTCGCTTGGCGTCTACAAGATCGACATCAATCAGGGCAACTATCTGTCGCAGGACATGGTCGACAAATTGAAAGCCGGCATGTCAAAGCCCCAAGTGCGCACGACTCTCGGAACGCCGCTCGTAACAAGCGCCTTCCGCGAAAATCGCTGGGACTACGTCTATGAGTACGCGAAGCAGGGAAAAGTGCGCGAGCACCGCCAGTTCACCGTCTATTTCGTCGACGACAAGCTTGCCCGCTGGGAGGGTGACGAGATGCCGCAATCGGTCGTGGAGCTCAATCGCGCCGCCGGCGAAAAAGCGATGAAGCCCGAGCCGTCGGCGGACGACAAGGGCTTTTTCGGTCGCCTGTGGGACGCTGTGAAGGGCGGTTTTTGATCGTCGCGCGATTTCGCGTAACGCTCTTGAGAGATCGATCGTGGCGCTGAAGCTGGCCATTGCGGGCGCAAGCGGACGGATGGGCCAAGCATTGATCGAGGCGACGCTCGCCTCGAGCGACCTCGAGATCGCGAGCGCGCTCGATGTCGCCGGAAGCCCCTTTCTCGGGCACGACGCCGGTGAACGTTTTGGCCGCACAACCGATGTGCTCGTCGGGACTGACGTTGATGCAGCCGTCCGTGCGGCCGATGTGTTGATTGATTTCACGCGACCCTCAGGAACGATCGCCCACGTCGCGGCGTGCGCAAGGCATGGCGTCGCAGCGGTTATCGGGACAACCGGCCTCGACGCGGCGCACCAGCGGGAACTCGATGGGCACGCCAAAGTCATTCCTATCGTCTATGCACCGAACATGAGTGTCGGCGTCAACGTGCTGCGCGAGCTGGTCGAACGCGCGGCAAAGGTACTCGGTGCTTCCTACGACGTCGAGATCGTCGAAATGCACCACAAACACAAAGTCGATGCGCCCTCGGGCACGGCGCTGCAATTGGGAAAGGCCGCAGCCGCGGGTCGCGGGATCGACTTTGCAGCAAACGCTTGTTATTCGCGCGAAGGCGACGTTGGCGCTAGAAAGCCCGACGCGATCGGCTTCGCGACGCTCCGCGGGGGCGATGTCGTCGGCGAACACACGGTGATTTTTGCCGGCGCAGGCGAGCGCATCGAGCTCACGCATCGCGCGACATCGCGACAGAATTTTGCTGCGGGTGCGCTACGTGCCGCGCGCTTCGTCGCCGACAAGCGAAGCGCTGGGCGGTACGGTCTGTTCGACATGCGCGACGTGCTCGATCTCCGATGACCAAAATTTCATGGTCGCGAATCCCTTCGATCTAGCCGGCCGGATCGCGCTGGTTTCAGGCGGCGGATCGGGTCTCGGCTTCGCCATCGCGCGCGGGCTTGCGAATGCGGGCGCGCGCGTCGCGATCAACGGGCGCAATTTCGATAAGCTCGAAATCGCCAAAGCCGCGTTAGCCGAAGAAAGCATCAACGCGCATGCCTATGCGTTCGATGTGAGCGATGAAGAAGGCGTCGCCGCGGGCATGTCGGCGCTCGAGCGTGATCTCGGTCCGATCGACATTCTCGTCAATAACGCTGCGATCAATCGCCGCCAGCCGCTCGAGGAATTCTCGCTCGCCGAGTGGCGCGGGCTGCAAGCAACCAATGTCGATGGCCCATTCCTGATGTTGCGTGCCGCGTTGCCCGGAATGAAAGCGCGCCGCCGCGGCAAAGTCATCAATATCTGCTCGATTGCGTCGGATCTGGGACGGCCCAGCATCGCCGCCTATGCGACGAACAAGGGTGCACTCAAGATGTTGACGCGCGCGTTGGCGGTCGAGCTTGCGCCGCATAACGTTCAGGTGAACGGCATCGCGCCGGGATTCTTCAAGACGGCGATGAATGCGCCACTGATCGCCGATCGCGAGTTTTCTGCTTGGGTCGAACGGCGCACGCCGGCAGGACGCTGGGGCGACCCATCGGAGATCGCCGGTGCAGCGGTGTTTCTCGCGTCGCCCGCAGCCGATTACGTGACGGGTCACATCCTCTACGTCGACGGCGGATTCACCGCGTCTTATTAGGCCTCCCGTCGATCTGTAGGGCGTTTCCTACTTCGAGCTCCTACAGCCGAACTTCCGTTGACTTCGCGCGGTCAGTAGCTATTGACGGCCGGATGACGTCTCGTCGTGAATTGTTTACCGGGACGCTGTTCGACTCGCCGGCAACCCCAGGTTTCTATGGAGGCAAAGCGATGCAAGTCAGAACTGCTTCGATTCGAAGTGCCGTCGCGATTGCGGCCGGCATTCTCGCCACCGGCATGACTGCGCCGCGTGCGGAGAACTTCACCGAATTTGCACCCGTCATTTCCAGCACACCGATCATTCAGCGCGTCACTCAGCCGCGTGAGGAATGCTGGACTGAGACGATCACGACCGATGAGGTGCGGCGTCTAGGCGGCATTTCGTTGGGCTCATTCGACACCAGCACCAATGTTGTCGTGCCGGTGCGGCGTGACGTCCAGCGTTGCCGTACGGTAGAAGCCGCGACTGACACGATACAGGGCTACGACGTTCGCTACCTGTATCACGGCCGCGAATATTCGACCCGGCTCTCGTACGACCCGGGCACACGTATCCCGGTCGATGTGAGCGTGGCCGCCGCAACGCGGTAGCTGATACCGTTTTTTTCGATACCGATACCCGAGCGTATTCGCCCGGGTATCGTTTTGTTCGAGACAGACTGAAAGTTACTTAGGCAGACCGAAAGTCACTTAGGCGTTGAGCCGCTTGAAGACGTGTCCTTCGACGAAGACATCGATGAGCCCTTCATCGCTTTCTCGTGCGCCATCTGCGCATCCTTGAGACACTTGTCCTTTTCGGCGCCTGACTTGGCGTCGCAGGCCTGTTTCGCCGCCTTGTAATCCGCGTCCGCCTTCGCGGACATATCCGATTTGGGCGATGCCATTTTCGATGTATCGGTCGATTGCGCTTGCACGCCCATTGCCAGTGCGCAAAGCGCAGCGGCACACATCACTTCTCGTAACGTCATCTTCATGCTGGGTCTCCTATGGCGGAAATAAGCGGATCGCTCAATGCGGCCGTTTCGCGCACGCTCGTCCAACCGATTGTTGTCCTTGTCATTCGGCGGCATCAGCGTAGGTTCGCCTACACATGCAAAAAATCGGCGTTGGACCGATTCGCGTGTAGGACAACAACGGCGTTCAGGCGAGAACGGCAATTGCTGCAGGCGGGTTTCTGCGATAAAATCATTGGGATTGAAAGCGGGGAAGGCCTGGACCTTCCCCGTTTGCACGTCCAGGCCCGCCGCAAGGCCGTGAGCACCGCACGTATACGGTGAACATATCCCGATGAACGCTCCGCTTACCGCCGCCGCCACGCAGCCTGCGCTGTTCGGAGAGCGCGCGCCCGCATTGCTGGCGCTCGCCGACGGGACGGTGTTTCGCGGCCAATCGATCGGCGCCTTCGGACGCGCGGTCGGCGAAGTCGTGTTCAACACGGCGATGACCGGCTATCAGGAAATCCTCACCGACCCGTCCTACGCCGGACAAATCGTCACGCTGACGTACCCGCATATCGGCAACGTCGGCATCAATCCGGAAGATGTTGAGTCGCGCCGTATCTTTGCGGCGGGCCTTGTGATCCGCGACCTGCCGGCGCTCGCCTCGAACTGGCGCCGTACGCAAGATCTTGCGACGTTCCTCGCGTCCGCGAATGTGGTCGGCATCGCGGAAATCGATACGCGCAAGTTGACGCGTATCTTGCGCGAACGGGGCGCACAAAACGGTTGCATCGTCGCGGCAGCGGAGGCCTCGGATGTCGATGCCGCGGATGCCGTCGCGCGCGCAAAGGCAGCGCCTTCGATGGCCGGGCTCGATCTGGCGAAGGATGTGTCGTGCGGCGACCGCTACGATTGGGCATCGCGCACATGGACGCTTGGCGCCGGTTATCGTCCGGTTGGCACGACGACGTTCCATGTCGTGGCCTACGACTTCGGCATCAAACACAACATCCTGCGGATGCTTGCCGAGCGCGGCTGCAAGTTGACGGTCGTGCCGGCGAAAACGTCCGCACGCGACGCGCTCGCATTGAAGCCTGATGGCATCTTTCTGGCGAACGGTCCGGGCGACCCGGAACCTTGCGAATATGCAATCGCAGCGATTCGCGACATTGTCGACAGCGGGATACCGACCTTCGGCATATGCCTCGGACATCAACTGCTGGGTCTCGCATCCGGCGCTCGTACGATGAAGATGAAGTTCGGCCACCACGGCGCCAACCACCCCGTTCTCGACAAGGACACGGGGCAGGTCCTGATCACCAGCCAGAACCACGGTTTCGCCGTCGATCCCGCGTCATTACCGCAGAATGTCCGCGTAACGCACGTATCGCTCTTTGACGGCAGCCTGCAAGGCATCGCGCGTACCGATCGTCCGGCATTCAGCTTCCAGGGCCATCCCGAAGCGAGCCCAGGGCCGCACGACGTCGGCTATCTGTTTGATCAGTTCGTCAAGCTGATGGTAAAGAAATAGCGATGCCGAAGCGAACCGACATCGAATCGATCTTGATCATCGGCGCGGGGCCGATCGTCATCGGACAGGCGTGCGAGTTCGACTATTCCGGCGCGCAGGCATGCAAGGCGCTGAAGGAAGAAGGCTACCGCGTCGTCCTGGTCAACTCGAATCCGGCGACGATCATGACGGATCCCGAGATGGCCGACGTGACCTACATCGAGCCGATCACCTGGCCCATGATCGCCAAGATCATCGAGCGCGAGCGCCCCGATGCGCTGCTGCCGACGATGGGCGGACAAACTGCGCTCAATTGCGCGCTCGATCTCGCGCGTGAAGGCGTTCTCAATAAATTCGACGTCGAACTGATCGGCGCGTCGAAAAAAGCGATCGACAAGGCGGAGGACCGCGAAAAGTTCAAGGCCGCGATGACGCGAATCGGCCTCGCCTCGGCGCGCTCCGGCATCGCACACAACCTCGATCAAGCGCTGGAAGTTCAAGCGGATATCGGCTTTCCTGCGGTAATCCGCCCGTCGTTCACGCTCGGCGGCACCGGCGGGGGCATCGCGTACAACAAGGACGAGTTCGTCGACATGTGCAAGCGCGGCCTCGATTTGTCGCCGACGCACGAGCTATTGATCGAGGAATCGCTGCTCGGCTGGAAAGAGTTCGAGATGGAGGTCGTTCGCGATCGCAAGGACAACTGCATTATCGTCTGCTCGATCGAGAATCTCGACCCGATGGGCGTGCACACGGGGGATTCGATCACGGTGGCGCCCGCGCAGACGCTGACCGACAAGGAATACCAGATCATGCGCGACGCCGCGATCGCGATCCTGCGCGAGGTCGGCGTCGATACCGGCGGCTCCAACGTCCAGTTCGCCGTCAATCCGAGCGATGGGCGGATGATCGTCATTGAAATGAATCCGCGCGTGTCGCGCTCCTCGGCGCTCGCCTCGAAGGCGACCGGATTTCCAATTGCCAAGGTCGCGGCCAAGCTCGCGGTCGGTTACACGCTCGACGAGTTGCGCAACGACATTACCGGGGGACAAACACCGGCATCATTCGAACCGACGATCGATTACGTCGTCACTAAGGTGCCGCGCTTCGCGTTCGAAAAGTTCAAGCAGGCCGACGATCGTTTGACGACACAGATGAAATCGGTCGGCGAGGTGATGGCGATCGGACGGACGTTCCAGGAATCGCTGCAGAAAGCGCTTCGCGGACTGGAGACGGGCGTCGATGGGTTCAATCTGAAGACCGTCGACCCGGAGACGATCGCCGACGAGCTCGCCTATCCGCGCGCAGAACGGTTGTGGTACGTCGCCGATGCGCTTGCGATCGGCATGTCGATCGAAGAAGCACACGAGCACACGAAAATCGACCCATGGTTCCTCGCGCAGATCAAGGAGATCGTCGACATCGAGCTCGCCGTCGAAAAGCGCACGCTCGATTCGCTCCATCCCGATGATCTCCGCGGACTGAAGCGCAAAGGTTTTTCCGACCGGCGACTCGCCCATTTGCTCAAGACGACCGAAACGGAAGTTCGCAAAAGACGTCACGCGCTGGGCCTTCGACCGGTGTTCAAGCGCGTCGATACCTGCGCAGCCGAATTCGCGACCAAGACCGCATACATGTACTCGACATACGAGGACGAGTGCGAGGCAGCGCCCACCGACCGCAAGAAGATCATCGTGCTGGGCGGCGGTCCCAATCGAATCGGCCAGGGAATCGAGTTCGACTATTGCTGCGTGCATGCGGCGATGGCGCTCCGCGAAGACGGCTATGAGACGATCATGGTCAACTGCAATCCGGAGACCGTCTCTACCGACTACGACACCTCTGATCGACTGTACTTCGAGCCTTTGACGCTGGAGGACGTGCTCGAAATCGTGCACGTCGAGAAGCCATTGGGCGTCATCGTGCAATTCGGCGGACAAACGCCGTTGAAGCTCGCGCGCGATCTCGAGAAGAACGGCGTACCGATCATCGGGACAACGCCGGACATGATCGACATGGCGGAGGATCGCGAGCGCTTTCAGCAGATGCTGCAGCGCCTTGGATTGTTGCAGCCGCCCAACCGAACGGCGCGCACCGAGGAGGCGGCGATCAAAGCCGCGGAGGAGATCGGCTATCCGCTGGTGGTCCGTCCGTCGTACGTGTTGGGCGGGCGGGCGATGGAAATCGTCCACGAGCCGCGCGATCTCGAGCGATACATGCGCGAGGCCGTCAAAGTCTCGAACGATTCGCCCGTGTTGCTCGACCGTTTCTTGAACGACGCCATTGAGGTTGACGTGGACGC
Source organism: Casimicrobiaceae bacterium (assembly GCA_036505865.1). GTDB lineage: Bacteria > Pseudomonadota > Gammaproteobacteria > Burkholderiales > Casimicrobiaceae > VBCG01. The sequence goes on from DASXSP010000076.1 coordinate 29,626, forward strand.
CGTATGCGACGGCAAGGACGTCGTGATCGGCGGCATCATGGAGCACATCGAGCAGGCCGGCGTCCACTCGGGCGATTCAGCCTGTTCATTGCCGCCGTTTTCGCTATCGCAAGCGTTGCAGGACGAGCTTCGGCGACAAACGGTCGCGATGGCGCACGCACTGAAGGTCGTCGGATTGATGAATGTCCAATTCGCGATTCAGTTCGACAACGGCCGCGCAAGCGTGTACGTGCTCGAAGTCAATCCGCGCGCGTCGCGCACCGTGCCCTTCGTATCGAAAGCGACGGGACGCCCTCTAGCGAAGATCGCCGCGCGCTGCATGGTGGGACAACGTCTGCGCGCACAGGGAATTACGGCCGAGATCGTTCCACCGTATTTTTCCGTGAAAGAGGCGGTGTTTCCGTTCATCAAGTTTCCGGGCGTCGATACGATCCTCGGCCCCGAGATGAAATCGACCGGCGAAGTGATGGGCGTCGGCGAGACGTTTGGCGAAGCCTTCATCAAGAGCCAGCTCGCCGCGGGCGTCAAGCTGCCCGACAGTGGACGGGTGTTCATCAGCGTCAAGAACAGCGACAAGCCGCGCGCAATCGACGTCGCCCGCCAACTCGTAGCGCTCGGGTATCAGCTCGTGGCGACCCGGGGCACGGCCGCCGCGCTTGCCGCCGCGAGCGTGCCCGTTACGCCAGTCAACAAGGTCGCGGAGGGGCGCCCGCATATCGTCGACATGCTCGTGAACGACGAGATCGCGCTCGTGGTCAACACCGTCGAGGAGAAACGCACGGCGATCCATGATAGCTACGTGATTCGTCGCGCTGCCTTGAACGATCAAATCCCGACGTATACGACGCTTGCCGGCGCGCGGGCAGCCGCAGTCGGCTTGGCCGGCATGCGTGGACTCGTCCCGTACGCGATCCAGACATTGCATCAACGATTGTTCCCTCAACCCTTAGACGTTCCCCGCGAACCGACGAGTACAAATTTCGAGTTGCAAGGGGTTGTCACCGCCTTGCACGACTCCAAGTAGGAACATGGCCCGAATTCCGATGACGATCGAAGGCGCCGAGCGCCTCAAGACCGAGCTCAAGCGACTGAAGACGGTCGAGCGCCCGGCGGTCATGCACGCGCTTGCCGAAGCTCGCTCGCATGGCGACATTTCAGAGAACGCCGACTACGACGCCGCGAAGGAGCGGCAAGGCTTCCTCGAAGCGCGTATCCGCGATATCGAGCACAAGCTCGCGAACGCGCACGTGATCGATCCGCAAGCGATCCACGGCGAGGGCCGTGTCGTCTTTGGCGCAACGGTCGAGCTCGAAGACAACGACGGCGGCGAGCGCGTCAGCTATCAGATCGTCGGTGACGACGAGGCGGACATCAAGCAAGGCAAGATCTCGGTCAGCTCGCCTATTGCACGTGCGCTCATCGGCAAGTCGGAAGGCGATATCGCCGAAGTCGTCGCGCCGGGTGGCACGCGGGTATACGAGATTCTGGGCGTTCGTTACAGGTAAACGCTGCTTTTAGCGTTGTTCCGCTGCGATGCGACTGCGCCGCCGGCCGAGCCACCATCCCAGAGCCAAGCCGATCAAGAGGCAGATGATCGCCGCGATGATGCCGTCACGGATCAGCGTGCGCTTCACTTTGGTGAGCACCGGGTTGTCCAGGTTATTGGTGCCGAAGTGGATTGCACGCAAACGCCATTTGCCATCGTCGCTGAGGACCATCACCGCGGTCCACCGCGTTACGAAGTCGAATACGTCGCCATCCTTGGCCTCGTAGTGCTCGAGCGCCTTGCCGCGCACCAATCCCCAACTCTTGTCCGGAGACAGCTCGGTTAGTTTGTCGGCATCGAGGTTCATCTCCATTCGGCGCATGTAGCCGGCCGGCCCGAACCATGTTTGAAAGTATTTCGACACATCGGCACGACTGGACATCACCTCCTGCGTAATGCTCGTCGCCTCGAAGTTCTCGGTGAGATACGGCAGCATCCTGTCGTACTGGCCGCTATTGATGGCGCCGACGACTTCGTGCAAGAGGCCCCGAAGCTCTTCGTGGATCGCGTGATCGGGTTCGTCGGCCCAAACGAGCGACGCCGTGCATAACACTGCGAACGCGCACAACGCAGCGAGGATCTTTCGCGTAGTCTTCAATGCGCGCGACGGCGTCTGCGCGACTGATCGCTCGCGCGTTGCTGGATGACCGAATCGGTCCCGTTGCGACGGCGACGCGAAGGCGCGCGCGGCGCGCCCGTAGGCGGTGCTATGCGGGAGGGGGATTTTTTGTCGCGACTTTCGGGCAAGTTCCCCGGCAACCGGCGGACGACGCGGGTGCGCCTCGGTTTGTCGTCACCACCTGCCTCGCGGTGCAGATCGGGATTGTGTCGCCAGACGATCAGCAATTTGCCGAGATGCTGGACCGGCGCGCATTCGAGCTCGGCGCAGATCCGCGTCAGCAGCGCATCGCGCTCGCTGCGCACATCGCTGAACACGCGGATCTTGATCAACTCGTGTGCTTTGAGCGCGACATCGATCTCGTGCAGCACGGTGGGCGTCAATCCGTGCGTGCCGACGGCGACCACCGGCCTGAGGTAGTGCGCCTTGGCGCGTAATGCCAGACGTTGTTCGGCGGTGACGGTCTTCATGCACGTAGTCTATCGCGGGCGCCGCAATCCAGGACGGCTTGTTGCGAAGACGCAGGCGATCGGGTAGATTTTGATGCGCCGCTGCTGCCCGAAACGCTCGATAAGTTTGAAGGCAGCGCGTGAGGTTCTTGCTCGATACGCAGGCATTCCTCTGGTATTTGGCCGACTCGGCCAGACTCTCTCGAAGGGCCCGCGCCGAGATCGTGCGAGCCGATGAAGTTTTCGTCAGCGCCGCATCGATCTGGGAGGCGACGATCAAGACGGGCATCGGAAAGTTGAGCGTCTCGCTCGATGATCTTGTTGCGGGTATCGGCGCCAGCGGTTTCGCCGAATTGCAGATTTCGGCGTTGCATGCTTCGCGCGTCGCGACGTTACCGCCGCATCACCGCGACCCTTTTGACCGGCTATTGGTCGCGCAGGCGATCCTCGAGCCGCTTCATCTGATGACCGCGGACGCGGCAATGAAACCGTATTCAGAGTTGGTCAGCTGATTTGATCTTTGTGCCAGACGCAATGGCGAAATCGCTCAATCCTTCGGGCAAGAAACACCGCTTCAACAAGGCGTGGATGCGTGAGCACGTCACCGACACCTATGTGAAGGAGGCGCAGCGCCTAGGTTATCGCTCGCGATCGGCATTCAAGCTGATCGAATTGGCCGAGAAGGACAAGCTTTTCCGGCGCGGGATGACGGTCGTCGATCTCGGCGCGGCACCGGGAAGCTGGTGCCAGGTGTTGCGAGAACGATTGGGGCCGCAAGCGAAGATTTTGGCGGTGGACATGCTGCCGATGGCGCCCCTCCCCGGCGTGACGATCGTCCAGGCTGATTTCTCAGGCGACGAAGGCCTTGCTGCGGTCAAGGCTGCCCTCAACGCTGCGCGGGTCGACCTTGTGCTGTCGGACATGGCCCCCAATTTATCCGGTATTGAGAGCGCCGATCAGGCGCGAAGCGTCCATCTGGCTGAGCTGGCACTTGAATTTGCTTCCGACGCACTGCAACCCGGCGGCGACTTCGTCGTCAAAGTGTTCCAAGGTGCCGGTCAGGCCGAATTCCAGCGCGCGGTGGCGCAGCGTTTCACGAAGACATACGTCCGGAAGCCCAAGGCCTCACGCGATCGCAGCAGCGAGATTTTCATTGTCGCCAAAGGGCGACGCAATAGTTGACAGCCCAACATGCATGACTGCGCCGACGTTGTGGTTTTGGCATGAAAACTGCGTCGACAGGATCAAACAGCGTGGCTGGAAGTACATCGAGGCGCTAGAATCCAATCGTTTCCGCTCCAATTGATGGATCGGAGTTTGCTGTCCCGGCGCGGGCGCCCGGGCGACTATAGCGCCGCAAGGAGCAACGTTTGAACAATTTGATGAAAACCGTTGGCATCTGGCTCGTGATCGGCCTTGTCGTGCTGACGGTGGTCAAGCAATTCGATTCGCGCCAAGGCACGAAGGATTCGGTGTCGTATTCCGAGTTCATGGACTCGGCGAAAAGCGGCAAGGTCGAATCGGCAACGGTCGAGGGTCGCACGATCAAATGGGTGTCGACCGACAAGAAGCGCTACATCACATACAGTCCCGGCGACATCTGGATGGTGGGCGATCTCGTCAAGTACGGCGTCAAGGTCGAAGCCAAGCCGGAGGAAGAGCAAAGCTTCCTCGCACAGATCTTCATCTCGTGGTTCCCGATGCTGCTGTTGATCGGCGTGTGGATCTTTTTCATGCGCCAGATGCAGGGTGGGGGCAGGGGAGGTGCGTTCAGCTTTGGCAAGAGCAAGGCGCGGATGCTGGACGAGTCGAATAACACGGTGACGTTCGCCGACGTCGCCGGCTGCGACGAAGCGAAAGAGGAAGTGGCTGAGCTGGTCGAGTTTCTGCGCGATCCGTCGAAATTCCAGAAGCTCGGCGGGCGTATTCCGCGCGGCGTGCTGATGGTCGGCTCGCCGGGCACTGGCAAGACACTGCTCGCCAAAGCGATTGCGGGCGAGGCGAAGGTTCCGTTCTTCTCGATCTCGGGCTCGGACTTCGTCGAGATGTTCGTCGGCGTCGGCGCGGCGCGCGTGCGCGACATGTTCGAGCAGGCGAAGAAGAACGCGCCGTGCATCGTGTTCATCGATGAAATCGACGCGGTCGGGCGCCAGCGCGGTGCAGGGCTCGGCGGCGGCAACGACGAGCGCGAGCAAACGCTCAACCAACTGCTGGTCGAGATGGATGGCTTCGAAGGTAGCGCCGGCGTGATCGTCATCGCCGCCACCAACCGGCCCGATGTGCTCGATCCCGCACTGTTGCGTCCAGGCCGCTTCGATCGCCAGGTCGTCGTGCCGCTGCCCGATATTCGCGGCCGCGAGCAGATTCTGCTGGTCCACATGCGCAAGGTGCCGATGGCGCCCGACGTCAAGGCCGACATCATCGCGCGGGGCACGCCGGGCTTCTCGGGCGCCGACCTCGCGAACCTTGTCAACGAGGCCGCGCTATTTGCCGCCCGCACGAACAAGCGCCTCGTCGACATGATCGATTTCGAGCGCGCGAAGGACAAGATCATCATGGGCGCCGAGCGGCGCTCGATGATCATGCCCGAGGAGGAGCGCCGCAATACGGCGTATCACGAATCAGGTCACGCGCTCGTCGCGCTGATGCTGCCGAAGACCGATCCGGTGCACAAGGTGACGATCATTCCGCGCGGCCGTGCGCTCGGCGTCACGATGCAGCTCCCCGAGCAGGATCGTTACAGCATGGATCGCAATCACATTCTGAACGTGATTGCGGTGCTGTTCGGCGGCCGGATCGCCGAAGAGCTCTTCATGAATCAGATGACGACCGGCGCGTCGAACGACTTCGAGCGGGCGACGCAGCTTGCGCGCGACATGGTCACGCGTTACGGGATGTCGGAAGAATTGGGACCGATGGTATACGGCGAGAACGAAGGCGAGATCTTCCTCGGCCGTTCGGTGACGACGCAAAAGAACGTCTCGGAAGCGACGATGCAAAGAGTCGACATGGAGATTCGCCGGATCATCGATCAGCAATACGCCGTTGCGCGCAAGCTGATCGAAGCCAACCGCGACAAGGTCGAAGCGATGGCGAAGGCGTTGCTCGAGCTTGAAACGATCGATGCCGATCAGATCGCGGACATCATGGCCGGCAAGCCGCCGCGGCCGCCGAGACCCACTTCGGCGCCCCCGTCCGGCACTCCAGGAACGACGATAGCGCCGGAACCCGCGCCGACGACAACGCCCGCTTGAAAGTAGGGTCAGACACCACTTTCCCGAGAATGTGGTGGCTGACCCTATATAGCGCGGAAAGTGGTGTCTGACCCTACTTTTTCGCTTCGTTGCGGCCGTCATCTCCTCGATCTCTCACGCCCCCGTGTGATGGGCGTGCTCAATGTCACGCCGGATTCGTTTTCCGACGGCGGCCGTTTCCTCGATTTCGATCGTGCGCTCGCCCATGCGCGCAAGATGCTCGCCGACGGCGCCGACATTATCGATATCGGCGGCGAATCGACGCGGCCCGGCGCGTTGCCGACGTCCGAGGCCGACGAAATCGCGCGCGTCGTTCCGATCGTCCAAGCACTCGCGCGCGATGAGATCGTCATCTCGGTCGACACGATGAAGCCCGCCGTGATGCATGCGGCGATTTCGGCGGGCGCGTCAATGATCAACGACGTGCGTGCGTTACGTGCAGCGGATGCGCTCGATATCGTTGCGAAATCAGACGTCGCCGTGTGCCTGATGCACATGCAAGGCGAGCCGCGAACGATGCAGAGCGCGCCGGTCTACGGCGATGTGGTCGCGGACGTCCGGCATTTTCTCGATGAGCGCGTTGTTGCATGCAGGGCCGCGGGCATCGTGGAGGACCGGATCGCCGTCGATCCGGGCTTTGGTTTTGGCAAGACAGTCGCGCATAATTTGCGCTTGCTGCGGGAGCTTTCCGCGATCGCATTGTTGGGATTTCCAATCGTCGCGGGTCTTTCGCGCAAGTCGACGCTCGGTGCATTGACCGGCCGATCCGCCGACAACCGAATCGCTGCGAGCATCGCTGCGGCTCTGTCGGCGGTGGCGCATGGCGCGTCGATCATTCGCGTTCACGACGTCGGGGAGACGGTCGACGCGCTGAAGGTCTGGTGGGCGATCGAAAAAGGGAGCGAGGCGACATCATGACGCAGCGACATTACTTCGGGACCGACGGCATACGCGGTCGTGTGGGCCAGCCGCCGATCACGCCCGAGCTGATTTTGAAGCTTGGCTGGGCCGCCGGACGAACACTCGCAGCCGGCGACGGCACGAGGCGCGGCGAGCGTCCCAGCGTACTGATCGGCAAGGACACGCGAATCTCCGGTTATTTGTTGGAAGCAGCGCTGGAATCGGGATTTTCCGCTGCAGGCGTCGACGTGTACTTGTGCGGGCCGTTGCCGACGCCGGGCATCGCCTATCTGACGCGCGCGCTGCGGTTGTCCGCCGGAGTCGTCGTCAGCGCTTCGCACAATCCATTCGACGACAACGGCATCAAGTTCTTTTCGTCGGCGGGCGCCAAGCTGCCGGACGCCGTCGAGGCGGAAATCGAGCGCGCAATGGACATGCCGCTCGCGTGCGCGCCATCGGCCGATCTTGGCAAGGCGCGCCGGATCGACGACGCTGCGGGCCGCTATATCGAATTTTGCAAGAGCACGTTTCCATCCGAGCTCGACTTGCGCGGATTGCGTCTCGTCATCGATTGCGCGCATGGCGCGGGCTACCACATCGCGCCGCCGGTGTTCCATGAGCTGGGTGCCGACGTCATTGCGATCGGCGATGAGCCCAATGGCATGAACATCAACGCCGACTGCGGTGCCGCAAAACCGCAGCGGCTTGTCGAGGAAGTGATGCGCAACGCCGCCGACTTCGGCATCGCGCTCGACGGCGACGGTGATCGGCTCGTGATGGTCGATCGTGCGGGCGTGATCTACGACGGCGATCAACTGCTCTACGTCATCGCGCGTGATTATCAGCGGCGCGGCGTTTTGTCGGGTGGCGTCGTCGGAACGTTGATGAGCAATCTCGGGTTCGAGCAAGCACTCGCGCGCGAAGGCATCACGCTCGATCGCGCAAAGGTCGGCGACCGTTACGTGCTGGAGCAGCTTCTCGCCAGACGGTGGCATCTGGGTGGCGAAAATTCCGGGCACATCATTTGCCTCGACAAACACACGACAGGCGATGCGATTGTCGCGGCGCTCGCGGTGCTCCGTGCCGTCATCGAACAACGTACTTCGCTTGCCGAAGCGGCTGCGCCGGTCGTGCTGTTTCCGCAGCGGTTGATCAACGTCCCCGTGATGCGCGATTGGGATTGGAAAGCCAACGTCGCCGTCCGCGCCGCGGAAACGGAGGTTCTAAGCTCGCTCGGTAGCGCCGGCCGTGTCTTGCTGCGACCCTCCGGCACCGAGCCCGTTCTTCGTGTGATGGTCGAGGCTCGCGATAAAGCGCTTGCGGATCGTTGTGCTGAGTCGCTCGCTCATGCCATCGCCGCGGCGGCGAGCCAGGCAGTGCAATAGCTCAAGTCGCAAACCACGTTCGTGCGGGGAGCGGTGGAAGCGGCGTGCCGGAGGATTCAGCCGGCGTGGTCCGCGCGGCATTCATTACCATCGCCAGCAACGTGTAGTAGCCATTGATGCCCATGAGATCGACAACGCCCTGCTCACCGAAGCGCACGCGAGCGCGATCGAACGTCGCATCGCTTACGTCCTGATTGACGTTCAACTCGAAGCAGAAGTCGTAGACGAGCGTTTCGTCGTCCGTCAACGTCGTGGGTCGCCGGCCCGCGGCAATCGCAGCGATCGTGTCAGCAGCGATGCCGACTTTGGCCGCGATCGGCGCATGGATTCCCCATTCGACGTGCTGCGACCAGTATCGCGCGATCAGCAGGATGACCAACTCGGAGAGGCGCGTACCGATTGCGCTGCGGTAACGAAGGTACTCGCCCATCCGCTGCGCATGCTCCATCAACTCGGGACTGCGCAACAACGGTACGAACGGGCCGATAATGCCGCCGCGCGGTCCGGCGACAAGCTCGGCCGCCGCGCGACGTTGCGCCTCAGTCAGCGCGTTCGGGTCGAGCGGCGGTAGCCGTTCACGGCGAGTCGCCATTCGCGAAGTTTATCCCGATTGTTTGGTGCCCCCACGCTTGCGGCCTCAGTGGCCAATGAGGCCGCTGCGCTGCCCCAACGGGGAGTAATTCGCGCCTTGGAGCAGTGACGCGAGCAGCCGGCGAGGGGCCCCGCAAGGCGGGGATCGACGGCCAATGCGAGTCGTCGCATGAGGCCGACTGTTGCTGCAACGATTCTCGTCGCAGATCCAAGGAGGCCGAGGCCCTGCGGCGCTCATTCGTACGCTGCCGGGTCCGGCGAATCGGTTGGCTTCTCGAATGCTTTCTTGAGCGCGGGGCTCAACGGAAAATTGAGCGTGACATTCTTCGGCGGAATCGGCTTCGCATACCACTTGTCGTAGATCTTCAAGATCTCGCCGCTCTTGAACAAGTCGGTGAGCGCGCGGTCGACGACGCGTTTGAAAGACGCATCGCCGCGAGGGAGCATCAACGCATACGGATCGATACTGTACGCCTCGGTGCCGATTGCCCATTCGGCGGGATTGCGCGAGTTCGCGGCGAGGCCGGTCAACAGGATGTCGTCCTCGAAGAACGCTGCGGCACGATTCGTGTCCACCATCAGCAATGATTCGGCGTGATCCTTGCCGGTCAACACCGTCATGCCGAGATTGTGCTTGGTGTTGAGGCCATTCACCCGCGCAAGCGTGTTCGTGCCCGCGGTGCAGACGACAGTCTTGCCTTTGAGGTCGTTCAGCGTCTTCAGGTTTTTTGCCTTCTTCGCGATGAACTTCGTCGACACGATGAACGTCGTCAGGCTGAAACCGACTTGTGCCTGGCGCTCCGCGTTGTTGACCGTCGATCCGCATTCGATGTCGACGGTACCGTTCGCAACCAACGGGATCCGTGTCGCCGAGGTCACCGGGTTGTACTTGATCTTCAGCGCCGGCAGCTTGAGCTCGCTCTTCACCGCATCGGCGACGCGCAGGCAGAGGTCCATCGAATAACCGACCGGCTGCTGCTTGTCGTCGAGATACGAGAACGGCACCGACGCGTCGCGATGACCGAGCGTGATCTCGCCGCTGTCCTTGACCTTCTTCAGCACACCGGTCGGTTCCTGTGCGATCGTGGGTGTGGCGAACGCCAGAAGCAGCGATACAGCGATAAAACGAATGCGTGGGTACATAAAGTCTCCTCGTGCAGTGATCGTTGATTTAGGCATCCACGGCGGCAATGGCGTTGTCGATCGCGCGGGCCAGTCGATCGACGATTTGATCGATTTCCGATTCGCGCACGATGAAGGGCGGCGCGAGCAACACGTGATCGCCTTGCACACCGTCAATCGTGCCGCCCATCGGATAGCAAAGCAGCCCTTCGCGCATTGCCGCAGCCTTCACTTGCGCGTGCAGCCGTCGCTTCGGATCGAACGGCTGCTTGGTCTTGCGGTCTGCGACGAGCTCGATGCCGGCGAAGAGCCCGCGTCCGCGAATATCGCCGACGTGCGGATGTGAATCGAATCGCGCGTTTAGCGCTCGAAAGAGGTAAGAACCACGATTGCGCACCGCTTCGAGCAGGTGATCCCGCTTGATCACTTGCTGCACGGCAAGCGCTGCGGCCGCTGCAACCGGGTGTCCGATATACGTATGTCCGTGTTGGAATGCACCACTGCCATCGCGCAGCGCCTGCACAACTCGGCGGTGCGCCAACACGGCGCCGATCGGTTGATATCCGCCGCCGAGTCCCTTGGCAATCGCCACGAGATCGGGCACGACGCCTTCCTGTTCGATGGCGTAGAGCGTTCCCGTGCGACCCATCCCGCACATCACCTCATCGGCGATCAGGAGAATGCCGTGCCGGTCCAGCAGTTCGCGCACGCGCTTGAAATATTGGTGCGTCGGCGGCACGGCGCCGGAGGTCGCGCCGACGACCGTTTCGGCGCAAAACGCGATGATGCGCTCCGCGCCGATCGCTTCGACGGTTGCTTCGATCTCGGCAATCAATCGATCGGTATACGCGTCCTCCGATTCGTCGCTGTGGCGCTCACGATATTCGAAGCACGGCGAAACGTGGGCAACGTCGATCAGCAGCGGTGCGAATTCCCGTCTCCGCCATTCGTTACCGCCCACGGAAAGGGCACCCAGCGTGTTGCCGTGATAACTCTGGCGGCGCGCGACGAACACGTGCCGCTCGGGCTCGCCGATTTCGACGAAGTACTGGCGCGCAAGCTTGAGCGCGGCCTCCATCGCTTCGGATCCGCCCGACACCAGATAGACGTAATCGAGTCCAGCCGGAGCATCGGCGGCGAGCGTATCCGCGAGCGCTTCAGCGGCGTCGGTGGTGAAGAAACTCGTGTGCGCGTACGCGATTCGATCGATTTGCGCGTGCATCGCGGCCAGGACATGGGCGTTAGCGTGTCCGAGGCACGATACGGCGGCGCCACCGCTGGCATCGATATAGCGGCGGCCGTCGCGATCGACGATCTCGATGCCGCTGGCGCCGACCGCAGTCGGCGGCACAGCGCGCAGATTGCGATGGATCAGGTGGCTCATCGGTCACCTCTACGCGCGTCGCGGCGCCAGTACGCGCCGGTTTCCGAGAGCAACGCCTCGCGCGCGGCGAGACGGCGCAAAACCGCACGGCCACCTCGCGAGGCGATCTCGGCCATCACACGCTCGACGAGCGCGTGCGCGCCCAGCAACGAATGAAAGAACGATGGTGACGCGGCCTCGAACAGCAATCGCTCGGACGCCGCGCGAGCGAGCGGCGACAATTCGGAGTCGGTCAGCGCGATGACTGCGGTTCCCTGTGCCGCAGCACGCTGCACCGTGTCGACGGTTTGGCGCGAATAGGGTGACAAACCGATTGCGACAACGACCGATTGCCGAGGAAGCGAGGCAATGGTTTCGACCAGCGTGCCGTACGAGTCCTGCAGCAACACGCCGCGGCCCACCAACATCGAATACAGATAATGGGCATGCAGCGCGACACTGTGGCAACTACGAAAGCCGAGGAATGCCGTCATCGGTGACTTGAGTAGCTGACCTGCGACGTGCGCGAAACGGTCGGGATCATTCAATGCGCCGAGCGCCTCGATATTCGACGCTTGCAGATGGGCGAGCTCGGGCCCAATCGCCCGTACGCGGCCGGAGCGCGATTGCATATGTCGCGCCCGCACCGAGAAGTCGGCGCGGCCCCATGCGGCGTGCTCGCGAAAGTGATCCTGCAAGCCGCGAAAGTTAGCGTAGCCCAGCGCTTGCGCGAGGCGCGACATCGTCGGCGCCACGACGTCGGCGCGCCGCGCTTGCTCCCGCATCGACAAGAAGCAAACCTCGGCAGGATGGTCGCTTAGCCATTGGGCGGCACGCTGCAGCGCGCGCGGCAATGTCTCGAACTCATCGTGGATACGCGCTAATGCGGCATTGCCCATCGGGGAAGCAATAATCAGGACGAATTGTTACAAACGATACGTGACGAATTGGAAAGTGTCAAACGTAACACGTAGGCCCTTTTTGACAACGGTATCCCGCTGCTATGAGAATGCGTGGGCGCGCGTTCCAGGGAGAAACGATGCCTGGCATCGATACCGAAATGCCACGACGGATGAGCCGCCGCGAGCTGCTACAAGGCTTGGGCGCACTTGTGTCGTCCGGGTGGATACCGACAGCAATCGCGCAAAATGCGCCGCCCGCCACGTTATCCCCAACGCGGTTCGCAGCAACGTCGATCGCCTGCACGGGTTACACGTTCGATGATCCACGCGTCGCCACCGCGATGCTTCGCGCGCTCAGCAACAACGTCGGCGCAGCAAACTTGCAGAAGCTAGCGACGCTCGCCGCGAACACGCCGCCGGCGCAGCTCGACGCAGCGCTCAAATCCGCCGGCATGGAGCGCACGGCGGAGATCGTCGTGACCGCGCTTTACACAGGCACCATCGACGGCCCGAAAGGAGTGATCGTCATCTCGTACGATCAGGCGCTGGTGTGGCAGGCCTGCGGATGGACCAAACCGAATGCGTTTTGTGGCGGCCAAACGAATTACTGGGCCGATCCGCCGGCGGGCGGTACATCGTGAGTGACGTGCTAACAGCTGATGTCGTCATCGTCGGCTCAGGCGTCGCCGGCGCAATCACGGGGTATTCGCTCGCACGCACCGGCGCCCATGTGTTGGTTCTCGAGGCGGGCCCGCGCGTCGACCGCGCGAAAGCGCTGATGCATTTCCGCGCATCTCCGACCAAAGGTCCCAATTCGCCTTATCCGGCGCACCCGATGGTGCCGCAACCCGATTCGGACGCGATCGGCGCGTACTACGTTCAAGCCGGTCCGGATACGTTCAACACGCTGCAGGCGCGCGTCGTCGGCGGCACGACGTGGCATTGGGGCGGACTTGCGCTCCGCTATCACCCGAACGATTTCGTGTTGAAGTCGAACTATGGCGTAGGCGTCGATTGGCCGCTGCAGTACATCGACATCGAGTCATGGTACGTCGAAGCGGAAAACGCGATGGGTGTCGCGGGTCCCTCCGACGAGGATTGGGGATCGCCGCGCTCGGCCGGCTATCCGATGCCGATGGTCGCGCCGACGTACCTCGATCAGGTGGTCGCGCGCGCGTGCGCGCAAATCGGCTTATCGATGGCGCCGTTTCCGCAGGCGCGCAATACGATCGGCCGCGACGGGCGACCGCCGTGCTGCGGCAACGCATCGTGCGTGCCGTTGTGTCCGATCGGCGCGAAGTACGATGCGGGCGTGCACGTCGCGAAGGCAGAGACGGCCGGCGCGCGCGTCGAGGCGCTTGCTATCGCGCATCAAGTCGTCGTCGGGACCGATGGCAAGGTCTCGGCCATCCGCTTCCTGCGGCCCGACGGCACCGTGCACGAAGCGCGCGGTCGGATTTTCGTCATCGCAGCGCATGCGATCGAATCGGCCAAGCTGCTGCTGATGTCGCGTGACACCGCGCATCCGTCCGGCGTCGCCAACTCGAGCGATCAAGTGGGGCGCAATCTGCTCACGCAGCTCGACGCCGGCATGATCGGCCTCACCAAAGACCCGATCTATCCGTATCGCGGTCCCGTTTCGACGTCAGGCATCAAGGATTTGCGCGATGGATCGTTCCGCGGCGAGTTCGGTGCGTGCGCGATGTCGCCGTCGAACGAAGGATGGACTCGCGCCATTGGCCCAATGAAAGTCGCGCGCACGCTGGCCGCCGGCGGAATGCGCGGTACTGCGCTCGGCAAGGCGGTGAGCGATCATGTTTCTCGCGAGCTGGCGATCGGTCCGTCAGTCGAGGTCCTCGCGAATCCGGACAATCGCGTCACGCTGGCGCTCGATCAGCGCGATCCGCTCGGGCTTCCGCGACCGCGGATTCATTTCAAGTTCGGCGCCTACGAGCTCGAAGGGATGAAAGTCGGCATGGCGCACGTCGGCGCGCTGATGAAAGTCTTAGGTGCCACGAACGTGCTATCGCAGGGGCCGGTAACCGATGGCGCCGTGATGGGCGGCACGTGCCGGATGGGCAGCGATCCAAAGACATCGGTTGTCGACCGCAATTTGCGCGCGCACGATCATCGAAATTTGTTCATCGTCGGATCGGCCGCGTTTCCCACGATTTCATCGTCGCCGCCAACGCTCACGATTGCCGCGTTCGCGCTGCGCGCAGCGGAGCAGATCCGTCTCGATCTCGCGAGCGGCTGAGCCAGCTTCTTTCGTTCCCTGCTTTGCGGAAGAGCGTTGGGTTCATGTCTTCCGCCCTTATAATTCCCGCATGGTTGCCGTGCTGCACGCTGCGCCTCGCGCTGCCGCGCCGCAGGCGGTTGCGGCGTGGCTCGAATCGCTCGCGCCGACGTATCAGCAGTCCGTACGCGAAAGGTTTTCTGCGGCGCTCGCGCTCGCGCGCGACCGCTGCGCCGATGCGCGGTTGCCCGATGGCGAAGCTGTCCTTGATCGTGCCGTCGGCACCGCCACGATCGTCGCGTCGCTGCATCTCGATCCCGATTCCATCGTCGCGGCGTTGTTGAGCGGCCTGCCGGCCGTCAACGCATTCGACGCGGACGAAATCCAGGCGCGATTTGGCATCGACGTCGCGACGCTTGTCGGCGGTGTTGCGCGGATGGAATCGATCCGTGCCCATGCGGACACCGGGGGCGGACACGACGCTGCGGTGCAAGCAGAGAATCTGCGCAAGATGTTGCTGGCGATGGTCGACGACATCCGCGTCGTGCTGATCAAGCTGGCCGAGCGCACCGAGGCGCTGCGGTACCTGATGACCGCAGACGAGACGCTGCGACGCCAATCGGCAAAGGAGGTCTTCGACATTTTCGCGCCGCTCGCAAATCGTCTCGGCGTGTGGCAATTGAAATGGGAGCTCGAGGACTTGAGCCTGCGCGCACTCGAGCCGACCGAATACAAGAAGATCGCGAAGTATTTGGACGAGCGCCGGCTCGATCGTCAGCGTTTCATCGACAACGTCATCGCGACGCTGCGCAACGAACTGGCTGAGGCCGGCGTGAAGGCCGAGGTCACGGGCCGCCCGAAGCACATCTACAGCATCTGGAACAAGATGCGACGAAAGCCGGGCGGTATCGACGCGATTTACGATATTCGCGCGGTGCGCATCCTCGTCGACTCGATCAAGGACTGCTACACCGCACTCGGCATCGTTCACCAGCTGTGGACGCCGCTGTCGAATGAATTCGATGACTACATCGCCAAGCCGAAGGCGAACAAATACCGCTCGTTGCACACGGCGGTGATCGGACCTGAGGGAAAGCCGCTGGAGGTTCAGATCCGCACGTGGGAAATGCACCGCCATTCCGAGTACGGCGTGGCGGCACATTGGCACTACAAGGAAGCCGGCCCGCTCGCGCGTGCCGATCCGGGCTTCAACGAAAAGATCGGCTGGTTGCGCCAAATTCTGGAATGGAAAGATGCGGTCGCCGATTCGAGCGAATGGCTGACCGCGTTCAAGAGCGCGCTTTTCGTCGATTCGATTTACGTGTTGACGCCGCAGGGAAAAGTGATCGATCTGCCGCGCGGATCGACGCCGATCGATTTCGCTTATGCCGTGCATACGGGGCTCGGTCATCGCTGTCGCGGCGCGAAAATCGACGGGCAGATGGTGCCGCTTAACTACGAGCTGAAGAACGGGCAGCGGGTCGAGATCATCGCGGCGAAGCAAGGCGGGCCCTCACGCGACTGGCTGAATCCCGATCTTGGCTATGTCCACAGCCATCGCGCGCGCACGAAAGTGCGGCAGTGGTTCAAGGCCCAGCAATTGGAGGAGACGATTGCGCAGGGACGCGCGATGGTCGAGCGCGAGCTCGCCCGTCATGGTCGTTCAGCGCTGAAGCTTGAAGCAGTCGCGGCTAAAGCAGGATTTCCGAAACTCGAGGAATTTTTCGCTGCGTTCGCGCGTGACGACATCAACTCGAAGCAGGTACAAACCGCGATCCATGCCGTCGCGCAGCGTGTATCCCTCGAACCCGCGCCGGTTGAAGCACCCGAAGTCATCACGAAGAGAAGCCGGTCCGGCGGCGCGGGCAGCGGGATTCTGGTCGTCGGCGTGGATCGGTTGATGACCGGCCTTGCGCGATGCTGCAAACCCGCACCGCCCGATCCGATCGTAGGTTTCGTCACGCGCGGCAAAGGCGTGACAATCCATCGCGCGAGTTGCGCGAATGTTGCTCGAATACGCGGGCGCGAACCGGAGCGGCTGATCGATGCGAATTGGGGCGCGGCACGTGAAGAAGTATTTCCCGTCGACATCATCGTGGAGGCGATGGACCGTCAAGGTCTTCTGCGCGACGTATCCGAAGTGTTTTCGCGCGAGAAGATAAACGTCACGGCGGTGAATACGCTGACGAAAAATATGCATGCGCGAATGAGCTTCACGCTCGAAGTCGAAAGCGTCACCCAGTTGAAGCGTTCCCTGGCGCTCGTGAAAGACGTTCGCGGCGTAATCAGCACCGCGCGGCGATGATCATCGTTGGTGCAGCGCCATTGTGGTGCTCGCAAAGATCGAGGCGCGTCGAGCGTCTCTGGCAGAACGCTTGCTTCAACAATGGCTTACCGCGCTCCGGCGATAGACGATCTCTGGCCTGTCGCTTGCTAAGTATTGGAGACCTCCACCCGATGGACCTCCGATCCGGATGCTTCGCATCATGCTGGTGGACGACTCCCACGACGAGACGAGTCCACTGAAGGAAAGCCTGTTGGAGGCAGGCTACGACGTCGTCGAAACCACGCACACTGCGGCGGCGTTGCTCGAGCGTGTCGCCGCGCTGCAGCCCGACGTCATCATCATCGACACCGATTCGCCGACGCGCGACACACTCGAACAGTTGTCGTTCGTCACGCGCGAACATCCGCGTCCTATTGTCCTGTTCACCGATGATCGCGCCAATGCAACGATCCAAGCGGCGCTTCGCGCCGGCGTGTCCGCGTATGTTGTCGCGGGCATGCAGCCGGAACGCTTGCGACCGATCCTCGATGTGGCGCTCGCCCGCTTCGAACAGGAACGCGCATTGCGCGACGAATTAAGGGATGCGAAGGATCGCCTGGCCGAGCGCAAAATCATCGAGCGCGCGAAGGGCCTGCTGATGGAGCAAAAGCGCGTATCGGAGAGCGACGCATTTCAAATGATGCGCAAGCTCGCGATGGACCGAAACCGTCGGCTGGCAGATGTCGCGCAGCAGATCATCGACATCGCGGAGCTCGGGACATAGCGAAACGTGAGCGCCTTCGGATGGTGCGATTAGGGCCCGGTATGCTCATGGATGGTGCGGCGCAGCATCGGTGGCGAGATGAAATGGCGCCGGTCATCGCGATAAATCAGCGAGTTGCGATCATCAACCGCTTGGCATGGATATCGCTAAATAGAAACTGAAGGTCGTTCTTAATTGACGGCCCCCGATCGTGTCGCCAACGGCGGCGATGCGATCTCGACAACGGCGTTGCGTGCCCTGTCTCGCGAAATTGCGAACGGTGGCGTCGACGCCGTTTTTGTTTGCCCAATGACGAACGAGGAATCGAAATGTCCTTGCACCGGCCGAACCGCCATGAACGGCGCCGCGCGAAAACGATTACAACGAGACAACATCCATCGCCGCAGCGCCGTCGCGTGCTGTCGGCAGGCGTTGCGGGCGCATTGATGGCGCTCGTCGATCCGGCAATACGAGCGGGCGCGTGGGCGGCGGGGTCCGATGCACCGGAAAAAACGGAAGTCAAAGTCGGCTTCATTCCGCTCACCGACTGCGCATCCGTCGTGATCGCGTCGGTGCTGGAATTCGACAAGAAGTACGGCATCAAGATTGTTCCTAGCAAAGAGGCGTCGTGGGCGGCGGTCCGCGACAAGCTCGTCAACGGCGAGCTGGACGCGTCGCACGTTCTCTACGGCCTCATCTACGGTGTGCAAATGGGCATCGGCGGTCCGAAAAAAGACATGGCCATGCTGATGAACTTGAACAACAACGGTCAGGCGATCACGTTGTCGAGCCAGTTGAAGGACAAGGGGGCAACCGACGGCGGCAAGCTCAAGGCGCTCATTGACCGCGAGAAACGCGAATACACGTTCGCCCAGACGTTCCCGACGGGTACCCACGCGATGTGGATCTACTACTGGCTCGCGGCGAACGGCATTCATCCGTTCAGCGACGTGAAGACCATCGTAGTGCCGCCGCCGCAGATGGTCGCCAACATGCGCGTCGGCAACATGGATGGATTTTGCGTCGGCGAGCCGTGGAACAACCGGGCAATCTTCGACAAGATCGGCTTCACCGCAGAGACGACGCAGGCGATCTGGAAGGACCATCCGGAAAAGACGCTCGGGACAACCGCAGAATTTGTGCAGAAGTATCCGAACACCGCACGCGCGATGGTCGCTGCCGTGCTCGACGCGTCGAAATACATCGACGTCATGGCGAACCGCAAAAAAGTCGCCGAAATCATTGCGGACAAGTCGTACGTCAACTGTCCGGTCGAGGTCATCGATCAGCGGCTCGAAGGTAACTACGACAACGGGATCGGTAAGCAATGGAAGGATCCCGACTACATGAAGTTTTACAACGACGGGCTCGTGAATTTTCCGTTTCTGTCGGACGGCATGTGGTTCCTGACGCAGCATCGGCGCTGGGGATTGCTCAAAGAGGATCCGGATTACCTCGCGGTGGCCCAGAAGGTCAATCGGATCGACATCTTCAAGCAGGCGGCAGCTGCGACAAAAACTCCCGTGCCGAAAGATCCGTTTCGCACGTCGAAGCTGATCGACGGCGTGGTCTGGGACGGCAAGGACCCGAAAGCCTACGCCGCCGGATTCAAGATCCGTGGTGAAGGGGCGCGATCATGAACACCGCCGTGGCCATTCCGATTGCGTCGGCGCGCCGCAAGGACGGCGTGCTGTGCGTGCCGCATCCCGCCGCGCTCACCGTGGCAGAGCCGCCGCCGCGCGCGTCGGCGGCCGCCAATGAGACCGATGCAACCGATGCGCTGGCGCGCGAAGAAGCGCGCCAACGCGCCGAAGCAAAGCGCGAACGATTGCGCGGGGTTTTGTTGAAAGTGATGCCTCCGCTGCTCGGTCTCGCGTTATTCGTCGGTGTGTGGGCGCTGATAGCGACGGCTTCGCCGCAACTCCCGTCGCCTTCGAAAACGTGGACATCAGCGGTCGATGTGTTCAGCAAGCCGTTCTATCGCAAAGGTCCAAACGATCAAGGCATCGGATGGAACGTATTGATGTCGCTGTCGCGCGTCGGTTTGGGATTCGGGCTCGCCGCGGCGATTGGCATTCCGCTCGGCTTCATCCTCGGGCGCTTTGCATTTCTCCACGCGATGGCGGCGCCGATCATCAGCTTGCTGCGGCCGGTAAGCCCGCTCGCGTGGCTGCCGATCGGGTTGATGGTGTTTAAGGCGGCGAATCCCGCGGCAATCTGGGTGATTTTCATCTCGAGCATCTGGCCGATGATCATCAACACCGCGGTCGGCGTGCAACGTGTGCCGCAGGATTATCTGAACGTCGCCCGCGTGTTGAACCTGTCGGAATGGAAGATCGCCACACGCATCCTCTTTCCCGCAACGCTGCCGTACATGCTCACTGGGGTACGGCTTGCAATCGGTGTTGCTTGGCTCGTCATCGTCGCAGCCGAAATGTTGACAGGCGGCGTGGGTATCGGCTTCTGGGTATGGGACGAGTGGAACAATTTGAACGTCGAACACATCCTGATCGCGATCTTCGTCGTGGGCGTCGTCGGCTTGCTGCTCGAGCAAGCGCTCTTGTTGATCGCGCGCCGCTTCGATTACGCATGAGGCGGCTAATGTCCGACACTTATTCCACCGTTCCACGCCTCCATACCGAGACGGCGACTTCGACGATCGAATACGTGCACGTCGAAAGCGTCGGCATGACCTTCAATACGAAACGTGGCCCCTTCGTTGCGCTGCGCGACATCGACTTGCGGGTGCAGAAGGGCCAGTTCATTGCATTGATCGGCCATTCTGGCTGCGGCAAGACGACACTGTTGAATCTGATCGCGGGTCTTTTGAAGCAAACGACCGGCGTGCTGTTATGCGCGGGACGCGAGATCGCGGGCCCCGGTCCCGACCGCGGCGTCGTTTTTCAGAATCATTCGCTGCTGCCGTGGCTCACGTGCTTCGGCAACGTTCATCTCGCCGTCGAGCGAGTGTTCGGCGGCGTGGAATCTCGTGCTGCTCAGAATCAACGCACGCATGACGCATTGGCGCTCGTCGGCCTAACGCATGCCGAGCACAAATTTCCCCATGAAATCTCGGGCGGAATGAAGCAGCGGGTCGGCATCGCGCGTGCGCTCGCGATGGAACCTAAAGTGCTGTTGCTGGACGAGCCGTTCGGCGCGCTCGACGCCCTGACGCGCGCCAAATTGCAGGATGAGCTGATGAAAATCGTCGCTCATGGCGACGGCAGTGGACCGAGCACCGTGTTGATGGTGACGCACGACGTCGACGAAGCCGTGCTGTTGGCGGACCGCATCGTGATGATGACCAATGGTCCGGCGGCGACGATCGGCGAGGTGTTGGCGATCGATTTGCCGCGTCCGCGCGACCGGATCGCGCTCGCCGAAGAACCACGCTATCACCACTACCGAACGGCGGTGCTCGAATTTCTCTATCGCCGGCAAGCCCACGTCGAAGCCGCATGATGACGACCCCCACGCTTGCGGCTGCGCCGCTGCGCTGCCCCCAAAGGGGGAGCAGTTCGCGCCTTGGGACAGCCCTGCGGCGCTCACGTCGCGTGTTCCGATGAACGCCAGGGTTTCGCTATCCAGACCGAAGCTTGTCGTCGTCGGCAATGGCATGGCGGGAATTCGCACCATCGAGGAGTTGCTGAAGCTCGCGCCTGACCTCTACGAGATCACCGTGTTCGGCGCCGAGCCGCATCCGAATTACAACCGCATCCTGCTGTCGCCGGTGTTGGCAGGCGAACAGACGCTCTCGGAAATTGTTCTGAATCCGCATGAGTGGTACGCCGAGCATGGCATCGAGCTCCGTACCGGAACGAAAGTCACGCGAATCGATCGCGCGCGCCGCGTCATCGAGGCTGACGATGGCACGGTAGCGCCATACGACCGCCTGCTCCTCGCCACCGGATCGAATCCATTCATCCTGCCGATTCCGGCTACGAACCTTCCGGGCGTCATCACTTATCGCGACATCGCGGATACCGAAGCGATGATCGACGCTGCCTCCCGTTTCAAGCGCGCCGTCGTGATCGGTGGAGGTCTGCTCGGTCTCGAAGCTGCCAACGGTCTCAACCGTCGCGGCATGAACGTGACGGTTGTCCATCTCATGCCCTGGCTGATGGAACGTCAGCTCGATCGTACGGCGGCTGACTTGTTACAGCGATCGCTCGAAAGCAAAGGACTCGCGTTCCGGCTCGAGGCGAAAACGGAGGCGTTGCTCGCCGGCGAAAACGGCCGCGTATGCGGCGTGCGCTTGGCAGACGGCGAAACCTTGGCGGCCGATCTGGTCGTCATGGCGGTTGGCATCCGTCCCAACGTCGATCTCGCGAAGAGAGCGGGTTTGCATTGCGATCGCGGAATCGTGGTGAACGACACGCTGCAGACGTTCGATCCGCGCATCTACGCGATCGGCGAGTGCGTCGCGCATCGCGGGCAGGTCTACGGCCTCGTCGCGCCGCTGTTCGAGATGGCGAAGGTATGCGCCAACCATCTTGCGGGATACGGCATCGGTCAGTATGCCGGCTCGCAACTGTCGACCAAGCTCAAAGTCACCGGCGTCGATCTCTTTTCGGCCGGTAATTTTATCGGCGGTGACAACACCGAGGAAATCGTTCTTTCCGACCCATGCAACGGCGTCTACAAGAAGCTGGTGCTCAAAGACGACAAGCTGGTCGGCAGCGTCCTCTACGGCGACACCGTCGACGGCGCGTGGTACTTCCGGCTGATGCGCGATCGCCGGAACATTGCCGAAATCCGCGACCGGCTGATGTTAGGTGAGGCAAACCTCGGCGATACGGGCCATCAGGGGCAATCGCGCGCGCTCTCGATGGCCGACACCGCGGAAGTCTGCGGCTGCAACGGCGTCGCGAAGGGCACGATCGTGCGCGCGATCAAGGACAAGGGCCTCTTCACGCTCGACGACGTGCGCAAGCACACGAAAGCATCGTCGTCATGCGGCTCGTGCACCGGGTTGGTCGAGCAGCTATTGATCGCAACGGCGGGCAGCGACTATTCGGTCACGCCGAAGCTGAAGCCGATTTGCGCGTGCACCGACCGCACGCATCAAGAGACTCGCGACGCGATTCGCGCGCACCATCTGCTGACGATTGCCGATGCGATGCATTTTCTCGAATGGCGAACGCCGAACGGATGCGCGACATGCCGCCCCGCGCTCAACTATTATCTGATCTCGACGTGGCCGCACGAGGCAGAGGACGATCCGCAATCGCGCTTCATCAACGAGCGCGCGCATGCCAACATTCAGAAGAACGGCACGTTTTCGGTCGTGCCGCGAATGTGGGGCGGCGAAACATCAGCCACCGAATTGCGCCGCATCGCCGACGTCGTCGACAAATACAAGATACCGACGGTCAAAGTGACTGGCGGCCAGCGGATCGACTTGCTCGGCGTGAAGAAGGAAGACTTGCCGCAAGTCTGGAGCGATCTCGGCATGCCGTCGGGACACGCGTATGCGAAGGCGCTCCGCACGGTGAAGACCTGCGTCGGCAGCGATTGGTGCCGCTTCGGCACGCAGGATTCGACGACGATGGGCAAGGAACTGGAACGCGCGCTGTGGCGAATGTATGCGCCGCACAAGGTCAAGCTCGCGGTGTCCGGTTGTCCGCGCAATTGCGCCGAATCGGGTATCAAGGATGTCGGCGTGATCGGCGTCGACTCCGGATGGGAAATCTATGTCGCCGGCAATGGCGGCATCAAGACCGAAGTCGCGCAATTTTTCGTCAAGGTGAAGACGCGCGAAGAGGTCCTCGAATACGCGGGCGCATTCCTTCAGCTTTACCGCGAGGAAGGCTGGTATCTTGAGCGGACCGTCCACTTTGTTGCGCGCGTCGGCCTCGATTACGTCAAGAAAAGGATCATCGACGATGCGGCGGAGCGATGTGCGTTATGGGAGCGGCTGCAGTTCGCGCTCGACGGCGAACCTGATCCGTGGCATGAGCTCGAGCGCGCGCGAATCGACGCACGGCAGTACGAACCGCTCGTACCCGCATGAGCGCCGCAGGGCCGTCCCAAGGCGCTCACTACGCCCCCTCTGGGGGCAGCGCAGCGGCGACAGCCGCAAGCGTGGGGGTATTTACATGAACGAGGCAGCCGCATTCGAACGGACGGCCGCTTCGACACGATCGTCATTCGTCCCCATTTGTCGAGTCGAAGACATTCCGCGACTCGGCGCGCGCGTCATCCGCCGGCCCGAGGATCGCGGCGGCAACGTCGCGCTGTTTCGTACCGCTGACAATCGCGTGTTCGCGCTGCGTGACCGTTGCCCGCACAAAGGCGGGCCGCTGTCGCAGGGCATCGTGTTCGGCGACCGCGTTGCGTGTCCGTTGCACAATTGGACGATCGAGCTTGCGTCCGGCTGCGCGATCGCACCTGACCAAGGCTGCGCGCACACGTTTGCCGTGCATGTCGACGGCGGCGTTGTGCATGTCGCGTTGGACGACATGCGTTAGTCAAGCGTGGAGACGCGCACGACTTGTCCATACTGCGGTGTGGGTTGCGGCGTCATCATCGAGCACGATGCGACGTCGATCGTCGGCGTAAGAGGCGACCCTGATCATCCGGCGAATCATGGACAGCTTTGCACGAAGGGGCGCACGCTCCATCTGACCGCCGCGCCAGCAGCGATGACGGCGAGGGCGCTTCATCCGTTGGTTCGCCCGGCGAAAGGCGCTCCCTTTACTCGAGCATCGTGGGACACGACGCTCGATTCACTTGCCGATCGTTTTGCCGCCTGTATTCAGGCACACGGCCCCGACAGTGTCGCGTTCTATATCTCCGGCCAGCTGTTGACCGAGGACTATTACGTCTTCAACAAGCTGGCCAAGGGTCTCATCGGCACGAACAACGTCGACACGAATTCGCGCCTCTGCATGTCGAGCGCGGTTGCCGGCTACAAAGCGACGCTTGGCGCCGACGCTCCACCCGCGTGTTACGACGACATCGACGATGCGCGTTGCTTCTTCATCGCCGGCTCGAACGCCGCGTGGGCACATCCGATTCTTTATCGCCGCGTTGAAGCGGCCAAAGCGCGCGATCCATCGGTCAGGATCATCGTCGTCGATCCGCGCGTGACAGCGACTGCGTCGTCCGCTGACTTGCATCTCGCGATCGAGCCGGGAACGGACGTCGCGCTGTTTCACGGCATGCTGCATTTGATGTTGTGGGATGAACGCGTCGATCGCGCGTTCATCGCCAAGCACACGAGCGGCTTCGATGCTCTGAAGGAAATCGTTCGCGAATTCACACCGCGCGCGACCGCGGAAATCTGCGGGATCGCGGAAAACGACCTCGTGCAGGCGGCACGCTGGTTTGCCGAGGGTCCGACGCTGTCGCTCTATTGCCAAGGACTCAATCAATCGTCGGCTGGAACCGCGAAGAATGCCGCGCTCATCAACCTGCATCTGGCTACCGGTCAGATCGGGCGCCCGGGTGCTGGACCGTTCTCGTTGACGGGCCAGCCGAACGCGATGGGTGGACGCGAAGTGGGCGGCATGGCGAATCTATTGTCGGCGCATCGCGATCTCTGCAACGCAGCAGATCGTGCCGAGATCGCCGCGCTGTGGGGTGTCGACGATGTGCCGGCTCGTCCCGGATTGACGGCAGTGGAGCTGTTCGACGCGCTTGCCGCCGGCGAGGTGAAGATGGTCTGGATCGCGTGCACGAATCCCGCGCAATCGATGCCGGACCAAGCGACGGTGCGGAAAGCGCTCGCTCGCGCCGAGCTCGTCGTGTTGCAGGAAGCTTATCGCGGCACCGAGACGGAAGCGTACGCGGACGTGCTGTTGCCTGCTGCCACGTGGGGCGAGAAAGAGGGCACGGTCACGAATTCCGAGCGGCGAATTTCACGCGTCCGCGCGGCAATCGCACCGCCCGGCGAAGCGCGCGCGGATTGGGCAATCGCCGTCGACTTCGCGCGACGGCTGGAACCGCGCATACGTCGCGGAAGAGAAACGCTGTTTCCATATCGAGCC